>NZ_CP051774.1:4488455-5129663 GCF_012913485.1 Luteolibacter luteus | reverse complement strand
GATGATTAGATCCAGCCATTTGTCCATCTGGCACAGGGCGCTGACACTCGAACGATCCGTGAATGGGATCAATTGAATGGCATGCGCGGGCAGACCCACCTTTTCGCCACCGGCTTGCAGGGCTTCAGCGATGGCGCGATTGCTGTGAATGGCTTCAGAGCCGCCGCGGAGAATCGTAGCGTTCCCGGTCTTGAAGCAGAGCACAGCTGCATCGCTGGTGACGTTCGGACGGCTTTCGTAAATGATGCCGATGGTGCCGATGGGCACGCGGACCTGCTGGAGGCGCATGCCATTCGGACGCGCCCACTCGTCCATCACCTGACCGACGGGGTCGGGCAGCGCCACGACCTGATCGATGCCACGGGCGATCGCTTCCACCTTCTTCTCATCGAGCTTCAGGCGCTCCAGCATCGGCTTGGAGAGGCCCTTTTCCTCACCGGCCTTCAGATCCAGCGCGTTCGCAGCCACGATTTCCGGAGTCCGGGCACGCAGCTCCGCGGCCATCGCTTCCAGAATGGCGTTCTTCGCATGGGTGGAAAGCTGGGACAGCCGGTAGGAGGCGGTGCGAGCATTGCGAGCCAGCGTTTCGACGGCGGTGAAGACTTCGGCTTCGGTCATGTCAGGTCAGGAAAGGCGCGGGAAGGAACCACGGAATGCCCGGAATACACGGACGAATTTTCGATCAGGGAAAATTCAGCGGGCGTCGAAGCGGGTAGAGAGCCCCTTTTCCCCGGACATGATCCCGGCGAGGCGCTCCGGCTTGCGGCCGTGGGCGATGTGGACGGTGATCCCCGCATCCACGGAGTTCTTTACCGCCTGGAGCTTTGAGGCCATGCCGCCAATGGAGAAGCGGCCGCGCTCGTCCTTGGCAAAGCCAAGCACCGCATCCACGTCCGGCACTTCCTCCACCAGTTCGTTGGTCTCCGGCGAGAGCAAGCCGTCCACGGAGGTCAGCAGGACCAGTGTCTTCGCGCCCAGCAGGCGGGCCACATGGGAGGAAAGCATGTCGTTGTCCCCCACCCGCAGCTCTTCCACCGCCACGGAGTCGTTTTCATTGATGATCGGGACGATCCTCGGCTCGGCCAGCAGGCGGCGCAGGGTATTCGAAACATATTCGCGGCGCTCCGGCGTCTGGAGGTCGCTGGCGGTCAGAAGCACCTGGGCCACGGCCAGATCGAAGTTCCGGAACAGGCTCTCGTAGGTGTGCATCAGGCGGGCTTGGCCGACGGCAGCGCAGGCCTGCTTCGTGGTCAGATCGCTCGGGTAGCCTTCCAGCCCGAAGGCGGAAACCCCGGCACCGACCGCACCGGAACTTACCAGCAGGCAGCGGTGCCCTTGTTCCACGAGGCCGGCGATGGCGGTGACGAGACGGACCAGCGCCGCGCCATCCAGCATCCCGTCGCTCGCGCGGGTCAGGACACCGGTGCCGGCCTTGATGACAGTAAGGGATTCCATGGCGGAAAAACGCGGGCCGCGGCTATGGAGGGAAATGACAGCAAATGCCACCGCAAATCGTGGCAACCCCTGTGGACCAAGCAGCGGGCTCAATCTAATCCCCCTGCCATCAAACGTCCCGTGCGCTCCGCATTGGGCTTCTCAATGGATGCAAGGGCTCCCCGAAATCTCCGTTGTGGGAGGTCGAAGATCAGAACATGCCCCTTATACAGCACCAAGCCGTTCCCGGTTACTGCCCATTTACCCCTCTCAGGGCGCCAAGATTTCCTGAGCTCGCCGCCAGGTAAAAACTCAATCCACATTCCAGCATCGTCGCGAGCATCGGGATTTTCACACCACGACCACCTTGTATTGGTTAGACGTGAGGCAAAGTCATCATTTTCATCCCAATCATCGCTGCTGTCGCTGTCATCAAAATCATCAAAATCGTCTTCTTCCACTCGTCCGGCAGCCCTCTGAATCTCTTCGACCACGCGCAATATTTCATCAGCGCTCCAATTCGGACCGGATTCCCGGACCACTATCCGTAAGGGATCCTCCAATTGGATAGGAACCTTTGCCCCGCTAAAGACAACAGGAACAACCGACACACCAGCCCCGACAGCGCGAGCAAGCTCGTTCCTAAGCCACTTACTCTTATCAAAATTCTCCGTAACTACTGTCAGAAAAACGGAAGAGGTATCGATTCCAACTTCGACCTCACGCGAAATCGACTGCCCCCCACTCATTCGATCAATATCTCGCCAGAGATTGTAGCCCGCAATTTTCAGCCCTCTCGCCAGCAGCGATACAAATTCCTGATCCGCGTGAGAATAGCTTATGAATATCTGCCCCATGAGCGATTCATCTACTAACCCTCTCGGGTGGCGTCAATTGGCAGCAAGCTTGGAGTGCGTCCTCCTTGTTTGGCGCCCAATGAGCTGTATGAAAACGACTCTTTCCAAGCGGCTTCAATTCTAGCTTCCCCATTGCCATTTCCCGGCGGGGGCTTATGGGCAGGGCCAGCCGATGGCCACCTCATCCGCAATCACCCCTGCCGCTTGGCTCCGCAGCAACGGTTTCCTGCTCGGCCTGGTACTAGCCGTCGTCGCTGCCTTTCTCTTCCCCGGCCCCGGGGCCCGCGGCGGGGCGCTGCAGCCGGAACTGGTCAACAATGGCGGGATCGCCCTGATCCTGTTTCTCCAAGGGCTCTCGCTCGCGATCGAGAAGATCCGCAGCGGTGCCGCGAATTGGCGCCTCCACCTGGTCATCCAGGCCTTCACCTTTGTCGTCTTCCCGCTCGTCGGGCTGCTGCTCGACTGGACGGTGCCCCATTTCTGGCGAGGCCAGCCGGAGGCGATCCGCCAGGGTTTCCTCTACCTCTGCGTGCTGCCTTCCACCATCTCCACCTCCGTGGTGCTCACGGCAGTGGCACGCGGGAACACCGCCGGGGCGCTCTTCAATGCCGCGTTCTCGAACATCCTCGGGGTGATCGTCACGCCGCTGCTGGTGCATGTGCTGATGCAGTCGACGGGGCAGCATCAACCCTTCGGCCCCCTACTGTTGAAGATCACGCTTCTGACCCTGCTACCCTTTGGGATCGGCATGGCGCTGCGGCCGCGGCTGAAGGACTTCGTCGACCGGAACAAGGTCTGGATCACGCGGATCAGCAACGCGGTCATCCTTTTCATCGTCTACTCGGCCTTCTGCGATTCCGTAAAAGAGAACATCTGGCAGAAGTATGGGGCCGGGCTCACCCTCGCGACCACCGCTGTGGTAGTGGTGCTCTTTACTGGCATGTCGCTGCTGGTGGGACTGTCCTGCAAGCTGCTGAAGCTGGACCGGCCGGATAGCATCGCGGCTTACTTCTGCTCCGTAAAGAAGACCCTGGCGATGGGCGTGCCGCTGGCGATGCTGATCTTCGGCAAGAACAGCGACATCTCGCTGATTCTGCTACCGATCATGTTTTACCACCCGCTGCAGTTGTTGGTGAATGGCCTTCTGGCCAACCGCTGGGCGCGGGAGGGTGTGGGAGAGGGTTGATCGCGGATCGGAAACAGGAGATCCGACGGCCGGTCAAGGAGCTACGGTTACCGGGAATGGCTCCGAGGACTTGATAGGTGCCCGGACGGCGAGAAGGATGAAAACGCGGCCCTTTTCGTCCTTTCGAGGCGTCCATGCGATGTCGAACGTCCGCGATTCGCCCGCTCTCATGAACACTTGAGGAGGGGTCGAGCAGATATGCACGCCAGAGGGGTTCTCTTGGCTATCAACGATTTACCACCCCCCGTCCAGCCAAGAGCCTTCCGTCCGATCAAGAGACCGAAACCAGCACTTACGAACACACAAAACCACCTTCATTCACAAACATCCAAAAAATAAGTCATCATTTTCAACTTTTATGATCTGAAAATTACATCCTAACATGGTTCACCCATTACATGGGACAGACTTGGGAAGTGCCCTTTGCATCTCAGACCTGGATCTCAGAGCACCGCCGACTTCGGTCGGCGCATCACAAACCCAAGTCCCAAGAACCTAAAAAACATGATCCTGAACCATTCCCCCTCTTGGAGCCGCCTCTGCTGCTTCGCGGCGCTTGGCCTTGCCGGTCAAGCCCACGGCCAAGCCGGGCTAACAAAAACCGACATCAACAATCCCGTCACGGGCATCGTGACTGCAAACCCCGATGCCTCGACAACCGTCACCGCCGGCGGCGGCGATACCTACGGCACTGCCGACTCCTTCACCTATCTCCACGAACAGCGAACGGGCGACTTCGATGTGAAGGTACTGCTTCACAATGTGGACGCCGATGATCCTACCGGCCAGCAGACTTCGGCAAAGGGATCCCTGCAAGTCCGCGCCAGCCTCAGCCCCGGCAGCCCGAATATCCAGGTAAGCGGCATCCCCGACCCAACGGGAGCAGGTTATGTCGAAACCATTTCCCGGCCCTCGCTAAACGGAGAAACGGAAGACCCGCCGCTTTCCGCTCCGGACTATCGCTACTTCGGCGGCCCCTATCCTGGAACCTTCCGGCCTGCGAGCGGGTCCCTTTACTCTGTCTGGCTGCGGGTCCGCAGGACCGGCGATCTTTTCCAGACCATGTCGAGCAAGGACGGCATCACGTGGACCGTGCTGGCAGAATATGCCACGGATCCTGCGGCCTTTCCCGCCACGGTGTATGTCGGCTTGGCAGCGGTGGCGCACATTGATTCCGGCGAGAACCAGAATCACCGGGTGCGAAGCACTTTCAGTGACTACGGCAACGCCGCGAAGCCGCCTGTGGCGACCCAAGGGGGAAGCCCTGTTACCGCGGGGAATGTCCCGGGCGTTTATCCCGTAAACTCCGTGACCGGAGTGAACTGGAACCTTTCGATCCCGTCGGACGGGATCGGCTGGACGGCAGACAAATCATCGAGCGGGCCGATCGTTTGGAACACCCAAGGGTTTGCATCGATTTCCCGGGATCTGATCCTGGACATCGACTCCCAAGGACCTGTCGCGTTTTCGACGGGACGCTATGCGACGGGTGCCATCGACTTCGGCATTTCCCCGCGCGACCCGGTGAGCGCCCGGTCGAATCTGGGGCCTTATACGAATCCGAACCGTGACCGGGATACCCCGGCTGTGACTGATCCTGCTTCTCAAGCATGGTTTCCCTCATTGCAGCACGGGATCCTGATTCCCACGGTCCGGGTCAATGGCACTGTGTCATGGAACGACGGGGCCTCCCCCTTCTTCCCGCATACTTATCAGGCGGTGGATTTCTCCAGCGCGAACTCCTATCACATGCAGGACGGCACTTTCGGCAATGGCCGCTTGTATACCCGGATGGCCAAGCGCGGCGATACCGGTCCCCACCCGAACAACGACGCCAACGGTGCGGGCGGCTTCCAGCGGGCGGCCTTCAGCATCTCGACCGCTTGGTTTCCCTATGAAGACGGCTGGATGAGCGGCTACTTCGCCAATGCCCAAGCAGATGGCTCCGCCTTCTGGCAATTCCCGGGTGCTCATAGTCCGGCGGCGTCCCAAGGCACGGCAGCGCTGGACCCGAACTCGGCAGGTGCGATCCTGCAATGGACGCAATTGGGCGAAGGAGGCGGCTATGGCGGGCTGGCCACCTTGTCCTTGCCCGGCGTGGACTCGCGCGACGATGGAATGCTATTCCTAGTGCCGAATGACGACACTACGAGCCGCGGCCCCCAAGCCAACTGTGCGATCAAGCCGGATGGCAGCGGGTGGACCATCGGCATCCGTGAAGTAGCCTTCCTGTATTCCCTCGCCGAATACATTTCCAATGACCGGAGCGAGTTTTCCTTCCTCCATATCCCCTATACCGCGACCAACCTGATCGGTGGCGAGATCTCCGGGGCAAATGGCAGCAAGATCCACTCCGGCGGAGATTTCACGGTGACCCGTCCATCGACGGGACGCTATGAGATTTCCATCCCCGGAAAGACCGGCCAATCGGGCATGCTGATCCTGCAGGCCGTGGGTAATCATCCTGAGGAACCGGAGTATGTGGATACCGCCTCCCTGAGCTATGAGTATAACAGCCAGACCAACCGCTTCGTCGTGGAATCCCGTGTTTCGGATCCCACGATCAACGAGGGTTTCGCCGTTGCCCCGCTCCGGGATAGCAACTTCTACTTCGCATGGGTGGACTTCTCGGATCCGCTGACGCTCACCCCGGATATCCTGCTTCCGGAGCTGAGCATCCAGAACAACGGTGCTTCCGTCACCGTGTCCTGGCCCACGGCAATCACCGGGTATGTGCTGGAAACCTCCAACAACCTCGCAAACCCGTGGACGGATGTTCCGGGCGTGACTGCCAACAGTGTGACGCTCCCCTACACACCGTCTCTGAAGAAGCAGTTCTTCCGGCTGCGGCCGGCTCCCTGATCGACACGGCTGGCGGGATTCCCTGCGGTCCGGGAGGAAGCTCCCGGGCCGCATTTCCTTTCCAGCGGGAGGAATTTCAGGCTGGCGGACACACGGCTTGCCCCGGTGCCATCCTGCATCTACAGGCCCTGACATGAACGCGTTTCCACCGCCCGGTGACAAGAAGCAGCTCGAAGAAGGCCTCGTTTTCACCCCGAAGTTCGATGCCGACGGTCTGGTGCCTGCAATGGCGATCGACGCAGCGACCAAGGAGCCGCTCATGCTTGCCTATATGAACGCCGAGTCCCTGAAGCTCACACTAGAGCTGGGCGAGGCCGTCTACTGGTCCCGCAGCCGGAAGGAAATCTGGCACAAGGGCAAGACCTCCGGTCAGGTCCAAAAGGTGGTGGAGATCCGCACCGACTGCGACCAGGATGCGCTGGTGGTCTACGTCGAGCAACTCGGCGGTGGCTGCTGCCACACGGGCCGGAACGACTGTTTCTACCGGAAAGTCGCGGGCCGCAGCGAAGAAGGTGGAGCGCTCTTGAGCTTCCGGGAAGCCCACAAGGTTGGAAATGGCTGAAGCCCGCTTGAAATTCCCGGTAAATTCGCGAATTTCGCGGTTGCAATCGGGGGTTCGTTCCCCTAGTTCTCCCGCCCCTCGCGCCGCCGGGTGCGAATCATTCACTTTTCCAAAGCAAGGAGGACCGCCATGGACATCATCAAGAAAATCGAGCAGGAGCAGCTGAAATCGGACGTCGCAGACTTCCGCGTTGGTGATTCCGTGAAGGTGCACACCCGGGTTGTGGAAGGTGGCAAAGAGCGCGTGCAGATCTTTGCAGGCATCGTCATCGCCCGCCGCGGCACCAGCGTGAACGCTTCCTTCACCGTCCGTAAGATCTCCTACGGCGAAGGTGTCGAGCGTGTGTTCCCGCTGCACACCCCGCGTATCTCCAAGATCGAAGTGGTCAGCAAGGGCAAGGTTCGCCGCGCCAAGCTGCACTACCTCCGCGGCCGCGTCGGCAAGAAGGCCATGCTCGTGAAGGCCGCCGACTCCAAGAACAAGTAATTGGGAGGCAGATCCGAATTTTCCAAAACGCGCCACGGTTCGTCCGCGGCGCGTTTTTTCGTTGTGCTTCCAGCCCCTTCGAAACGGTGCTCACTTGGCAATAAGTCAGTCCACTTGACTCTTGGCGAGTGGCCCGGGATGCGGAATGGTCGCGCCCGTGAACCGTGTGCCCATTCCGATCGTGATCCTGCTTAGCGCGGTGGCGATCGGTGCGCCATGGTATACGGGCACCCGCCACATGGACTTCATGACGCCGCCGAGCGTGGCAGAGCTCGCCCAAGTGCGGGAAGACGCGGCCATGTCCGTGGCGAAGAAATCCGGGCTTTTTTCGATCGAGGAGGACCGGAAAGCGAACGCCGCGATCGAAAGCCCGATCCGCGCCGCACCGGTAATCGATCCCGGTGAACCTGATGCCCCTGCCACTCTCAGCACCTACGGGGAACACGCCGGACAGGGGGCCAGTGCTTTCATCACGCTGGCCATCCATCTTGAGGAGCAGCGCGGCAATAGCCGGGCCCTGCTTGCTTGGGAACGAGTGATCGATGTTTGTCACGAGGCCACTCCGACGGAACGTGATGCGGCTCTGGCGGGGGTCCGGCGCCTGCGCCCGCTGGTGGCGATGTGGAATACTGACCCGGAAGCCGCTCTCCCGGTGGTACTTGAGGCCTCCGTGCCCTCGAGCGCGCAAGCGGACGCCCTTGAGGAAATCCTGACCAAATGCTGCCATGAACTCGGGCGGCATTCCTCCGGCATCATCAAGTTCGAGCCCCGGGTGGAGCGTCCGGACCGCAAGGAAGGCTCTTCTCCAGGGATACTCCTCCAGATGACGGCCGATGGCAGTGGCGCGGCCTCTACGGGCCAGCTCCCGCTCTCCCTCGCCACGGAACCGGAGCAGTTGCGCCGGGAAATCCTGACGGGAGCCTACAAGCTGGTGGCCTACCAATTGGCCGCCACCACGGAATTCAATCCGCCCGAGCCGCTGGCGACGGAGGAGAATCCCACCCAAGCGCTGGATTCGAAGATTACCCGGCTGTGCTGGTCCGAATTCGGAAAATCGCTGCAGCCGATACATCGGCCCTAAGAGAACACTGGACCTCTCCGTTTCTCATGGGAACGTTCACCGCATGCCACGCGGATTCCTCCTTTTTTTTGCCGCCACGGGGCTCCTGAGTGCCGATCCAGCCAAGGATCAGGCACCGGTAGAACCGAGCACCCTGCCTGCCCCGGACCAGCCGGTGGCGGAGAACAAACCGCCGATCAAGGAACTCGATGCAGATCGGGTGCAGATCGGTGACGTGATCCTGAACAAGAAGACCCGCGAGATCCGCTTCCCCGCCGCCGTGAACATGGCGAATGGCGAGTTGCTGGAATTCGCGATCGTGCACGCCAAGGGCAAGGTCCACGAGTCCCTGCTGCTCACTGAGGTCCCGCCGACCTACCTGAACCTCGCATTCAAGCTGCTCCGCTACGAAGGCTCCCCGGAGTTCTACGCGGCCTATGAGGAAGACGGCAGCATCACCAACCGCTATCCGGTGGTGAAAGAAGAAGTGAAGGCCGCCAATCGCATCGAAATGAGCGTGGAGTGGGAGGATCAGGGCAAGACCCGCACGGCAAAGATCAACGAGTGGATCTCCAACGCCAGCACCGGACAGGCGATGCCCGCCGATCCATGGGTCTATGGCGGCTCGATTTTCTACGACAACAAGTATCAGGCCGAAGCAACCGGTGACATCTCGGCGATCTTCCTGAGCAATGCCGCGCTGATCAACTTCTCCGGCAAGGACAACAATTCCGACGAAGTCTGGCTCCCCTTCCCCAAGCGCGTGCCGCCGGAGGGAACAAAAGTCACCGTCATCATCTCTCCCTACAAGAAACCCGCCGAACCCGCGAAACCCGCTGAAAAGAAATGAAAGCAGCAGCACTCAGCCTCGCCGTCGCCTCGACCATGGCGCTCGCCCAAGGCCAAACGACGAAGAACCCCTACCTGTCCCTGCAGATCGAGATCAAGGAAGCGATCGCCCGCGGCAATGCCTTCCTGGCGAAACAGCAGCAGGAGGATGGCCACTGGGACAATGCCGAGCTTCCCGCCTTCTCGGCGCTGGCGCTGACCGCCGCGGTCCGCGATCCCGCCGTGGAGGGAAAGAAGGAACTGCCTGCGCACATCGCGAAAGGCTTCGACTGGCTGCTCAAGCAGCAGAAGGAAGACGGCGGCATTTATAACAAGGGTCTTTCCGTTTATAACACCGCCACCTCCGTCACCGCGCTGAGCGCCGCGGATCGCCCGGAATTCGTTCCCGCGATCCTGAAAGGCCGCAAGCACCTGGTGGGCGAGCAGTGGGATACGGGCGAAAAGGGCAAGACCGATGGCAAGTATGACGGCGGCATCGGCTACGGCTCGAAGAACGACCGCTCCGACCTCTCCAATACCTACCTCGCGATCGAGGCGATGGCGCTTTCCAACAAGTTCGTGGAAGACGGTGCCGATGCTCCTGATCTCGATTGGAATGCCGCGGCGAAGTTCCTTTCCCGCTGCCAGAACCTGCCGGGCTCCAATGACCAGGAGTGGGCTTCCGACGATGCGAAGAACAAGGGTGGCTTCATCTATAATCCGGGCGAGACAAAGGCCGGAGAGGACAAGCTGCCGGACGGTCGCACCGCGCTGCGTTCCTATGGCTCGATCTCCTATGCAGGTCTCCTTTCGCTGATTTATGCAAAGGTGGGCCCGGATGATCCGCGCGTGGTCGCGGTGAAGGAATGGCTCGGCAAGAACTACACGCTCGAGGAAAACCCGGGCATGGGTGCCGCCGGCATCTACTACTACTACCAGACCATGTCGAAGGCGCTCTCCGCTGCCGGCGTGAACAAGCTCAAGCTGGCGGATGGAAAGGAAGTCGATTGGCGCACGGACTTGGCCAATGCCCTGCTCAAGAAGCAGAACGCCGATGGCTCCTGGGCAAACTCGGATGGCCGCTGGATGGAGTCGAATCCGAATCTGGTGACGGCTTACAGCGTGATGTCGCTGGCACAGATCTACTACTCGATCCCGGAACAGCCTTAACCGGTCTTCGGAAGACTCATGACTCACGGAAGAGCGGGCCGGAAGGTCCGCTCTTTTGTTTTAAGGTGCTAGCACGGGTTGCCGCGTCACTTCTCGATCACGCCCTTCAGGGCTTCGAGATCATTCCACACTTGGCGCTCTTGTTCGCCCCATGTCGCCATGTCCGGTGCGGCTCCCGGATGCTCCTTGGTCCAAGCGTCGAAGGCATTCATCAGGTAGGTGTGGCGATAGGAGGGATCGGTACTGCCAATGAAGTCCAAGGTGCCCTCAAGATCCTGAGAGGCACGGGCGGTGACGTAGCCGCCCCTTGCTTCGACTGTTAGATCGGACGGCAAGGATTCCAACCAACTCCGGCAGGCAGCGGGATCCAGGGAGACCCATTCCGCTGAGATGCCCAGCACTGCCCTTCTGCGCAAATCTCCTTCAGCCTTATCAAGAATCCGGTTAGCAGCCGACTCACGCTCCGAGAAGTCCACTTGCCTCCATTTGTCTGCCACGTTTCCGTTCCTCAGAAACCGGGGATGAAGATACTGCTTGTAGCCGGATTTCTCGAAGCCTTCGGGATCGAGCTTCATCCAGCGTGTGAGGAGAGACTCGGCATTGGACAGCGAGTCCCTGATGAAAGTAAGCGAGTGATGGCGGGCCTTGAGGTCCTCTAGGTTTGGAAAAGCTTGGAGCGCTTGCTCGATCTTCGCGGGGTCATCGAACCCCTCATAGATCTCGTGGTCGACCGAAGAAAATCCGCCGCGTTTGATGAAAACTTCATAGCCGACCTTCGGGTCCTCCTGGATCAGCATCCGCGCGATTCCCGACACGTCATCGAAGGTGAGCAGCGGCGTGTCGGATGCCTCGGCTTCCGACAAGGTGGGATCCGCCAGCTTGGTCGCCGCCATATATGCCAGGGACCATTCCCCCAGCGAAGCATGATCGCTCCAAGCCCATGCGGCGAAAATAGAACGCGCCGCCTCCCGCCATACCATGGATCTCTTCAAGCCCTTCCAAGCCCACGTGAGGGCAGCCTCTCCATCATCGGAGGCCCAGCGGATCAAAAGAGTGCTGGCTGCGAGGGAGAGGCGATCGTCCTTCTCCAGAGCGATCGACTCCAAGGCCGCGGGAACTTCGTTCACAGGAATTTTCCCCAGCTCCGCCGCTGCATCGACCATCTCCGCCTTCGTCTTGGCTTGATCGATCCTCGCGAGTGCGGCTTCGAGCTTCTGACTGCTCCATCGTTCTTGAGGTGCGACGATGCCGCGAGGTGGTTGCACTGGCGCCGGAGGCTTCTCCTGCTTCTGCCAGAATGGAGCGGTGACACTGAGCGGGATCAAGATACCGGCGGTGAAAGCGAAGATTTTGCGCGGTTCTACTTTCATCATTCCCCGCGTTGGATTTGTTGAAACTCCTGCCGCAAATCCTCCGGCAGATTCGGTCGCTGAAGGTAGGTTTCCACCTGTCCGCGCGAGCGGATATGCATGCGATAGAACGCAGCCCTGCACAGGCTGAGGCGTTGCTGCGGATCGCTAAGGCGTGACGCCCAATCGATGGTCCGCATTTCAGGAGTGTCATTCGTGTTCCAAGTAGAAACCGGTTTGCCCAGGGTCTTCACTTTGGCCAGTGCAACCTCGTCGAAATCCAGGTCATCCCCGTGGGCCTCAATCCAAGGAATCGCCTTCCAGTCCGGCAAGGTTTCCAAAACCACCGGAAGCAAAGCCTGAACAATCTCACTCCTCGACATCCCGGCAGCCAGTCCGGCCTCGATGGCTGCGTGCTCGCCTTCGGCAAAACCATCTTGCGATTCATAGCTATGCCGCGTGCCATTTCCTGGCGTGGGCGTGATTTCGCCTGGGCGGCTGGTGACCCCCAGGAGGCCCATGGATGCATCGAAGCGCTCGACAGGACTCATGCTCTCCCACGCGGACTGCACCTTGTCAGGGGAGCCTTCCGTGACCTCCGTCCATAGTTTTCGGATAAGAGCTCGCCCGGATTCTCCCCCCGGCCACCGGCCGATTTCCCTCTGAAGTTGAAGAAGCTGCTCCCCCTCCAAATTCTGCCACCCATTGGCAGAGTAAGAGCCTCCCATCAGGGACTTGAGGATATCGCCTTGCACTTCCGCATCCGGCACGCGGCGAAGGAAGGCGATCGCGCCACCAACATCCCGTCCCATGAGTGCGGAGTCGGCGATTTCCAGTGCCAGGCGATCTTGCAGGGCCCGACTACCAAACTGCCCATTCTTTAACGCGATCGAGTCCCAAGAGCGCAACAACCACTCCTGCGCGGCTGCGTGGTCTTTCCGCCTCCAGTCGACGAAGAGATTCAGGGTGAGACTGGTATGATTCACCTTATTCGCCCCATCGAACACATCGTGCTTTGCCACGAAGTCCATCGCAGCAGCCGGGTCGCTGCTCAGCCACCGGCCGAGCAGGGGCTCGAAACAAGCCGCCTGCTCGGCAGGGGTGAGTTTGTCATGGGCTAGGAGAATGAAGTCACCGATCTCCACAATCGGAATGCGCTCGAGGACGGCGCCCATCCGCAGCCGGGTGAGTGCGTGCTTGGGCCCGGCATTGGTGCGCTTGATCTCGGCGATCAGATCGGCGGAGGACGGACTGTCATCTAACAGATGCCTCACGGTCGGATCTTTGTCTGTGGATTCTGCCGAGAGTTCGGACACCGCCGCCGCGGGAGACTGCCAATCCTGCATGACCAGGGTGCCTGCCACGGCTACGGCGCTGAGAATCAACCCCGCGACGAAGGGCTGCCACAGGGCCCCCGTCCCGGCCCAGCCCGCCGCTGGGACTGCCAGCAGGGCCTGCGCGGTGACTTGGGAAAGGACGGTGGCCGGCACGGGGGTGGACCCGAGGCTGGCCATCGTGGTCCCGAGCGAGGCGGACCCGACGGCGATGCCTCTTTTCCGGAGAACGGCGGCAAGCTTTTCGATAGCCCGGCTCACCCGCTTGCGAGCCGCCTCTTCGGTCGTTCCCAAGGTGCTGCCCAGCTTGCGATAGTCTTGGCCTTCGAAGTAGCGAAGCACCAGCGCGTCTCGATCCGCAGACGGCAAGTCGAGGAGAGCCCTGTCCACCACGCCACTGAGGACACGGCTACTGTCTTCTTCCGGGAGTGACGAAGGGTTCATCATTTCGGCGGCTACGAGTTCGCGCTGCTTCCGGCGGCCCTCCGCCCGCACCAAGTTCGAGGCCCGTCGGGATGCCTGCCGGTAGAGCCAAGCAGAGAGGATCACCTCACCCAGGCTGCCAGCCTTCCGAGCCAGCAGCGTAAAAACCTCCTGAGTAACGTCCTGCGCCGCAGCACGATCCCCACCGAGCATCCGCAGGGCAGTGCCGTAGACAACCGGAGAGTGCACCCGGACCAACTCGCGGAAGGCCGCTTCCGATCGCTCGCGGGTGAATTTCTCCAGCAGTTGCCCTATGTCGTCCGCTGTCATCACAGAAAGACACCGCCAAAAGACGAAAGCGGACAGGAATTTTCAAGAATCCAGTGCCTCCCAGTCGTGCCGCCTTTTTCCGGTCGCACCATCATCCGATCCGCGCCATGCTCGCGGGTCCATTTTCAGAAAACAACTCCATGAACTCCTCCAACCCGACACCTGCCTCGCTGCCGATTCCCCAGGAAGCCTTCAGCTGGTATGACGAGTATGCCCATGGCATCATCGACCGCCGCACCTTCATGACGCGGCTTTCCACGCTCACAGCGGGCGGCCTGACAATGGCATCGATGCTCAGCGTGCTGATGCCGGACTATGCAGCGGCAGAGCAGGTCTCCTTCAACGATCCGGACATCAAGGCGACCTACGAAACCTTCGAGTCACCGCAAGGCCATGGAAAAGGGCGCGGATATCTGGTGGTGCCAAAGGCACTGGCGGAAGCAAAGGGCCCGGCGGTACTGGTCATCCATGAGAACCGCGGACTCAATCCCTACATCGAGGACGTGGCGCGGCGCTTGGCGAAGGCCGGTTTCGTGGCCTTCGCGCCCGATGCGCTTTTCCCGGTGGGCGGCTATCCGGGCAATGACGATGAGGGCCGGGCGAAGCAGGGCGCGATGGATCGCGGGAAGATCGAGCAGGACTTCCTCGCCGCGGCACGGTTTCTCAAGCGGCACGAACGAAGCAACGGGAAGCTGGGCGCCGTGGGCTTCTGCTTTGGCGGCTACATCGTAAACCTGCTGGCAGCGGTGATGCCCGAGGACCTCAATGCGGGTGTCCCCTTCTACGGTACACCCGCGGCGAAGGAGCTGCGGAAGGATATCAAGGGGCCGCTGTTGATCCAACTAGCGGAGCTGGATGAGCGAGTGAACGCCGCATGGCCGGAGTATGAGGAGGACCTGAAGGCAGCAAAGGCGGACTACACGATGCACATGTATCCGAAAACCAATCACGGTTTCCACAACGACTCGACTGGCAGATACGACAAGGAACAGGCGGATCTCGCTTGGACGCGGACAATTGAGTTCTTCAAGAAGAACTTGGCCTGAGGAGGTCTCGCCCTCGCATGGCGCTCATTGACGTCTTCCCCTGTGCGGGCTGGCAAGTTCTCCCAACTCCCAACCCGGAAGAGCGTCAATGAGCGACGAGACAGCTCACCGGAAAACCCAAAGAATCCGGTGAGCTGGAAATTGCGGCCCTGCTTCAGTCTTCGGCGACGATGCGGATGAAGATCCTGGCCGTGGGCACACTGCTGGTGGCAGTGACCGTGGCACCCGCGGTAGCCGGGATAGTCACCGTGGGACCATCGACCGGCCCCTCGACGCCATCGCCAGCATACCAGGTGGCGAGATCAAGCGACCACTCGTAGGAACCGGTAACATCGCTAACCGGCGGATTCGCCTTGGGATGGCTGAAGGTCGTGATGGTGCCATTGGTGGTGATCCCGGAAATACCGCTACCGTTCTGCGTGCTTGGATTTGTTCCGAGGAAGGCTTCCACTCCATTGCTCAGGCCATCGCCATCGGCGTCGTCGTCAAAACCAGCTTGGTCTCCGACCGGGAAGCTACCGATCCATTCCGCGAAGGTCTGGCTTTCCGGCAAGATCAGGAAGCCGGTGGCCGGATTGAAGGCGGCGGTGCCTGCCTGGAAGGCCACGGCATTCAGCGTGCCCTCGATTCCACGGCCCTCGAATCCGGTCCGCCCGAAGTAGCCGAAGCTCAGGGTGCTGGTATCCGGAGTCTGAAAAGCACCGCCGCTCAATGAACCGAAGGCGACGCCATTCACATAGCCGGTGAGCGTGGTAGTGCTGGCGTCCCACGCATAGGCGATGTGGACCTGCAGGCCATTCGGCGGAAGCGTCGTATAGGCCTGCTTCACCGCGCTACCGTTCCAGTAGAACATCTGGAGCGCGTTCGCATCGAGTTCGTCACGCAGGCGGATGTTGCAGTCTCCCTGCACATCCATCAGCACCGGAGTGGTCATGGTGTCACCGCTGGATTGGTAGGTCACGACGGCTTCTGCCACCCAGTTTTGCGTGGTGAGATTGCCGAGACTTACCGGATCGATGTCGAAGCCATCGGGACCGTTTTCGTTCCCTGGATTGAGCACGGCCACGCCACCATTCACGACTGGAGCGCCGTTCGCCTTGAAGGTTCCGGTGAGATCCACCTCATTGAGAGATGGCGTGTAGATGGTGCCATCCAGCGTCCCGTCGAAATTGATCAGAAGCTTCGTCTCCAGCGGGGTCGCTTCCAGCGTGGTGGTCGTGGAGACATTGGAAGGATCCGAATTCCCGGAGGCATTCGTGGCAATCACACGATAGTCGTAGCTCGTATTCGGAAGGAGGCCCGAATATTTGTCCGTGAAGACCGTGGCATTGGCCGGAGCAGTTCCCACGTTCACCCACGCGTTCGCACCCGCCGCCGAGCGTTGGACAATGAATCCGGACTCGGTGCTGAAGGTGTCTGTCCAGACGATGTCCACCTCGAAGGCCGAGAAAGGACCTGCGACCACATCGGTCAGGGCAAGACCTGTAGGCGGTGTGACGAAAGACTTCGCAGGTTCGCTCCACGCCTCGAGGTCAGGTTCGGCGTCGGCATTCACCGCGTGGAAGCGATAGAAATAAAGGGTGTCCGGAGCGAGCCCGGTAATACCACCGCTGACCGCGCCGACAGGACGGCTGCCGAGAGGATTCGCATTCGCCCATGCTCCTACACCGGCATCGAAGGTATCCCAGTGAAGGGTGACGTTCGCGGGGCTGGTGAAGAGATTCGCACTGGCCTGGGCACCCGTCGCGGTGATGTTCACTACACTGGCTCCGGACAAGGCAGGCTGGCCCGCGCCCGCCAACTCGACACCGGTGACATCGGTCCAAGTATCACCGAAGCGGATCGCATCAAGCTCGCCATTTCCCTGGCCGTTGATCCAAAGAAGGAGACGCGATGCAAGCATCGAGGAGTTCACCGTGGTACTGGTGCTCCACACGATGGCATCCAGGTCGTTATCGATCGTCTCATTTTCCGAATAACGCTTGATCTGAATCTGATCGTCGCCCGTCGCCTTGATGGTGATCTGTCCGACCAGCAGGCCGTAGCCGTTGATGGTGCCTTGCCCGTCGAAAACACGGATCCCATATACCCCATTGTCCACGGTATTATCCAACACACCGTGGGAAATGTACGAAGCATTACCCGCAACGTTCGATGAAGATCCAAGGGGGATGGCATTATTCCAGGTGAAACCCGCGCCAACGAACTGATCGGCTGCGGTATCACCCGATGCAAAACCCACGCCCATGGAAGTATCTCCGTCATTCTTCAAGCGGACGCTGAAATAAATGATCCGGTCGACATTGAAATCGATCGGCGCGGCCAGCGGGCGGGTGGCATAAATGTTCGTATTCCAACCGCCGGTGTTATTCCAGATCCCCCCGTTCGCGCCGCCGTTCGAGGGCAGGCCGGGCAAGCTTGCGCCATCGACGTTGAAGTTGTTAGCGGTGAAGATGCCTTCACTGCCATTCGTAAGCCAGGTCCCGGTCAGGCCGAGCGAGCTGGTGGTATCGCCGGCACCGTTGAGGGTAACATCGGCGCTGGAGATATTGTCGAAGAGCTCCTGGATGAAGACCGCGGCATTCGACGCCGGTGCGGAGGCAGCCAAGGCCAGGAGGGGGATAAGTTTTGCTTTCATGGGTTAGTGGGGTTGGGTTCGTTTGAAATCTCAAGGGTTGGCAGGTAGCCGATCACCGGCCTCCAAGGCGGAGGTGGACTTGTCGGCGCCGAAGCTGAAAATCACGGCACCATCGGAATCCTTGATGCGGATCTTGTTCTGCCCCTCGAGGCGGGAAACCTCGCTGCTGCCGCATGGCAAGGCGTAGCCGAAGCCCTCATGCCGGTAATTGATGACGTTCTTGACGATGCTCGCGACAGGCGGCTCCTTGCCCGCAGCCCACGCCATCTCCAGCGCCCAATCTTCGGGCGCGGCGTCACCTGCAAGGCCGATGGCGAGGCGCGTCGGATCGCAGCGCACTTGGAGAACGCCGCCGGATGCGAGATCGCAGGTGAACGACAGGGACTCGGTGCCTTGCTCTTTCACCACAGGGAGCCCCTTGGTCAACAACGCCTGTGATTCGCCGGTTACGCCGCGAATGCCGGCGATATCGTTCGGCTTGCTCCAGTGGAAGCCGTCCATCACGGGCAGGGTGTCGTAGGTAGCGACAGCGGTGGGCTCGTGTTTGTCGAGATAGCGTTCCGCATAATCCTGATTGAAGACATGCAGGTCGCGGATGCGCCACTGGTCGCCTTCCCAAGCGAAGTTCACGCGGTAGAAGCGGCTCTCATACCAGATGCTGCGATTGGGATCTCCCTTCGAATCCCCAAGCGCCACGATCGAACTGGCGGGCGTCGTCTTATACTTGTCGCGGAACCACTTCGCGGAATCCTGTAGCGTTTCCACGCGGATCTTCCGCTGCTTGTTGAGTGTGGAAAGCTTCGCGTATTGGTCCTTGAGACCGGCCGACATCGCGGGCCAGCCAAAGGAATTCTCCTGCCCAGCCTGCATGTAGGAGAAGGCGAGGCTCGGCTGGTTGAAGTTCGTATCGAAGAACCAATCCACCCACTTCGGATCGCCACCACCGGGTCGATAGACCGGCTCCAGGGTGACGACTCCTTGCCATGAAGAGCCAATGCCCTGGTCATACTGGTGCACCGGATCGCTACCGAGCATGCGGAAGACCGGGACATTGAGCTGCTGCTCCGCGTTCTGCGCGGGCATGAATGCATTCAGTCGGCTCGGGTAATAGGCTTGGTTCCAATAGCCGCCCCAGAGCGTGTAGCCATCGGTACCGCTCTGATCCTTGCAATTGCAGGCGGCTTCGATGCCGTAGCGGTCATGCAGGTAGTTCAGGGTGGGAGCATCGATGATCCAGCAACCGGCGGATTTGGGATACTTGCCGAAGACCTCCTTGAACTTCGCCATGTAGACATCCATCAGCTTCTTCCGCTCCTCGACTTGATAGCCGTGGGTGAAGCCGACATTCACGTGCCAGTCCCAGGGGAACCGACCGCGCCACTGAAGGCCCGCGGCTTCCACCTGCGGCTGCACCACCTCGATCCACGCTCCGATCTCGTCATCGGGCCCCATTTCCTTTTTGAGAAGGTCGGTGAACTCCGGTTTGATCAGGGCATCGTACTGGATCAGCCAGGTGGTGGGCAGGCGATGCTGGCGGCCCAGCTTCAGCTGTTCCTTCACCGGCTCCACCAGATCTACCGGGCCGCGCGGCTCTACGCCGCGGATGAAATTGATGATATTGACGATGTCCGGGCCGCTGGCAGCGGCCGGTCCCGCAAGGGCCAGCATGGCGGCGAGCGGCAGGAACAAAGTCCGGCCGGAGATCCGCTTGTTAAGTCGCAAGGTCATTCAAAGGCGTGGCCGGGATTGGTCCCCGGGCCTCGGCGAGCCTAGTCGCGCCCCTTGCCCTGCCTACCTGTCCAAGTGGAGAGAAACCCGCAGCCATCAATAGCGGAACTCGCTCCTTTTCAGTCCTGGAACGAATTGGCAGCCTGCCTTCCGCAATGTCGTCGACGCACGAGAGTCCCAAGAAACAGGCCCCGCTGATTCGCAGGGCGACTCCGGCTGATGCAGGAGCGATCGAAGCGCTCTATCGCGAATTGGTCTCCGATCCTTCGATCTGCGTTCAGCCGGATCAGATCACCACGCTGGAGTCTTCATCTTCGAGTTTCTTGCTCGTGGCAGAGCTGGGCGGGAAGGTTTACGGCACGGCACATCTCAACCTCTGCGCGGACGTGATGTATCGGCAGCAGCCATATGGCGTCATCGAGAATGTCATCGTCGCGACACAGCTGCGGGGACATGGCATTGGCCGACTCTTGCTACAGGAAGCCGAGCGACTGGCGCTTGAGCATGATTGCAGCAAGCTGATGCTGCTGAGCAGTGCAAGCCGGACAAGCGCTCACGAATTCTTCCATCGTTGCGGTTTCGCAAGCGACACGAAGCGGGCCTTCGTCAAATACCGCAGGCAATTCGCTCCGGCTTCCATCACTGAAGCCCCCTGAACTTCATCGCTGCTTCGGTGCGATTGTGCACGTGCAGCTTCGTGTAGATCGCGCGCAGATGCCAACGCACGGCATCCACCGAAACGCCGAGCCGGGACGCGATGTCCTTGTTTCCGAGTCCGCTCGAAAGGAGTTCGAGAACCTCCGATTCGCGGCGCGTCAGGGAATCCAGCTCCTGGTTTTGCTGCTCTTGCTCGCTAAAGTACTGGATGACCTTCATCGCCACGCCGCCACTCATCGCTCCCCCGCCCCGCCGCACTTCGCGAATGGCATTGATCATTTCCTCCGGCGTGGATCGCTTGAGCAGATAGCCATTCGCACCGGCACGCAGGGCGCTGAAGATGCGAATGGGGTCTTCATACACGGTAACCATGACGATAAGCACGTCCGGCAGAGCCTCACGGAGGCGCTTCACGCATTCGATCCCGGAAATACCGGGAAGCTGGATGTCCATCAGGACCAGAGCAGGAGAGATCCGCGGCAGGATCTTCAGCGCTTCCTCGCCAGTGGAGCAGGTGACCACGCACTCGAGATCGGGCTCGAGGTCGATAATCGTTTTCAGCGCGTCGCGGGTGGTCTGGCTGTCCTCCACCACGGCCACCGGAGTCTTGGGTTCCTTCATGAAGATCTGAGCGGAAGTGTAAGGTTTACGATCGTGCCACCTGCCGGTCTCGCAAGGATTTCGCACGAGCCCCCATGGTCGCGCATGCGCTCGTGCATCCCGGCGATCCCCTGGCTGCCAAGTGGCACCTCATCCGCGGGAATGCCGCTACCGTTGTCGGCGATGCTGAGGATCATGTTTTCGTTCTCCACGTGGATCCCGAGGTCAACGCGGGTTGCCTTGGAATGCTTGATGACGTTGTTCAGCACCTCCTTGAAGGCGAGCAACAGCGCATGCCGGGAACTCGAGCCCAGGCTGCGGCTGGGGATTTCAACCGGCTTCATCGGACTGCACTCGATCCCTGCGGGATTTAGGAGACGCTGCGCCTGGAGCCAGAGGTAACCGGCCAGGTCATCCACCGTGTCGTACTCCGGATTGATGGCCCACACGATGGCATCGAGAGAGGAGACAAGCGATCGCGACACATCGCCAAGGGTGCCCAGGTAGCCCGACTTCGCGGTCTCTGGAATCGCAGGATTTCCCATAAGAGAACCGAGGAGCCCGATTTCTGTTAGTCCGGCGCCCAGCTCGTCGTGGAGGTCGCGCGCCACGCGGGCACGCTCCTGTTCGAGAGCGCGCTCGGTTTCCGCGTGTTCCTTTTTCGCGATTTCCGCAACGAGCTGCGAGGAGCGTCGGGCCACCATGCGTTGCAGCACCACCACCCACCCCATGACCAATGCGAGTCCGCCAAAAAGGAAGGCGACGAGCATGAGGAGCCGACGAGTGCTCCACCACGGTGGCCGGGAGATGACTTGCAAGGCTTGATCGCTGGAAATCTGGATCTCGAAGCGACCCGGGCCTGCTGCCGGGGTCTCCGAAGCGAGCACCGAATAAACCCCGTCGACCCGAACGCGGGAATCAGCAAGCAAGGGCTCGCGGATATTGGAAGCCTCCACGCTCACCGCGGCAAATCGCAGCATGCCCGATTCCATTTCCACCCGGCGTTCGCCGCCTTGGATCGTATCGCTGATGACGCGACCCTCCACGCGAACCAAGCGGCTATCGAGCGAGAGATCGGGGAGTGTCGAGACATCCCGCACCAGAGGCTCCGGCAGCTTCTCATGGGAGAGCACCCGCACTACCGGATGAGCCAGCAGCGGCGAAATCGGACCCATGCGCGGGAAGCCGGTGACTTCCACTTCATCCCCGGGGATGCAGCCTTGTGGCGATGTGCTCGCAAGACGGAGGCCATGGGTGCCATCGGAAACCAGCAGGGTTCCGGTATCCCGCGACATCATCTGACCACGAAGGCGGACACGATTCAGAGTGGTGGACTTCGAGGCAAAACTCCACAGGTCCTTGATCGTCACCAATGGCACCTCTGCAGGATCCTTCGGCGCGAGTTCCTCGACGGAAAGGCTGGCATTTCCCAGAGAAAAAACACCCGGCGTGCGGCGGCCAAGCTGAGGATTCCAGCCGGTGGCGAAGACGCCGCGGAGCTTCACGCGCGCACCTAACAGCTCCACCGCACCGGGACTACGCAGCTCTGCAGGCAGTGGATAGAATTCATCCGAGCGCACCACCGCGGTACCATCACTCGTAAGCAACTCGGTGCGGTCCGGGCTCACGGCGGTGACCACCGCTTCGATCTCCACCTGCTGGGCATCCAGGCTGCCGCTCAGGATTTCATCCCAACTCGGCCGGCTCGGGGCAGGCAAGGCACCGGAGCGCAGAAAGCTGCACTTCTCCGCGATGATCAGAGGCGCGAAATCCCCGGACGCAGTATGTCCTTCCACACGCCACCATTCGCCCGGCTCCGGCAGTGGGTCCGGTGGATTCATCTCCGCGAGCACGAAGATACCTCCGCTTTCATCCTGCAGCACCATCGAGCGGTAGTTCACCATCGTGACCACGCCTTGCAGCACCGCCGGCTGAGCACGCGCCGCTTCCTCGGGCCGCAGCTCGCGTATCTGTGCAGCTAGCGTGAACTGAGCCGCGGGCTTGTTGCCGCCGGTCACGAAATGAAGCTCTGCGGATCCGAGCACGCAGATGCCGCCCTCGTGAGCTACGCCTGATGCGGTGATGCGCTTGCCTACCAGTTCGCGAGCGTCCAGCCCGGCTGGGTTCAGCACGAGAAGCTCGAACCGCTTCTGGTCTGTCGCCACTTCAAGGCGCAGATGCGGGCCTTCAAGGGCGGCATAGGTGACGTTGCTCTCGATGCTCTGCCATGAAGCTTCAGAGACTTTTTGATCATCGTCGAGAAGCTTCCATCCCGGCCGCAGACCGCCGATCTTCAAGCGGGCTCCGTCATCACTGGTAAGATGAAATTGATAGATGCCATCTTCCGGCACCTCGATCTGCCCGGTGAAGCGCAACGCGACATTCGCGAGATCGCCAGCGATGGCGGCATCGATTCCCTGTACGGTACCCGCATTGGTTCCGCTGCCAGCCATAGGAATTTCGTCGAGCGACGAGATCTCATTCACGAGGAAACGCTCGTAGTGAAGACCCGGCCCCTCCTCATGGGAGAGCCATGTTTCGGGGATCGAAGGATGATTGCCACCAGGGCCCTCGCAACCCAGCTGAAGGGTGGACTGGGCCTGACCATTGAACCACTCAAGGCGCAGCGGATGTTTCCCTTTGGAAAGGAAAACCGAAGCGCGACGCTGCACCGGCGGGTGGCGACCATCGATCTCGATCAAGTAGCCGCCGCCGCAATCGATCACGGCACCGCGGCGTTCGAAGCGGCCGGGCGGAAAGTCGAGCTGGAGGATCTTCCCTGATCCGACCAGCTCCCAAGCTTCGGGAGGCAACTGGAGTGCAAGGATGACCGGCCCGGACTCATCCGCGATCACCAATCGTCCACCCGTGGGATCAGTCGCAAGGACCTTGCCGGTCACTTGGATCGTTTCGGCGGAGCTACCTTCCTCGATCGAGCGTTTCCACAGATCCTGCAACGAGACGGACCCGCCTGAGGCAAAGGAACAAAGAATCACGGATAGGCACAAGACGAGCGCCGGCCAGTACCTCGGGCTCCGCCGTAGGCATGCCTGTCTTGCGATCGAATCCTCCACGTCTCCCTCCTTTTTCACCTGATCCGGCCTATATCCCAACTCCGGGATGCGCCATTCCCGATTTCTCTACAAATGGAGAGGAATCGGAAAGAACTCAGGTCGAGGAGGTCTTCACCAGCAGACCCTTGTCGCGGGCGGTCTTCAGCACGGCAGAGAAAGTCCAACCGGCGGCGGCGAGATAGATGACATTCAGACCCAGCGCGGCTAGGAATTGCTTGAAGTCGAAACCGCCATGCAGGATCGCGCCACGCATCCCCTCAAAGACGTGGGCGGGCGGGAAAACCGCGGCGATTGCCTGCATCCACTGCGGCAGCGTGGACACCGGGTAGAAGACACAGGCGAAGGGCTGAATCATGAAGGGCAGCGCCCATGCCAAGGACTCCGCCCCATGGCCCCAGCGAAGAATCAGCGCGATCGAGAGAATCCCGAGTGCCCAACCGAAGATCATCAGGTTCGCATAGTAGGCAATGAGACCCCACTGGAACTGGAAGAGATTGAAGGAATAAGCCGCCGCCGCAACGATCACGAGAACGATGGCGGTGATCCCGACACGCAACAGGCCAACCCCGAAGGTGGCCGCGATATAATCCGTCATCCGCACGGGAGCGGCGAAAATATTCAGCAGGTTTCTCGTCCAAACGTCTTCCAAGAAAGAGATGGAAACCCCCTGCTGGGCGCGGAACAACGAATCCCACAGGATGATCCCGCCGATGAGGAAGGTGATGTACTGCGGGAACTTTCCTCCCCCGCCCTGCTGCTGCAGGAACATAGTGACGAATCCCCAAACCAACAGCTGCACCAGCGGCCAGAAGAAGAGTTCGAAGGCCCGCATCGGGTTCTTCGCGTAGAGCAGCACGTAGCGGGTCAGCAGCGCGCGGATGACGGAGGGCTTGAACATGGCTCTGGAGTCGCGAGGAAATGGATGACGGTCGCGCGCAGCAATCCAGCGCGGATCGGGCCCGGGTCAAAGGGAAAAGCGGGGCCAGGTCACTCAGCCCGCAGATCTTCGAAGACGCGGTGGGAAAAGTAACGCTCCATACGGTCGGGAAATACGGTCACCACCCGCGCATCCACGCCGAGGCGGCGTTTCACTTCCAGCGAGGCGGCGTAATTGAGCCCGGAGCTGGGACCGACGGGATACCCCATTGCCCAGAGCTTCCGGGTGAGGTCTAGGCAGACGTCTTCGCGCGCGGCGATTTCCTCGATCACGCCGCCCCGGGGACCGTCTTTCCACTCCTGGTAGAGCGCGGAAAGGCACTCCGCCACGCCGGGGACTTCCTTGCTGAAGGCGAGACTGCAAGACTCGGCATTGTCGCCATAAGCCCTGCCCTCGCGCGGGATGGCAGCATAAGCGCGGGATCCACAGCCAGCATCGTCAAAGGCTTCCCACAGGCCCCGCAGGGTACCACCGGTTCCGACACCGCTGACCACGGCATCGACGCAGCCGCACTCCATCTGGGAAAGGATCTCGGGACCGGTGAACATGCGGTGCGCCTCGGCATTGTCGGGATTCTCGAATTGCCGAGCGGCGAACCAGCCATTGAGCAGGGCCGCTTCAGCCGCCGCTTCCAACACCTTCCGCATGCCGCCTTCCACGCGCTGCACTTCCCCGCCGTAAGCGCGGATCATCAAGCCGCGTTCGTTGGTGGCGCTGGACGGGATGAAGGCGACGAATTTCAGCCCCATTTGCGCGCAGGCCAGCGCGAGCGCGATGCTGGTGGAGCCGCTCGAAGCCTCCACGACCGTATCGCCCTCCCGCAGGTCGCCGCGGCGCCATGCCTTTTCCAGGATGTGCCGGGCGATGCGGTCCTTCGTGGAGCCGCTGGGATTCATGAATTCCAGCTTGCACCACACCGGACCGAGCTCCTCATCCAAGGTCACCGGCACCAGCGGAGTCGGCGGGATCTGACGGATGAAGCGACCGCCGAGGGCGACGGCGCGGGGCGCAGCGAGGACATGGGGTGCCATGGCTCTCATCCAATCACCCGCCTGCTTTCCCGCCAAGCGTGGACCCGCGCTGAAGCGCCACCAGCGAACCGAGAATCAGAGCCGCGCCACAAGCAAATCCCCAGCCGGGCCGCTCACCGAGAAAGAGCATCGACTCCATGGTGGCGCAAAGCGGGATGAGGAAACGGTTGCCAGCAAGCAGAGGCATGGGGTGCAGCGTGGACAAATGGTTCCACAAGCCGAAGGCGGCCGCAGAAACAAAGGCCAGCCACAAAGTAAGGCCGATGGCATGAGGAGGCATGAGCCGGGCTGCCTCAGGAAAGGCCCGCGCCCCGACCAGCAACAAGCCCAGTCCGCCGCCAAAGAGGGAAAAGCCCGTGGCCGCCCGTGCCCCAATGGTTTTCCGCAGGGCCGCGAACTGGACCAAACCCAAGGTACCAAGGCCGGTGGAGCCTAACAAAAGCAGGGTCCCCAGCCAAGGATTGCCAGCCCCTGCCGCATGCGGCGCGGTACCGGCAGCCAGCGCGACTCCAAGGCCGCCTACCGCAATCGCCGACCACTGCCAACGGGTCGGCCACGCGACGCCCGCCACCAGCGGCCCGAGCAGCATCCACCAGAAACTTCCCGCTGAGGAGAGCAAGCCCGCCAAGCTTCCACTCGCGATCGAAATCGCCAGATAGAAGAGCAGGTATTGGCCGAATGCCTGGGTCGCCGTGAAGCCTAACAGCGCCAGCTTCGGCGTCGCTCTGAACTCCGCGAAAGGCCGCTTGGCGACCGCAAGCAACATAAGCCCAGCCAAGGTGAAGCGCACGCCCGCGAACCACCAGCACTCGGAAGCTCCGGCCTCGATCCCGCTGGAGGCCCAAATCTGATAGACCGCCTTGATCCCGGGGAAAGCGCTGCCCCACAGCAATGCGCAGACGAGCACCGGCGGCAAAACCTTGGTCCAGCGGTGCTCTCCCTCGCTCTCGCTCACGCGAGTCACGCTGGGGGCAAGGCCGCCAAGGGAAAAGCCGAATTCCCAAGCTAGGGATTCGCCGAAACGAGAGACCTATTTCGCAACATCTCCACCAATCTCTTCCGTCGCGACTTGCTCTCCGGACCAATCGCGGCATCATGAAGGCATGCAGCTGGTTACCGATCAGATCCGGAATTTTCTCCAGTATATCGCCGTCCAGTTCATCGAGTTCCCGGCCGAAGCACAGTTGAAGGTCACCGAACTCGGGCCGAAGCGGCTGCGCTTCAAGCTCGTTCTCCGCCAATCCGACGTGGCACTCCTGATCGGGCGCAACGGTTTCAGCGCCTCCGCTATCCGCGGAGTCCTGAAGTCCATCGCCGAGCGCGATGAGGTGAATGTCAGCCTCCAGATTCACTCCCACGAGGAAGAGGCCGAAATGCAAGCCCGCGAGCGGCACTGAGGGCCCGCGGCTTGGCTTGGCATCGCCGCGAGAGGACTCGCCGGCGGCGAGCGGAGGAGGTCGTTTTACCCCTCCCAGCGGTTCTCCTTGCCAAGCCGGACGGCCAACCGCTACTTTCCGCCTCGCCGCGAAAGGTGCCCGTCCGGGTGCCCATCAATGGTCCCGTAGTCCAATGGATAGGACGATGGCCTCCGAAGCCGTAGGTACAGGTTCGATTCCTGTCGGGACTACCACTTGGAAACAGGGCTCTACCCTTATTCTACAAGGCTTCCAGCCCATTTCCCTCTGGAACCTCAGTCGCACCGAACGGCACGGAAAAGCACGGAAAAGCACCGAATTGCAGCCCTTTTAGGTCACTTTGGGTTACCTCTCAAAAGCTCATTCACTTCGGTTTCCAGTACGCTCCGGACCTTTGGATATTCCAAAGGTTTCGAAGGACTCTTCCACAGCGGACGTTGCCATCGCCTTCATGCTGCCGACCATCTTCCCAGCGTCGTCTGCGATAGTGACCCTGTGCTATACCACCTGCCCAGCAGATGAACTCATCGCGAGAATCCCGGAAAAAGATGATCGAGCAATGCAGCGGGCGGGGTTTCACGGGCGCAGGGTGAGAGGGTCGGGCGAAAAGAAAGCCTCCAACTGCTCTAAAGACTGCACGCCCCTATGTGGAGAATGACGATTGCTTGTGAAGATAAAGGTCAAGGGTGGTATAGGACGGTCACGGTATGAAGCTTCTGTTCCTCTTTCTCTCGGCAGTTTCCATCTTGAATGGAATCTGGGTTCTTGCGACTTCGCACCTGCAGTTCGCTCCCAGCCAAGATGGGATTCATCGCTTAAGCTCGGTGGCTAAGGACAAGGGGGCTTCCGCTGACGCGGTCCTGCTACGAGCCGTGGAGGACGGAGTGACCTATCATTACCAACAGATGAAGAGGAAGAAGGTGCTCGCGAGCGATTTCGCGGGGATCTCTCTAGCGACAGGAATCGTCGGCCTCTTAGGTGTCACAGTTTGGAGGCGGCGAGAGCAACTGGCTGGGGTGCCGGTGTGTTAAGTGGACGACTATCCCATCCCCTAGTTCCCGAATATCCTTGTGTCACAAGCCAAAAGTCGATCTAAGAGACTTGCTTGCCCCCCCAGATGAAAGCGCTCCTATTTGCTTCGGCCATGGCAATGGCTTCGGTGTCGCCGCTCTCCGCGACGACCGTAATTCCCCTCGGCGTCCAGACTAATGTCTCCGTCTCGACCGTGCTCGATGACTGGGGTTGGACGATCAGCTATCAAGGTGCCTATTCCGGCAACGTGTCGATCTCGACGATGTTCGCAGGAATCGACGCGGATGACTACGTGATGTTCGCAGCCCGTCCGGTGGGATCCTCCACCTTCACGCTTCTGGCGGCGGCCCTCTTTAAGGATGTCACGACCTTTACGGACGTGGATGAAACCACCACCACGAATGGTGCGGAGTGGTACTATAACAGCTTCTCCATGGGCTTTGCGGGATTGGGTTCGAAGATCTACCAGTCACCCGGGGATGCCACGGGAGTCTTCACGGATCCGGAAAACGATCACCTCCGCCTAAGCTGGCATACTTCGGGAACTTCCAGCATGGTGGGCGATGTTGAAATCCCCACCGAAGTGAATGCCGGATGGCGCGCGGGAGAGAACGTGAATCTGAATCTCAGCGACGACTGGGAGAGGCTCGTTCTGGTGGCCAAGGTGTCTCCGATTCCGGAGCCGGGAAGCGTGTTCGCAATCGGACTCCTGCTTTCCTCGGGCTGCCTCTTGCGATTGCGGGGACACTCTACCCGGACCGCCTGAGCAAGAATAAGGCGGCTCCCCCAAAAGCCCAAGGGAAGCCGCCTCTCTGGCTATACCAATGTAGCTCGGAAAATCAGGCTCGCGTTCAGGGACGCACGCCGGGATTCCATTCACTCGTCGTGAGGAATCCGTCCGCATCGGCGTCCAAACGGGCAAAGCGGGTCTGGATCTTGGCTTCCTTCGCGGAGCGCGCATAGAAGTTCCCGAACTCGTCCACGGTGAGCTGACTGTTGCCATTAAAATCGGCGAGCTGGAAGATGGTGAGGCTTTCGCCCACCGGGGTGATACCGCGGCGCAGGTTCAAATATTCCTGCAGGGTGACGGTGGTGTCGGCATTCACATCGGCACGGAGAAAGAAGCGCCGGATATTCACGAGCGAGACCTTGGCGGCATAGGCGCTGCTGAATTCGTCAAAGGTGAGGCTGCCATCGATCCCGAGATCGGATCGATAGAAGATCCGTTCCAGTTTGTTACCGGGAACGATCTGGCCGTCGAAGATCAGCCATTCATTGATCTGAATCGAGTCGTCCCGGTTGATATCGGCGCGGCGGAAGGCCTTCGCCTGAGCCCGGACGGACAGTCCGGCATCGAGTGTTGTGTTGAATTCGGTGGTATTGAGGCTTCCGGAGACGTCGAGATCGGCACCGACGAAGATCGCGGTGTCGAAACCACCGGCAAGCGCGGTTCCGCTGGTTCCGATGGCGAGCCCGGCTGCCGCGAGGAGCGAATGGAGCAAGGATTGGTTTCTCATGGTAGGGCGGGATCGAGCAAACCCGGTGCCTGCGCCCCGCGGAGAGCGACATCCTTGCAACTGCAAGGAAAGCCGTGAATTCTCCACCATCAGAGGCAGGCAACTCCAGCTGCAAATCGCCCGCGAGCTTTGCAAGCTGCCCACTTCCAACACCTTCAGTCCGCGAATGCCGGGCTCACTTCGGGGGGACCGGAAGATCCAGGACCTTCGGCTGCTTGCCGGTCGGCTTTTTCAGGACGCCGCGCTCCACGGCGTTGGCATCGCAGGCGGCAATGAGTTCCTTGAGATGAGCGAGATTGCCCGATACATCCCCGGCACCCGTGAGTTGATAGAGAGCGAGCCCCTTGGGAGTGATGTAGAAGCGCGGAGTGCCCGAGTCCCCTTGATAGACCTCGTAGCTCCATGGCTTCCGGGTGGCCACGGATGGCGAGCCCGCCGCGGTGCCCACATAGGCCATGGCTTCATTGCTCTTTCCATTCGGACGCTTGCCGGCTTGGGAGATGGAAAGATCCGGTACGTTCATGCCCATGAGTTCCCTGCCCTGCTCAGGCGACATCGCTGGCATGAGCGGAGCCACATGGATGCCCTCTGGCACATCATCATCCAAGAGACCCACACAGAGATCCACCTTCGGCGAGTCCACATTCGCGACAAGTTTCATGTCCACGACCTTGTTGTCGGCAGTGACAAAGCGGATGACCTGCGGCTGAACCTTCATCCATCCCCCATCCCAGGCCGGGTGGGCGTGCCTGCAGAAGAGGATGTGGCGGGAGGTAATCATCACACCGCCGTAGCGCTCCCCCACGTAATCAAGCGGGGGCTTCCAAACGGAACAGCCGGTCAGTTGTGGTACGAAATCGGCACACCAGAGCTGGGGATTCCGGACATATTTCTTAGCCGGGTGATTCTTGGAGGAAAAGACCTCCATGGTCGCGCCCGACGCCTTTTTTCCCGCGAGACGGGAATCGATCCCATTGGCCAGTGATTTCGCGAAGGCGGCCATGCCAGAATCCCTGGCTTCCGTAACGGCCCAAAAGCCGCCGGCGGCCACGACGGTGACCACGGCGAGAAGAGTCTTCGGAAGATACGGCATGGCGATGAGCGTGGAGAGATTTTCGCGAAGGATCAAGAAGCCCGGCCCGGAGGCTTATTTCCTCCGAACCGGACTTTCGCGGGTCTTGCGGACTTGAGGAGGAGTCGCCGCGGTGCAGAATCGGACACTCCGATGAAGGACTCCACCCCAAGCAAGCGCGGTCGCCAACCGGGCTTGTTCCATCTGGCCAATCCGCTCGTGATGCGGTTCGGGGCGGAGTTTTTCACGGCCCTGCCGAGGCAGCCCGGGGTCTATCGTTTCTTCGATGGCACCGGGCGCTTGCTCTACATCGGCCAATCGGCATGCCTGCGGGATCGGCTTGGCAGCTACCGGCATGTGACGCCGGAGCGGCATCCGCGGAGGACCCTGCGGCTGGTGGCACGGATTCAGCGGATCGAGTGGGAAGCCTGCACCACAGCATTGGAGGCCATCGAGCTCGAACGGATCCTGCTGCTGGAACATCGGCCGCCTTTCAACCGAGCCGGGACTTGGCAGGGGCCGCCCTGGTGGCTTGCGATGGAAACGAGTGGGGAGGCCTTGGTGGTCGGATTGCGGCGCGAAGAGGGAGTGGTCGGACCGCTGCTACCCGCTTTCCGGCACGTCTTCGGTTCGGTGGCGAGATGCTTGTATCGTGTCGCTTGGCCGGAACTCCCCTTTCACCGCTACCCGGCGGGACTGATGAAGCCACTGGTGCCGGTGAGCCTCCGGCTTCCCTTGGCGAGAGCTGACGAGGCGATGCAGATCTTTGCCAATTGCGCGGTGGGAAACGTCGAAACCCTGTTGGCCGGGGTGGATCAATTGCCCGCGCCGCCGTCCCCACAAATGGAAGAATTCTGGACAGCGGAACGGGACCAGTTGGCAGATTGGGTTCGAAAGGCGCGTCCTTACGAGCCGGTGCGGCCGACGCCGAGCCGGAAGCCGCGGGAGGAGCATCCGCTGCTCTTTTGAAAGACTGAACACCGCGAGGGGACCTCTGCCAACCGGCCCTGATCCGCCTGTTAAATAGAAGAATTTGATCAGGCGCTTTCCACTCCCTGATGAGTTGGCAGTAGAACCATGCCTCCCCGCCAAAGGGCAGGAAGATTCCCGAAATGCTCGGTCCGCAGAGATGGTGCATGCTCCGCCAAGGTCTCACAAGAAGCCGCGAGCCTTCCACTGCCAGTGGCCACCTATGAGATAAAAAGGGACCGGCCACGGAGGAGGAAACTTCCGGGGCCGGTCACATGAACATACGGTAGGCGCTCTGTGTCAGGACAAATGGATTTCAGGGCTCCATCGGCCTTGCCGAATCCAATTTAGGGCGTGGATCCGGCAGAGAGCAGGATTACCTAAAATTACGCGCCTCGGAATTACGCGATCGCGTAGGATAGGCTTGAGCGTTCCTTCTTTCAGCGCCCGAGGAAATCGTGAATCTCTTGGTCGATCGAGCCGGACATCAGCGAGGTAAGATCCGCCAGCGAGCCCTCCAAAGGATCCCAATGCCCGCCTTGGGGCCCTACCAAGCCGCTCGGAAGCTCCAGAAGGACTTTGCCAGACTCCGGTGCATTCCGCCATTCGATGTCCAAGGGCTGGTGATAGCGCTTGCGCACAAGATCCTCGACTTGCGGCCGGAGAGCGCTGGGAACGAGATCAGAATTGAGGACAACAGCCATGAGAGGACGGAAGGAGAAGTTAGCGCAAATCGCAGGTTTGTCAGGGACGGAGAGCCCGCGATCACCCCGCGTCCGATTTTGGGAATGATAATTTTCCCGGATCCTAATCTTATCTTAAGGTTGGGTGTGCCATGATGCACCGGTCATGAGCACTCGCGCCGCCCGCCTGCGGTGCGTGGAGGGCTAGAAACCCCCGCTTCGTTCGCGAGGCGGGGGTTTTGTTTTTTCGGCTTAGAAGTCCCCGCGATCGAGGCGCTCCCAAGCGGCACGCGTGGCATGCCGGGCTTGCTCCCATGTGAGACGGGATGGTCCCTTCACGCGTTCCCACTCCGTGGCCAAGCGAGCTTCGTTTTCATCGAAGCTGCCGCCGGGCTGAGAGCGGCAGTGTTCGTAGCCGAGACGGAGAGCCTCCGCGTAGTCCTCATAATTGAAGCCGGTTTGGAAGAAGGACTGTCGCGTGATGTTCTCGCGCCAATACTGCTCATTTGAATCGGCCCAACCTCCGGCACCGATGGCATGACCTACCGCTCCGCCAGCGGCCGCGCCGACCAAGGCCCCGATGACCGTGCCGCCAGGACCGCCCAAGGATCCTACGATCCCTCCGACGATTGCCCCTCCTCCGGCTCCAAATGCGGTGCCGGTACCGCCAGCATCCGGCTCAAAGTCGCCTTTCGTGGATTTGGATTGCTGCTTCATGACAAGAGATACCAGCGGCTCCTGTGCCGGACAAGGGTGTGGGCTCCCCAAGCGCTGAAGACGAAGGAATCGCAGCATGCATCCCATGTCGCCCCAGCCTTGGTTCGTGCAGAGCGCGGCGCAGGGAATGCATTTCGCGGGGTGGAACTACTCCTCCCGCCGCCAGACCAACTCGCCATCGAGCTCCCCCGGCTCGAAAACCCACTGCACGGGATGCCCGGCAGGGACGATGCCGCCGATCACCCCTGCCTCCGGTGAAATAACCACACTTCCAGGGGTGAAACGGCGCGGCCCTCCCTCGTCCGTCCATTCCGGAATATCGCTCCCTTTCACCCAGTCACCGATACGACAATCGCCGCGGTCCAGCTGACGAGAGGTGATTTGGACCGTGTTGCTTACGGGGTCGAGGGTGTCATCGGTTTGGTCTGCAGATGGCATGGCTTCGTCTTTTTAGATTTTGCCTTCTCCCCAGCCCGTAGGATGCCAGCCCGAAAGCAAGGTCCTCCTAGCATTCACCGCGACCGCGGCCATAAGAACAACATAAGTCCGACGCCAGCCGCCCAACGCTCCTTGGAATCAAAAGATCATCCGGAGCCGAAAAACAACGCGGGCCATGGGGCGGGAAACGATAAGCAAGGGCTTAGCGGCTCCCCGTCGAGAACTACTCAGGCGCCCCTCAGGCAGCCGACTCCAGAACACCAAGATCCATGCGATCCCAGAGCCTCGGGAAACGGGTCATCAGTTGATCGATGACTTCATCGAACTTCTTGGCATCCTCTTGGAATTTCAGCTTCGAGGCAAAGCTCCGCGCCAAGCTGTAATCCTGAATCAACTTGCAGTGAACGGCCTCGCAGATGTCGGAAACAAAGTCGTTTTGAAGGTGGCTGGCCACTTCCCCCGAGAGCAATTGACGCTGCGACTGGATGAGCCGCGCCATTTCCGAGCACTGATCTCCGGCCGCGGAAACGGGATGTTCGAGCGCCAGCAACTCGAGGGTATTTCTCCTCGTCCGGCAGAAATCGATCAGCTCCCCGATTTGGGTGGCAAGCAGCCTGCTGGCAGTACGGGACTGGAGTTCCGGCAGAAAGCTCATCAGCTGAAGCTCGCAGCTATAAATCCGCCGGAAACGACGAAAATAAGGAGGTAGAAGGGAGTCGTCCATAGAGCAGAGCACGCTCGCAGTGGCTAGGCCAAGATGCAAGGATTCATGAGTGATTGCATACTAACAACTGGGACGATCTCGTAACCTTCGTTTCCCGGGATAGGCGGCTTTTTGCAATTGAACTCATGGAATTTTGCACGGAGAGGAACGCTTGATTTTGCACGATTGCGACCGATAGCATGCGGCAAACATGTCCTCCGGTTCCGACGCTCTCCCTTTATCGACGAATGGCTCCGGCGAACGCCCCTTCCGGGTGATGGTCGCCGATGACGGAAAGAATGCCGCCGACATCATGGGAATGTTCCTGAAGATGGAGGGCTACGAGGTCATGGTGGTCTACAGCGGTGAGGAAGCGGTGGAGGCCGCAGGAGACTTCGATCCCCAAGTGATCCTCATGGATATCTCGATGCCCGGCATGGACGGGCTGGAAGCCACGCGGCAAATCCGGCAAGCCCGCGCCGGATCCAACGGAGTTCCCGTAATCATCGCGCTGAGCGGCTACGACGAAGCGGAAACCCGCCGCCGCTGCGAGGAAGCCGGCATGCAAAGATTGGTCTCAAAGCCTGTCAGCCCTGCAGACCTCCGCTCGCTCTTGGGCGAGATCACCGCCGGATTGAAACGGCACTGAACTCACTTCAAGCCGTCGCAAAGGCGTGCGAGACTGAGCGGCTTCGCGAGCAGAAGATCGGCTCCGAGCGCCTTGGATTGCTCGACCCGCTCGTAGCGCGCATCTCCGGTAATCACGACGATACGGCGCAAGTCTGCCGGGCGATCGATCTGGAGGCGCTGGAGAATCTCGCTGCCATCCATGTCCGGCAGATTCAGATCCAGCAAGAGAGCATCGTATCCCCCCTCTTCCAGCAAGCGAAGCCCCTCGCGACCGGTGGCGGCGGAGGAAACGATGGCACCCTCTCTCGTGATCAACTCTCCGACGGCGATGCGTGCGACTTCGTTGTCCTCGATCAACAGCACGCGGAGGCCATGCAGGACCGATGAGAAATCGACCGCGACGGGCTCGGTCGCCACTTCCGGCATTACGGCGGGTGTGGATTCCCGGCGCGCCTTGTCAGGCACGAAGATCGTGAAGGTGGATCCATCCCCCACCTTGCTGTCCACGGAGATGGTCGCATCCAGACTGGCGGCAAGGCGGCGGCAAATGGCAAGGCCGAGGCCCGTTCCCTTCTCGCGGTCCCGCTCCGGATTGCGGAGCTGGAAGAACTCGTCAAACACCTGCTTGAGCGCTTCCTCAGGAATCCCGCAACCGGTGTCGGCAATCTGGATCTGGGCACCGCCTTTCACCGGCTTGCAGGAGACGTGGATCTCACCGGATTCGGTGAATTTCACCGCATTCCCCAAGAGGTTCGCCACGATGCGGGAGAGCTTCGTGCGGTCGGTCGCCAGCTGAATTTCCTCCTCCGGGAACTCGCCCGTGATCGGAACCCCTTTTCGATTGGCAAGGGTCTGGCCTTGGGAAACTTCGCCACGAAGCAGATCGACCAGTCCAAAGTCCGAGACGTTCAACTCGGCGTGGCCGGAGTCGAGACGGGTAAGATCCAGCACATCGCTGACGAGGTCCACCAGCAGCCTCGCATTGTCCCAGAGGTTCTTGGCGAGCTTCGGCACTTCGGGAGCCATCTTCGGATCGGCGGAGGACCGCTGGATCAGCTCGGCCAACAGGGAAATCGCATTCGCGGGCGTGCGGACGTCATGCGAGATCGCGGCAAGGAAGCGGCTCTTTTGACGGGCGGCGTCTTCCGCCTCAAGGCGCTTGTCCTCGAGTTCGCGCTGGAAGCGGAGCGACTGAAGCGCAAACGAAGCCTGCGAGGCGAGCCACTCCGCGATACTGAAATCATGCTCGCTCCACTGGCGAGGCAGCGAGCTGTAGAAGCAGAGCGTCGCCACGATTTTCCCATCGTGCCAAATGGGCGAGGCCATCGCGGAAAGGAAGGACCGGCCCAGCCGCGGCACGGGCAGCATGATATCGGGCCGCAAGCGCATGTCCTCGATGGAGGCGGTGCGCCCGCTTTCCATCACCAGCGCGGCGAAGGATTGCTCGAAGGGAATCTCCTCCTCCTTCCGGCCCTGCAGACCGAAACCGGCATCACCCCAAACCTCGTAGCGATCATCGGCGCAGGATGCGACATCGGCCGCTTCGGCTTCATCGGAAAGAATCTGGATACCGGCCTGGCAGACGCCACTCATGACGAAAGCCTCCGAGACATCATTCAGCATCCAGCGCCCGGAATTCAGGAGGGTCTCGAGACCGCGCTCGCGGCGGCCGAGTTCCTGGTTGAGGCCCATGAGCTCCGCCCCCTGCTGCTCCATCTCCTCGGTCTGCTGGCGGAGCTCCTCCGACTGTTGTTCGAGTTCCTCCGCCTGGCTTTGCAGTTCCTCATTTTGCTGCGAGATCTCCTCCTCACGTGCGGCGAGTTCCTCGTTGCTGGCAGCGAGTTCGGAGTTGCTGTTTTCCAGCTCCGCATTGGCCAAGGCGAGATCGGCATTCCGCCGCTCGAGCTTGGCGCGCGCGACCAGAAGCCCGTGCAGCACCAGCACCACGACCCAGATATTCGTCATCTGCGAGACTAGGGTCACCAACTCGTATTCCCGCGTGTAGGTCCCCTCGGGCAGGACGACATAGACCTTGAGCAGTGTGATGATCGATAGGAGGACCGCCATGCCATAGAGCAGGCGCAGGCTGCGGCTCCACAGGCAGAGCAGGAGCGGCAAGGAGGACGAAAGGGGAAAGACACGATCGTGGAAAACCACCAGCCGCATGTAGGCGAAGAAGGCGATGAGAAGGACGCCGGGAATCAGCGCGACCCAAAAGGCCGGTCGGTTGATTTTGATGTCGGAACTTGAATCGGTCACTCCTGTCATCAGGGAATACTATGTTTGCAGTAAATGAAGGGATGGATCTTGCGCAGACCGGGGACGGCAGGTTTCTCCGCCTTTCCCACCACGAGAATTCCGCCTGGAGCAAGCGCGCCAGCGAGGCGTTGCCAGAGCCGTGCCGAGGCTTCAGGACTCAGGTAGATGGCAAGATTTCGGCAGAGGATCATATCCCAAGGACCGCCGGGGTCGTCCGCCAGAACGTCGGCGGTCTGCCAAGAGATCGCACGGCGGATCTCAGGCGAGACTTGGATGGATTCCTCTCCGGAAATCGTGAAGAGGCCTGATTGGGGCTGGCGCAAGCCCCCCGACCGGGGCCGGGCAAAGATCCCTCGCCGGGCATGCTCCACCGCCTCTGCGCGGCAATCGGATCCGAAGAACTGACCTTCCTGCAGGGCGCCAAAAAGGGCGAAAGTCATGGCGACGGAGTAGAGCTCCGCCCCCTCCGAGCAAGCGGCGCTCCAGACGCGAGGGTGAGCCTTCCGCTGCAGCATGCCGGGGATCACCTCCTGCTGGAGCAGATCGAAGACCTGAGGGTCCCGGAAGAACTCGGTGGTGCCGATCAGCAAGGTCTCCAGTGCACGGAGGATCAGTTCCTGACGCTGCGCCAAGAGGGCCACCGCTTCGGACGCAGACCCCACACGGAGCGCGCGAAGACAAGCCGGCACCCGCCGCAGCATCGGAGCAAGGCGATACTCGCCAAGTGGGAGGCCCATCGAAATGATGACTTGTCGGACAAGGGAGACTGCATCCGGATCATCCTCCGGAGCTGCAGGTTCACCCTGAGAAACGGGAGGCACCTTGGCCTGGGCGTCGACGGCGACCGGGGGTGTCCGAAGGGCGCGCTGCGATGGGTCAGGGCACCCGGTGAAGGAAACGTGAGCAAAACGATCAGCCCGGTACGCGACGCCAGCCCCGGAGTTTCCTCCGGCTCTCGTTCCTTGGAAAAAACCCTTCATGGCGACTTCGCTCGACCGACACGGGATGTCGAAGGGAACGGTCGAACAAGTTCTCAGGTTGCCGCCGGAAGGCGATCGGTCGAGCTTTTTGGAAGTGCAACTTGCACGATTTCGAGTTACTCTTCCGTGCCAGCGGATACTTGGCGTCATCCCCGGCCTGCGGAAGAAGGGCGAGTTAGGAAGCCCCGAGCGTCGTCCTCAAGCGAGGTTTCCAAACGATGCGCGCTGTCGGAGCAGCCGAGAGGACCGCACCGATGACGCTCAATTGCACCTCGACCTAGGCCGCCCGCAATATTGCGAATGACCGACACGCTTCACCCTCAGCGCATTCGCCAAGACCTCAAATCATCGTGAGCCCACCGCGCTCTTTGCATGGTCCAACGCGGAGCAAACGGCCGCGCAGAATGCCGGCAAATCGTCAGGAGAACGAGAGCTTATCAACTTTCCGTCGTGCACGACTTCCTCGTCCTTCCACTTCGCGCCAGCGTTCTTCAGATCTGTGGCGATCGCCTTATAGGATGTCATGGTCCGGCCCTTTACGACCCCGGCGTCAATGAGCACCTGCGAACCATGGCAAATCACGAAGACGTGCTTGTCGTCCTTGAAAAACCAAGAGACGAACTCGCGAGCGTCGGGAAGCATGCGGAGAGCATCTGAATTCAGGACGCCGCCGGGAAGGAGGAGCGCGTGGTAGTCCTCCGGAGCGACGTCATCAAGGGAGTGATCCGCGGCAATGATTTGCCCCCAATTCTCTTCATCCCAGCCGCGGATCCCGTCACCCTCCGGCGTGATGATATCCACGCGAGCCCCGCAACTCTCCAAGGCATCGACGGGGACCATAAGTTCGGATTGCTCGAAGCCATCGGTGGCGAGGACCGCGACGCGGACTCCGTGAAGATCGTGTTTTGAGGAAAGTTTTTCGGTTTTCATGATACTGCCGCCTTTCGCAGGAGCCGTGCCCGTCAAAGCGGATGAGCGACAAGGCATGATGCAGAAGGGATTGCGAGGGACGGATCGACGCCGCGGCCGCGTCTCCGGAGGTGGCATCCGGCAATGCCTGACGTGGTTCTGCAATGGGTAACCATTCCAATGGTGAGGCCCATTGACCGGCTTTAGCGCAGAAGATAGCGCTTGTTCCGTGCACACCCCTTACGCGCCACCGGCTTCCGACGCAGGGAAGATCGCGATCACAGCTCCCGGCAAGCTTACCCGCGGCTTCGCCATTGCCGCCGGTCTTGGCGCTTTCGCGACAGCCGCCTATTTCGTGCCTGCCCTCGCGAGATTCGGAACGATGGCCGAGAAGCTTGGAGCAAGGGGTGACCTCCTGATGAGCACCTTGACGATGAGAGGAGCTTTGGTTCCTGCCCTTGTCCTATGTAGTTCCGGTCTCTTTGCCCTTGCGTCTTCGTTTACCCGCAAGAGGGCAATGATTCTCATCGCCGCGAGCGGGTGCCTTTTGCTCTCAATGGCAACACTCCTCTTCGTTCCCCAATTTCTCTTTGCGGCACTGGGCGAGATAATTCGTGAGACACCGTTGCCGCCTTGAATCAACCGAAAGCACCCGAGACGTAGGCCTCGGTCTGCTTTACCGTCGGATTCGAGAACATCTTCTGCGTCTCCCCGAATTCGATCAGCTTGCCGAGGTAAAAGAAGGCAGTCCTGTCAGAACACCGGCTGGCCTGTGCCAAGTTGTGGGTGACGATGACGATGGTGTAGTTTTTTTTCAGCTCCAGGAGGAGTTCCTCGACCTTCAAGGTGGAAAGCGGATCGAGCGCCGAGCAGGGCTCATCCATGAGGATGATATCCGGCTTGGTCGCGATAGTGCGGGCGATGCAGAGACGCTGCTGCTGGCCGCCGGAAAGACCGAAGGCACTGGAGTGCAGGCGGTCTTTCACATCATCCCAGAGAGCCACCACGCGCAGGCAGTATTCCACGCGCTCATCGAGCACCTTGGAATTCTTCTCGCCATGGATGCGCAGGCCGTAAGCGATGTTGTCGTAGATCGACTTCGGGAAGGGATTCCATTTCTGGAAGACCATGCCGACGCGGCGGCGAAGCACCTGGATATCGAGATCCGGCCGGGAAATATCGATGCCCGCGATCTTGATAGCGCCACCGGTAATCCGGGCACCGGGGATCCGGTCATTGATGCGGTTCAGGCAGCGGAGCAGCGTGGACTTGCCGCAGCCGGAGGGGCCGATGAAGGCGGTGATCTCGCGGGACTGGATGTCCAGGCTGATGTCGTGCAAGACCTGCTTCTCCCCGTAATTGAAACGGAGTTGATCGATCGCGATCGCCGGGGTGCCGTTCGTGGGGGATCCGTTTACCATTTGAGCTTCGCGCGGACGCGGTTGCGGAGAATGATCGAAAGGGTGGAGAACATGAAGATCATCACCAGGAAGACAAAGACCGAACCATACTGGGCGCGCTCCGTGTATTCGGAGGTCGGGATGCGCGCGGCCAGCGTGTAGATATGGTAAGGCAGCGCCTGCACCTGGCTCTGGAAGACGCCGAAGAAGCCTCCATCCCCTTCCCACGGGAAGGTATCCTTCGCGGCCACGGCGGCGGTGAACATGATGGGTGCCGTTTCACCCGCGGCGCGTGCGAGCGAAAGCACCGAGGACGTCAGGATGCCGGGCAGGGCGAAGGGCAGCACGCACTTGCGGATGGTGTGCCAGCGCGTGGCACCCAGGGCGAGCGAGGCCTCGCGGAACCCTTGTGGCACGGCTTTCAAGGATTCCTCCGATGCGGTGATGATCACCGGCAGGATCATACAGGCCAAGGTAGCGGAGCCCGCGATCAGCGAGGAGTTCCAACCCTGGAAACTGAAGTAGGTGAAGCCGAGAGGGATGGCGAACAAGCTGCGGTCCGAAGGGGTGTCCGTGAACACCGGGGCGGCGAGCACGAAGACCGCGAAGCCGAAGAGGCCGAAGACGATCGAGGGTACACCCGCGAGATTCAGGATCGCGAGACGCACCAGATTGATGAAGCGTCCCTGCTTCGCATACTCGCTGAGGTAGATGGCCGCGGCGACCCCGAAGAAGAGTGCGAGTACGATACTCACCAGGGTCAGCAAGGCGGTGCCGACAATCGGGCCCGCGATACCACCACCGGAGTAGGCATAGGTTTGTTCGTTGAAGACCGCCTCGGCTCCATTCTTGTCCACCCACGCGTGATACTCGGTGGCAGGCAGGCTGAAGCGCGTGCCGGCAGAGTCGTCGAAGACGTGGAGCGTCTGAGTTTTCTCCGTGAGGAAGGCGACATCGACGAAAGGAAACTCCGGCTTCAGAAGGACCGGCAGGCCGTCCCAACAGATGCGCCCGAAGATAAGCAGCGCGATGATCACGATGCCCCAGGTGAGGCCGCCGAGGAAGCCTTTCACGGCATTCTCCTTCAGCGCCTCGTGATGGACGCCCTTGCGGATGAGTTGTTCTGGATTGTCCATCAGTCGTGGCCGATGCGGAATTTGTGAAGGAGGCGCTGGGCGGTCCAGTTGATGCCGAGCACGATGATGAAGAGCACCATGCCGACAACGAAGAGCGCGCGGTAGTGGACGCTGCCGAAGGGCACTTCGCCAAGTTCCTGGGCGATGATGCCCGTCAGCGTGTGCGCGGGCTGGAAGAAGACCCCGAGTCCCTCGGTGAAATCGGGTATCTCGATGCGGTTACCGGCGACGAGAAGCACCACCATCGTTTCCCCGATCACGCGGCCGAGGCCGAGAAGTACCGCGGCGAGGATGCCCGAGATCGCGGCGGGACAGACCACGCGGAACACGGTCTGGAGCTTCGATGCACCCAAGGCGTCAGATGCTTCGGCAAAGGCGGAGGGGACGTTGTTCAGCGCGTCTTCGGAAAGCGAGAAGATCGTCGGGATCGCCATGAGACCCAGCAAACATCCGGCGGTGAACATGTTCAGGCGCTGCTGGATGGGGAAACCGGGGACCCAGGAAAATGCATCCTTCATCGAGGTCTCCTGAAGCACGGTGCCAAGCACCGCGATGCCGAGGAAGCCAAGCACGACCGAGGGAATCGCCTGGAGGAACTCGATGGTTGGCTTGATGAAATTCTGCTGGCGGCGTCCGGCGAGCTGATTGGTGTAAACCGCGGCGCCAACGCCGAGGGGAATTGCCAGCGCCAGCGCGATCAAGGCGATGATCGCCGAACCTGCGAAGAGCGGCACGATGCCGTAGAAGTCCTGCCATTCACCGCCGGTGATCCAATCGCGGCCGGTGATGAAGCCGGTGATGGTGGCCCAGAGGCCCACGGGCTTGTCGCTCTTCCAAGCTTCGGCCTGCGCGATGGTGTCGCCCAGTTCCCGGTTATATTCGGGAAGGGCCTTGCGGAAGGTGGAGAGATAGCGGTCCGCCTTTCCGTCTTCGAGCTTCGCCGGGAGCTTCGATTCGATCTCCGCGGCAGAGGCCTGCATCGCGGCATTTGCCTGGCGGATCTCCGGCAGGCGGGCGAGCACGGGAGCGAGCGAGGTCTTGAAATCCACGGGCTCGGTGGTGACGGCTTCCTCCGCTTCCAGCTCTAGCTGGGCCTTGGCAGCGGCGTCCTTGGTCTTGGCCGCGGCAGCGAGCAGGGTGGCACGCTTGGTGGTCTCGATTTCGTGAAGCGTTGCGGCTTCCTTGGTGGCCTTCACCAGATCACCACTTTCGGAAACGACGGCATCGAGGGTGGAAGAGGTTTCCGCGAAGGCATCGATCACCTCGCGAAAGGCGGAAAGAGGTTCGGCAGCGGCAGCCTGCCGGGTGGAGAGCTCCTCTTGCAGCGTGGTGACAAGAGGCGGGTCATCGGTGGAAAGCGGGTCGCGGGACCGGAGTGCGGCCAGAAGGCCTTCACGCTCCTCGTTTGTGAGGTGAGGCGTCGGCGGCAAGCCTTCACCACGTTTCCCAGCGAGTGCTTCTTCGAGGAGCTGCTTGTATTTGTCGGTGAGAGATTTTTGGAGTTCGGGGGGGATTCCATTCTCCCCTGCTCCTTCGGCCACGCGCTGGAGTGCGCTTTGGGCCGGTGCCACGCCTTCGCCGACATAAGTCATGAGGGCGGAAGCTTCCTGCGAGCGCTGGAACTCGCGGCGGCAGGCATCATTAACTTGAGCATAGTAGGCCCGGTTCAGCAGCGAGCTCATCTGCTCATGGGCCTCCAGATCCTTCCGCGGGATGTCCACGAACTCCAGTCCCGCCTTGCGGTAGAGCTCGAGCTCCGTTCGGTAAGCCGGGAAGAAACCGGCACCCTCGCGAACCAGGAAGACGATGATCAAAATCAGGATGACGATCGTGAGACCGGCATTACCCGCAAAGAATGATTTGATCAGGCCGTCGGTTCCGCGCCCCTTCCGACGAAAGGGATGACCGAGGGGGACTTGTGTGGAAGACGAGGATTCCGACATGCGCAGGCGATCGGGGCGAACGTGAAGGGCGGTCGCGGAAATGGCAATCCCGGCGGGAGCAAACCGCGCCGGGATTGAGTGTCAAATTCGACAGGAAGCCTTAGTGATTCGGAACGAACCCAAGGTTTTCGGCGATCTTCTGGCCGTCCTTGCTGATGGCGAAATCAACGAAGGACTTGGTGGTCGCATCGGCATTCTCCGGGACGTAGAAGTAGCAAGCGCGGCTGTAGGCATACTTCTTGGCATTGGCAGCCACCGGCTCCACGCCGTCGATCTTCACCGGCTGGATGCCACCCTTCTTGGAGTAGGCGAGGCCGACATAACCGATGCCGTTCTTGTTCTTGGAAACTTCTTCGGCGATCTGCTCGTTACCGGCGAGCTTCTGGGAGCTGCCAGCGTAGTTCTTGCCCTTCATGGCAAGGGTCTGCCAGTCCTTGTAGGTGCCGGAAGACGTGTTGCGGGTGTAGATGGAGATCGGTCCCGGGGCACCGCCCACTTCGCTCCAGTCCTTCACCGCGCCGGTGAAGATCTTGGCGACTTGATCCTTGGTGAGCTGCTTGACCGGATTCGACTTGTTGACGACGACCACGATCATGTCATGGCAGGCTTCAACTTCGTTGAGCTTGATGCCCTTGGCGCGGGCGGCGGTGATTTCGTCGGACTTGGCCTTGCGGGAAGACATGCCGATTTGGGCCGTGCCGTTGGCAAGGGCAGGGAAAGCGGTGGAAGAACCTTCCGCGGCGATCTCGAACTTCACCCCGCCGTTCTTCGATTTGAAGCTCTCGGCAAGTTGCGGGACGAGCTTGGCACCGAGGGTATCGGAACCCTTGATGCTGATGGTCTGGGCGCCGGCGGTGGCAGCGAGCATGGCTCCTGCAAAGAGGCTGGCGGCGGCGAATCGAATGGTGTTGCGCATTGGATGTAGATGGATTTCGACGCCACGAATGGCGCTCGACGGCATGGATGCCAGCAACGTCACAAACGTCCACCGGCGCTCTGTGACAGGTTTGTCACGAAACCCCGCAAACCCCTTTAGCGGACAAAGGGTCGGACAGCTGGAAATCAAGCGGATGCATGGCTGACGATGGATGTGACGGGAGTGTCACAATCCCATTCTGTCACGTCACCGTCACATTCGCTGGATTTCCGCGGCCTTGCTGATGCCCCAAGCATTCATCAGGGCCCTGCCTTCGATACCATGAAACACCATACCATCCGATTGAAGACCGCAGCCGTCGTCGCCTGCGGACTTTCCAGCATCGCATTCGCCGGTGAACCGGCAGTCGAACCCGCACCCGCCGAAAGCGGATCGATGTTCCAGGATTTTGATTTCTGCACCTGGCTCTCGAGCAAGCCGGGGACGATCAAGGGCATCCCGGAAAACCCGGTCATCCAGAGCATCGTCTTCGAAGGCCGCTATCACTGGAACGCCGCCTACGTGGATGGCGAGGGAACCAACGGCCAGGATTTCAGCGAAGACTACACGGACGCCCGCCGCTTCCGCCTGGGTGCCAAGATCGGATTCCTCAACTACTTCGCCTACAAGGGTGTGGTGAACCTCGTGGATGACCAGCGCTTCAATGGCGGCGATCTCGAATACGACTATGTCGACTTCGACGAATCCTATTTCACCTTCGACGCGCTGAAGGCCTTCAGCCTGTCGAACCTCGACGTGCTTACGGTGAACGTCGGCCGCATCAAGTGGCACGGCGGCTTGGAAGCCCGCACTTCCTCCAACGCCCTCCTCACGGTCGAGCGTTCCGCAATCTCCAACAAGCTTTACCAGAGCGCGCGCCCGACGGGCGTGTTCGTGAATGCGGTGAAGGGCCCGGTGAATGCCGTGCTCGGCATCTACAGCACCGATGAAGGCACCGACGAGTTCGGTGTCGACAGCGGCAACGTCGAAGGCTGGGGCGGCTGGAACGATGGCCTGATGTATAACGCGGAGCTCATCTACAGCGCTACCGACGACCTCCGCATTGGCTGGGAACTCATCTACAACAACGCCGACGAGCGTCTGGCGAACGAGGACTCGCTGCTCGACTACCGCTGGGCCACCACCCTCTCCGCCGAATATGCCATCGGTAACGGCGGCGTGAACGTAGAAGGCTTCCTGGGCGACAATGGCGGCTCCGAAATGCAGTCCAACGCAGCCCGCCGCGGCAGCTTCTGGGGCTTCGTGGCCACTCCTTACTATTGGATCGTTCCCGCGAAGCTCCAGGCCGTGGTGCAATACACCTACGCCGGGGCCGAGGAAGACCAAGGCGTCCGCCTGAACAGCCGCTACGTCCGTGCCACCAACTACGGGGGCGGCGGCAACCCGAACATCGTCAATGGCGGCCGCGGCGACGAGCTGCACACCGTTTACGCGGGTCTCAACTACCTGATCTGCGGCGACAACCTGAAGGTGCAGGCGGGTGTGGAATACTCCCACCTTTCCACCCCGGGAGTCGGCAACGGCCAAGTGGATGCCCTGACCTACCTCTTCGGTTTCCGCACCTTCTTCTGAAGCAACTGGTTTTCTAGGTAATTCGGTTGAGCACCGGTCCGCGGGGACCGGTGCTTTTTTTTCGCCCGGCTCCGGCACCGTCTAACAGCCCACTTGGACGACCGCGAAGGGTTGCATCCTTGCTAGAGATCACTGTTAGAGCCGCCTTTCACGCCAACTCCGGGAGAGCTCCCGATCCACAAAATGAAGCCTCCCCGGGGACGCGACGATTCCCGCCGCGCTCCGGAGGAGGCTCTCCCCCAAAATTGAATTTTCGAACCGCAGCTTAAACAGCGGCGAGGCTCGCGGCAGCGACTGCCTGTCCGTGGCGTTTGGTCTTCTCGTCCGGCACCACGAGCTTGATGCTCAGGTCCGGGAACTCACTGGCCAGCACCTTTTCCGCTTCCTCAATGATGATCGTGCCCCCTTCCCCGGAGGTCACGCGACCGAGGATCAGAAGATTCCGGATTTCATAGAAGTCCGCGTAGTGGGCGATGGCATAGCCGAAGCAGGTACCGATCGTCTGATAGATCTTCCGGGCGCGCTCATCGCCGGCTTTCATCGCCTTCTGGACTTCGACAAGCTGCTCCGGAAAAGGCATGGTGCCGAATTCGAATCCTGCAGCTTTCGCCAAGCGGGCTACGCCCTGCTGCGAGAAAAACTGGACGCCACAACCCTCGTCGCCGCTCCACTCGTCCTTCGGGCCATTTTCGCGGTAATCAACGGGAGCAAAGGCCAGCTCATTGAGCCAAGGGCGGATCGAGCCATTCGGATCGACATAGCCAGCGGCCTCGCTGGTGCCCATGGCCACGCCGAGCACGGCGTTTTCATTCAGAGACATCGAGCCCGCCAGAGCGGTCACCTCCCCGTCATTCACCACCTCGAAAGGGATGCCGTTCCAACGGTCCTTCAATTCAAAGAACATCCGGCGGATGCGGGCTTCGAAATCCGACTCGCTCACGCCACGGAAGAGCGAAGCCGCGCGCACCTCGTTATTCACATAAACGCCCGCAGAGCTGCCACCAATGGCATCGACCCGTGGCAGATGCGCTGCGGCGCGCGTCAGGGAGTCCTGCACCCCCTCGATGTGATAGGCCGGGTCGCTCTGAAAATAGGGATCCCAAACGATTTCCTCCGAGAACACCACTTCCCCGTCGATCATCGCCGCGCACTTACGGTCGGATCCGCCCAAATCGAAGCCGATGCGGCAACCGCCGAGGTGGCGCCCGAGAGCGATCGCATCACCGGATTCGGCTGCCAGCGCGGCCGCATCCACAGACTCAAAGCTCAAGGGCTCACCAAAGATCTTCTTGCCGATAAACTCGCTGTCAAAAGCGCGGGCACCACCCGGAGCGTAGATGGCAGCCAGCGCGGGCACCAGCTCCGGAGCGCCGGCAATCAGCACCCGGCTGCCGCCCTTCTGCCAAAGCAGGAACTTCAGCACCCGCTCGACATAATGGAGGGTGGCAGGAGCATGGGCCGGCTCATCCGGCAGCAGTGGAGAGTTCCAGCGGAAAGCGGTTCCATCCTGCCTCACCAAGGCCAGCTCAAGCGTGCGCGACCCGGCGATGTCCCGGGCAAGGGCACGATAGGCCTTGTTCCAAAGCACGGCGGGAAGGAATCCGGCATCGAGAACCGGGACGCAGGCAACGGGAATGTCCGTGAGAGTAGGTGCAGAAACCGTCATGAATAGGTCGATTCAGTGCGAAATCATGGCAAAAGTGAATGAGGTATTGCGCAGCCCTTCCCCTGTTTTGCGAATCTGCGCTGGGAGAGTCCTTCCGCAACCGCAGAATTCCTATCAGAAAACCGGCGAAAAAGCATCCTGTTTCAAGCTGGAGCAGGAGAAGCAGCGATTCTTGGAGAGGTAATTCTTGTTGCAAACCTGTCTCAATTGCAGGAGCCTAACGGCGATGTCGCTCGCGAAGGCCAACGATCTCCAAGCGGACAGCCTGCTCAGCTTGAGCCAGGCGAAAGTCGGCTGTGATTTCCAGATCAAGTTGCTCACCGGCCCTGCTTGCGACGAACTGCGCGACCTCGGTTTTTGCGAAACACTGCAGGTCAGGAAATTGGCGGATGGCCGGAATTTGATTTGTTCCGTTTGTGGCACCCGCCTCGCCCTTAGCCGCGAACTGGCCGCCCAAGTGATGGTGGCCGTCGCTTGATTTTCCAATGTCCGGTTCACTCGAAACCGTCGCCCTCGCCGGCAATCCCAACGCCGGGAAAACCACGCTCTTCAACGCCCTCACCGGGTCTGCCCAGCACGTCGGTAATTACGCCGGCGTCACCGTGGCAAGGAAGTCCGGGGAGATGTTCACGCCACACGGCACCAAGCTGCGCGTGGTCGACCTTCCCGGCTGCTACTCACTGGACGGCGGAAGCCCTGACCAAGAGATCGCGCGCAAGACCCTGATGGGCGAGCAGGAGGGCGAACCGCGCCCGGATCTGGTGCTCTGCGTGGTGGATGCCTCGAACCTCGAACGCCATCTGGTGCTCACCCTCCAGGTGATCGAGACCGGCGTGCCGGTGGTCGTCGCGCTGAATATGGTGGACGTCGCGGAGAGCGCGGGACTCCGTCTGGATCCAGCAAAGCTTTCCGAAGAACTCGGCGTGCCGGTGGTGCCGATCCAAGCCAATGCCGGCAAGGGCATCATCGAGCTGAAGCAAGCTCTCCGTCATCCCTTCCCTCCCGTGGCCGCTGCGCCATGGAAGAGTGGGCCGGAAGATCAGCTTGGCGAACGCCGCCGCGCCCGCGTGCTCCAAATGTGCATGGTCGCCGCGCGCCGTCCGGATGGCCACACCTCGACGATTTCCGACAAGCTCGACCGCTGGCTGCTTCATCCGGTCATCGGATGGATCGCCTTCGTCGGGATCATGCTCCTGATCTTCTGGTCGATCTTCTCCTTCGCCTCGATCCCCATGGGATGGATCGAAAGCCTTCAGGGGCTCCTTTCGGACAAGGTCACCGAATCGATGGCCGATGGTGACCTGCGCAGCCTGATCGTGGATGGCATCATCGGCGGTGTCGGCAGCGTGGTGGTCTTCCTGCCTCAGATCGTCCTGCTCTTCTTCTTCATCGGCCTGCTGGAGAGTTCCGGCTACATGGCCCGCGCGGCTTTCATGATGGATGGCCTGATGGGCAAGGCCGGCCTGAGCGGCAAGGCCTTCCTTCCCCTTTTCAGCTCCTATGCGTGCGCCATTCCCGGCGTGATGGCCACCCGCACCATCGACTCCGCGAAGGAGCGGCTGGTGACAATCTTTGTGGCACCATGGATGAGCTGTTCGGCACGCCTGCCGGTTTATCTGGTGCTCGTGCCCCTGCTGCTTGGCAGCGAAGGTGGCTGGACCCAAGCGGTGGTCTTCTTCGGCATCTATGTCCTCGGCACCCTCACGGCGCTCGTCGTCGCCCGTATCCTGCGTGGCAAGCTGGGACCGGATGAAGTGAAGAAGCACTTTATGCTCGAACTGCCGCCCTACCGCTGGCCGCAGTGGAGCTACGTCTTCCGCCACGTCGGAGGTCGCGCCTGGGCCTTCCTGCAGAAAGCAGGCACCGTCATTTTCGCCATCTGCATCGTCCTCTGGGCCATCCAGACTTATCCGAAGTCCGGCAGCGATGATCCGGCAGAGCAGCTCGATCACAGCATCCTGGGCCGCGTCGGCCACATCACCGAGCCACTGGTGAGGCCGCTGGGCCTGGATTGGCGTGGCGGCACCGCAATCCTCACCTCCTTTGCCGCGCGCGAGGTCTTCGTGTCCTCCATGACGCAGCTCTTCCACGTTGAAGAAGGCGAGAGCGACGAGCAAACCTGGACCTCCCTGCGCAGCCGCCTGAGCGAAGAGAAATGGCCGGATGGCCGTCCGATGTTCGGCATCCCCGCCGTGATCTCCCTGCTCGTGTTCTTCATCTACGCACTGCAGTGCCTCCCTACCTCCGCGGTGGTCGCACGTGAATCAGGATCGTGGAAATGGGCAGTCGGCCAATTCCTGTTCATGAGCGTCTTCGCATGGGTGGCGGCGTTCATCGCCTACCGTATCGCCCTGCTCTTCTTCTGAGATGAACGACTGGCAAACATGGGCCGCGCTCGCTGCGGTATTGCTCGCGGTGCTCTTCCTGCTCAGCAAAGTGAAGCGCAAGAAGAAGGCCGGCTCCTGCGGTCACGATTGTGGCTGCGGGAAGAAGTAGCCCGCCCTTCAGGGCTTGCCTACCGGGCCGACGTAGCTGCGCGCGATCACCACGTTGTCAAAGGACACCACGTTGACCGGGTTCTTCGTCCAGCGATCCGTGATGTACGTCTCAAGGGTCAGCGCGTTCGCCCTCAAGGCCGGGCTCTTCCGCCAGTTGATGCCGGTCCAGTGGCCTAACAACTGGCCATCGATCCAGAAGGCCTGCTCTCCATCGCGCTCTCCGGGCGTGTTGTGCTTGAGCATGAATTCCACACAGATCCACTTCTCCTTCGGGATCAGGGGCGCCTCCGGCACGACGAAGGAGTTCCCCCAGTATTTGCCATCCTTCGAGACCGCCATCTCGTGCCAGTAGCTGTAGAAGTTCCAGCGCCCCGGCGCGGCCCACTTCGCCCAGTTTCCCCACGGTTCGATCGCAGTCGAAAAACGCTCCTCGCCATCCGGCTTCAAGCCTGCGCCGCCAAAGCCACTCCACCTGTCCTTGCCCTGCAGGCTTTTGTTCGCCCGCAGGGTAACGAAGTGGTGGACGTAGTCGCACCCGGCATCGAAACGCGTGTAGAAGCGGACAAAGAGGGTATCCGCGGATTCGAACCACTTCGTCAGCCCGCCACCGGTATCTTCCCCTAAATGAGTCTCCACCCGGAGGCTTCGCTTCCCGAGTCCCGACCCTGCCTGACCGAAGCTCAGCACCTTTCCATGCTTGTTCCCGGTCTCGTCCCAGGTCTCCCCGATATCCCCTTCCTCGAAATCGTCATGGAAGATCACCTCCTTCGAAGCCCCTATCCCTTTATCCCCGGAGAAGGCGGCCGCAAGTCCGGGCCCGGAGGGCAACTTGGAACTGGCGGCGAGATTCATCGGCTCGGCTCCGGCGTGAAGCACGCCGCAGGCAAGAGCAGCAAGGAGGATGGGTTTCGCGCTCATGGGCAAACCAACCTTACTCGCCAAGCCGGAACCAAATTACAAGCGAGTGCCCGCGGAAGATCCGGCACAAAAAATGGGCCGACGGGACAATCCCGCCGGCCCATGAGTGAATGCTAAAACCTTAGATCCGCCTCACGGCGTCACCAGTTCCGGCTCGCCATATTTCTTTGGCTCCGGGTCCTTGCCCTTGCGGGTTTCAAGCCAGGCCACGACATCGCGCAGCTCGCTCGGGGAAAGGATCGCGCCCATCGGCGGCATGGCGGAGACGGGAGGAAGCATGGCATCGATGTCGCTCTTCTTCACACGCAGCACCTTGCCGCTGCTATCCAGATCCACATGCTCGGCAGTGTCCGCGATGACGATGCCGCCGACTGTCTTGCCGCCCTTCAGGGTGACGCTGGTCAGGCCGAAGCCGGTGGCGACCTTGGCCCCCGGGTTCACGAGGGACTCGAGCATGAACTTGGCGTCGCCGCGCTTGCCCACGCCTTCCAAATTCGGCCCGGCATCTCCGCCGCCGTGACCGCCACCCGCAGAGTGGCAGCGCATGCACTGGGCCGCAGGCTGGGATTCGAAGAGCTCGCCGCCCTTCTTCGCATTGCCGCCCTGCAACGAACCAAGGTAGGCAGCAAGCGGATCGGTCGAGGCCGCGATGGCAGCCTTGTAATCCTCCAGAGCCTTCTTCACTTCCGGCTCGGAGCGCTTCGCGGCCGCATCGAGGAGTTCAAGGGTCGAGGGCGAAACACCCTGCTTTTCCTTCAGCTTCGCGAGACTGTCCACAAAGAGGGACTCGATGCCTGGAGCCTTCAGCCCAGCGGCGATCTTCCATGCGTCCTGCTGGCGACCGGCATTCGCGTGCCCCACGGCGGTGCGGATGCTTTCCAAAGCGGCACCGGGATGTTCCGCGGCGAGGCGCTTGATCGCCCCGATCGCGAGATCGTCATCCTTGCCCTTCGCGAGATCGCCAAGCAGCGCATCGATCCCTTCCGGCTTCCGCGCGGCATAGAGGTCCAGCGCTTCCGAGCGAGCAGCGCCCGGAAGATTGTCGTTCATGACCAGCCCCTTCATCGTGGCATCATCCACCGCGGAGAGATCCAGCTTGTATTTCCCGATCAAGGCCAGCGCCGGCTCGGCCAGCTTGCCATCCAGCTTCAGGATGCTGCCAAGCAGCGGCATAAGCGAATTCTTCACGATCGCGGGATCGCGTTCCGGCAGAGGAGCCCAACGGCCCAGCGACTGATCCACCGGGTCCGGCTTGCTCCACAGGCCTACGAGACGAAGCGCTTCCTCGCGAGCGGCGGCAGGAGCCTTCGGATCGAGCACCACTTTCAGCACGCGACCGAGATTCACTTCATCGCCGAGGCGGAAGGCGCTATGAAGAAGACGGCGCCAATCCATGGTGGTCAGATAGGACGGCGGCTCATCGAGAAGCGCGGCAACCATCGGGCGGGCCTTTTCGATGCCCACGTCGTGAACGGCGGCAATCGCTTCACGCGCCACTTTCGTATCCTCGTCTTCGAGGAATGCCGCGACGGCCGGGTCCTTCATGCGGCGGAGGGCGATCACCGCGGCGAGACGCAAGGCGGGATCTTCTTCATCGACCAGAGCGGAGATCTGGCGCGGCTCGCAGAGTAGCGAAAGCGCATAGGCACCGGCGTGGCGGATGTAAGGATCCTCGTTCCCCTTCAGCATCTCCCAGATGAACGGAATGGCACTCTCCGCCTTCATCTTGCCGGCCGCGATCGCGGCAAAGGCCCGCATGCGCGGGGATTTGTCACCCAGCATGGGCGAGAACTGCAGGCGACCGCCGGGAAGGCCCGTCTCACCGAGTGTCTTGATGGCTTGGGCGCGCACTTCCACGTCCTTGTCCTCCAACAGGGCACCGATGGCTTGGCCTGCCCGCTCCCGCAGAAGCTTGCTAGGCAGCGTGGCGAAGCCATCCCCGGAGCTAGGGAGCACCGCGGAACCGCGGCGAGCCAGGATGCCGAGACCCCAGACGCCATGCAGGCGCTGGACGGTGGTCTTCCCTTCCTTTGAGACACGGGTGAAGACGTCCAGAGCTTCCGGCCTGCGGGAAAGCGCAAGCTCGGCACGGGTGCGGACGCGCATGTCCGGATGAGCCATCAGCTTTTCCAAAGCAGGCACGGGACGCTTCTCGAAGCCCTCAGCAATGATCTCCGCGGTTTCCTTCGCTTCCTCTTCACGGAAGGTCTTGTCCGCTTCGATCAAGTAGACCCGGCCATCGTCATGCGAGGCCCAGCCACCGATGAAGTCGGTGACGTAGAGCTTCCCATCCCAAGAGTATTCCACATCGGTCACCGCGGCACCCCAGTTCAACTGGCGGGAGTCGGTCATCTTCATGCCGGCACCGGAGGGCTCGACCTTGAAGGACCAGATGCCCGAATTCGCCGCACCACCGCGATAGTCGCAGATCAGGAAGCGGCCGGCTTCGCTCTCGAGGAAGCCGGTGCCCGGGTGGTACGTCAGCCCGGAGGGACCCGAGGTGAGATTCGCCACCGGAGGCACGATGTAGGAGGGCTGCGCGCTATTCAGCGGCGCCCACATCTGTTCTTCCATCCAACGGTTCGGCGGATGTTCCTCCATGCCGATCTGCCGATGGAAGCTGTGCAGCGCCTGATGCTCCATGGTCCAGCCGGAGTCAGCGCCTTCCATGACATAGACCACACGGGCCTGGTCACCTTGGTCGGAATTGTTATCGACCGAGAAGGCATTGCCATACTCGTCGAAGGCCAACTCCTTCGGATTGCGGAGGCCGGTGTGGATGACCTCAAAATTCGAGCCATCGGGATCGAAGCGGAAAACGCAGCCTTGGTCCGGGAGCTCGTAGTGCTTCCCTTCCTTCGTGGTAAGATTCATCCCGCGGTCTCCCAGCGTGCCGTAGATGCGACCATCCGGTCCGAGCGCGAAACCATTCAGGTCGTGACCGGAGAAAGAGACACGCACGCCAAAGCCATCGAAGAGCGCTTCCCGCTCGTCGGGCTTGTCTGCCTTGCCATCGCCGTCCTTGTCGCGCAGCGCCCAGATCTTCGGAATGCAGGCCATGTAAACCGTGCCCTCGTATTCGAAAATACCGGCAGCAGGACCATCAAGCACGTCATTGAAGTTCCGCGCATAGACCTCGCTCTTGGCAGAGTGGCCGTCCTCACCAGGCTTCGAGAGCACGCGCACGACCTCATCGATCTCGGTGAGGAACCTCTTCGAGCTCTTTTCCTCTTTGCTGTACCACTTCTCGTGCATCTTCAGACGGTCCGCCACGCTATGCGAGGCGATGTCATCGAGGTACCAGTAGAGGTGATCGCGGTTGTCCGGCACGCCATGGCGGAAGCGATGCGTCTCGGTCACGTAGATCTCACCCTTTTCCCCGAAGGCCAGTGCGGTCGGGGAGGTGACCCCGCCATTCTTGTAATCGGCCACGATCTTCACCTTCGTCCCTTCCGGGATGGTGAGGCCGCCGATGGTGTCGCTGGCCACTAGACCCGACAGGTGAGGCTTACCGCTCTTCGTGGACGCCGGGAACTTCTGGTTCGCGTAGTCCGTCATGAGGAAATGGTCGGCCGCAATCACGCCCCAGCCGCCGCTTTCGTCGTCATAGATCTGGATCCGGGCGTCCTTGCCCCTGAACTCCGTAACGTCCCATACCTGAGTGCGGAACTGCAACGAGCCCTCACCGGTGGCATCGCGAACCGTTTTGCCGTCCACCGTGAGCCTCACCCCCACCTTGCCGGGGTGCTTGCCACCGGCGATAAGGAAACAGATGTAGTTTTCGGTGATCTTGAATTCCGGGGAAGTCAGCGTGCCCTTCGCGGCATCGCCGCCGTGTGCGGAGCAGGCGACCGATTCTTGGGCGTAGCCGGTGAGTTCCGCATTCAGCCCATCCATTTTGCCGCCACTCGGCGCCAAGCCAAATGCCGCGCCCTCCACCTTCCAATCCCCGTATCCATCCCCCTCGAATGCCTGGAGAACCTTCGTCGCCGCCAGCGTCGATCCGGTGGCGAACAGCAGTCCCGAGGCGCAAAGCAAATGCGTTCTCATTGAGGACGACGCTAGCGGTCGTCCCGGGCTTGGCAATGTTCCATGGCTAAAGGTTTGATCCGGGTATGGCATGCCCGCCGAGGACGCCTCCGGAAGCCGGGATCTTTCAAGGATGCCGCATTGCCGGAGAAGGCAGCCCTCGAAAAACCCCAATGGGATTCCCTCATTTCCCAAGGCAGGCTCGAACCCCTGCTTTCCGCTTGCCACCAACGATTGTGAATAACTTGGGAACAGTGTTAAAAAGCGCGGGCACAAGGGTCTGTGGCAGTCAGCCAGAATGCAAAATCACCCGAGCGATTGAAAAATGCCATCCGGTGACCGAAGGAGGCTTTTCAAGGCTTGTTCACGATCCAAATCTGGTAGAAAAATCAGACAAAAAGACTCAAACATCTCAATATGATCGAGTTAAGAAGTTACGAATCCGTTTCACACGGCTTATCCCCAAGTTATTCACATGTGAATAACTTTGCAGGGATGCGCTAGTGCGGGCAATTCGCCATGGATGAGCCCCAAGGAAGCCCCGATTTCAAAGGCTTCCACGCATTGTGAATAACCTGCCGATTTCTCCCAAACAAACGTCCGAAACGAACGTTAGAATGATCTCCGGGAGAGGCTAGCCCCTGTCCGCCGCGTAGGCGAACCGAGCAGAAAACGCAGGATTCCCCCGATCAGCTTTGCCAACACCACCAGCACCGCCACCACGACCCCCACGGTGAGCAGGAGCGCCACGGCCACGACCGCGAGGAGAGCCCAAAGCGGCCACCAGCGGCGATCCAAGGTCACCACCTTTCCTCGCAAGCCATCCCAAGGCATGCCGCTCCCCCAGCCGCGTCGCGACTCCCGGGAATCAGGAGCGGGTGGCGGGGGACTTCCGTCAATCTCAAGGACTTCGGCTTCGATGGTGTCTGGCACGGCGGCTATATTCGTCGTTTCAGGCCGGGGCGGCAATTCGAAGTTCGGCCGCAAGTTGGAAGCGCCTCGCGCCCTCGCGAGGAGTTCCGCTCACGAAGCGCAGGAAACCGCCGGTAAGCGAGCGCGAATGTTCATTTTATATTTCAAATAAGTTCTGCAAATTTTTCAGGGAGGAAAAAATCAGACATTACTTGAAGATATGGATTTCCCTGCGTAAATCCACGGCCTTGCGATCTCCCTTGCATCGCCTCCCCATGAAACGTCTCGAATTCCTCCGCCTCTGTGCCCTCGCGGGTGTCGCCGGTAGCACCGGCATCGCCTCCGCTGAATCCAACACCGCCCACCAAGACCTGCAAGGAGCCCTGAAGGCCGCGGGAATCACCGGTTGGGATATCCGGGAAGAGGGCGAAACCCTCTATATCCGCTGCAAGGTCAGCGATTTCGACGCCCTCTCCCGCAAGGCCTCCAGCCTGGGAGACGGAAAGGTCAAAGCGAAGGGCAATACCTTCACCTTTGAGCGCCAAGGACGCTCCATCCAATTGGATCTGAGAGCCTGATATCGCGAAACGATGTCATCCCTCCCAACCCTCCCCGATCGCCTCCTCCTGCCACTTCGTTTCGATGTGGCGCGGATGCAGGCGGATCTTGCCGTTTTGGAGGCAGGCGAGTGGATGCAGCATTTCGTGAAGCAGAACTTCGATGGGGACTGGAGCATCATTCCCCTCCGCGGGCCCGCCGGCGCCACGCATCCGGTGATGATGATGTACTCGGATCCCACCTGCACGGAATTCGCGGACACGCCCTTTCTTTCGCGCTGCAGCTACTTCCCTGAAGCGCTGGCCGCATTCCCCTTCCCGCTCGATTGCGTTCGCTTGATGAAGCTTACGCCTGGCTCGATCATCAAGGAACACTGCGACCACGATCTCGCCTTTGAAAGCGGTGCCGTCCGGATTCATGTGCCGGTGACCACGAATCCCGGCGTCGACTTCCGCCTGAATGGCACGCGTCTCGACCTTCGCGAAGGGACCTCTTGGTATCTCCGCCTGAGTGACCGCCATTCGGTGGAAAACCACGGCGCAACCGACCGCGTGCATCTCGTGATCGATGCCCGCCGCAGTCCGGAGCTTGATGCGTGGATTGCCACCCTCGATGTGGAAACGGAGGTGGCCGCGTGAAGGACCTCGCTCCGCTGATCGTACTTTCCGCCTCGCCGCGGATGGGCACCACCTTGGTCCAGCGCCTCCTGTGTTCGGCCAACGACTGCCTCATCTACGGCGATAGCGTCGGAAACGATGCCGCCTTCTTCATGTCCTGGCTTTCGACGAAGCAATTCGCCGTCGGCCAGCAGGCACATCGTTCCGATCCGATGTTGAACGGGGTTCTGGCGGGCAACACCGCGGAATTCATCGCCGACCTTCTGCCGGAAACGGAGGGCTATCTCGCCAGCCTGGCGAAATTCGCCGCCGGTCCCCTCTCCCATTGTGCAGCCGAAGCACGCGGTCACGGCCGTCCCATATGGGGATGGAAGCACGCCGGCCCGCAGGCGTGGATGATCGGCCTGCTGCCTGTAATGCTTCCGAAGGCCAGGGTGATCCGCGTTGATCGGAATCTCGCCGACACGATGCGCTCCGCCAAGGCCGCCTCCATGTTCGGCCCCGGTGCCGACTTCCAACGCTTCGTCACCGAGGCGGTCAATAGCCGCGCCGCCTTGGCCGGCCTTTCCGGCCGTTTGCCAACTTTCGATCTGCATCTGGAAGACCTCGTCAACGACCCTGAACGCGTGATCGCCGGACTTGAGGACTTTGCGGGTTGCGCGCGCATCGATCGCGCGGTCGCAACGGTCAAACTCAATCATCCTCACTCCCCGTGGGTCGCACCACTGCCGCTGACCAGCGAAGAGGAAGCATTCGTTCATTCATCCGAACCCCTCCGGAACCGTGAGCTCGTGGCCTGAGAATCCCGTCCTGGAGCAGATCACCGGTTTCCTCGATCGCGTGGGAATCGAGTGGAAAATCGCGGACCTTCCCGAGGGGGAGTTTCTTCCAGGCGTCCATCTCGAAGATGGAGCGCTGCTCATCGATCCAGCGCGTCTCCAGTGGCCTGGCGATCTACTGCATGAAGCCGGCCACATCGCGGTAAGCCCACCCTCTGTGCGAGCCGCGCAGAATGGGAAACTCGAAGTCTCCCCTGCTGACGAAATGGCTGCGATGGCGTGGTCCTACGCTGCAGCGGTCGAGTGCGGGATCGATCCCTCCATTGTTTTTCACGAAGGCGGCTACCGCTCTGGCGGAGCACAATTGGCCGCCCAGTATTCAGCGGGCCAAGGCGTCGGCATTCCGATGCTGCGCTGGTACCGCATGACCCATGATTTCCCCCGCATGGCCTCTTGGCTGCGCGAGATCGAAGACCCCACGGCAGACGCCTCCCAAACACACTAACACTCCATCCACCATGTCTGAACCCTTCATCGGAGAAATCAAAATGTTCGCAGGTAACTTCGCCCCGCGAGGCTACATGATGTGCAACGGCCAGATCCTCTCTATCGCACAAAACACGGCGCTTTTCTCGATCCTCGGCACCACCTATGGCGGCAATGGCCAGACGACCTTCGCCCTCCCGAACCTGCAGAGCCGTGTGCCGATTCATGCCGGCCAAGGTCCGGGACTTTCCTTGTATGTTCTGGGTGAAATGGCGGGTACGGAAACCGTGACGATGACCCAGGCACAAATGCCGGCGCACACGCACGTCGCGGTGGTAACCCCGGGTGGAGGGAACAACACGATCTCGCTTCCGTGCTCGACCAATCCCGGAGATAGCGATTCGCCAGCAGGACGGATCCCGGCCATCAGCTCGGCAGGTGAGGAGCAATACACGGATGCTACTTCCGCAAATGCGCAGACTGCACCGGTGACCGTTAACGTTTCGACCCCGACCGTCACCAACGGGATCAGCGGAAGCAACCTGCCGGTTCCGATTCTTCAGCCGTTTCTGGCGATCAACTACATCATCGCCATTAACGGGATCTTCCCCTCCCGCAACTGAGTTCGTTCCGCGGAACCCAATCTCTCCTCTGCGTATGAAATATCATTTGGGCACATTGGCCTTGCTGCTCCCGGCATCGGCCTTCGCCGCCCCGGTCGAATTAGGCCGGGAATCCTTCGAAGGGACGCCGGGATCCATCGGCTACACCTCGTCCTACACCTATGATGACGGGACGAGCGTCACGCCAATCTGTGCATCCGTTCTGAACAACGGCACCCGGATCAAAGGCCCTCGCACCATTGCCGGCGGAGATGGCAACCGGATGTTCACCGCAGTCCGGGTCAACCGCGTGAGTGCTCAGGTCGGCGACAATGCCCCGGGACCGCTGACCCTCACCACCACGGCGTTCCCGATTACCGGTAAGATCAACAACTCGGTTAAGTTGCTTCTTTCGGCTCCGGGCGATTTCGTCAGCGGCGCCACCGATCTGAATGTCTACGATTTCACCGATCCAACGGTGAACCACGAGCGCATCCGGATCGAAGCGAGCATCGATGGCGGGGCTTTCACGACGCTGGGACAGTATTCACCGTCCTCGGCCACCAATGGTTCCCTGATCTACGACGCTGACTTCGACGGACTCGGCGGAGGTACCGTGCCTGTTGGCGTTCCCGCTTCGCTGGATGCCACTTTCCAGGAGGCCTCTTTCTCGATTCCTAGCGGCAACTCGGTCCAAGTCCGCCTGACCTTCTTCACCAACGGCTCGGCAGAGTACGTCTGCTTCGACAATATCCGGATCTTCGGTGAAACCGCGGCAACGAATCCGCCTGCGATCGGGAATGTGTCGGTAACTCCGCTGAGCTACGCGGAGGGAAGCGGGGCCCAGTTGATCGCGCCGGGCTTGACCCTCAGCGATGGTGACAGCTCCACCCTCCCCTCTGCCACCGTCAGCATCTCGCAGAACTACCTGGCCAGCGAAGACGTCCTCACTGCCACTCCTTCCGGCTCGATTGTAGCCGGAGATATCAGCTACGCCGGCGGCGTGCTGACCATCAACCGCGTCGCCACCTTGGCCGACTACCAGGCAGTGCTGGCCAGCGTCCGCTACCAGAACACCAATACGGTCAATCCGTCCACGGCCACGCGCCACGTAACCTTTGCGACCACGGACGGCACCAACACCAGCAACGCCCCCATCCGCCAGATCTCGGTGGTCGACCTCGTGCCGGTGCAGGAAATGCCCTTCACCGAAAGCTTCGAGACGGACGGCCGAGGAACGCGCTACAGCGTGCTGGGCGGCTTTTCCAGCGGCAATTCGCTCTTCACCCGTCTCGTCCCGACAACCGCTGTGCCGGGCACGGATGGGGCGAACGTCTTCGCCGCCGAGCGGACCCAGACCGATGCCGAACCGCTCGAAGCGGTAACGGCGCACGTCAATACCGCGAACTACACCAATCTGAAGTTGAACCTTCTGGCCGCGACCCAGGGTGGCAGCGTCTTCGAACAGCTCGATGACTTCCTGCTGATCCAAACCAGCGTGGATGGTGGTGCGTGGGAAACCAAATACGCCTTCCGCTCCACTGCGGGTGCGAGCGGCAATCTGGCACTGGATACCGATCTCAATGGTACCGGTGATGGCACGGCGCTCACTTCGTCCTTCCAAGACTTCAGCTTCGACCTTCCCTCCGCGACGACACTCGGGGTGCGCATCGTTGCTGCCACCGACGGAAATGGCGAACGGATCCTCTTCGATAACCTGCGCGTCACCGGTGACCTGTATTCCTACTCCATCGCCGACGCCTCCGCTCAGGAAGATGCAGGAACGATCAGCTTCGATGTCACCCGCTCCGGCAGCACATCGGGCGGGTCCAGCGTGAATTACTCACTGACAGCAGGCACCGCATCGGGCGGCACCGATTACCAGCAGGTCGCCGGCATCCTGACCTTCGAAGACGGGGTCAGCACGCTGCCCGTGGTGGTAACCATCACGAACGATTCGACCGTGGAGCTGGATGAAACCTTCACAGTCAATCTGGACAATCCGTCCCCGGGCATCATCACGGATGCTGAAGCCACAGGCACGATCCTCAACGACGACAGCTCGGTGATCTCGCTCGCCGGCGGGACCGTGGCGGAGGGCGACAGCAGCGCTGTCAATCTGCCATTCACCGTCTCTCTGACGAATCCGGTGGACACCGCTGTCACGGTGAGCCGCCAGACACTCGCCACCGGCACCGCCGCGGCAGGCACGGACTTCACCGCACTCGGCGCTGCAACGCTGACGATCCCGGCCGGTCAGACCACCGCTTCCTTCGATGTCGCCGTGACCGGTGACAATGATGTGGAGTCAGACGAAACCGTAGTAGCCTCCCTCAGTGATCTTTCCGCGTCCGGCCGCAGCGTGTCGCTCGGCACCGTGGAAGCCACTGGCACGATCACCGATGATGATCCGCTGCTCGTCGCAGGAAATGGCTCGCTCGCCGTGAAGATCGGCGTTTCCGGCAAGCTCAAGATCTCCGATCTCCTCGCGCTGACCTCCATCGTCGAAGGCCGTGCTGTCAGCCTCGTCTCGGTGCAAAACCTGCCGACCGCCCAAGGTGGAACCGTCACCATCGTGGATGGCTGGATCTACTACCAGCCGCCCGCAGGATTCTCCGGCGCGGACAGCTTCACCTTCACCATCACCGATGGTGTGCAAACGGTGACCGGCACGGTGGGCATTGCAGCCTCGGCCGAAAGCGGCGCGAGCTTCAACATCGTCGGACAGTTCACCCAAGGTGATGACCGGCTGATCGTGTGCCTTGGAATTTCCGGACGGACTTATTTGCTCCAGACCTCCGAGGACCTGGCTGTCTGGACCAACAGCGGTAGCCCGCAAGTTTGTCCGGCCAACGGGGCGATGCTCTTCACGGACGTGGGCCCACTGCCGGAAACGCGCTACTACCGCGTGATCGAAGCCCAGCTTCCGCCACCTTGAAACCTCCACTCCTTCACTCCATGAACTCTCTTTTCCTAAAAGCATCTCTCATGGCCGCGGTGCTGGGCTGTGCACCGCTCGCGAACGCGGCGACGATCGTGGTGACCGATACCGTCAACACGAATATCCCGGATGGTTCCAGCTCCGGCCTCGCCCGCTCACTCACCGTCGATGCGGGGACGGAATCGGTGGTCACGATCGAGCTCTCGATCCAGATCGAAGCCGCACCGGGCGAAGAAGCCTTCCTCGGAGATCTCTACATCTATCTCACCAACGGCGTCGACAAGGCCGTGCTGCTCAACCGGGCGGGACGCACCTCAACCACTCCGGCGGGATACGGTGACAATCAGAGCATGAATGTCACCTTCTCCAACGAGGGTGCCGCGAATATCCACAACTACCGGCTCGAACTCGGCGGTGCCACGACACCGCTGACCGGCCCGCTCACGGGTATCTGGCAGGCAGACGGTCGCGACATCGATCCTGCGCTGGTCCTTGATACCGATGCGGTCACCGCTGGCCTGGACCTCTTTGAGGAAGGCGCGGCTAGCGGCTCATGGGGCCTCTTCGTCGCCGATCTTTCCGGCGGTGGTGAGCATCGTTTGGTCTCGTGGACCATCACCATGGAAACGGTTCCCGAGCCCTCCGCCCTATTGCTGAGCCTCGCTGCCCTGCCGCTTCTGGCACGCCGCCGGCGCAACTAAAAAGAGGATCACTTCCCAGAGACGCGGTTGCGGGCTTGCTCCCTGTAGCCGCGTCTTTTCTTTTCACGCCGATGGACCTTGATCCGGTAACGACCCCCGACTGGTTCCCCATGGAGCTGGATGCGGTGAGCCGCGAGCTGACATGGCTGCACGTGCCGGGTGGCAAATTCCACGAACCTTTTTTCGAAGATAGCGTCCGGCTTCACCGGCGGAGCACTCCATTCATCAAGACGCCGCTGACAGTCCTCAGCCAAAGCAATCCGGATGCACCGGCCCCGGCCGCGATCTTCTTCCACTCGTCCCGCTGCGGCTCGACTTTGGTAATGCAGCTGCTTTCCCATGTGACCGGATGCAGGACACTCTCCGAGCCGCCGGTCTTAGACACCCTGCTCCACCTCGAAGGCGCGGATGACGCCTTGGTCACCGGCCTGCTCCGGGCCTTTGCCAAGCCGCTCAATGGCGTGGCACCAAAGCTGTTTCTCAAGACCGACTGCTGGCACCTGCCCCAGCTTGGGAGATTGAAGAGGCTGTTCCCGGAGACTCCTCGCTACTTCATCTACCGCGAGCCGGACGCGATTCTCCGCTCGCACCGCCGGATGCGAGGAAGCCAGATGGTCCCCGGCATCGTGGATAGCCGCCATTTCGACATTGATCCTGCGAGCGTGAATCCCGCGGATCTCGATGGCTATACGGAGCAAGTGCTTGCCGGGATCTTCCGACAAGCGGCAACCATAGTGGAAGAAGGCGGTCTTAAGCCGATCGCCTACAGCGAGCTGCCGCAGTTCGTTTGGGAAACCTTGGGGCCGGAGCTGGGGATTTCCAGCGAGGACTGGACGGAAGCGAAGCAAAGATCACATTTCGATTCCAAGGGACCGCATGTGCCGCATCAGCCCGCGGCCCAGGAATTCACAACCTCCATCCCCGACTGTCTGGCGAGAGACCATGCGAGACTGGAAGCGGTGCGCGGGCGATTCCGTTAGAAAGCCCCATTGACCTCACCGCTTCCCAAGCGCGTACGATGCATCTCAAGGTGGCGGCTCAGAGCTTCCCGAGATTGACCACGCTTTCCTTGATGCTCTCAAGCGGATGCGGTGAATAGTCCTGCTCCACGTGGCAGTGCTTCACGCCCGCCTTGGCGGCAGCCTCGATGATCGGCTCCATCGGGATCATCCCGTTGCCGAGTTCCTTGAAGGAATCCTGCGGCAAGCTGCCGAAATCGGGAATCTTCGTCCCCTTCTTCAGGTCCTTCAGGTGAAGCTGCGACACTCGACCGGTGAGCTTGGTGATCAGATCCGAAGGCTCGCGACCGCCAACCTTGATCCAGAAGACATCCACCTCGAAATGCATGTCCGGCGAGAACTCCTCGATGAAGACATCATAGCCGCATTTGCCACCTTCCTTCGGTTCAAATTCGAAAGCGTGGTTGTGGTAGGAGAACTGGATGCCCACCTCCTTGCAGAGTGCCGCGGCCTTGTTCGCATTTGCTGCGACCTTCTTATAGTCATCCAAGGTCTTGCGATTGCCGTCCTGGAGGTAAGGGATCACCAGATGGCTCAGGCCGATCTCCTTCGCCCGGTCGAGGGTCTTCTTGAAATCGGACATCCCCTCATCCTTCGGATTCACCACGCTGTCCCATTCGAAATGGGCGGAGTTGATCGCGAGCCCGGCATCCTTCGCTCCGTCGATCAGTGGCTGGCAATTCGGGAAACCGAAGAGTTCCACTTGCTTGTAGCCCGCAGCGGCCACGGCCTTCAGCGTGCCCGCGGCATCCTTCTTCAGATCATCCCGCAGGGTGTAGAGCTGGATGCCGATGTTCTTGCGATAGACGTTGTCGGCTGCCAGCGCGGCGAAGACGCTACCGGTGGAACCGAGGGAAATCGAAGTGGCGGCGGTGGCGCGAAGGAAAGACCTGCGTTTCATGGGATGAATGTTCACGGCATCCCTGCCGGAGTGCAAGCACGCGGCAGGGAATCGTGCCGAATCTGCACGGCAACGTCCGGAAGCGCCCTCTTCCGCGCCGCCTTACTCCGACTTCACCTGCTCGATGGTGGCAGCGATTTCGCCCGCTTCCTTGGTCCGGCCCGCCTTTTTGTGCGCAGCTTGCAAGCGGGTCAGGATCTCCAGATCGTTTGTGTAGCGGCGTTGCGCCTGCATCAGGATCTCAACGGCGTCGTCCGGCTGGTTCTTCGCCATGTAATATTCCGCCAGCCTGGCCTGCATCGGCAACAGCACTGTCGGAGGCATCAACATGGATGGCGGGCTCTGCCGGTCGAGGGCCGCGCGATACCAGTTGAAAGCCGAGTTGATCCCGTCTTTCGGACCTTTCATCGCCATCTCACCGCGCAGTTCGCCGGCGTAGACCTCCATGGCATTGAAGGCGCGGATCCAAGAGGAGCGCTCCCCTGCGGCAGCCGCAGCATCGCGGTTCTCCGCCATCTTTTCCCCGTGCAGCGTGATCGCGTCCGCGATCTTCCGACACTCTTCAGGATTCCCCGCCAGAAGCGCTTTCCGCGCCTCCAGGATGAAGGCCAGACCTTGATAGAACCACACCGAGTGGGTGGTCTTGCCATAGACCTTGTGCCTCTCCGGTTTCGGCAGGGACGCGATCGCCGCGGCGACATCGCCTTGACCTGAGCGGCGCATGAGCAAGCGAGCTTCGAGGGTGCGGCCTTCCCAAAGCAGGAGCTGGCCGCCCTCGCTACGAGCGCGGTCTGGCGGCAAATCAATCGCGCCGACCGACTTCGCCACGGCCAAGGCATTTGCATAATCACCCTTCTCCGCCAGGGCCGCGGCCCGGTAGCACTCAGCCTTCACCCACCCCGGGCAATCGGCATGAGTCACACCGGTCGCCTTCATCCATTGCCGATAAGCTTCACCCGCTTGGGAGAAGGCATCGATCGCTTGGGCGATGTTGCCGTTCCTCAGCTCGTAGTGCCCCAGCATGTGCAAGGCGGGCGCATAGCCCGGCGCGACCTGAACCAGCCGGCGCGCGCGCGCAAGGTCACCGCGTAGATCCGGTGCTTCAGCACGCACGGTCAAGTAGGCATAGAGATAGAGCGGGTGATCCGGGTCTTGGGTAAGCATGCCATCGAGCAAGGCCTCGGCACGTTCCTGCTCCACGTTCGGCTTGCCTTCTTCATCGTAGCCGGTGCGTCCCAAGGCGGCGCACAGCAGCTTGAGCTGCGGGTCATTCGGATACTTCTCGGATGCCGCTTGGAAAACCCCCGCCGCAGCCGCAGCGCCTTTCTGGAAAAAGGTGGCGATCCCAAAGGCATAGGACCGCTCCAACTCCGTGCCGCCTTCCTTCGATACCAGTTCGACCATGCGCCTCAACGCGGCCGAACGCTCGTCCACCAGATCCGGCTCCGGATCGATAAGAGAGACCACCACGCCCCAGTGGGCCATCAGGCAATCCGGATCAAGTTTCAGCGCGGCACAGAAATGGCGGTATGCCTCGAAATCCCAGCCTCCATGGAGATTCGAAATCCCATCGAGCACATGCTTCTGTGCTGCCGGACTTGAAGACGTGATCGCCATGGTGATGCCCTTCGGCAGTTGGACGGGAGCCGGCTCCGGCAAGCTGGCAAGCCGACTGGAAATCACCGCCTCCACCGGCGGGACGGCATCTTCTTCCGCTGCTGCAGCCAGACCAAGGCTGGCGAGGATCGCCACGAAGTATCGCATGGGCCGACGATGTCCCGCCGGGAGCTTCCCTCAAGGAAAATGAAGGCGCGGCCCCGATCCCCCCTCCTAACAAGCAGTTCAAGCTGCCCAAAATGACGCTCGCCGCCCTGCCGGGGCCACCCTAGTCTGCCGCCGCATGAAACTCGGTGTCATCGGCTGTGGAAAAATGGGCAGTGCCTTGGTGGAGGGAGCCATTCGCTCCGGCGCCCTGAACCCGGAGCAAGTGACCGGCTGCGATGCCTCGCCGGAAGCAGCCAAGGCCTTCGCCGCCGCCACCGGAGCCCACATCGTCGACACCATCGGGGCGCTGGAAGCGGATACCTACCTGCTCTGTACCAAACCCCAACATGCCGAGGCCGCTCTGGGCTGGCTGCCTGACGCCAGCTCGCTGGTCATCTCCGTGGCTGCGGGACTCACCACCTCATGGATCGAAGCACGGGTACCCGGCTCGGTTCGCGTGATCCGCTGCATGCCAAATACCCCGGCGCTCGTCGGACAAGGGGCCGCCGCCTTTTGCCGTGGCAAGGGCGCGACCTCAACCGACGCCGAAGCCGCACAACTGCTGCTGGGCTCAGTTGGCCTAGCCGTGGAACTCCCTGAATCCCTGATGAATGCCGTCACCGGGCTGTCCGGAAGCGGCCCCGCCTTCGTTTACATCATGATCGAGGCGATGGCGGACGGCGGGGTGCTCGCGGGATTACCCCGCGCCGAGGCGCTCAAGCTGGCCGCCCAGACCGTCCTGGGAGCCGCCACCATGGTGCTGGAAACAAACCAGCACCCCGGTGCCCTGAAGGACATGGTGGCCTCCCCGGGAGGCACCACCATCGCCGGGCTCGCCGAGCTGGAAAAACGCGGCATGCGGGCGGCCTTCATCGAAGCCGTCCAAACCGCCTCCCGGCGCTCGGCCGAACTCGGCGGTTCCTGAGAGATACCGCGTGGATTTGTCTTCCCGCATCCTTTCCACCCTTTCTATTTTCCCTCCATGCGATTCCAGCGCCTCGTCCTTCCAGCAGCTTTGGCAGTCCTTCTTGCATCTTGTGGCGACGACGGCGACCTGCCGCCGCTGGTGGGCTCCACCTCCGCGAATAACGACCGCGCCGAGGCCCTGTACACCCAAGCCCAATCCGCCGAGCAATCCGGCAATCGCAAGAAGGCGATCAAGCTCTACGACACCTTGGCCGACGAGATGCCGATCGCAACCCGCGCCCCGGAAGCACGTTTCCGCCAGGGCGAGCTGCTCGAGCAGGAAGGTGACGTGCGCAAGGCCTTCGACGCCTATCAGGATTTCCTCACCCGCTACAACAGCAGCGGCCTCTATCAGAAGGCCCTCGACCGCCAGGCGAGCATGGCCCAGTCCGCCGCAGATGGCCATGTGAAGACCAGCTTTCTCGGTCTGAAGGCTTCGATCTCGAATGAGAAGATCGTCGAGATGCTTGGCAAGGTGCGTGGCAATGCACCTCGCTCCCCCGCCGCATCGAAGGCCCAGTTCACCATCGGCGAAGTCTGGGAAAGCCAAGGGAATGCCGCCGGCTCCACCAAGGCGATCGCGGCCTACAAGGAACTGGTCGTCGAATTCCCCGACAGCAAGGAAGCGCCTGAAGCGCAATTCCGCATCGGCAAGATCCTGCTGGATGAAGCCCGCCGCGGTAACCAGGACCAAGCCAACCTCGATCGCGCCAAGGAAGCGCTTCTGGATTACACCCGTCAGTATCCCGGCCACGGGAAGAACGCGGAAGCCCGCAAGCTGATCTCCAACATTGGCGGCCAGGACATCGAGCGTTCCTACGAGATCGCCCAGTTCTATGAGCGCAAGGGCGACACCGGCTCCGCGAAGTTCTACTATGAGGAAGTGATGAACAAGGCGAAGTCCGGCGACCTCTATAACAAGGCCAAGGCTCGTCTCGCAGCACTCGGCCAGTAATTTTCCCACGATCCCGATTTCACCATGCGCCTCGCCCTGCTCCTGCCTGCCATCGCACTCGCGCTTTCTTCCTGCGCCGGCTACCAGCTCGGCGGGGCAAAGCCCGCGGTGCTGAAGGACGTGCACAACATCAGCGTACCGATGTTCCACAACGACACGCTGCATCCCCGCGCCGAGGCGCTCGCGACCAGCGCCGCGGCGGATGCCATCGTTCAGGATGGAACATACCGCATCACCTCGCTCGACAAGGCGGATGCGGTGCTAGAGGGCACGGTGCATACCGTGGATTACATGGCGATCCGCACCACCCGCCTCGACACCCTGCGCCCGGAAGAGCTGCAGAATACCGTGACGATCAACTGGAAGCTCAAGGATGCCAAGGATCCGACGAAGATGCTGGCCTCCGGCATCTCCACCGGCACCAGCCGCTTCTTCGTGGACTCCAATCTTCAGACGTCCCGCACCAACGCCCTGCCGGACGCCCTCCAGCGGGCGACCGAGGAGATGGTTTCGACACTGGCCAACGGCTTCTAACAAGCCGCGGGCTTTCTTGATCCATGAGCGAACCCGGCCGCTTCATTCTGGTTCCCACGCCGATCGGCAACATGGGGGACATCACCCTGCGGGCGATCGAGGTGCTGAAGGAAGCGAACCGAATCGCCTGCGAGGACACGCGCCATTCGTCGCCCCTGCTGGCGAAGCTTGGCATCTCCGGAAAGCCTTTGGTCTCGCTTCACGACCACAATGAAGCGCGGCGTCTACCCGAGCTCGTCGAGGCCGCCCGCGCCGGCGAGACGATCGCCGTGGTGACGGACGCCGGCATGCCGGCCGTTTCCGATCCCGGCTACCGCGTGGTCCAAGCCTGCATCGAACAAGGCATCCCCTTCGAAGTCCTGCCCGGACCTTCCGCCGTCCTGACCGCACTGGTGGGCTCTGGCTTTCCGGTCCACGCCTTCCGCTTCCTCGGCTTCCTGCCGATCAAGAAGGGCAGGCGTCTCAATATCCTCGAGGATTCGCTCTCGACCGAGGGGACCAGCATCTTCTTCGAGTCCCCGCACCGCCTTCTCTCCACGCTGGAACTGCTGGCGGGAAAACATCCGGAAGCGCCTTGCTGCGTCGCCCGCGAGCTGACGAAGAAGTTCGAAACTTACCACCGTGGCACCGCCGCGGAGCTTTTCGCCCACTTTAAAGCCCACGCACCGAAAGGTGAGATCGTCTTCCTGATCGCGGGCGATGCAAAGAAGCGGCGTGAGCCGGAGGATGACTGAGCGAGTGACGAAAAAGTCACATTACCGCATCATCTTTCTATCATCTGCCCTTACAGCTGCATTCCGGCGGAAATAACGCTTTTACAGCGTGTTTCACCGCCTTCTGAACAAGCACTGGCGGGCCTGTGTATCCGCCCGGAAATGGCAGATGGTTTCAAAAAAAGATAGGATTGACCTGCCTTATCCTCCGCCCATAGGAGACCCGTCGCGATCTATTCGCCATATATGAAATCTGATTCCAATCCGCGTGCCTCCGCGTTGATGGGCCTCGCTTGTGCAGCTCTCACTTTTTCCTTCGCGACTCCACTGGAAGCCGCCGGTAGCGCCCTGCCAAAGGCGTACCGCTTCACATCGACAGCGGCGAACACCACGGATGCATTCATGACCTTGAACCACGTGGCTCTCAACGGGAAGCCAACGCTGCGCCTGATCTTGGGCCAGGTTCACGAAGGCGTCGCCAACCCTCATGCCGTGAGCCTCCGCTATCACTCCGGCCTCGGAAGGTGGCAGATCATGAATGGGGATCTGGAAGACATCCCCGTGAATGCGAAGTTCAACGTAATGGTCGCTCCCGCGGCCAAGCCGGTGAGTGTCACCCCGACATCAGTCAGCGGAATCCTCGCGTTTTTCCAAACACAGAAGGGCAATCCCGGCGCCATCCTGCTCTCCACCCATATTTTCAATCCGGTCCTGACGCTCCAGGGCGTCGAGCAGCCCAATCATGTCGGGCTCTTCTACAACCAGCCGGCATTCCCGCTGACACCCGCGTCAGGCCGCTGGACCATCTATCAGGAGAACGTGAAGGCAAACATTGCCACCGTGTACAACGTGGCCGATTTCACCAAGCTGAAGCAGGGCTCAACACCCCTCGCCTTCCGCCACACTGCCGCCGCTGCCAACACCACCGATGGCGTGACTACGATCACCAACGCCGCCACCGACGGAAAGCCGAACGCAGCCGTCTTCGTGCAGCATGTCTTCACCGATGAAGCTCCGGAGAGCGTCGATGAAGCGCTCGGGGTGTCTTACGCGGATGGCAAATGGAAGATCATCACCCAGGATCAGGATGACCTGCCGCTCCCGGCCGAGTTCATGGTGACGGTGATCCCCACCATCACCCCGTAGGCCGAAACGCTGCCGATGATTCCGGGGTGCATGGCGAAACCATGCGCCCCTTTCTTTATCCCTGTTCGTGGATCAGGCGGGTGATCTCCAGCGCCAGCTCCAGCGCGGCAGTGCCCTGCTGGCCGGTCACCGCGGGGTCATGGCCATTCGCCACGCTGGCGATGAAGGCCGCCAGCTCCAGTTTCAGCGGCTCGTCCTTCGCCACCTCCACCTCCGCACGCTGGATGGACATGCCATCGCGCCAGTGGATCTGGCCAGCCTGCTCCTGATAATCGAGCGAAAGATAGCAGTCCGATTGGAAAACGCGGATCTTCCGCATCTTCTCCGGACTGATGCGGCTGGCCGTCACGTTTGCCACGCAGCCGTTCTCGAAACGAAGCCGCGCGTTGGCGATATCCTCGGCCGGCGTCAGCACCGGCACCCCGACGGCATCGATGCTCGTCACCGGCGATCTCACGAGGTGCAGGATGATTTCCAGATCATGGATCATGAGATCCAGCACCACGCCAATGTCGATGCTGCGGTTCGGGAATGGGGACAGCCGGTGAGCCTCGATGAACTTCGGTCGCGTGAGGCGCTCCTCCAATTGCCTCAGCACCGGATTGAAGCGCTCGATGTGCCCTACCTGGAGGATGCGGCCGTTGCGCTTCGAAGCATCCACCAGCGCACCGGCATCTTCCACCGAGGGCGCGATCGGCTTCTCCATCAGCACGTGGGAACCAAGATCCATCAGGCGGCAACCAACCTCGCGATGTGCCACCGTCGGCACCGCCACGCTAATCGCCTCCGCGAGTTCGGCGAGTTCCTCCAGCGAGGTCACCGGCACCGTGCCAAATTCATCCGCCACCGCCTTCGCCCGCCCTGCATCCGCATCATAGACCGCGCAAAGCTTCGCCTCCGGGATCATGCTGTAGACGCGCGCATGATTCCGCCCCATTGCCCCTGCCCCGGCCACACCCGCACGAATGATTTCCATGCGCCCTAGCTACCCCCGTTCCCCTGCTCCGGGCAAGCAGTTCACGGGGCATCGCGCCGCAAGTTCCCGCTTGGTTTTTCGGCGGGCTGGCGTGAAGTGCGGGCATGCGTTTCCTCGCGTTTCTCCTTATCCCCATTCTCGCGTCCGCCGCCCCCACCGAGTCCCACGAAAGCCTTGAGTGGAAAAAGGATCAAAAGCTTCAGTATCTGCAATACCTGCCGGAAGGTTACGGCGAATCCGATACCGCCCGCTTCCCGCTTGTGATCTTTTTGCACGGGGCCGGCGAACGCGGGGCTGACCTGAATCTCTTGAAAAAACACGGCCCGCCGAAGGTGGCCATGAATGACCACGGCTTTCCCTTCATCCTCGCGGCTCCGCAGTGCCCGAAAGAAGAGAGCGACCGCTGGTGGAATCCCGACGAGGTGATCGCCCTCACCCGTCACCTGACAAAAACCCTCCAGGTCGATCCCCGCCGGGTCCATATCACGGGCATCAGCATGGGCGGTTTCGGCACTTGGGCCTGCATCACGAAGGAACCGGAGCTCTACGCAAGCGCCGTCCCCATCTGCGGAGGTGGAGATCCCGCCAAGGCTCCTATTCTCAAGAACATCCCGATCTGGACCTTCCACGGAGAAAAGGATGATGTCATCCCGGTTTTGAGGACCAAGGAGATGGAGGAAGCGATTCTTAAATCAGGCGGTAACAAGATCCGCTCCACCTATTTTCCGGAGGAAGCCCATGAGTCGTGGAACCCGGCCTATGCAAATCCAGCGCTCTTTGCATGGATGATGCTGCAAAGCCGCTAAGTTTTTCACGTATCAAGTGTCTCTTGTGGCATAATCCGGATTGCCCTTCCGGAAGTTATATCGCAGCTTTCGCCAGTTTTCGCGACCGATCGTCGCATTTCCGACCTATTGGAAGACATGAAACGCCCTCCTAGCTCCAAGGTGCCCGGTGTCCGCCCCCCTTCGCCCGGTCCCGCGGGCCCTGCCCCCCGCCGGGGCGGAGCCACGAGAATCGTCCGTGCTGCCAAAGCCAATACCATTGGTGGCGTCGGAGCTTTGGCCTTCGCCGCGTTCGTCGTCGGAGGGGTCTGGTATAGCATCGAGGCTCGCAAGCCACGCGTTGTCGTGATCCGGCAGGATGGCGGTGGGGCCGAAGGCTCCGAAGAACAAGCCAAGCCCCTGCCGCAGGCGGAAGCACGCGACGTGTTCGACTTCTCGAAGGCTCCCGGAAACGGCCCGAAGGGCACTCCGGAAGCAGTGGAGTCCACTCCCTTCGGCACCCGCCGCCCCGGCTCCGCCATGCAAGCGGATGGCACCCCGGGCGTTGCCGGAAAAGCCGGAGCCGCCACCACGCAGCCGGAAAATCCGGCGATCGCCGCACTCAAGGCCGAGACACCGCTCGTGCTGACCGGACTTGATGCAGGCCGGGATACCGCGACTTCCCGCGACCAAGCCTTGCTCAAAACCGCGATGGATTCCCGCGGCTGGGATGCTTACCGCGCCTTGCTTGAACGCTCGCTCGGTGCCGCACTCCCCACCTTGGCCGGCAAGGAAGGCCGCAACCGCTTCGACACCCTCTGGTCGGAGCCCGCCTTCTACCAGTCCTTCCTCCGCTGGCAGGTACTTGATCGCTTCACTCAGGCCGACATCAAGGAGATCTCCCACGATACCTACGCGCTGGAGATGCTGAAGTGGCTGCTAAACAACCCGAAGGCGATGGAGGAAGTCCTCCTCACGATGAAGCCGGAGGATGACTCCGCGAAGGTCCTCGTTTTCCTGAAGGATGCTTGGACGGCCAATTCGGATAAGTTCCCCAAGTTCTTCAATCTCGCCCTCGCCTGCGCCGTCGTCTTCGATCGCACCGTCGAAATCGGCGAACCGCTCGGAGGAGAGTCCTCGGTAAACGGCCTCAGCCGCTATCTTTGGTACATCGAAAAGGACGAGAAGGGAAAACTCACCGCCCCCGTCCACCGGAGCTCCGCCCGCGATCTCGTGTGGGTCGTGTGCGCACCGGTCGCCACTTCTGAACTGGAGTGGGCCATCGACAAGGTCCACATGGGCCGCGGCTCTTGGGGAAATGCCTATGGCATGGTGGAATACCTGATGGAACGCGCCGTGAAGGGGCTGAACCCCTATGAGGAATACAGCCTCGCCGAGATCCTCAAGGAAGGTGGCATCTGCGGAGACCAATCCTATTTCAGCGTCAACACGGCACGCGCCCACGGCATCCCGGCGTTGACGCTCGCCGGGGAAACCGATCTCGGCGGCCACGCGTGGGCAGCTATCAAGACCGAGGCCAACCAATGGGACACGAACGTCGGCCGCATCGGCGGCGTCTCGAAGGGCGAAGGTGGCAACGTCCAGATCGGCGGCTCTATCAGCGAGCAGGAGATCTGGCTGTGGAATGACCGGGCCCATCAAAGTGATGTCACGACCCTTTCGGTCTACCGTCACCTGTGGCTGTCCGATCTCTACGCGGCGCTCGGGAAGTTCGATGATACTTTCGCCTCTGCATCCCTCGCCAACGAGCTTGGCCGTTCCTTCCCGGAAACCTGGTCCCGCTTCTATGAAGTGAAGGAAGAGAAGGAGCAGAAGGACGTCTATCGCCAGTCCGCCGATCCCGTGATCGTGAAGGCTTGGAAGGAGTTCGCCGCCGACATGCGCCGCGAGTTCAAGGACAACCCGCGCATGGCCGCACTCGCCGCCCGCGCGGAAGACGAGCATGTCTTCCCCTACTCCGAGGAAGGCGAAGTGGGCCGCGCCATGAACCGCGAGCGCCGCCGCATCGTCCGAAACTCCGGCGAGCAGGCGGATCTCATCGCCACCAGCCTGAAGCGCGAGGCAGACATCATCAAGAAGCGGGGCGACGCCACCGCCACACGCGATATCGGCCGCCTCTACGATGGCGCCCTGCGCGAGTACGGCGGCAGCATCACCGGCTTCAAAATGATGGCGGAGGATTACTACACTGCCACCAAAGGGGATTCCGAAGCCTCCAAGAAGGCCGTCCGGGACATCGAACTCGCCTTCAAGCGTGTCGTGGAAACCGGATCGAAGGATTGGTTCCGCGCTAATACCGAGTCCGGCATCTACCGCATGATCGTCGGCTACTATCGCAGCATCGGTGACGAAGGCCGCGCGAAGTTGTTGGAGAAGCGTTACGAGCGCCTGCTGCGTCTCGCGGAACGCGGCGCGCTGTAACAAGGTTATCTTAACAAGAGCGCCGTGGGATACCGCGGCGCTTTTTTGTTAGAGGAAAAGTCCTTCACCACGGGTCCCCGCTCCGTAATATCTATGGGACCTAGGAGAGAAACGCCTCCAGGATCTCGGGATCATCCAGACCCTGCACCACCATATCCGCTCCGTAGGCGCAGAGCTGTTCGGCGCTAAATTTTCCGGTCGCCACCGCCAGACAGCGAGCCCCCATCGCACGGGCACAAGCGATATCCTTCGGCGTATCTCCGATCACCAGCGTCTCCTCCGCGGTAAAATCGCGACCCGCGTGGATCGCCGCGCGTTCCAAAGCTACCGGCCCCAGTAGGTTCCGGTCGGCGTGATCACAGCCATAGGCACCGAAGGGGAAATGATGAAGCAGACCATAGTGCCTCATCTTCGCCGCGGCTCCATCCGCGACGTTTCCGGTCAGTAGCCCGATACTCACGTCGGGAACCCTAGCGAGCTCTTCAAGCAACTCGGCAGCCCCGGGCAGAACCCGCCCAGGGAATCCCCCGTGCTCCAACTGCCACTCGAGACGCCTCAGGTAGGTGCCGAAGAAAAATGCTTCGTCCTCTCTCCCATGCGGGCGCTCGAAGTGGGCGAGGATTCCCGCGAGAACGCCCAAGTCCGTGCTTCCAGCGAGATCAAGCGGAGGACCTTCCCCGCCGAAGCACTCAATGGCCGCTTCCTGCAAGGCACGCATCCCGGCACCACCGGTATCCACCAGGGTGCCGTCGATGTCGAACAGCCAAAGCTTTGCCGGAGGCACCAACCTAGTCCTTTTCCGCCGATGCTTCTTCGGAAGCATCCGCCTTCACGGACTCCTCGGAACCACCCTCCTCGGAGGACTCTTCGTGCTCCTCGAAGCCTTCGCCTTCCTCGTCGTCCTCGAAATCGTCTTCTTCGAGCAACTCACCATGGAAGAGATGGAACTTCCGCTTGCGCTGGTGCGCTGGCAGAGGCGAAAGGGTCATGCCGACGGCACGACCGTTGAGCCGCGGCTCTTGGTCGACGTGGGCGATCTGCTTGAGATCCTCGATGATGCGCTTCATCATCACGAACCCGAGTTCCTTGTGCGCGTTTTCACGGCCGCGGAATTGGAGAACCATGCGCACCTTGTGACCCGTATCGAGGAAGCCCTCGGCGCGGCCCATCTTGATGTTGTAGTCGTGCTGGCCCGTGCCCACGCGGAATTTCACTTCCTTCATGCGGGTCGAGTTCTTCGACTTCACTTTCTTCAATTTGGACTGCTCGTACTTATACTTGCCGTAATCGACAATGCGGCAGACCGGCGGATCGGCATTGGGGGCAATTTCGACCAGGTCGAGCCCGATCATCTTCGCCTTATCCAAGGCCTCGCGGGCGCTCATCACGCCCAACTGATCGCCGTTGAACAGTACGACACGCACCTTGGGCGCGCGGATCCGGTCGTTCACGCGCGTCATGTCGCGCTGCTGACGACCCCTGAAGTTTCCTTTTTGTGGCTTAGCGATGGCTTTGTCCTCCGTAGGTTCGATGCGACACAGCAGGGCACGGGGAAACCGCACCTCCGGCTGCGAAGGGGTAAGTGGAACGATGGCCCGGATCAGAGATCATACGGGGCCGTGGTCCTTGAGCTGGCTCGACGAACCAGCGCGCAGTTTCCTCATATTTCGTTCCAAAGAAAGCATCAGATGGCATTACGCCGGGGAAAGTCGCGGGGCGCGGCGGCGATCTCTTGGGAGGCTTCGCGGGCGACTAAAGGAAGTGTATAAGGGCGATTACCCCAGCGGGCAAGCCGGATTTTACGGGGAAAAGCAGACAATCGGCCGAAACCCCGCCTTGGAGACTTATCCCTCGCCGCCGACGACGTGACCACCGGGGATAACCAAGGCTCCCGGTTGAAACAAAAAGCCCCGCGGCACCTTCAGCAGGCACCGCGGGGCTCGGGAAAATCAAATCGACCTCAGAGCTTCCGCTCGCGGATCTCTTCGGTGACTTCCGCAATGAACTCCGCCACCGGCTTCGCGCCAAGGTCGTCCTTGTCGCGGTGGCGGACGGAAACAGTGCCCTCCTCCACTTCCTTGGCACCCAGCACCAGCATATAGGGCACACGCTCGAGACGCGTATTGCGGATCTTCGCACCCACCTTGTCGGAGCTGCGGTCCACCGTCACGCGCACGCCGGCCTCGGCCAGCTTCGTCGCCACGTCCTCCGCGGCATCCAGGAATTTGTCGGAAATCGGCAGCACGCGCACCTGCTCCGGAGCCAGCCACGTCGGGAACTTGCCCTCGAAGTGCTCGATCAACAGGCCTGTGAAGCGTTCCAGCGACCCGAAGGGCGCACGGTGGATCATGACCGGGCGGTGGACGGTGTTATCCGAGCCGACATACTCCAGCTTGAATCGCTCCGGCAGGTTGTAGTCCACCTGCACCGTACCGAGCTGCCAATCGCGACCGATCACATCCTTCACCACGAAGTCGATCTTCGGACCGTAGAAAGCCGCCTCGCCGAGCTCCTCCGTGTATTCCACGCCGAGCACCTGCACGGCCTCGCGGATCGCCGCCTCGGCCTTGTCCCAGTTTTCCGGGGAGCCGACGTATTTGTCGGATTCCGGATCGCGGAGCGAAAGGCGCACGCGGTAATTCGTCATGCCGAGCGTGTTCAACACCTTCTTCACCAGATCGAGGCAGCCGATCAGCTCCTGAGCCACTTGATCCGGCGTGCAGAAAAGGTGCGCATCGTCCTGCGTGAAGCCGCGGACGCGCGTCATGCCGCCCAGCTCGCCGGATTGCTCCCAGCGGTAAACCGTGCCGAACTCGGCCAAGCGCACCGGCAGATCGCGATACGAGCGGTGCTCGCTGGCGAAGATCTTGATGTGGTGCGGGCAGTTCATCGGCTTCAGCAGATAGCCCTCGTAGGTGCCATCGGAGAGACCGTTGATCAGCGTGGAGCAGGTCGCGTCCTCATCGGCCAGCTTCTCCAGCGTGTCGCGCTCGGCGATCGGCGGATACTGGCTTTCCTGATAGTACGGGAAGTGCCCGGAGGTGCGGTAGAGGTCCAGCTTGCCGATGTGCGGCGTGAAGACCTGCGAGTAGCCCTGCTTGTCGAGCTCCTGCGTGATGAAATCCTGCAGCGCGCGGCGGATGAGACCACCCTTCGGCTTCCAGAGGATCAAGCCTTGGCCGACGGCCTCGTCGATGTGGAAAAGCTGCAGCTCCTTGCCAAGACGGCGGTGGTCGCGCTTCTTCGCTTCTTCTAGGCGAACCAAGTGCTCCTCGAGCAGCTCCTTGCTCTCGAAAGCCGTGCCGTAGAGACGCTGGAGCGAGCCCTTCGACTCATCCCCCATGTAGAAGGAGGACGAGACCGACATCAGCTTCACGTTCTTGCACTTCCCGGAGTAGCCCACGTGCGGGCCGGCGCAGAGGTCGATGAACTCGCCATTCTGGAAGCAGGAGATTTCCTCGCCCTCGGGGATCTTGTCGATCAGGTCGAGCTTGAAGCGGCTCGGATTCCCCGGGCGCTCGGAAAGACCACCGAGGCGACCGCTTTCGGCCATCGACTTCGCCTCCTCGCGGGACAGGACCTTGCGTTCGAACTTCTGGTTCTCCTTCGAGATCTTCTTCATCTCCGACTCGATCTTCTCGAAGTCGTCCGGGGTGATCCGGTGCTTCATTTCGAAGTCGTAGTAGAAACCGTTCTCGATCGGCGGACCGTAGGCGAACTGGGCGTCCGGCCAAATGCGCAGGATGGCGGTCGCCATGATATGGGCGCAAGAGTGGCGAAGCCGATCGATATCGGACATTTGCTGGCGCTCTTCGAGAGTCTTCCGGTCGGACATGGGGCGGAGAGACTGCAACGGAACCCGGGATTTTCAATGCCCGATTCCGCCTGTTTCGTGGCAGTTTCTCCTTGCCCGGGAAAACCGGGCCGGGCGGTATGAAGTTATGAATCTTCGTCTCCTCCCGACGGTCGCGGCCTGCGCGATCGTTTCCACCGCGTCGTCAATCGCAGGCGAACTTGACGATTTCCTGAGGTCCAATGCCGCAAAATTTCCTCTGATCAAGCTAGAGCGCGGCGAAGAAGAACCTTTTGCCAAAGTCCACACCCTCCCCGGCCCTGCCGAGGCACTTCCCTTCAAGGATCGATTCTACAGCGGCTACCGCTTCACCGTGCCCGACTGGTTGGACGGATCCGTTCTGTGGATCTTCAGTATCAAAGGCCCGGAGGAAGAGGCCGAGAAGCCATTCAGCTGGTTCATCCTTTCCGAGGAAGATGATGGCTCCAAATTCCAACTCAGCCGCTCGCGGTGGGCAACCGACCATCGCTTTCCCTTCTTCAAAAAGCAGTTCCCCGGTTTCGAATCCTTCTACGAGCAGTACTTCGGGATGGATCAGTTGAAGAAGTCGAAGAACTACATCGTGTGGTTCGCCTTCACTGAAAAAGAGCGGCCCGAGGTCCGCTTCGCGCTCACAGTTCGTTCGACCAAGGGTCTCCGTGAATACGGCACCTTGCCAACCGGCATCTCAAGCCGTGGCCCGGGAACAAGCATAAATCTCGCCAACGCTCCGAAGGCACGACCTCCGCGCCAGATGGCGAAAGAAGCAGCCGAGATCTACAAGAAATCCGGTGCTGCCGCCGCTCGCGCCTTTCTCGAAAAGGAATTCGAAGCCTTCCTGAAAACTGGAGAACCTTTCTACGACTTTTACGTCGGCGTCTGGAGAGAAGCCCAGACCGGGGGTGGGCGCGTCGAAGCCGAGTGGGCAGCCGAGGCTTTTGGTTGGCTTCAAGAGAAGTGTCTTGCCATCGGCGCCGTCGACTCGGCGGAGGAACTGGTAGCCAATACAGCAGGCTCGATGATAAATGCCAACCGCTATGGTGCCGCCCGGCAATCGCTGGCCCCCTTCTTCACAGCCATGGGCCGCCGATCCGTTTCCTTGGATCCATCACTATTGAAGGATCTCGGCCCGGGCCTCACCTTGCTGCCGGAGGTGCGGAAACGGAAAATCCCTGTCAGGTCCGTCCGTCCCATGTTGAGCATCGAACCAGATGGCTGGGTGAACGCGACTGCCGCCTTCCCGGACTCCTTCGACAAGAACCTCCAGTCCTACGCCAATCTGGAAGCTCAGGCCGGCCAGTGGAAAAAGGCCTTGGAGCAGTATCTCTGGATCTGTTCCTGGGCCGAATTCATGTACGGCAAGGAGGGCTTCGAAATCGAAGAAGGCTGGTTCAGCGCTCGCCAAGCCCTAGCTGAAACGCTTCAGAACTTGGGGCTGAACGAGGCGGCGGACCTGGAGTTTGAAACCATCTTGACGAAGGATTGGACAGATATCTACCGCGGTCGCACCCTGAACGTCGCGAAGTCTTCCCGAATCGAGATCAAGATCGATCAGGGGCAAGCGCAGGAATCGATGCTCGCGGAACTCGATGCTTTGGTAGAGGAGGCGAAAAAGAACCCTTACTCCAACCGGCTGTCATGGGAGAGGATCGAAATCACCAAGGCGAAGTGCCTCGCTTCATTGGGCCGCACCGAAGAAGCAGACAAGCTTCTATCCGATCTGATCAAAGGAAAGAACCGCCATGCCCTGATCACCCGCATCGGAATTCGCCTCGAAGCGAACCGCCTGGAGAATCTTGAGCAGGAACTCGTCACCGTACTCGAGAGCTCCCGTGAGTGGGGAAAGAAGATCGAAGAAGCGAAGATCTACTCCCTCTACGCCGACTTCCTCGAAAAGTCCGGCCGCTTGGAGGAGTCCCTCGCCATGCGTCGCGAGGCCATTCGCCTGATGAAGGGCTTCGATCTCTTCGCCTTCCTACCGGTGGAACTCGCGCGGCTTTCCACCTCGCTCAGCCGTTGCGGCGATACCAGCAGCGCAAAGCTGGCTGCGGCCGAAGCCCAAGCCCTTGTCACCAAGCCCGAGCGTATTCCAGATCGGATCGCGAAGCAGGTTAACTCCATCATCGAAGCTGCGAGCTCGCTGAAACCGGCCTCGGCGGAAACAAAGAAAGTCTTCGTCGATCTCCAACCCCAGCACGCCGTGGTTGTTCCACTCGAAGGCAATCCGGTCCGCGGGCGCCTGACCCTGGCCAATCCATCCACGCAAGCCGTGGAGGGCACGCTCGGCTTCGATGGCATGCCGGTGGATGTCAGCTTCGATGCCGCCAGCGGTGAAGCACTCGCGAAACTCGGCACCGGCGGTGCGCTCGACCGCGTCAACAAGCTTCGCATCGATCCCGGCAGCTATGTTCAAATTCAGCTCTCTGCGGACGCGAAGAATCCCCCCAAGGGAGAACTCACCGTGTGGTGGAGCTCTCCGGGGCAAGATGACCGCAAGTCTCTCTGGACCTTTGATACCGCGGAAGAAGGCGTTTCTTCCGCCGTGATCGATGCCGGGGAGTTCAAGCGGAATGCCTTCTACGGCGTGCCGATCCATCACCACTACCAAAACGCATCCGGCACTTTGGCCACGCTGCGGGCAGTCACGTCCGTACCAGCCCGCGTGGAAATCTACGATGCCGCGGACAAGCCCGTATCCGTGGATATGAACGGCAACGGCAACTTCACGGAATCCGGCGACAGCATCTTCACCGATGGGGATGCCGACGGGAATCCCGACCTGACCATGGAGGCAGGGGAAGCGATTCTCCGCCTGCAAGTGTTCCCCATCGGAGAGATCCCGCCCGATGGCATGAAGGTCTCCGTCGAAGCCTTGGTCGATGGCAAGTGGCTACCCTTCTCCGAGGACCGGATCGTTCCATGAACAGCAGTTGGTCGGGCGGAAAGGTCAAGCGGGCTGATCCCGGCGCGCAGCGGCGTCCCGCTCGCGGGACTGGGCTCGGGCCCAAAGTCCGTCCTTCCAGCTTCCGGAAAGTTCCGGGCACGAGGCCAGAGCCTTGGCCGCCTCCACACCTCCCCTGTCATGATGCATCAGGGCATTGCAACGGCTGATGGTCCATGAGGGCTGGGGACGGCTGACCAACTCGAACCGATCACCCGGCTTCACATGGCCGTGGGTAAGGACACGGAAGTAGAATCCCGAGCGCCCGGTCCTCTCCACCTGTACTGCCAGATCCTTGATTCTCCAGCGTCGTCCCAGCTTCCAACAAGGCTGCCGCGGCTGCGAGACCTGCACGACCGCTTCTCCGAGTTGATAAACATCGCCGATGCAGATCTCGTCTTCCAACAAACCTTCGGTCGTCAGGTTTTCCCCGAAACCGCCGGCACCGGCCCCAGCCATCTCATCGATGCCATTCCAATAGGGATAGTGCTCCGCGGGATAAACGCAGACAGCCTTGTCCACACCACCGTGGAATCGGGTGTCTGCCACCTCGTCACCCCGGAAACCTTGGTAGCCCAGCCAGCGCGGCCCCTCCTGGGGCTGCTTGTAGAAGCCCGTGCGCCATTCCTTGTCCCACCACTCTCCGCTGCCTTCGACAGGCCGGTCGGCAGCAGCCCCGGTATGAAGAGCCACGACAATCATGGCGGAGACTTCGTCCGGCAATCCCGCCCGTCAAGCGCACCTGCCTGCTTTCGGGCAGGGAAGACGCTCGCGACCCCGGAGATTTCCCTACCGGACCTCCCCGAAAAAGCCGTTTCTATAGCAATACCAGCCACTTCCAGCGACAAATCCGTTGATTCTTGGCGCGAATTACGCTTTCGCGGGACTTGCGCGAGCCTCCCGGTCCTGCTAGACCACGCGCGCTCACCCCCCCATACATCATGAAGATTAGCATTATCGGGACCGGTTACGTCGGTCTAACCTCCGGCACTTGCTTTGCCGAAGTCGGTCACGAAGTCATCTGCGTCGATAACAACCCCGAGAAGGTCAAGACCTTGCTCGCGGGGCAGATCCCGATCTACGAACCCGGCCTCGAGGAGCTCGTGAAACAGAATGTGGCCGCCGGCCGCTTGAAGTTCACCACCTCCACCGAGGAAGGCGTGAAGAACAGCGATGTCATCTTCATCGCCGTCCCCACCCCGCCCCAGCCGGACGGTTCCGTGGATCTTTCCTTCATTGAGAAAGTAGCTCGTGAGATCGCCCAATGCCTGACTCCGGAACTCGGCTACCGTGTGATCGTGGATAAGTCGACGGTGCCGGTGAAGACCGGTGACAAGGTCGAGCAGACCGTCCGCCGCTATGCCCCTGCCGGTGTCGAATTCGGCGTGGTCTCCAATCCCGAGTTCCTGCGCGAGGGCTGCGCCGTGGATGACCTGCTGAACCCGGACCGGGTCGTGATCGGCTCGAACGACGATCGCGCGCTGACCTACATGCAGAAGATTTACGAGCCCTTCGTGGCTCCGGTGCTGGTCACCGACATCAACTCCGCCGAGTTGATCAAGCACGCCGCAAACTCCTTCCTGGCGCTGAAGATTTCCTACATCAATGCCGTGGCAAACATCTGCGAGGCCTCCGGTGCCGACGTGGAAAAGGTTGCCGAAGGCATCGGCATGGACAAGCGCATCGGCCGCGCTTTCCTGAATGCTGGCCTCGGCTACGGCGGCTCCTGCTTCCCGAAGGACATCAAGGCCTTCATCCACATCTCCGAAGCCCTCGGCCAGCCCTTCGGCCTGCTGAAGGAAGTGGAAAGCATCAACGCCCACCAGTTGGATCGCTTCCTCAACAAGATTCGCGAAAAACTGTGGGTCTTCCGCGAGAAGAAGATCGCCCTCTGGGGTCTCGCCTTCAAGCAGAACACCGACGACGTCCGCGAGTCCGTGGCGATCAAGCTCGCCCAGAAGATGCTCAAGGAAGGGGCCATCCTCGCCGCGACCGACCCGGAAGCGATCGAGACCGCCAAGAAGTTCGGCGAACTGGATGGTGACATCACCTACCACACCGATCTCTACGAGACCCTCGACGGTGCCGACGCCCTCGTCATCGCCACCGAGTGGCCGGCCTTCGCGAAGATCGACCTCACCGAGATCAAGAAGCGCATGCGCACCCCGCTCGTCTTCGACGGACGCAATCTTCTCGATCCGAAGGACGCCTCCGCCGCCCAACTCGAGTACTACTCGATCGGCCGGTAAGAGACGCAAGACTTCAAGACTCAAGACGCAAGACTTGAGGATCGCTCGAAGCACGGGACCACCCCGTGCTTCTTGCTTTTTGGCAGAGACGAAAGACTGGAGGATCGCCCGAAGCGAGGATCTACACCAGAACCACAGGGCCTGATGAGCGACCCGATTGCGCCGCTCTGCCACCGCGACGGACGGCTCAAGTCTTCCGTCTCGTGTCCTCCCATTCCGGGTCTTTTCCCAAGGAACATGTCCCCAATGCTTGCAAAGAGCCCCGATCGCCTCCACTTCCACCCCGACGGACGGCTCAAGTCTTGTATCTTGCGTCTTCAAGTCTTGAGTCTTTCCCATGAAATCACCCCGCCGCGCCGCCGTTTCCATTCTCCGCGCTTGGTCAAAGGGCCACGCCTACGCCGAGAACCTGATCGAGCGGCACGCCTCCCGGAATGACCTTTCCTCGGCGGACCGTGCCCTCTTGAACGCGATCGTGCTCGGCGTGCTGCGGAACCTTCGTCTGCTGGACCACTGGATCGCCGGGCTGCGGAAGGGCAAACTGGACGATGAAACCCGCGACATCCTGCGCGTGGGCCTCTGCCAGCTCCTCATTCTCCAGCTTCCCGATCACGCCGCGGTCTTCGAGACCGTGGAACTCGGCAAGAGCTCCGTGCGCGGACTCATCAATGCGGTGATGCGCCGCGCCGCAACGAACCGGAAGGAACTTCTGGATACCGCCCCCCTGCCTCCCGAGGTCCGCCATTCCCATCCTGATTGGCTCTGCAAACGCTGGCAGCAAATCTTCGGAAAGGACGAAGCCGAAGCCCTGATGGCTTTCAATAATGGCGCGGCACCGGTCATTGCGCGGCTCAATCCCTTGGTGAAGGAACCTGTTAGCCTGCCGGAGAATGCCAGCACGGAAGACATGCCCGAAGGCTTCCTCCGCATCGAGGGCCCCATCCCGGGGGAACTGCTCGCAAAGGGCGCGATCTACATCCAAGACCCGGCCACCCGTCATTCCGTCGAGCTTCTCGACCCGAAGCCGGGCGAGAGGATCCTCGACGCCTGCGCAGCCCCTGGTGGCAAGGCCTTCCTCATCGCGGCTGCCCAAGGCAGCGGCAAGGATCTGGTCTGCACGGACTCCAATGAGAAGCGCCTGCCCCGCCTGCGCGACAATCTGAAGCGTCTCCATTGCGCGGACGCAGAGATCGATGTCCACGATTGGAGCCAGCCCGCCCCGGAGAAGTGGCACGGTGCCTTCGATGCGATCCTGCTGGATGTGCCCTGCTCGAATACCGGGGTTTTCCGCCGCCGCGTCGACGTGCGCTGGCGCCTCCAGCAGAAGGACATTGGCGATCTCACCAAGCTCCAGCGCCAGATTATCGACAATGCCCTCCCTTGCCTGAAGCCAGACGGACGACTGGTGTACTCCACCTGTTCGATCGAGCCGGAAGAGAACGAGGACCTGATCCTGGCACTTCTCGCGGAAGAGCCTTCACTGCGCTTGGAGAAGTCCCATCAGGTACTTCCTCAACTTGATGGCACGGACGGCGCCTATGCCGCGCTTCTCAAAAAGACTCTCTGAGAAGCGGGCCCTCCCTCGTTTCTCCAGCCTTGCCGCTCCCGCAGAAAACTGAACACTCAGCGTCCGACCTTCCGATGAAATCCTGCCTCGGTCTTCTGCTCACCCTCCTGATCTTGATCGCCGTGATCGGCACGGGAGCCGCGCTCTGGTACATGAGCGCGAATACCGAATACTCCCGCAAGGACGCCCCCGTAGCCACGCCCTGAGCTGCGAAAGCGGATCCCGGGGAAACTGCCCGCCGCCGCGTGCGAGGGGCTGCCGAATCGGGCATCATGAGCAACCCGGCAGCGAGACGACGCGACGACGGGACACTTGGTTGGTTTGCGCTCCCCGGAGAGGGGGGGAAGTGTGCACCCCGAAATCGTACGGGGCGCACGTTGCCGGGAGATGATGCCAGCCGCTAGTCCCCGATTCCGGGGGTATTTTCGGGTGATCCCAAACGGAAGCGGGCAATCAGCTCGGCTTGGGAATGCACGCTGAAGTGGCGGAAGATATCCTTCACGTATCCGTCGAGGGTGTGAGTGGAGATTCCCAGCATGGAGGCCATCTCCTTCCGAGGGTGACCTTCCAGAACCAAGTTCAAAACCGCACGTCTCCGGGGGGAAAGCTTTGGCAGCACTCCGAGTTGGTCACCCTCAGACCAGCCGGTTTCGTGGAGCCAAGGAACCTCCGCGAGCACGATGTGTGCGATCTTCGCCTCACGTCCATCGAACTCCGACGACTCATCCTCACGATAGATCCCCACCGCACTGAAATCCCCGCTGGCCATCGGGCTGATCGAGACCATCAGGTCCCCCACCCCCGCGTCCCGCCAAAGCTGGCGGATATCGTCCCGCAGGAAGCGGTTCCCCGTATCCATTTGCTGCCGGGTAGCCGTGACCTGGACATTTTTCCGGCGGACCTCGGAGCTGATGGAGGAAAAGATCTCCCAGCTGTCCGGATGATCCGCCGCCTTCATGAGCTTGGCGAAGGTCCCGTCCTCGAAGCCTCCATGGGCGATCGCGGTATACAGGGGGCGGTCTCCGGACTTCTTTTTCTCCCGGGAAGACATGCACCAGAACCACCGCTGGGCATCTACCAGTTTCACCAACCCATCCATCAGGACCCGGCGCTTCTCATTGGCGCCGCCACGGGAAACAGCAACATCGCCGACCAGGCGGATCATGGATCGGACGTCAGCCTCGCTAAGCTCCGGAAATGACATGGAATGGCTTCAAAGGGCAGGTAGCTCTCGGGTGACAGGCCGCGGGTTATCCCCATCCTGCATCATCTATGCAATCCCCTTTCGTGCCCGACACTTGTTTTTCTGATAGGGCAAAGCCCCCGGAGAAACATCCACTCCTCCCGCGAATATCAACTTGTGGACTCAACAGGACCAAAACCGGCCATTCAACTGCCATGGATGGTGGTTAGAATGCCCCCCATCTAACGACCCGCCGCTACTCCTCATCCATCTCGGATTCCGCGCAGCACGATCCCCTGGCATGGACACAGGAGGCACACCAGCCCTTGCCGTCCACCACCATCACCGCTTCATCCCCGCAAATGTGGCAGGTCACCTCGGCTTCGATCGGGGCAGTAGCAGTCGTGTCGCTCATGGCTGCGGCAATATGAAGTGGATCCCCGCCTCTTCAAGGACGGGACCCGGACCACCGGCGGTCATTTATCTTCTTTGACTATCCCGCATCCTGTCTTTCCCGCACCTTGATCTCCGGCACAGCGCCGGAATACCGCCTCATCCGAGGCGAGAAGCGATATCCCACCCGATCATCGCTGCTAAAATGGCCGCAGGCCAGATCGGCCGTTCCACCCGGCTGCGCAGCAGAACCTCGACAAAAACAGCAGGAAAACAAGCCACGACGATCACACCCCAAGCGTCTTCAAGGCGATGAAGGTCGCCGTGGAGAACAAGGATCAAAAAGAAAGTCGCAGCCATAACCGCAAACGCCGTGCAATGCAGGTAGATGCGGGGAAACCCACGCTCTTCCTCTTGAAGTTCCTGATCCATTCCTCTCCACTTATCCCGGAAGTCCTCTCTTCCACAAGCTGGCCGCGGTTTGCGGAAACAAAAAGCCCGGCCTCCCTCGCGGAAGACCGGGCTTTGGAATCTGTCAGGGATTAGCCTTCAGCACCGGCAGCGGCACCTTCCGCTTCGGCAGCCTTGGCCTTCTCCTCGCGAAGCACGGCCTTGCGGCTCATCTTCACGCGGCCCTTCTCGTCCACGCCAAGGCACTTGGCGGTGACCATGTCGCCCTTCTTGACGACATCTTCCACCTTCTCGGTGCGGCCTTCGGCCAGCTCGGAGACGTGGATCAGGCCGTCCTTGCCCGGGAGCACTTCCATGAAGGCACCGAAGTTCGTGATGCTGACCACCTTGCCGGTGTAGATCTTGCCCACTTCGATCTCCTGGAACATGCGCTCGATGAGCGACTTCGCGCGCAGCAATCCTTCTTCCTTGGAAGCGTAGATGTGCACGGTGCCGTCGTCCTCGATGTTGATCTCGGCGCCGGACTCGGCCTGGATACCCTTGATGTTCTTGCCGCCAGGCCCGATGAGCTCGCCGATGCGGTCGGCGGGGATCTTCACGGACACGATGCGTGGGGCGTGCGGGCTCAGGTCCTGCGGACCGGCCACCGCTTCGGTCATCTTGGCGATGATCGTGGAACGGGCTGCCTTCGCCATGTGGATGGCTTCCTCAAGGATCGAGAGCGGCAGGCCCGGAAGCTTGAGGTCCAGCTGGTAGCCCGTGACACCTTCGTCAGTGCCGCAGAGCTTGAAGTCCATGTCACCGTAGAAGTCTTCGGAACCGATGATGTCGAGCAGGGCCTTGTGTGCCTTCATCGTGCCATCGTCGTTCCACTCCGTCACGAGACCCACGGAGATACCGCCGACCGGAGCCTTGAGCGGGACACCAGCGCAGAGCAGCGACATGGTTCCGGCACAAACCGTGGCCATCGAGGTGGAACCATTCGACTCCATGACTTCCGAGGACACGCGCATGGCATACGGGAAGTCTTCCACATCCGGGATTACCGGAGCGATCGAGCGCTCGGCAAGGGCACCGTGACCAATCTCGCGGCGGTTCAGGCCACCCATGCGGCCGGTCTCACCCACCGAGAATGGAGGGAAGTTGTAGTGGAGGATGAAGCGCTTGCTGTCCTCACCACCGGCGTAGTTGTCGAAGAATTGCTTCTCGTCGGCCGGAGCCAGCGTGCAAATCCCCAGAGCCTGCGTTTCGCCACGGGCGAAGATCGCGGAGCCGTGAACTCGCGGCAGCGAGTTCGCTTCAGCGAAGAGCGGACGGAGATCGCCCACCTGGCGGCCATCGGCACGCAGACCCTTCTCCATGATGGAGATGCGGAATGCCTTCTTCTGGATGTATTCGAACACCTGCTCGACGTCGAAGTCGGTCGACTCCGGGTAGCGGGCCTTGATCGCAGCTTCCACTTCATCGCGGAGCACACCGACCTTCTTGCCACGCTCGACCTTGGACGGCGCGTAGATGGCGTCTTCGATGCGGGATCCGGCGATCTCGTAGCCCACTTCAAGCAGTTCGTCCTTGGCGACAGTGAGCGCGTATTCGCGCTTCGGCTTGCCGGCCAGGCGGACCAGCTCTTCCTGAGCTTCCACCAGCTTCTGCACCGCCTCTTGGGCGAAGTGCAGCGCCTTGATGAAGTCCTCCTCCGGAAGCTCGTTGGCGGCACCTTCGATCATGATGACGTCGGTCTTGTTGCCGACATACACCAGATCGAGATCGCTTTCAGCTCGGTCGTCGAAGACTGGGTTGATGATGAACTCGCCGTTCACCCGGCCCACGCGCACGGCTCCGATCGGGCCCGCGAAAGGGATGTCCGAGATTGCAAGAGCGGCGGAAGCGCCGTTCATCGAGAGAATGTCGGAGTCGTTGATCTGGTCCGCAGCAAGAAGCAGAGCCACGATCTGGGTGTCGTAAAGATAACCCTTCGGGAAGAGCGGACGCAGCGGGCGGTCCGTCATGCGGGATGTGAGGATCTCCTTCTCGGTCGGACGACCTTCACGCTTGAAGTAGCCGCCCGGGAACTGGCCGGCGGCAGACGCTTTTTCCTTGTACTCGACGGAAAGCGGGAACCAGGTTTGGCCCGACTTCACTTTCGTCTGCGACACGGCGGTGACCAGCACCACGGTTTCGCCGCAAGTGACGACGACCGCGCCGTCCGCCAGCTTTGCGATTTTCCCGGTCTCAAAGGTGATCGGGTTCGAGCCGACCTGGCTCGTGACTTTATGGATATTCATCTTGTCTGTCTTTCGTGTGTGCCTCCGGCGACATGCCGCAGGCGTGTGTTTGGATTTCGGACAGTCCCCAAAGTAAGAAAGGGATAAAAGGGCTGTCCGACGGCGGAAGGGAAAACGTTTCCCGAAAAAGAGTCCGCCGTTTCATGCGAGACGGCCACGGGGTTACCGTGGCCGTCCGAGGAAAGGGTTACTTGCGGAGGTTCAGGCCTTGCAAGAGCTTCTGGTAGCGCTCTTCCGAGTTGGCCTTTACGTAGTCGAGCAGCTTGCGGCGCTGGGCGACCAGTTTCAGGAGTCCGCGGCGGGACGAGGTGTCCTTCTTGTGAAGCTGAAGGTGGGCTGTCAGGTGGACGATCCGCTGGGTCATCAGGGCGACCTGGTAATCAGCGCTGCCGGTGTCGGTTTCGTGGATCTTGAAGTCCGCCAGATTGATGGTGCTTTCGCTCATTGAATATAGTCTGTTCAGTCCAGCCACCTTGGCCAGTCCGCCCTTGCTCGGGACCGCGGAAGAAAGCGGATTCTCAGGGTATTGCAAGCACAATGGAAGGCTGGCTCACCCTTCCCCCTGTCAATTTTTGACGAATCCTGCCATCCGGGGCAATTTTCACTCGTGAATATTTCCCTCACGCCGGAATTGGAGAAGGCGGTCAAGGAGAAGGTAGCCTCAGGGCTCTACCACAACGCCAACGAAGTGATTCGCGAGGCACTGCGCCCTCAGACTGACCAAGGCTGCCATCGCGGACCTTCAGTCGATCCGCGAATATACGCTCGAAAGATGGGATAAGGAGCAGGAGACCACCTCCTTGAAAGCCCTCTGGGCGAAGTTCCAGCAGATACAGGAAACTCCCGGACGCTTCCGGCATCGCGAGGACCTGTTCAAAGGCTGCCAACTCGCCGCAGAGGGGAGGGTGAGTCCCTCCAGATCGTGCGAATCCTCCATTCTTCCATGGACTTCAAACGGCATCTTCCTCCTTGATAAGGCATGAAAACGACTCGGTGGATTCTTTGTTTGCTCCTCACCCTCCCCGCCGCCGCCGGACCTCTCCTGAAAAACCCCGGCTTTGACAAGGAGTTGAAGCCATGGACCTGCGATGAAGGCAAGGTCATCCCCGATCCCGAAAAGAAGGACAATTCTCTCCTCGAAGTCACCTTGGATGGCGGCGTCTTCGGCCTCTCCCAGCCGATCGAGTGGCCCGCGGACTGGAAAAAACTCACCGTCTCCTTCCGCATCAAGGCATCGCAGGCGACGGAGAAATCGCCCGTTCAATGGCGTCTCCGGATCTACGACAAAGCCGAAAATTCCGCACTGGTGGCTGCGGCTAAAATCACCAGGTCAGGCGAGTGGATCACCGTGAAGCAGGAGATCGAGCGCCCCGAATCCAATCCTGAATCCATCATGCTCGAGAGCAACCGCGGCGAAGGCACCCTGTGGATCGATGACGTGGAGCTAAAGTAGGGCTCGCCTTCCTCGGAACGCTCAGCTCCCGGTGATCGCCTTGCGGATCTCCGCCTGCTGGCTCTCAGTAAGATTCCACTCGCCCATCACGGAAGCAGCAGCCTCGGCGGCCCTCGGCCCGCGCAGGCTCTTGAGGTACTCGATCCTCCGGGCCTCGGGCAGCGGTTCGAGAATTCCTTTCATCGTCCGACCTCCTTGGTCGGCATCGAATTGGAGCGCCTCCCCGATCCACACCGCAGAGTCGCTGCTTTGCGCGAGGGCTTCGATCCGGCCCTCCGAGCGCAGGAAATTGGATTCCAAGAGGAATTGGCCGCGGGACTCACCGGGAATTCCCTTGATCACTTCACAGGCCCATTGCTCGGCCGCAGCAGCCCCTACTTCATCTGTCTTCACCCGGTAGATCTCGTTCCAAGACCTGCTTATGGAACCATTTTGGGCGGCAAATCTTTCCAGCAGGGAAGCCGTGGCACCTTCGGGGTCTCGCCTCATCCATTCCTCGAAAACTCCGGTGAGGAAAATCGGCTTGGATGACGCCCCGCGTATCGCCTGCAGCTCGTCAACCAAGGCGCGGAAGTCCGTGCCAGGCGGATATTTGAGCCCAATTCCATAGGTCTCGCTAACCGTGTCAGATGCTCCCGGCAGGCGCCCCCATAGTTCCGCGAGCGCGGCGGGCCCTAGCTTGAGGGAGTCTTGGGAAAGCGCCCTCATCAGGGAAGTGATGCGGGGATCCGAAATGGTGCTCCTGAACATACCGTGATTAACCAAACATTCGAAGGCCGCATGCGGATCCGTCGTCGAGAGGGAACCCGCCACGCTGATCATTCCCAGCTCGCGCAAGGCCGGGTCGCCCAGCGCCCCGGCCCACTCGAGAGCAGCTTTGGGATCCTCCGCCACCCAGGCATCCAGAAGCCTTCGCAGGCGGAACACCTCCGGATCACCGAGCAAGCCTTTGCCTGACGACGCCAACCAAGCCTCCAGCACCGCTCCGCGATCCTTTGCCGGGATCTCCCTCATGAGATCAGGCAAACCGGAGTCATCCGCACTTCCGATCCTCTCAGCCCAACGCTTCCGGCTGGGGCCCTTGTTGCCTCCGGTCGCAGCCCGATCCGCCACGGGAGCGACAGCAACCCGCTGCGAGCTCGCCGCTTCCTCCGCCGGAGAAGACGAGCGATGTCCACTGAACCATGCCAATCCAGAGACAGACACCAGAAGAAGGAGCCACCAGCGGGTTCTCATAGCAGCGCATTCCAGCACTTGGAATGGATAGATCAACATCGTTCACACCCGGAGGCATGACTGGATCAGCTACAATTCCGTATCTCCTCCGGGAGATGATCGCAGCAAGACTACGCTCAAGAGGCGACCAAGAGGGAGGCAAGCTTCGCTTCCAGCAGCCGCGTCAACTCCCCCGCCCCGCCCTTCGCCGGCAGCTCGCCTGCCGCCAGCATCTTGCTTACCGGAATCGGCTCTCCTGCGTTCACCCGGGCCGTTCGCGGCGTCGGATAGTTCGGGAAGCCCAGCAGATCTTCCTCCAGCTTCATGATCGTTTCCGCCCGCCGGTCCAGCGTCCGCTCCGCGAGGAAGTAATCGCCGATGTAGCTATGCGCCTGCAGCGCGGTAAAGGCCCGGTCGAGATCATCGAGAAGGCCGTCCCTCTCGATGAAAGTCGGCGGCCTCTCGGCATCCAGCAGGCGGCGGCGAATACGATAGCGCAGCGCCCGGACCCGCTCCGGAGCACTGAGAGATTTCGCATCCTTGCCCAAGCGACTCTCCACCTCGGAAAGCAGGCTCTCACAGATCGTGGCGAGGCGATCTTGGATATTCCCGCGCCCGGCCTCACCGAGATACTCCATTTCCTTCAGACCCAACAAGCCGGTGCCGAGCCTCAGGATGCGATCATCCACCGGCATCGATGGCTTGGGCGTCCAACCGATCCGGTCCTCCAGTTTCGAGAGCCGATCCGAGAAAGTCTCTTCCACCTCAGGGTCATGACGGAAGCGAATCCCCACCGGGACCAGATAGGCCTCCTTGCCATTCTCCAAGCGTCCGGCGGCTTTCAGGAGAATCGAGGCCACCCCTTCATGCAGCGGATCCAAGCGCTCGTGGTGGTGATAGATCTCACCCTCCGGATAGATCACGAGGGGATCGCTGGTTTTCTCCAGCAAGCTGATCGCGGTCTTGATCGCGGATAGATCCGGACCATCGCGATCCACGGAGAAGACCCCCATGCTCTCAAGCGCCCAGGACGCAGTCTTGCTGACCTCGAACACCTCGCGCGCCGCCATGAAATGCGAGTGCATCCCCTGCTTCGCCACCAGGCTCACCATCACATGCGGATCGGAATGATCGGCATGGTTCGGCGCCAGCAGGATCGCATGCCCGGCACGGGACAGCTCCCGCACTTTCTCAAAGCCTTGGTCATCCAATCGGCTCACCCCGAATTTCCGGCGCAGATAGAGATCATTCGCCCACAGTCCCAGCCGTCGGAACCATCCCCGCGGCTTCGGCGGCCGGAAGGTATAGGGAAGATCGTTGCGGAGGCGGCGCACCAAAGCAGCCTGAGGATCGGAACGGGATGTGCCAAGTTCCAAGAAGCTGTGCCGAACCTTGGCACACCCTCGCCATCTTGACTGCGGTGACAGCACCCCTAGAAGAGGTAGCCCAACATGTCGATTTCACCGGCTGGCCAAGCTTCGCTCGAAAGGGGCTTGACCAGGAAGCAGTCGCTCAGATCCCGATGAAAGACATCCACCGTTTTCCGCTCATCAATTGCGAGCCAAGTGACGAAGGCAGGCTCCACCCGCACAAAGCCACATCTCAGGTAAACATCATGACGGTCAGCCATCAGGACCAGATGATCCCGGTCGTGCAATCGCGCGATTTCCTCGACCTTGGAGAGCATCTGCGAGGCCATCCCCGAGTTCCGGTGTTCGGGATGCACACAGAGATCGATCACGCCGAATATCTTGAGAATGTGTGTATCCACGTTGACCACCCTTGAGTCGACCCCGAGTTGCGCCACAAGCGTTCCGCCGCTCCACCACAACAACCGGAAATGAGGCAACTGCTTGTAGTAGGTCCTTCCGTGAAAGGTCTCTGGAAAACATACCTCTAGCAGGTCCGCGATCTTCTTGGAAGACGAGTCCGGAATCTCATGCTCGGCGAGCATCTGGAGCTGTTGATCCGCACGCATCAAGAAGGGTCCCAAGTCAGGGAGAGCGTCGGAAAGACGCTAGTGCCATCACCACAGCATGTCACGAACCGCCAAAAGATTGAGCGAGGTCAGGCTGACCAGTCTGCATTCATCCCACCATTGCCGAAATCCGTAAATCCGTCGGAATTCGTCATTCCCATGTGCGGCGCGGGAAAAGCCACCCACCATCATGGAGGTTAGCATGCAGAGATCTCTCGCGCTTCGCCCTCTGCGGCACACAATTCATTGACGGTTGAACCGCGCCACTTCCCGCTGAGCCTCGCGCAGTTCCACTTTCTCCTTCAGGTCATGCCGCTGGTCGGAGTGGGTCTTGCCCTTGCCGACGCCGATCTCGACCTTCACCCGCTTGTTCTTCCAGTACATCTTCAAGCAGGGCAGCGTCGCCCCCTTCACCGCACTGGCATTCTCCAGCTTCAGGATCTCCTTCTTGTGGAGCAGTAGCCGGCGCGGACGCTTTGACTCGTGCTGGAACCAGGTGGAAGCCGTCTCCCAAGGCTGAATGTCGCAGCCGTAGAGGAAAAGCTGGCCCTTCTCGATGCGCGCGAAGGCATCGGAAATATTCACCTTCCCGGCACGGATGGACTTCACCTCCGTGCCTTTCAGCTCAAGGCCCGCCTCGTACTTGTCCGAGATGTGGAAATCACGGAGCGCCTTGCGGTTGCTGGAGATCTCCGCACTCATGACAATTCACGCCACTTTCGGGCGCGGGCAATGGAAAGCAAGCGATGCTCAACCTTCGGCTTGCACCGGGTCGGCCAGCTTGATCTTGCCCTCGATGATTTCGGTCAGCGCGATGTCAGCCGCACCCATGCTCGGACGGGTCGGGATCAGCGGCGAGCGTCCGCTGTTCAATTGACGGACACGCTTCGAGACCATGTTGATAAGGACCAGCGGATCGCTGACAATCTCGGACGCCTTCTCGACAAGATCACTTTTCATGGGTGTACCTGGAAACCGGGAATGGGACTTCGGCTGCTCGAAGGGGACGATATTGTCTTGAGACATGCCGGGTCGGGATTCCTACCGGCCTACCGCGGCCGGAAGGCGGAAAAGACCGAATCGCTCCCGGAATGACAAGGGCAAAAACCCGAATTCTGACATTTTCACATCAGATTGATCCCGAATCGCTTCAAAATCAGCACCGTCAGCCAGAAAAAGCCGGCCGTCAGGAGACAATTCACCCCCAGCGCCGCCCAGAAATTCCAGCCGCTCCGCAGCATCCACGGCAGGATCAGGAACATCGGAAGAGTGGGCAGGACAAACCAGAAAGTCCCCTCCGCATGCCCGGCGATCCGCTCCGCCGACTGCTTTTCCGCCTGCATCCAACACATCGCGACGAGAGATGTCAGTGGCAGCGCGATCAGCAAGGCCGACAGTTTGTCGCTGAAGACCTGGATTTTCGTCACGAAGAGGATGACCAATGCCGTCACCAGAAGCTTCACAAAGTCCTTCGGGCCGAAGGCGACAATCTGCTGCCAAGGAATCTTGTCCATGCGATGGCTGCAGCTTCCCCGGATTACCGGAACCGGGCAAGCCGGGGATTTCGCCCTCCTGTGCTACAAACCCGCCTCTTCTTTGGGATGGATTTCCGGCTTTTGAAGCGTATGGAGACCCACCTCATGAGCAGCGCACCCGCTTCGACATCCCGTCGCGACTTCCTCAAAGCCGCCTCCATCACCTCCGCCCTTTTCGGCGGCTCGGCCGCTCCCCTGCTGGCTCAAGAAACCCGAAAGTCTTCTGAAAACAAGGGACTTCCGAAGAAAATCATCTTCATGGTGAGCGACGGCATGAACCACGGTGCCCTCTCCCTCGCCCAGCACAGCCGCTCCATCTTCGAGGGCAAGCAAACCAACTGGGCCAGCCTCTACCGCGAGCGCCCGGTCGTCCGCTCCTTGGTGGAAACCTTTTCGGCAAACAGCGTCGTCACCGATTCCGCAGCCGCAGCCAGTGCCTGGGGCGGCGGTCGCCGGGTGAACAACGGCTCGATCAACGTCGACCCCGCGGATGGACGCCCGGTCGAAGCCATCCAATCCCTGCTGAAAAAGAAGGGCATCCCTCTCGGCCTCGTCTCCACCGCCACCATCACCCACGCCACCCCGGCCGGTTTCGCCGCAAACGTCGACAGCCGCGGTGACGAAGGCGAAATCGCCCGCCAGTATCAGGAGCGTGGCGTCGAAGTCCTGCTCGGCGGCGGCCAGAAATTTTTCCCCGAAGACCTGCTGAAGAAATTCTCCGACAGCGGCTACGACATCGCGAAGAACCGGAAGGATCTTCTGTCCCTGAAAGCAGACGACAAGAAGCCGGTCCTCGGCGTCTTCTCCTCCGGCTACATCCCGCTCACCATCGACCGCGAGGCAAAGCAGGACCTCCAAGAGAGCATCCCCACCCTCGCCGAAATGGCCGAGGTGGCCGTGAAGCGGCTCGACTCGCTGGCAAAGGACCAATGGTTCCTCATGGTGGAAGGCGCCCGCATCGACCACTGCGGCCACGCGAATGACGCCGCCGGCAGCATCCGCGAGCAGCTCGCCTTCGACGACGCGGTCGGCGCCATGGTCGCCTACGCCGCCGCCCAAGGGGATGTTCTGGTCGTCATCACCACAGACCACGGCTGCGGTGGCATCCAGCTCAACGGCGTGAATGCCGATCCCAACCAAGGCATGGCCCCGGGGATCTACAACGGCACCACCGCCGCCTTCAAAAAGATCGCCGGCTTCAAGCGGTCCTTCGAATGGATGGGTAATTCCGGAGCCAAGCTCAGCGGCCCGCCGCTCATCGACTACCTCCGCGAGCGCACCGGCATCGAACTTAGCAAAGACGAGATCAAGCAAGCCCAAGGCCTGAAAACCGGCGAGCTAGCCAAGCTCTTCGCCCGCTACCACGGCATCGCTTGGACCAGCGGCAACCACACCGGCGAGCTCGTTGAATTCTGCGCCTACGGCCCAGGCAGCTATCTCTTCCCCGGCTTCATGAAAAACGAGGAAGTCCGTTCCATCCTGCTGGAAGCGATGGGCGTGGCCTGAGACCGACTTTTAGAACAATTAGAACAATGGTCCGCACTGAATTGTGCGGACCATTTTTTATGGCCACGCGTCACCTCAGCTCGCGACACCACCTTGCCTGGCAGTAGAACACTCTTCGCGATCTAAGGTAGCACTTCGCCCATGCAATCCCCATCATCCTCGCAACCCGGCCCCACAGATTCCCATCCCCGACGAAATCCCGCCTGTTAATTTCCCTGTTTTAACAGGCATAACGGGCAGGCCGAAAGACACTCCGCCACCAACACACCACTTGCCGGAGGAGGACGGCCGCTCCGCCCCTAACAAGCCCTTCCGCACCGACTCCGTCATACTCCGGCTTGCGAATGAAGGGAAACTCGCGGAAATACCGCCTGTGCAAACTTTCCGCTATGCCCTCCTAGCCAGTCTCCTTCTCGCCGCCTGCGGGCCGGTTTCCCTGCCTGGCCAAGGCACCGCCCCGGCGGCAGCTGCCACCAATCTCAGCGCCGGCCAGAAGGCCGCGATCGGCAAGAAGATCTGGCAGAATGAGTCCGGCGGCACCGTCGATGGCCTGACCGCGTGGAACGGCGGCGAGGAATTTCCCTCCCTCGGTATCGGGCACTTCATTTGGTATCCGGCCGGATTCAATGGCCGCTTCGAGGAAAGCTGGCCCCAATTCATCACCTTCGCCCGCCAGCGCGGTGCCCAGCCGCCCTCCGTGGCGATGGAGCGCCACGCCCCATGGCCGAACAAGGCGGCCTTCCAGAAGGAATTCCGCGGAGCCCGCCTGAGCGAACTGCGCCAGTGGCTCGCCGCAAATGTTACCCTGCAGACCGATTTCATCATCGCCCGTTCCCGCGCCGCTCTCCCAAAGGTCCTCGCCGCCGCTCCCGCCAGCGACCGCGGCCGCCTGCAGTCGAACTATAACAAGGTGGCCTCCACCCCGAACGGCATGTACGCGCTGATCGACTACGTGAACTTCAAGGGCGATGGCACCCAAGCCTCCGAAACCTACAACGGCAAGGGTTGGGGCTTGCTCCAGGTATTGGGCAGCATGAAAGACGTGCCCGCCGGCCAGGCCGCCGCCGCCGAATTCTCCGCCAGTGCCAAGCGCATGCTGAACCGCCGCATCGACAACTCCCCGCCCGCCCGCGGTGAAGCGAAGTGGCGAGAAGGCTGGCTAAACCGCTGCGGCACCTACGCCCGCCCGCTCTAACCGGCCCTACCGATCCTCATGAAGCGAACTCTCCCCGGACTCTCATGGCCTCGTCTCAGCGACGAGCCGATCCGGGTGAGTTGTCATTTCTGCGATGCCCTGCAGGAAGCCCCGCGCCTGCTGGAGGGAGACGCCGCCTACTGCATCCGCTGCGGGGAGATGCTCTATCAGAATCGTCCCCGCTCGCTGGCACGGGCGACGGCCTTCTCCTCCGCGGCGCTGATCTTCATGATCCTAGCCCACGTCTTCCCCTCCATCACGGTGGACTCCGGCGGCATGCGGAAAGAGCTCACCATCGTGGAAGCCGCGGACGCCTTGTTCCATGAAGGAAACGCTCTCATCGGCATCGTCGCGCTGCTCTTCACTGTCGTCGCACCGCTCACGTTGATGGGCGGGCTCTTCTATGTGGCCGCCCCTCTTCGCTTCGGAAAAGCATTCCCCGGCGCGCTTTCCGTGACCCGCCTCTTCCTGCTCTCTGAACCATGGAGCATGCTTGAAGTCTTCCTCGTCGGGATCCTCGTGAGCCTCTTGAAACTTGGAGCGGTGGGCGATGTCCACCTTGGCACCGGCTTCTGGGCCCTCGTCGGCCTCGTCTTCTGCACCGCCTACGCCATGGCCGGCATTGATCGCTTGGAGCTTTGGGACCGCCTCGAAATCGCCCTGCACGATAAGAAATCCTGATGGAACAAATCCGCACCGCCGCCGCTGAAGGCCTGGCCTCCTGCCACATGTGCGGGAGGGTCAGCCCCGTGACGGATGTGCATTGCCCGCGCTGCCACTCGAAGCTCCACCTGCGAAAGCCCCACAGCCTCGAGCGCACCTGGTGCTATCTCATCGCTGCGACGGCCTTCTATTTTCCCGCCAATCTGCTCCCGATCATGAATGTCAGCGGGCTCGCGGGAAACAGCAGCGACACCATCCTCTCCGGCGTCTTCAATTTCTGGAAGAAGGGCGACTACCTGGTGGCGGGCATCATCTTCTCTGCCAGCATCATGATCCCGATCCTGAAAATGATCGCGCTCGTCTGGCTCTGCCTCGCAGGCTCCGGCCTGACCACCGCCTCTCCGAAAAATCTGTCCCGCCTCTATCACATCACTGAATTCGTCGGCCGCTGGTCGATGGTGGATGTCTTTGTCGTGGCGGTGCTCGTTTGCCTGGTGCAGCTCGGCGTGATATCCACTGTCACGCCCGGCCCCGCGATCCTTTCATTTGCAGCCGTCGTGGTTCTGACCATGTTCGCGGCCATGAGCTTCGACCCGCGCCTCCTTTGGGACCGCTACGTCGAACACACTGCTGAAGCCCCTCCCACCCGAAATGACTGAAGAACACGAGAACCCCCATGAACCGCGCGCCGTCGTGCGCCACCGCCGCCGCTGGAGCAGCGTGTGGGTGGTCCCCTTCGTGGCCCTGGTCCTCGCCGGATGGCTGGTGTGGAAACACTACCACGACAAGGGCCCGCTGGCCTACGTGCGGTTCTCCACCGCGGAGAGCATCGAGGCTGGCAAGACCGAAGTCCGCTGCCGCTCGGTGCGCGTCGGCATCGTCGAAAAAATCGAACTCGCGGACGACCTCCAGTCCGTTGTCGCGGAAGTCCGCATCGATCCCGAGTCCGAGGACCTGCTGCGTCGCGGCAGCCGCTTCTGGGTCGTAAAACCTCGCGTCTCCGCTTCCACCATCTCCGGCCTCGGCACCCTCATCACCGGTGCCTACATCGAGTTGGAGCCCGGCGACGGCCCGCCGCCGGTCCATCATTACGATGGCCTCGAAGAACCGCCCGTCACCAGTGCCAACGTCCCCGGCCTGCGCCTCACGCTCGTCGCGGAAGATGCCGGCTCTCTCACCGCAGGCTCGCCGATCTACTATCGTGGCTACGAGGTCGGCCGCGTCGAACGCCGCACGCTGGATGTCGACAACCGCCGCGTCCGCTTCGACGTCTTCATTCAGGATACCTACTCGGATCTCGTCCGTGAGGGCACTTGCTTCTGGAATACCAGCGGTATCGACGTCACCGCCGGTGCCGATGGCTTCAAGCTGAGCACTCCTTCCTTCCAAGCCATGCTTTCCGGCGGCGCGTCCTTCTCCGTGCCAAAGGGTGGCGTGGCAGGCGCCGCCGTCAATGACGGCCTCGTCTTCCCCCTCTATCCGGATGAAGACGCCGCGCAGAAATCCATCTTCGTGCCGGATCGCCGCTGCCTGCTCTTCTTCGACCAATCCGTGCGCGGGCTGACGGTCGGAGCGCCGGTGGAATTCCGCGGCATCCCCTTGGGCCGGGTGACCGATATCAGCTTCGAGAACTCGCCCTCCGGGGACTCCCGGGTGCCCGTCCTGATCGAGATCGATTCCGACGTCCTGAAGAAGGCGGTGGAGAATGTCGACCAAAGCCAGGACGTCCTCGCTGAAGGCGTGCGCCGCGGCCTGCGCGCCTCCCTCAGCACTGGCTCGCTTCTAACAGGGGCTCTCTTTGTCGCCCTCGATTTCGTCCCGAATGCCCCGCCCGCGACGCTCACCAAGTCGGGAGAATTCGACGTGATTCCTACCCAGTCCTCCGGACTCGCCCAGCTTGAGGACAAGATCAACTCGATCCTTGCCAAGCTGGAGCGCCTCCCGCTTGAGGAGACCCTCGACAAGTTTGGCAACGCCGCCGACGAGATCGCGATCACCGTCAAGGACGCCCGCGGAGCCATCGATGAAGCCGAGGCAGCTCTCGCCCAAGCGAAGAAGCTCCTCGCCCGCGATGAAACCCAGAACCTCACCGCCGAGCTCGAAGCGACGCTCAAAGAAGTCCGCGGTTCCGTCGAAAGCCTCGGTCCGAACGGCGCGATGCAAGGCGACCTCGCTCGCACTCTCGATGAACTCCGCGCCGCCCTGCGCGCCTTCAAGACCCTCTCCGATTCCATCGAGGAAAAACCGAATTCCCTGCTCTTCGGCCGCGACAGCTCGGGCAATGCCCAGCCAAAGGCGAAGAAGAAATAACGACCGCTGAATTCCCACCCTCTCATGCGCCCCTACCTTCTCCTCGCCCTGATCCTCGCTTCCTGCGCGGAGCCGAAGTCCTTCTACGTGCTGAACGCCGAAGGCCCGGCCCCTTCCGGCGGCGGCATGGGCGTGGGCGTCGGACCGATCTCGATCGCCGGCTATCTGGACCGCCCGAATCTAGTCTTCCAGGAAAGCGGCACCCGCATGTCCGTCTCGGAGAACCACCGCTGGGCCGGAGATCTGGAGGAAAATATCGCCCGCGTGACCGCCAGCAATCTGGGCCGCAAGCTCGGCACCGGAAATGTCCGCGTTTATCCATGGGGTAGCGATGGAGAACTCCGCTATCAGGTGTCCCTGGATATCCGCCAACTCCACGCGACCGCGGATGGGGATGCGGTGATTGATGCCGCTTGGCGGGTCTATTCCCTGCCGGACCGCCGCATGATTTCCTCGAAATCCTGGTCTGGCACCGAGGATCTCACGAACGACGGTTTCGAAGGCATGGCGGAGGCGGAGAGCCGCCTGCTGGGTCGCCTCGCGGACGAAATTGCCGTCAGCCTGCGCTGATCCCGGAGAAGCTTCGCTATTGCACTTTCCCTCCGGCGCGTCCCACGCTGCCCCCGTGCCGACCGTCCGCCTCAAATACTTCAGCTACCACCCCGCGATCTGGCCCCGCATGATCGGGGAGGTCACCCGCGATGCCTCGCCCGGTTCGCTGGTTCAGGTACTCGATAAGGAGGGCAAGCCCTTCGGCAGCGGTTTCTGGAATCCCAAGGCGGGCATGCCGCTCCGCATTTTCGACCACGGCGGCGATGTGGTGGGCGAAGATTTCTTCATCGGTGCCATCCAGCGCGCCGCTTCCCTCCGCCGGGAGGTCATGAAGCTGGACGAGACCACCGAGGCCTATCGCGCCATTCACGCCGATGCCGACCAGCTTCCCGGCCTCGTCGCCGACAAGTTCGGCAAGGTGATGTCGCTCGAAGTGACGAACCTCGCCGCCTTCCAACGGCTCGACGACTGGATCCCCGCGATTCACGAAGCCTTCGGCACCGAAAAGGTCCACGTCCGCGTCGACCCGGATCTCGCCCGGATCGAGGGCATCCCCTCCCTCACCCACCCGCTTTCCGAAAAACTTCGCCCGCTGAAAATCCGCGAGCACGGCGTGACCTTCGAGATCGATCCCTCCGGCGGACACAAGACCGGCTTCTTCTGTGACCAGCGCGAAAACCGGAAGACCTTCGCATCCTTGGCAAAGGACCGCAGCGTCCTCGACCTCTGCTGTTACACCGGAGGTTTCTCGGTCAGCGCCTCACTCGCCGGAGCCGCCGACGTCACCGCCGTGGACCTGGATGAAAACGCCGTCGAGATGGCGAAGCGAAACGCGAACCTGAACCAGCAGCGGATCAAGTTCACCCATGCTGACGCCTTCACTTGGTCGCGCACCATGATCGAGAACGGCCGCCAGTGGGACCTCGTGATCGCGGACCCGCCGAAGTTCATCCACAACCGCGAGGACCGCATCGGCCACAACAAGTATCACGATCTGAATACGCTCGCCATGAAGATGGTGAAGCCCGGCGGCCTCTTCGTCACCTGCTCCTGCTCCGGCATGCTCTCTGCGGATGAGTTCGAAAAAATCGTCGTCTCCGCCGCGCATCGCCAGAACCGCCGCCTGCAGATTTTCGATCGTACCGGTGCTGGCCCCGATCACCCCACGATCTCAAACTACCCCGAGTCCCGCTACCTGAAGCTACTCTGGTGCCGGGTGCTGTGATCCATGAAGGCAGGCATCCAGATCATTCCTGCCACGCCGGATCACACCGATGCCATCTGGCAGATCTTCCACGAAGTCATCGCGGCGGGGGATGCCTACGTCTTTGAAGCGGACACGAGCCGCGATGCATTCCTTGCCTATTGGTTTGCCCGGGGAACACATCCCTACGTGGCCATCGAAGACGGCAAGGTCCTCGGCAGCTACATCGTGAAAGCGAATCAGCCGGGCCGTGGCTCCCACGTCGCGAATGCCAGCTACATGACCGCGTCTTTCGCACGCGGCAAAGGAATCGGTGGCCTGATGTGTCGGCACTCCCTGTTAGAGGCAGCAGCCCTCGGCTTCCGCGCGATGCAATTCAACATCGTTGTCTCCACCAATAGCGCGGCCGTGTCCCTTTGGCAGAAGCACGGCTTCCGCATCATCGGCACCACGCCTGGAGCATTCCGGCACGAGACACTCGGCTACGTGGACGCCCACATCATGTTCCGGGAACTGGCTTCAATCTGAGGCGGTTCCCCTCAATTCTTTCCGCCCTTCACGATCACCTTGAAGGGCTTCCCGTTCGGAACCACCGGCTTTTCGATCAACTGGAACGAAGTCACGCCTCCGCTGTTCGGAATCGAAAAGACAATCGTATTCGAAATCCCCACGGGCAATACGTCCAACGACGCCGACGCCTGCAAGGTCGCCGAATTGGCGGACTGCGAGGTCCCCGCGACGGTGCGAGGAGGGCCGGAGTAACCGGAAGTCTGGCCTTGCGATGAATTGGACTTGGAGGACGCCACGGCTGTATTCAGCGGCACCTCGTTGATATTTCCGTCACCACTCTCCCACCTTACCACCTGCGTGGTCCCGTCGGAGGGCCGTGGCAGCGAATCGATCACCACATCGAAGCTCTTTCTCAAGGGATCTTCGATGATGAAGCCTTCCGGCTCCGTGCGGATTTGGTTGGTGGCGAGAGCAGGAGCTTCACCCGGCTGTTTGAAGATCGAAAGGTCTGTTCCAGCCGCGGCAAGTTGACCGATGAATCCACGACCTTCTTCATCCTTGGTCCAGACCACCTGCTTCTGGGGGTCGTAGTAGGCTCCGTCGTCGGAACGTAGCAGACCAAGCTCCTCCCAAGATTCTTCCGGGAAATGGCGGTGGCGGATCACTTCACCTTCCGCGGGAGCAGCCACGCTGTCCGGCAGCCACCCGCGCTCGATCACCAGCGCGGCGGGATCACCCGGCGCACCACTTTCCGCTTCCAGCGCGGAGCGTAGCGCACCCATCAGAATGGCGGACACGCGGTCTCGAGCTTCCTCCGGAGTCCTTTCGATTCCTCCTGGCGAACTCAGCGCCATCACGCGCGGCGAGGTTTTGAAAGCTTCGTCATTGAGCCGCTCCAATCTGCTCCGGAGCTGCATCAGCTCGCCCCGCATGCGGCGGTCTTCCCTTTCAGGGATCGTGACAAGGTCGTTCGGGGAACCCTGCACCTGCACTTTTGCCGATTCTCCGGCAGCGCTGTAATCTTTCCCGGCTGCTACCGTCTTCTGCGCACTCTGCTCGCCGCGCGGCCATAGTCCCACCGCGACTGCGACCGCAGCCGCCCAGCCGCTGGCTGCCAGCCACGGTGTAAAGCGTCGCACCTTCGCGGCGGCCGGAGGCTTCGCATCGATGCGGGCCATCACGGCATGCAGTACATCCGACGGCGCGGCCCGTAACGGGGAAACCGCCAGCCACACATCAGCGGCAGCTTCACGCGTCAAGCGAGCTTCATCGAGAAGCTCGGGATCCCGCATCAGCCGCGGGTCACTGCGCGCCTCGTCACCGGGCGGCAGGAGATCCAGAGCCTTCGCGGTGGCATCTTCACGGTCAGTCCGGCTCACCGATGCCTCCTTTCTTCAAAAGTTGCCGCAGCTTTTCCATCGCGCGGTGCACGCGGATCTTGGCCGTGCCCAGCGGCACTCCCCAGCGTGATGCGTGATCCTGCAGCGTTCCCGGATCGAAGAGGGCCGTTCGCACCGTCTCTGCTTCGGCCTCGTCCAGCATCTCCAGCGCGGAGCGCACCCGGGAAACCGTGTCCCGGAAAAACAAATCTTCCACCCCTCCGCGATCCGGCACTTCCAGCGCCGGCATCTTCGACCAGTCCTCCCACACCGGCGCTCGCCGGCGCTTCTTCCGAAGCACGTCGAGACACAGGCCGCGCAAAATCATCGCGCACCATGTGAAGCCGCGGCTTTTCTCCGCGTCGAACTCGCCGGCTCGTTTCCATATCCGTAAAAAACAATCCTGCAGCGCTTCCTTGGCGGCGCCATCATCACCGATCCAATGCAGGGCCATGCTGTAGAGGCGATCGCCCCACATGCGGTAAAGTTCTTCGAGCGCCTCGGCGTCCCGCTTGGCGATCCTGCCCAACAACCATGATCCGTCCCAGGCGTCTGCCCGGCCGTCCATGTCCATGTCGCGCAACTTCTCGCCCATCGGTCGGCGCCACTCTCTCATGGTCGGGACCTTCTCGAAAAGTACTCTTTCCAGCGGCTACGCCGTCGTCTTCCCGGAAATCGTTTGCCCCCGCCCTCAGGACGGAAAAGAGGGCGATGGCCATTGATACCCTCCCAGTTACCGCCAGCCACCACCCTCGTCCCATGTACCTTGAGCAATCGGGACTTTTTCCGATTTCCCAGGTCCGCCAACGGGCCGGACGACAAAGCAGGGTCTCCTCCCGGCACCTTCAAGCTCTCCCCAGCTTCCGGCACCGCCCCACTGTCGCCGTCCGGCCAAGCCGGTTTCGACGGGAAATCTTCCGATCGCTCGTGGAGGTCGGGGACGGCAGGAACCCATATAACCTGCCGTCCCCGCGAAAACACCCGAACCGAGGCTCGCAGCCTAGCTGCGAACCCCGGTTCTTTGGTTTCCGAAAGCAACACCACAACCATGATCGTTACCGGGTGATCCGGCGGTGGATCCGGGTGGGTTTCACTTTTCGTGAATTTTTTTTCGCGGGTGCGGAAAATGGACTCCAGCCAAGCGGGTCGACTACTTAAGGAACGCCCACCAAAACCCCCTTAAACAACTTGGATTCAGCGCATTAAAAGAAGTCGCCCGCACCACACCATCAATCTTGAGCCCCGGCCAAACGGACTCCATCGGATCCCTCTGCAACTCTCGAACCGGGGACCACTGACAGCGGTTTCGGGGAGAAAGACCGTGTGAGAGACTCCGGCAATGTCGGTTCCCTTTGATATCCGCTCTCCCGGCCCTCGTTCATCCGGAGCAAGACGGCCTGATCACCTGTTATTTTCCCTGTTTTATCAGGCGGAACAGGCGGGGCGGACAGGGGGCACCGGGTCTCCATTTCCCCCACACTTCATGCGGCATCGGAGGATCTGAATTCGGCGTTCTCCACGACTGTCCCTCTTCCTCCGCCGCTCCGGATTTATTCCCGAAATATCACAGATCCACAAAAACCACATTCCCCTATTATGACAGCACCCTTTCCGGCGGAAGTTTGACGATGCGACTCTCGGGCCCGTAGTGTCACCACGCCTTGTGGCAGAACTTCAAACCCGTTCGCTTTATGAAACCCACATTCCGGACCCTCCGGCTTCTCCCCCTGCTTTCGCTTTTCGCTCCCTGCGCCTTTGCCGAAGGCCAGTGGACACCGGAAAAGGCTCAGGAATGGGCCAAGTCCCAGCCATGGCTGGTCGGCTCGAACTTCACGCCCAGCACCGCCATCAACCAGCTCGAGATGTGGCAGGCGGAGACCTTCGATCCGGAAACCATCGACCGCGAGCTGGGCTATGCCGCCAGTTGCGGGATGAATAGCGCCCGCGTCTTCCTCCACAATCTCCTTTGGGAGCAGGATTCCGAAGGCCTGCTCAAGCGCATGGACCAGTTCCTGGCCATCGCCGCGAAGCACAAGATCGGCATCATGTTCGTGCTCTTCGACGACGTCTGGGATCCGAACCCGAAGCTGGGCAAGCAGCGCGACCCGAAGCCGCACGTCCATAACTCCGGCTGGGTGCAGTCCCCCGGCAAAGAGGTGCTGAAGGACGACGCGAAGCGCGCCGCTCTGGAACCCTACGTGAAGGGCGTGCTCACCCACTTCAAGGACGACAAGCGTGTGGTCGTCTGGGACCTCTACAATGAACCGGGCAATCCAAACCGCAGTGCCTACGGCCCCGTGGAACTCGAGGACAAGCCGAAGTATTCGCTCGATCTGGTGAAGAAGTGCTTCGAGTGGGCCTGGGAAGTCCGTCCCTCCCAGCCGCTTACGATCGGCGTGTGGACCAATGACTGGAGCACCAAGGAAAAGCGCGACGCGCTGAATGCCTACCAGCTCGATAACTCCGACGTCACGACCTTCCACGTTTACGGCGATCTCGCGAAGACGAAGTCCTTTACCGAGCCGCTCTTCGAATACGGCCGACCGGTCATCTGCACCGAGTATCTCGCGCGCACCGCAGGCAGCCGCCTGCAGGACATTCTCCCCTACTTCAAGGAGAAGAAGGTCGGTGCCTACCAATGGGGCCTCGTCGCAGGCAAGACCCAGACGCAGTACCCATGGGAAAGCTGGAAGCAGACCTTCACCGAGGAGCCGAAGATCTGGTTCCACGAGCTCTTCCACAAGGACGGCAAGCCCTTCGATCCCGCCGAAACCGAGCTCTACAAGAAGCTTAACTCGGCCTCTTGAATCCCCCACCAAACGCTTTTATGACCATGAAACCGACATCTCTTCTAGCCCTCTTGCTCACGCTTCCCGCGGCCCATGCCGAGTGGAAGCCGGTGGAAGGCAAGATCATGACGAAGTGGGCGAAGGAAGTAACCCCTGCCAATGCATGGGACGAGTATCCACGCCCGCAACTCCAGCGTGAGAACTGGGCCAACCTGAACGGCCTCTGGAGCTACGCGCTCGCCGCGAAGGACGCGGAGAAGCCCGGCGATTGGGCTGGCGAGATTCTGGTGCCCTTCGCTCCCGAGTCAGCGCTCTCCGGAGTCGGCAAGCTTGTCGAGCCCGACCAGACGCTCTGGTACAAGCGCTCGATCACCGCGAAGAAGAACGCGGGCAAGCGCGTGATCCTCCACTTCGAAGCCGTGGACTACGAGTCCACCGTATGGGTAAACGGCAAGGAAATGGGCAAGCACGTGGGTGCCCATACTCCCTTCTCCTACGATATCACCGATGCACTGAAGGACGGCGAAAACGAGCTGCTGGTCCGCGTGACCGATGCGACCAGCGGCTATCAACTGGTCGGCAAACAGAAGCTCGATCCGGGCGGCATCTGGTACACCCGCGTCTCCGGCATCTGGCAGAGCGTGTGGATGGAAGAGGTCAATGACCGCTCCATTGACGACCTCGATTTCGCTTCCGACATCAAGACCGGCACCATCTCCATCAAGGCGAAGCTCTCCGGCACCGCCGTGGCGGGTGAGAAGCTCCGCGTGACCGCCACCCTGAAGGGAGCGGCCGCCGGCAGCGGCGAAGGCGCTGGCACGGTCTCGATCAAGGTCAACAATCCCCAACTGTGGTCGCCCGAGACCCCGAACCTCTACGACCTGAGCGTCGAACTGCTCGATGGCTCCGGCAAGGTGATCGATTCAGCGAAGTCCTACACAGCGCTCCGCGAGCTTGGTAAAGCGAAGGACAAGAACGGCAACTGGCGCTTCACGCTGAACGGCAAATCCATCTTCCACTGGGGTCCCCTCGACCAAGGCTGGTGGCCGGATGGCCTGCTCACGCCGCCTTCCGATGAAGCGATGCTTTCCGACATCGAATATCTGAAGGCCGCGGGCTTCAACATGATCCGCAAGCACATCAAGGTGGAGCCTCGCCGCTACTACTACCACTGCGACCGCTTGGGCATGATGATGTGGCAGGATCAAGTGAGCATGGGCTACGGCCCGCAGACCGAACCGAAGGGCTCGAACCCCGAGTGGACCCGCATGGCGCCGAATCCGAATGACGGTGACTGGCCGAACGCCGCACACGAGCAATTCGTGACCGAGTACAAGCGCATGGTGGATCACCTGCGCGATCAACCCTGCATCGTGGTCTGGTCTCCCTTCAATGAAGCATGGGGCCAGCACCGCACCATGGAAACCGGCAAGATGGCGGTGGCCTATGACAAGACCCGCCCGATCAACATCGCTTCCGGCGGCAACTTCTGGCCGGTGGGCGACATCGCCGATGAACACGCCTACCCTGACCCGAACTTCCCGATCGGCGACAAGCGCTTCGACGACTACGTGAAGGTGGTCGGCGAATTCGGCGGTCACGGCTGGCCGGTGAAGGGCCACCTCTGGGATGCCACCAAGGAGAACTGGGGCTACGGCGGACTGCCGCAATCACTCGACGAGTGGAAGGCCCGCTACACGAAGTCCATCAATGTCCTGATGGGCCTGCGCCGCCAGGGCATCTCTGCCGGTGTCTACACCCAGACCACCGACGTGGAGGGCGAGATCAACGGCCTGCTTACCTACGACCGCATCGAGAAGGTTCCAGCTTCCTGGCTGAAGCAGCTTCACGACAAGCTGCTCAGCACTCCGGACGCCGCCACTTACAAGCCGGTCGCCCCGACATCCGAAGCTCAACCTCAAGCATGGAAATACACCTTCGAGAATCCCGGCGACGGTTGGGAGAAGGATTCCTTCGATGACAAGTCTTGGAAGGACGGCAAGGGTGGCTTCGGCACCCGCCAAACGCCGAACGCCAAAGTCGGCACCGTGTGGAGCAGCAATGACATCTGGCTGCGGCGCAGCTTCAATGTCAGCGCCAAGCTTCAAGGAACCCTGATGCTCCGGATCTTCCACGATGAAGACGCCACCGTCTTCCTGAACGGCGTGGAAATCGCCAAGTTGCCTGGCCATAACGGGAACTATTCCATCGTCGACCTTCCGGCTGATGCCGCATCGCTCTTGAAGCCGACCGGCAACACCCTGGCGATCCATGTGAAGCAGACCAACGGCGGACAATTCATTGACGCCGGCCTGCTCGACGAAACCATCGTCAAGTAAGCCAAGCCTCGCTTCCTCACCATTCCCAAGCCCGCCTCGGTTTCGCCGTGGCGGGCTTTCTCGTTTCGCTAGGGAGGGAGCCCCGCCTCTTATAACGGGAACAGCCGGAGCGGTCACCCGCCCCGGCTGCCCGGTAAATGGAATGAACGGGATTCTCAGATCCCGGAAGGCCCGCCGACAGCGACCACCCGGGTCTTGCCCCACTCGTCGCCGAGGCGGATGAGCGGTTCTCCCTTCTCCTTCTTCTGATAAAGGATGTAAGCCTCGATCAATCCGAAGAACGGAATCGCCAGTGGCACATTCCGGATGATGCTGGTCTTCCAATCGTTGGTGAGCTTCTCGCCATTCGGACCCACGGCGCGGATCTTCATGAGCTTCTTGCCCACGCTCTGCCCTTCCAGGAACGGCAAGGCGTCCCTCACAAGGAGATAGGCGGCGTACACCGCATAAGCCAGGAAGGACGGCAGGACCACATTGGCGAAGATATAGAGACCCGCGGCGACAAAGCCGTCGATGATCACGGCGATCACCCGGTTGTCGAACGCAGCCTCGGTCCCCGCTGCGGGCACCGGATCACCGTCAAAGGGATCGATCTCCTCGGTCTCCTCTTCCGCTTTCGGCGCCACCTTCGGTTTGATCACCTGTGCGGCCGTCACACCCGGGGGTGGCGGCGGAGCCGGTGATGGTGGCGGCGGGCCCAAATCCGGCTTCGGCATCGCGGAGGGCGGCGGTGGTGGCGGGATGTCCGGAGGCGGCGGCACCGCGGAGGGCGGTGGCGGCGGTGGCAGATCCGGTGGCGGCGGGACGGACGACTGCGGCTTCTCAGGCTCGGTTTCCATGGCGTTCATCCGCAATCTAGCAGAACTCACCAGACGGTCTAGAAGCAATCGGAGCAGTCTAGGGAGCTCTCCTATTTCGCCAATTCCCCCGAACGCGCGATCTTGATGAAGACGTCTTCCAGATCGTCCTCCTCGAAGTGCTTGGTGATCTCGTCCGGAGTGCCGGCGGCGAGGATCTTCCCGGCATGGAGGAAGAGAACGCGGTCGCAGACCTCCTCGATGTCCCGCATGTTGTGCGAGGTATAGAGAATGGCCGGATGACGGGTGCGCTGGACGTGGCGGACAAGCTTCCGGACCTTGTCCGCGATGTCCGGGTCGAGCGAAGCGGTCGGTTCGTCGAGCAAAAGCAGATCGGGATCGTTCAGCAACGCTTTCGCCAGATTCACCCGCGTGGACTCCCCCGCACTAAGCTGGCCGGTCGATTTGTCCGCCAGTTTGGTGATTTCTAGAAGTTCCAGAAGTTCGGAGACCTTTTCTTTCGGCTTCGGGACGGAATAGAGACGGGCAAAAATCTCCAGATTTGCCCGGACCTTCAGGTTTCCGGGCAGGGTGGCGTAGGTGGTGCAGAAGTTCGAACGCTGGAGAATTTCCAGCCGGTGCTTCTGCAAATCCATCCCAAACGCCCGTATCGCCCCGCCACTGGGAGTGGTCAGGCCCAGAATCATGTTCATCAGGGTAGTTTTCCCTGCGCCGTTGACCCCGAGCAGGCCGACGGTTTCACCGGCACACACTTGGAAGGAAACCCCGTCCACGGCCGTGAAATCGTCGAACCGCTTGATCACCCCGTCGATTTCCAGAATCACCTCGGCCACGCGGCGGAGCATCGGGCGGATTTTCGCAACGTCCAGACGCGAAATTGCCACAAAAGTCGCGGAAAATCCGTGAGTCCGGGATTGCCATTTGCCGGAAGCCGACTAAGGAGTTCGCCCCGGCGCGTCCCGTCGGCCCCAAACCGCATACACTCAAGAGCATGAAGGACCTCACCAAATACCGCAACATTGGCATTTTCGCTCACGTGGATGCGGGCAAGACGACCACCACCGAGCGTATTCTCAAACTCACCGGCAAGATCCACAAGATCGGTGAGGTGCACGACGGTGCTTCCACCATGGACTTCATGGAACAGGAAGCTGAGCGCGGCATCACCATCCAGTCCGCCGCCACCACCTGCTTCTGGAAGGGCAACCAATTCAACGTCATCGACACCCCGGGCCACGTTGACTTCACCATCGAAGTTTACCGCTCGCTGAAGGTCCTCGACGGCGGTATCGGCGTATTCTGCGGTTCCGGCGGTGTGGAGCCCCAATCCGAAACGAACTGGCGCTACGCCAACGATTCCGGCGTTGCCCGTGTGATTTACGTCAACAAGCTCGACCGTATCGGTGCAGATTTCTACCGCGTCGTCGGCCAGGTGAAGAGAGTGCTCGGCGCCCACCCGCTGGTGATGGTGCTGCCGATCGGCACCGAGTCCGACTTCGTCGGCGTGGTCGATCTCCTGACCCGCAAGGCCCATATCTGGGATGACTCCGGCCTCCCGGAAAACTTCAAGGTCACCGACGTGCCCGCCGACATGGTGGACAAGGTCGAGGAATACCGTGCCGCCCTCATCGAAACCGCCGTCGAACAAGACGACGAGGTGATGGAGAAATACCTCGAAGGCGTGGAGCCGGATATCGAGACCGTCAAGCGTTGCATCCGCAAGGGCACCATTGATCTCGCATTCTTCCCGACCTACTGCGGCTCCTCCTTCAAGAACAAGGGCCTCCAACTCGTGCTCGACGCGGTGGTGGATTTCCTTCCTTCCCCTCCGGAAGTGAAGCCGCTCCCGGAAGTCGACGCCGAAGGCAACGAGACCGGCGAATTCGCCATCAGCGATCCGACCAAGCCGCTTCGCGCGCTCGCTTTCAAGATCATGGACGACAAGTTCGGCGCCCTGACCTTCACCCGCATCTACTCGGGCACGATCAAGAAGGGCGACACGATCCTCAACTCCTTCACCGGCAAGACCGAACGCGTCAGCCGCATGGTGGAAATGCACGCCGATGACCGCAATGAAGTCGAATCCGCCCAAGCGGGTGACATCATCGCGATCGTGGGCCTCAAGAACGTGCAAACGGGTCACACCCTTTGTGACGAGAAGAACCCGGCCACTCTCGAGCCGATGGTCTTCCCGGATCCCGTGATCTCCATCGCGGTCGCGCCGAAGGACAAGGCCAACGCCGAGAAGCTTGCTACCGCCATCGGCAAGATGGTGCAGGAAGACCCGTCCTTCCGCGTCGAAACCGACGAGGAAACCAATGAGATGATCCTCAAGGGCATGGGCGAGCTTCACCTCGACATCAAGATCGACATCCTCAAGCGCACCCACAAGGTGGAGGTCAACGTCGGCGCCCCGCAGGTCGCCTACCGCGAAACCATCACCAAGCCGGTGACGGACAGCTACACCCACAAGAAGCAGTCGGGTGGTTCCGGCCAGTACGCGAAGATCGATTACACCATCGAGCCCGGCGAACCCGGCTCCGGCTTCATCTTCGAATCGAAGGTCGTCGGCGGCAGCATCCCGAAAGAGTTCATCCCGGCCGTCGACAAGGGCTTCAAGACCTCCGTCGATAAAGGACCACTTGCTGGCTACCCTTGCTTGGACTTCAAGGTCACGCTCAACGAAGGTGGTTTCCACGCCGTGGACTCCAGCAACATCGCCTTCGAAATCGCTGCCAAGGCGGCCTACCGCCAGACCATGCCGAAGTGCGCTCCGCAGATCCTCGAGCCGATGATGAAGCTCGATGTGTTCGCGCCGGAGGAGAAGGTGGGTGACGTGATCGGCGACCTCAACCGTCGCCGGGGCATGATCCAAGGCCAGGAGCCGACCCCGGGTGGTGTTCGCGTCAAGGCCGAGGCCCCGCTCTCCGCCATGTTCGGCTACATCGGCGACCTGCGCACCATGACCTCCGGTCGTGGCCAGTTCTCCATGGAGTTCAGCCACTACGCCCCTTGCCCGAAGAACGTCTCCGACGAGGTCATCAAGGCCGCCAAGGAGCGCGAAGAGGCCAAGCGCAAGTAAGCTGCTTAGCTTCCTGTTTTACCAAGACCCCGTCGTCCGAAAGGGCGGCGGGGTTTTTCATTTCGGATTCCGGCTTACCAAACCAGATCCCTCGTCACCGGGCGATGATCGGACCCCAAGTCAGGACCAACCTCATATCCGCTGCTCTCGATGAACGAAGACTCGCCCTTTCGATAGAGGACATAATCGATCGGAACTGCGAGGAGAGGATTCTCCCGTGACCATGTTGGAATGCCTTCCCAACCTCGGAGTCCGGCGTCCTTCAGAGGCTTCATGCCTTGGCTCCACACGGTGGCGTTCATATCTCCCACCACGATCACCGTGTCCTTTTGCGCCTCCACCTGCGCGGCGATAATACCGAGAAAGACATCCCGTTCCCGCGCCCAGAACTCATTGCAGGAGGTACCGGATGTGCACCGAAGAACACAAAGGTCTTCCCCTCCCCTTGCAAACGGAGCTTCAGCAAGGGCAGTTCCAATTCACCACAGGGAATGATCTCTTGCTCAAGGATCGGAAGCTTCGAGTAGCAGGCGAAGCCGAAATTCCCCTCCACGATGTGTTCCACCACATAAGGGTGACTGCCCTGAAGAGGCCTCAATTGCGCGGCCCATTCCTCGTCCACTTCTGGCAGAAAAATCACATCCGGCATCGTCTTATGGATCCAGGACAGTGCGTCGCCGTAGCGCGTATTTGCCGTCAGCACATTGAAGCTGGTGATCCGCAATGGTTTCCCGCCGGGGAAAGGCTGGTACGGGCTATCCACTACGCCCAGCCCGATCCTAGTGAGCGGAATAGCCAGACACAGCGAGGCTAGCGCCGCAAAACGCCATTCCCTCGTGCAGAGCAGCGTTACGAAAGCGACTCCTAGCAGGCACAGATACTGCCACTGGAAATGATTGAAGAGGTCGAAAATCCAGTAGCTGCCGCCGCACCAACCAAGGATGGGCAAGAGAGATCCCAAGATGGCCAAGCGCAGGACCAGGGCCTTGGGCTTCGGGAAGAGGAAGGAGCGCCACCTCATAGCTCACGTCACCAAACAAATTCTCCTGTCACCGGCCGGTGATCCGACCCTAGATCAGGACCAATCTCGAAGCTCCGGCATCCGAAGCCCTCGCCCCGATATAGCATGCGGTCGATGGGAATCCCGAAGATCAGGTTCGTTCGCTTCCATGTCGGTCCCGGAGACTTGCCTTTCGCCGCCTCGATCAAGCCGGCATTCACAAGAGGCTTCGATCTATGGCTCCATCTGCTGGAATTGAAATCACCCGCCACTACCACGCGTCCGGATTCCGATTCAACACATCGGGCCATCTCTTCCATGAAGACATCCATGGAACGCGCCCATCGTGGAGTCATGGGCGGGAGAGGATGACCTGCGATGTAGGTCACCGGTCCTCCAGGCGTGACCAGCCTCACCCGGAGCAAAGGATAGCCGCTCTCGCTGACGAGATCCACGGAGGAGGACTGAATTGGCAGCTTCGAGAAAAACGCGAAGTCCGGCCCCGCATTGATCCAATGGGGATAGTCATGTTCCAGCTCCTTCAATGCCTCCGACCAATCCTCATCTACCTCGGTGAAGAAGATCGCATCCGGAGCACTTTTTCTTACCCAAGCGATCGCGTCCGAATACCGGCCATTCGAGGCCAAGACATTGAACGAGCACAGCCGGACGGATCCTGTACCTCCCGCGACCGCCGGAACGGCAGAAAACCAAGGAAGGATCCTTACCAGAGGCACCAGCAGGAAAACTCCTGCCAGAGCCGCCGACTTCCAGCGCCTGCCCAGAAGCAGCAACAAAAGACATAGCAGTAGGAACCAGGCGAACTGCACTTGGAAGTGATTGAAGAGATCGATGAACCAAAAGCCACCTCCCAACCACGCGGCAACAGGAAGCGATCCAGCCAAAACGGTGGCAATCGTGACAAGAGGAAGAAGCTTTCGCATCGGCAGTCCTGGATCATCCTCCATAGTTCGATGCCCCGGGCAAGAACTCCCCGCCTTCTTGAAAAGGCCCGCTGAAAGTAGCGCTCCCGACGAAGAGAATGGCTAAGGAACGAAGCCGAAAAATTCCTGTCCGGTGGACGGAGTTGGCGGTGCTTTACTTCACATGATGGCAGACGACTCCTTGGAACTCCTGCGAAGATTCGAGAGCAGCCGCTCCGAATCCGCGTTCCGCGATCTGGTGCGGCTTCACTCTCCGCTGGTTTATGCAACCGCCCTGCGGCGCTTGAATGGCGACCGAGCCGGCGCGGAAGACGTGACGCAGGAAGTCTTTTCCCTGCTGGCCCGCAAGGCATCCACCCTCCGCTCCGCGCCTTTGCCCGTTTGGCTCCACCGTCAGACTTGCCGCCGCGCGGCCAACCATATGAGGACGGAGAAACGCCGCCGCAAGCGCGAGCTCGTCTCCGCTCAAGCCATGAGCGATACCTATTCCTCCACAGAAACCCACGAGTCCATCACGGTTGAGGTCGATGAGGCGATGCTCGATCTGCCCTCGGCGGACCGCGAGTTACTCATTCACCGCTACTTCGAAGAGCGTGACCTGCGCACGCTCGGCGGTCGCCTTGGCATCAGCGAGGATGCCGCCCGCAAGCGGATCGAGCGCGCTTTGGAGAAGCTCGCCGCCATCATGAAGCGTCGTGGCGTGCCTGTCGGCGGTGCCTCACTGGGTGGCACGATGAGTGGTTTCGGCAGCTCGCCACTCCCTCATGCAGTCGTTTCCCAGATCTCCACACGAGCACTGGAGTCCATGGCTGTTGGATCGGGTTCCACCTTCACCTCGATCTTCAAATCCTTTCTCTGTGGTGTTATTCTCACTTCACTGGTCGGCACCGCTGCCTTGCTTACCGACCAAAGTGGGAGCCGTCCCCGTGACGGACAGACCGTCACCCTGAATGAGAAGAGCCGGCGGGAGCCACCCCTGCAAGATCCCGGATCCTCAACGCTGGATCTTATCAGCCGCATCAAGCGCACGATGGCAGGCCCTGATCACGCGATGACAACCCTGCGCCTGAATGCCTTGCTGGATAGCGTCGGCTTCGATGAGATTCCCGCCTTCATCGCCGAGGCAAACACGCGGCTCACCTTGAAAGAACAGGAGGCCTGCTATCTTCCGCTCCTCAAGCGCTGGCAGGACAGCGACCCTCAGGCGGCCTCCGCCTTCGCCTTGAAGTTTGCATCCGGACTTTCGTCCCCTGGCTTCGGCTCTACCGACATGGTCCGCTTTCTCCTTCACAATTGGGAGCATCGCGACCTTCCCGCATTCAGTGCATGGCTCAATGAGAATTGGGATCAGCCGACGATGGCAAACTCCACGTTCTCGGGAAGTGTGCGGACTTATTTCGCCATCGATATCTCGGACACCTTGCTACGGGATCACTCTGCGGCCGAAGCCTTCGCCTATCTCCGAACCATCCCGGACGAGCAGGCCGTGAAAAGCTGCCTGAAAGCGATGACGGGGGAGGAACCCCATGCGAGCGCGTGGATGAACATGGGGCCTGATCAATTACTGGAGCTCTATCGCGAATTTTCCCGTCTCCCGGATTCCGGGCTGGCAGCACGACTGAAGCTGAAATTTTGGGAAAACCTGAGCCAGCACGAACCGGGACACGTGGAGACGATGCTCGCCTCGATGAACGCCCGCGAACACTTCGAGGCGACTCTCCCCCGCATCGGCAAATACAGCAAACAAGTCAGTCGCGAGCAGACGCCCGGCGGGGAACGAATGCGCTTCGAAACCGTGGACAATGCGGCACAAGGCGAGGCCGATGCGATGAAGGCAGGATTGGAAGCCGGGCTGTCTCGGGCGGAGATTCTTCAGCAAATCGGAACCGCCATCGTAATGAAAAACGTGGATGCGCTTGCGTGGCTCGAACGACATCGCGGGGAGTTCGATGCGGATCCCATCCTGCTGGCAAAGATCGGAGACACCCAACGAAACAACCAAGGTCTACCCGGCATACCACCATCAGAAGGTGGAATGCTCTCCTGGGCACTCCACCTTCAGGATCCGGAACTGCGGACCCAACTCACCCGAGCAGGCTTCCGCCTGATGCTCGCGGAATCACCTGAACGAGCCGCGCGATTCCTTTCAAGCCCCAACCTTCCCGAAGATCTGAAAGCTGAACTCAGCGAAATCATGTCCCCCTCTGCGCCATGAAGATCAAAGCCATTCCCCTCGTCTCCTTTTTGGGGGCCTGCCTGATCTCGACCGGGCTTTGGTATCTTTTATGGCCACCGCAGACGACTGAAGCCCCGGCGGAAGCACCGAGGGAGTCCTCCCGCCCGAAGCCCGACGCCAAGCGTATCGCCGCCATCCTGGCAGAGATCGACCACGCGCCCTCGAACCAAGCTCGTCTGCTCGCCGCTGAACAGCTTGCGGATCTAGCGATTGAAGCCTTCCCAGCAGCCTTCGATTCCGTGCGACTTGTCGAAGGCAGAGAACTCACGCGGGCAGGCAAGATGCTCTTGATCCAGTGGGCATCCATGGATGGTGAAGCGGCAGCCCAGTGGTCTTGGATGCGGTTGAGGGGCGAAGGTCTCTGGACCCATGCATTCCGGGAGATTGCCGCGGCATGGGCGTGGCATGATCCCGCCGGGCTCTCTGCATGGACTCTGGCAAGAGTAGACGACTACAAGCGAAGCGGGAATGGACTGACATTGGAGGAAGCACTTCGCGCGGGCTCACCCGTGCTCGAATCCGGCGATTTCGAAAAAGCGGCGAAAGCTCTGATCAAGGAAAAGCCAGGTCTGGGTTACGGCTTAATGGTCGCCAAGGGAGGCACTTGGAGCCACGAAAACCTGGCGTTGAGCATCGAAACACCGGAAGGAATTCGCGAGGCTCTCCTCGCCTTCAACAAGGTCGAACTCAAACAATGGGATCCCGGCGATCTCATGCTCCAACTTCTGAATCGCTGGCAGGAAATTGATCCGGAGGGCTTCGCACGTTCACCACACGCCGGTTTACTGGACGAAAAGAAGATCACGCCAATGCATCAGGTGATCAATACCGATGGATGGAAAGATCCCCCCCCTAACCAACGCGCATCAGGAGCCATGGCGAAGATCGAATCCTACCAAGCCAGGGGACGACAATCCGCGGCCTCGGTAATTGCATCCTCATGGGCGAAGCTGGATCACGCCGCCTGCTGGACGTGGGTGGAGTCCCTTCCCGAGGGATACCTCGCCCCAGCCGCCGCCGGATACGCCCAGATGAATGCTGCATACCATCTGGAGGAGACTCTCGACCGGGTCGAGCAACTTCCCACGGGAGCACAGAATAGGGCTCTTGTTGCGGCGTATCGAACGTGGGCCAGGAAAAATTCATTCCCTCCTGAGAACTTCGGTCAATGGCCAGCCGGGCGGCGTCAAGCATGGCAAGATCTCAAGGCGCTCCAGCAAATTCAAGAGGAGTAGCCAGCCCGATCCTCGACTCTTTCTCGAAGCTTGCTAAGTTTTCTGTCCGGCCCGCTGTCAGCAGCGGTGTCTCCTTCTCGAAATGAGTGAGGATCTCACCAGTTTGCTCAAAAGCTTCACCCGGGATCGATCGGAGACGGCCTTTCGGGGTCTCGTCCGGCAGCACTCCCCTCTCGTCTTCGGTACCGCGCTCCGCTTTCTCAAAAGCGATCGCGCCGCCGCGCAAGATGTGACGCAGGAAGTCTTCACCCTTCTGGCCCGGAAGGCGTCCTCGCTCGAAGCCGATCAACTCTCCGGTTGGCTCTACCGTCAAACCTGCCGCCGCGCCTCAAATCACATTCGTGCAGAGAGCCGGCGAAGGATCCGCGAATACGCTGCCGTTGAAGCCATGACTCCTCCTTCCGCGTCCTCCGAATTCGAACCACACCATCTTAGCAGCGAGCTCGATGAGGCCATGATCGCCCTTCCGGCCCGCGACCGAGATGCACTCGTCCTCCGCTATTTCGAGGACCGTGACTTCCGCACTGTCGGCGGCGTTCTCGGCATCACGGAGGAAGCCGCTCGCAAACGTGTGAATCGCGCGATGGAAAAGCTGGTCGCCATGCTCCGGCGTCGCGGCATCACGATCGGCACCGCCAGCCTCAGTGGCACCATGACCAGCATGGGGCGGACGACGGTCTCGGAGAAGCTGGTCGCGCAGATTTCCGCCCATGCGCTGAAAGGGCTGCCTGCCGCGGGATGGCCGGCCCTGATGTCATTGCTCAAGCCTTTCCTGTCGGGTGTTGCCTTGAGTTCGCTTCTAATCGGATCGTCGGAAGTTCTTCTCCAAGCAAATGACGGCGTGAGCGTCATGAGTCGCGATCATGGAGGGCCTGTACCCACAACCAAGATCAAGCGGGGAGATAGCTTCGCGGCACTTCCCGATACCAGCTCGCTTCAATCCATCATCGCCGCTATCAAACAGAGCAGCGGTGGCCCCCGGCATGAACTCGGCACTCTGCGGCTGAAGGCGATCCTAGCCCGGATTTCCAACGAACAGATTCCTGAGTTCGTCGCCCTCGCGAATGGAGAACTAAGCGATCTCGAAAGGACGACCGTCTATCCTCTCTTGATCTACCGTTGGGCAGAGGCGGACGCCGCGGCAGCAATCAGCTTTGCGGTTCTGGGAGATTTGCTCACAAAGCATCTCGATCCCGCGCTTGGGACAAGCATGCGGGGCAGCTTGTTCAGCGATTGGTTGGCGACAGACCTTCCCGCCATGGAAGATTGGTTGAAGCGCAACTGGAATCACGAGTCCCTGCTGTACACCGCGGCCAATCTGGCAAATCCTCAACAGAAGCCACTTCCCCTCAGAGATTCGATAGCGATGGCAGTAGCCAAAAGCCATCTCTGGAAGGACGGAAAGGAGGGAGTGCTCGCGTATCTCAATGCCCTACCCTCTCCCCAAGATCGATTGAGCGCGCTAGGGGCCTTCTCCAACCAGCTCTATTGGCAGGACTCCAACTTCGAGGACGTCGAGAGGCAAGCGACGATCCTGGATCTCATCAAAAGCGTCCCCGAGAAGAACGTGAGGGATGCCGCTCTCGACAACTACTTGGCGGCGGTAGCCCGCGGCAACCCGGAAACTTTCCCGGAGTTCCTGGAGTCGCTTGAACCACGCGACCGCTTTCACGCATTGGTGAAGCAACTTGGCATCCCGAAAATTCAGGTTCAGATCGAAGGAGTCGGCAATACGAGCTACACGGATGAGGAGGCGCTTCCCAGCCCCTTGAAGCGCGAAGCGGAGGTCCTTGAAGCAGGTCGTGCCGCCGGGCTCCCGGAATCCGAAATAGCCGCCGAGGTCGCCAAGTCCATCCTCCCGGCGCTATCCCGCGAAGAGTTTGGAAGCTGGATCCAACAGCATCGCGACAATCCCCATCTGGACGAGGCACTTGCTGCGGGTATTCGCGGGGCGACGGAGCCCGAAAGAGGGATCGAAATTGCGGCCGCCATCTCCGAGGTTGCCCTCCGCCAGCAGCTCGCCCGCGCCTCATTCCGCCGCCTGCTTGTCCAGAATCGGAGAGCAGCCATGGCCTATCCCTCGCGGGCCGATGTTCCCGCTGATCTGGCCGAGGAATTCCGCAACATCCTTGGAGAAACACCATGAGAGTCGTCCCCCGCACCATTGCCATCTTCCTAAGCGGCTGCGGCGTTACCTGCCTGAGCTGGGCACTGCTCCGGTCTGAAATCGGGTCGAGGGCGAGGACGGAGCCTCGCGAGCCAGTGGTCGAGAGACTCCAGGAAGCTTCATGGCCGGAGGAACGGATCGTCGCCAGCATAAAGGCCGCGAACGATGCGCAAGATGATGACGCAAAGCTTCGGAGCGCCTTGGAACTCGGCAAGATCCCCATTAAAGACATTCCTGCCGCCTTGCAGAGCCTCCTGGGCCATCAACGCACGGCTTCGCTTCCGGCATGCAGAACCCTACTGGTGCGCTGGGCGTCCCATGACGGAGAAGCCGCAATCAACTGGGCGTGGAAGCATCTGAAGGAAAAGGGAGATTGGCACGAGGCCTACCGGGAGATCGTTGCTGCTTGGTCATGGCAAGATCCCGAGAGCTTCCATCGCTGGTGCTTGGCGAGCCCCAATGTCAGCTATGACGAGCGGCACAAAGCTGCCGAGCGAGGCAAGACCAGCGAGGTACCGGTCGTGGACATGTTCTTCGCGATGCAGGCGATCATGGCTCTATCGAAGTCAGACGTTCATCTGGCCTACGATCTCGTCGCGAAGCGAGGCGGCGGTTTCTTCGGGATGTACCCACAGCTGGCAGCGGAACTCGAGACGGCGAATGAGATCCAGGACGCTCTCGCGGCTTTGCCGGAGCCTGGAGATCTGAAGGTGCAAGCGCTGAATGATAGCGATAAGGCGGCGAAGGCTTTGTTAGAGCGTTGGAGGGAGATCGATCCGGATGACTTTGCGAGTTCCCGATACTCGGATCGTCTCATGCCGGATGCGGAGAAGATCCTCGGCACGTGGAATGAGACGAGCCCCGGCCAGCGAGCGACCCTGGCTGCTGCCCTACTGTCCAACTTGGAGGGAGAACCGCGAGCGAAGCAGATCGAAGAGATCACGCGCTGCTGGGCCGCCGGGTCAGTGCAGGAGACCGCGCAATGGCTCGGCAGCCTGACTGATGCGGAGAGCGCTTACCCGGTGCTGGCAGGACTGCGCGCGCCACAGGATCTTGAAGGCACCTTGGATTGGGCTGAGTCGCTTTCGCCCGCTGACGAGGCTGCCAGCATCGCTCAAGCCCACGAGGCATGGACGGCTGCTCATCCCGGGCAGGCTCCGGATACCTCGGGATGGAGTGCAGCTCGCTTGCAGGCGTGGCAGGACATGGACGCACTTGGCGGAGGTTCCCCCTGACGGCTACGCAGCCGCTATATCGACGATCCGCTTCCGCATGGCCTCGTCCGGCATGGGACCGTGGCCGGCTGCCATGTTATCCCGAAGGTGCTTTACCTTGGATGTCGCGGGGATGGCGCAGGTCATGGCCGGATGAGAGATGACGAATTTGAGGAGGATCTGTGCCCAAGTCTCGCAGCCGATTTCCTTCGCCCAATCCGGCAGGGGTTTTTCGCGAAGCTTGGCAAAGAGATTGCCTCCGGCGAAGGGGCGGTTGGCGATGACGGCGACGCCTCGATCCTTGGCCATGGGCAAGAGCTTTTCCTCTGCCTCGCGCTCGCCGACGGAATAGTTGATTTGCACGAAGTCGAGAGCCTCGGAGGCGATCATCTTCTCGACCGCGGCATGCTGGCTGGCGGTGTAGTGGGTGACGCCAAGATAGCGGATGATGCCGTCCTTCTTCCAGCCGCGCAGGGTATCGAGATGGGTCTTCACGTCCTGGAGATTGTGGACCTGCATCAGGTCGATCGGCTTGGAGCGAAGCTTCTTCATTGAAGCTTCCATTTGTTCAATCCCCTGCTGTTTCCCGGTGGTCCAGACCTTGGTGGCCACGAAGAGTTTTTCGCGCAGTCCGAATTTCCCGATCATCTGCCCGGCGATCTCTTCCGAGTTTCCATACATCGGCGAGGAGTCGAGCACCTTGCCGCCGAGTTCCACGAAGGCCTTCAATACTTCCTCCAGTGGTGCGGTCTCGTCCGGACGGACGTCGAAGGTCTGCCAGGTACCCATGCCGATGACAGGCAGTTTTTCACCGGTGGAGGGAATGGCTCGCGTGATCATGGGCGAAGCGGCGGGTTCCTGTGCGAAGGTAGCAGCCGGGCCTGCGACCGCGGCGGCGGAGAAAATGCGGAGGCTATCGCGACGGGTCATAGCTGAAAGGATGGCAGGTCGGGGCAGCTTGTCGAATGGTCGATGAGGATCATGGTGCATTCCGGGCTGCCGATGCGATTCGGACAGCCTCTGGATCCGAGGCCAACTCCTCCAGACAGCCCGGGAAGCCGCACTCCCTTCCCGCGTGATAAGCCTGTTAAAACAAGAAAATTAACAGGCCAAAGGTCTTCGAAGAGCGGAGTTGATCCCCTCGTTGTGGCCTCGGAATCGGGGTCTAGGGAGCCTAGGAACATCATTTCGACGAGATCCTAGGCCGAAGGTGATACCCGTTCTACTGTCAGGTGTGCCGCATGCCATTGTGATCCGTCATTTTTGGCGCTTGGCATGCCCCCGCCCCGGCTTTCCACTCCGCTCATGGCGAAGGTGCTGGTGGGTCTTTCCGGCGGGGTCGATAGCTCCGCCGCGGCAGCCATGTTGATCGAGCAAGGGCACGAGGTCTCGGGTGCCTTCATGAAAAATTGGATCAACTCGGAAGGCCTGCCGGGTGATTGCCCTTGGGAAACCGATCTGGAAGACGCGCTCGCCGTCGCCCGGAAGCTGAAGATCGAATTCCGCGTGGTCGATTTGATCGACCAATACAAAGAGCGGATCGTCGATTACCTGGTCGAGGGCTACCGCAGCGGCATCACCCCAAATCCGGACGTGTGGTGCAATCGGGAGATGAAATTCGGGGTCTTCCTCGACTATGCGCTCGGCCAAGGCTTCGAATCCGTCGCGACCGGCCACTATGCACGCAAGCGGACGCTTTCCGATGGCCACGCCGCGATCCTGCGCGGTGCAGATCCGAACAAGGACCAGAGCTACTTTCTGGCACTGATGACCTCCTTTCAGGCAGATCGCGCGATGTTTCCCGCCGGCGAACTGCTCAAGCCGGAAGTCCGCGAAGTTGCACGCCGTCACGACCTGCCGACTGCGGCAAAGAAAGACAGCCAAGGAATCTGCTTCATCGGGGACATCAAGATGAGCGACTTCATCAGCCACTATATTCCCGACAAGCCGGGGGAGATTGTCGACGTCCATGGCAAGGTGATGGGGCAGCATCGCGGCCTGCATCTCTACACGCTGGGCCAGCGCAAGGGCCACGGCGTGGCCTCCCCGCGCGAGGGCATGGCTTATGTGGTGGTGGCGAAGGATGTGGAGAAAAACCAGCTCGTGGTGGGCTGGGATGAAAGCGAGACGCCGGGCCTCTACGCCAGCGAGTGCGTGATCGGCAGCGTCTCCACCATCGGCGTGAATTTCGATGCACCACGCTGGCTGGAAGCCCAGCCGCGCTACCGGGCAAAGGCGGAGCGGGCGCACATCACGCCACGTGAGGACGGGAAGCTGGACCTACGCTTCCAAACGCCGCAACGCGCGATCGCAGCAGGCCAGATTTGTGCCTTCTACGATGGCGGCAGACTGCTCGGCGGCGGGGTGTTCGAACAGGTGAAGTGAGCCGATTACCCCGCCACGGGTACAAGAAAAACCGCTGTGCCGTCCTAGGCTTTGTGAGCCACGTTCCAGTTGCTCAACAAGTGGGAGTGCCGGTTCTGGTAAGCCGTCCTAATCAGGCATGGCTTTATAATGAACTCGGTTTTTTCTCCCCGTTTTAATACATCGGTCCGGGCACGCTGCCTTAACGGACGCACACAGCAGTCGAGGGAGATTCTATGCCTACTCCGCCTACTGGCAACCCATTTCGCGATGCAATGCCTTACGCATTTTTTCGCGCTTCGATTGAAAGAATCTCCTTGTAAATGCGGGCGATGTTTTTCGCGTCATCAATGCCTCGATGGGCAGTGCCGACGAAGCTCAGGCCAAGTTGACCGATGGCTTGGCCAAGGCCGAAACTCTTCTGCAATCCGATGGCTGCGGAGAACTCAGCAGCGGCTTGCACTGGACCTCGCGGGGCGACGCCGTGAGGAAGTGGCAACGCTGTGGCTAAAGAAGCTGAGTGAGGTAATCCGCGAAGTTGATCCGTGCCACATGATTGCCGAGGGTGTGATCCCGCTCGCGCTCTACTTAGGAAACACCAAGTCACTGTTCCACGGGTCGGAGGTGCATGGGCCATTGGGCTTCGTGAGTGCCCATTCTATCGCGGACAATCGTAGATAGGGAAGACGACCTGCACTCCCCCTAGCGCTTGTCATCAGGCTCCACGCTTGCTTGCCTGAGCGCGCAAGAAGCCATGGCAGGAAGGTTCACGCTCCAGCCCAAGCTCATCGCACTGGTGGTGCTGATGTCGGCTGCGGTCGGATGCGCCTGTGCCTTCTTCCTGTGGAGTCTGGAAGCGGTGACGCGGACGCGATTCGACCATCCCTGGCTGTTGTATCTGCTGCCCTTCGCAGGGATGGCGGTTGCTTGGCTCTACGTGAAACACGGAGGAACCTCCGAAGGGGGAAACAATCTCATCATCGACCGTATCCATGATCCCGGCGGCGGGGTGCCACGACGAATGGCACCGCTAGTCCTGCTCGGAACCTTGGCCACGCACCTGTGCGGCGGCTCGGCAGGACGCGAGGGTACGGCGGTCCAGATGGGAGGAAGCATCGCGAGCGCGGTGGCGCGTCATTTCAAGCTGGCGGAGGAGCAGCTTTCGGCACTGCTGATGTGCGGGGTGGCGGCCGGTTTCGGCGCGGTATTCGGCACGCCTTTGGCCGGGGCAATATTCGCGGTGGAAGTCGCAGTGATCGGGAAGCCGAAATGGCGGACACTGCCACTGTGCCTGCTGGCCGCTTATGCGGGGGACTGGAGCTGCAGGGCCTGGGGCGTGGGTCACACACACTACCACATCCAGCAGGTTTTCGAGGTGGTGGCCGCCGGGTTCGCGGGCCATGCGATGATGTGGGGCAAGATCGCCGTGGCCGCGGTGGCATTCGGCGTGGCGAGCTATTTGTTCGCGGAAAGCTGTCACCGGCTTTCCGCGCTGTGGAAGCGATTGATTTCCCGACCGGTGCTACGCCCCTTGTTAGGCGGGCTACTGGTGATCGGTTTGTTTTACGTGGCGGGCACGGCGGATTACCTCGGGCTCGGGGTGTGGTCGCCGGATCCGGATGCGGTGACCTTGACCTCGCTCTTTGCCTCGCCAGAGATTCATCCGTGGAGCTGGGCTTGGAAGCTGGTTTTCACGGCGGTGACGGTGAGTTCCGGCTTCAAAGGCGGAGAGGTGACCCCTTTGTTCTTCATCGGGGCGGCGCTGGGAAATGCCTTGGCGGGACTGATGGGGGCACCGCCGGGATTGTTCGCGGCTCTGGGCTTCGTGGCGGTATTCGCCGGGGCGAGCAATACGCCGCTGGCTTGCACGCTGATGGGAATCGAGTTGTTCGGCGTGGAATATGCCGGACCGATCGCGGCAGCGTGCTTCATCGCCTTCCTATGCAGCGGCCACAGCGGAATCTATCTTTCGCAGGGGCTTGGTGCAGGGAAGCCGCTGTGGCGGAGGTGGAGCGGTGGGGAGAGGCTGCGGGATGCGGGTAGGAACCGGTAGATGAAGATAGAAATAAAATAGACCAATATCTCGACCTCCAACATCATGCCACTAGCCTGAGGCAAACCAAATAATGAGATCCTTCCGCTGCCTTCCTTGGTTTCTTTTTGCTCACTCACTTCATGCCGCTTCGATCGAAGCCCTGCCGATTAAGGACGCGGTTCCATACAGCGCTGCAGAAGATGGAAAAATCGTAGTTGGAGGCATGTATCCCAACGCATTTATCTGGAACTTGACGGACGGCATCGCCAATCCCGGACATTTACAGATTCCACAAAGTGGCCCGAACAATACCACGGAAGCTGTTGGCGTCTCTTCAGATGGACGCATGGTAATTGGCAATTCTACCGCTTATGGCCAAACAACACAATTCACCCGGGCTTTTGTTTGGACCAAAAAGCGAGGCATGAGGCCCCTTGGAGGATCGAAGAATACAGAAAGCCATGCTTGGTCGATTTCGGCAAACGGTAAGCTCGTAGTTGGCACAATCTCTTCGGACAGAGGCCAACAAGCTGCGGTTTGGCGCAATGGAAAATTAGCAAAACGGTTTCGGTTCGGCACCGTTGGCACTGTCGTCTCAGCCGACGGCCACTGGGTTGCTGGTTTCGATGGGAACGCCGGAGATGGAGGATTGTTCCGCTGGTCGAAGAAGACTGGCGTGCAGGATCTCGATTTCTCTGATGGTGCTTTCAACTACCCCCAAGCAATGAGCGATGACGGCGACGCAATCGTCGGCCAAGGATCTGATTCGACCCCATTCCGTTGGACCCTTGAAAGCGGCATCCAATCCCTAGGCATCTTGCGTGAGGATGACACAGGCTACGCCACCAGCGTCAACGCGGATGGGAGTGTCGTTGTGGGCGCCCTCTCTCCGACGGGCGCTTTTATCTGGACACAGAAAAATGGGCTTCGCGAATTAAAGGCGACCTTGGAATCCGACTTCAGTCTCGACCTGACAGGTTGGCATCTTAGCGGTGCGCGCTGGATCTCGAGTGACGGAACGATCATCATAGGTCACGGAATCCTCAACGGCACGGCACGAACTTGGGTTGTGAGGTTGACGTAGCTGGAACTAAATCACCAGATGACGCCCCGCATGAAGCGTCCTTTCAGGACGCGATGCTTTCCGCCTCTACCCGAGACTTCGTCCCGGGCTTTTATGAATTGTCCGCTTCGGGACAATGAAAGGGTCTTGCCACAAGATCATCTCTGAAGCGCGGCGTCGGAGCCAAGCTGGCATTTTACCAACACTCCCCTCACCGCCGCCAAGCGCCGACGATGATCCCAAGGCCGCCGACGACGAAGAGCCCGGGAAACCAGAGGGAGTAGCCGGGGGCCTTTGATTCGACTTCGAGCACGGCCACATCCGGATCCGCGGGATTGACGTGGCATTGCTGGGTGGAGCCTTCCGGATAGCGTTCGATCATGGCTTGGACCTGGTCTTCCTTCGAGGTCCAGCCGCTGCCCCGGAGTTTCCAGAGCTCGCTATCGTAGCGCCCGCCGTCCCACTCATAGCCGTAGAGGACGGAGAAGCGGCGCTCGACGGGGCCATTCGGGTCGATCTGGCGTTCGTCCATCGCCGAGCGGAGGACGATGCAGGGCACGACAGGCCATTTTTCCACCTCCCGGGCACGCTGGAAGCTGCGCCACATGAGGGCGCAGAAGATGCCGCCGACGATGGCGAGCATCAGTCCGATGAGGGAAAGATACACGCGGGTGCCGGTGGAGGATGTCGCCATGCGCCTCCCATAGCGCCCGAGCCCCCCGTGCGCCACCGCTTTTCGGGGATTCCACTTTCCCGGAGCGGCCCCAGCGGCTACCACATCCCTCCCATGAGCGATCTAGCCGCACGCATCCCCGAAGACCTGAAAGCCGCGATGAAGGCGAAGGACACCGTAGCCCTGACGGTGATCCGTGCGCTCAAGACGGCGATGACGAACGCCTCGATCGAAAAAGGCGGTCTGGGCACGCCACTGGATGACGCGGAAGTCACCGCCCTGATCCGCAAGCAGATCAAGCAGCGCCAGGATTCCTTCACCCAATTCACCAATGCCGGCCGTGGAGAACTCGCCGCGAACGAGGCTGCGGAGATCAAGATCCTGGAGAAATACCTGCCCGCCGCCCTGACAGCGGAGGAGATCACGGCGCTGGTGGATGCGGCAGTGGCGGAAACGGGGGCCACCTCGAAAGCCGACATGGGCAAGGTGATGAAGCTGGCTCAAGAGCGCGCGGAAGGGCGCGCCGATGGCAAACTGCTTTCTCAAGAGGTCGCCAAGCGCCTTTCCTGATGTCGTCCTGCGCCGCCATCATCGTGGCCGCCGGAAGCAGCCGCCGCATGGGCTTTGACAAGCTGGCGGCGGAGCTGCTGGGCAAGTCCGTGCTGCGCCGCAGCGTGGAGGCGTTCATGGCGGTGGAGAGCGTCGCGCGGGTGATCGTGGTGGCGCCGGAAGAGCGCCTCGTCGCGCTGGGGACGGATTTTCCGAAGCCGCTGCTGCGGGCCGATGGCGGCAGCGAGCGGCAGAACTCGGTGGAGAACGGCCTGGCGCTGGTGGATGAGGAAATCGTGGCCGTACATGACGGTGCCCGCCCGCTGGTGAAGCCGGAGACGATCGATGCCTGCATCTCCGCAGCACGGGAATACCGGGCTGCTGCACTGGCACGCCAGGCGACGGAGACGATGAAGCGCTCCGATGCCGAACACTTCGCGCGCGAAAGCGTGAGCCGCGATTTCCTATGGTTCATGGAGACGCCGCAGATTTTCCAGACCGAGCTACTACGGACGGCGTACTCCACGGTGCGCGAGAAGGGCCTGACCGTCACCGACGAGGTTTCTGCCGTGGAAGCGATCGGCATCGCCACCAAGTTGGTGATCTCCTCTACCCCGAATCTCAAGATCACCGTGCCCGCCGACATCGAGCTGGCCGCTGCCCTGCTGCGATGAATCCGGCCACCTACGAATCGCTCGTGCTGCCTTCCGGTTTCCGGCTGGCAGTCTCCACGCTGCCGCAGAGCGAGTGCGCGTCCTTCTCGATCCACGTGCCTGCGGGCAGCCGGGATGACCTGGCAGGATTGGCCGGCACCGCGCACTTCGTGGAGCACATGGTTTTCAAGGGTACGGCTCGCCGCGACGCACGGGCGATCAGCCTGGAGATCGAGGATGCAGGCGGCTCCATGAATGCCTGCACGACGGAGGACCAAGTGGTCTATGAGGCACGTGGCGATGCGGATTCGCTGCCACTGCTGGCAGACGTTACTTCAGACATCGTGTGGAATGCGGCGTTCCCGACGAAGGAGATCGGGTTGGAACGCGATGTCATCGCGGAAGAGATCGTGATGTATCGGGAATCTCCCGGAGACCACATCGGCGATCTGATTTCCTCCGCGCTATGGGCACCGCATCCGCTGGGCGAGTCCGTGTCCGGAAGCGAGGAGAGCATCAAGAAGATCAAGAAGAAGGAGCTCGCGGCATTCCGCGACCTGCACCACTTCCGGGAGGATGTGGTGGTTTCGGTGGCGGGACCCTTTTCGGTGCAGCAGGTGATCGATCTGCTGGAGCCTCACTTGCCGAAGTCCCGGAGCGCCGTGGCCTCACAGCAAGTGAACGGCCTGCCGAAGCCGGGGCATGTGATTGACGAGCGGGATACCGATCAGCTCCAACTGGCCCTGGCATGGCGGACGCCCGGACGAAATGATCCGCGGCGCCATGCGTATCGCTTGCTTTCGATGATCTTGGGAGAAAGCGCGGGATCGAGGCTCTTCCAAGAGCTGCGGGAGAAGCGCGGTCTTTGCTACCACGTGTCCTGCGATGCGAGCTTCTTCGAGGATGTGGGCTCCTTCGAGATTCACAGCGGGCTTTCGCCAAAGGGCCGGAAGGAAGCGCTCGGCTGCATCGAGCGTGAGCTGGAAGACCTCGCCAAGAACGGACCGCAGGGTGCCGAGCTGGCACGCGCCAAGCGCCTGGCCGCGAGCCAGACGAAGATGGCGATGGAAAGCACCGGTGCACACGGCTCTTGGGCTGGAGATACCCTGCTGCAATACGGCAAGATCATCACGCCCGCAGAAGCGCTCGCCGTATGGCAAGCGGTGACCGCAGAAGAGATTCAGAAGGTGGTGGCAGAGATGCTTTCCGCACCTCGAGCGATGGCTGAGATTCGCCCCTGAGCGCCTTGCTCAGTCCTCGAAGCCCTTTGCCCATGACTCGCGGCTCTTCTTGATCTCGGAAGCTGGGACCTTGTCCTGCAGGGTTCCGGTGCGGGTATTAAAGAGTTCGACGACTGCCCCACCCTGCTTGCCGCGGGATTTGACGATGACCTGCCGCTGCTTGTCGGCGAATTTCCAGTCCACGATGTCAGGCATGGAAGTGCGGAGCGTACTGACGGTCTTGTCGCCATCGAGGATCTTCAGCCTTCCTCGTCCGGCTTCGGCTTTGAGCGGGCCGCCGGGAGCTGCGGTCAGGTGCTTGGGTGGTTGCGCTTTTGGCGCGGGCCGGGATTCAGGTTTCGCTTCCGGAGCCACGGGTTGCGGCTGCGGTTTCTCGATCTTGGCTTGAGGTTGGGGCTTGGCGGGTGGCTCCGCGACCGGTGCCGGCACGGAGGTCGCGCGGCGGCTACCATAGACGGCGGCGAGATACCTCGTCTTCGGCAGGGTGCGATAGAACTCACCGCGAGGGCCAAACCATCCGCCATTACGTGGATAAAGGTAAACTGGAACGCGCTCTCCAGCAGTGTTGGTGATCTCCACGGTGACGACCTTACCGGTGTCCGTGTAGTTGGGGCCTTGATCGTGCTCCCAGGCGTGGGCAGAGGCGGCGGAGCAGGCACCGATGGCCGCGATGGCGGCCGCTTTTTCAGTATTGGACAGTTGGTCTTGGGCCTGCAGGCCTGTGACAGAAAGGAAAGAAAGAGAGGCGGCGAGGAATGAGCCGGTGAGTCGGATATTCATGGCGACAGGGGGGATCAATGTTTCCGATCAACGGGAGTGCACCTCGTTCCACTCGAGGCTTCCGTCGTGATTGCGATCGACGGTGTGGAAGATGTTAGAGACCTGGCGACGCTTGCTCTTGCCGGCACTGAATTCGGCAAGGGTTACGACGCCATCGCCGTTCCTGTCGGATACCGAGAAGAGACTCGTGGAGGATTCCTTCGTCCGCCATTCCTGACGGGTGATCTTCCCGTCGGCATTGGCATCGAGCTTCTTAAAGGAATCCCCGGTGACGCGGGTGAAGAACTCATCCTCGGTCACGCGCTGATCGCGGTTCGCATCGAGGGCGTGGAATTCCTTCCAACCGGGAGAACAGCCGATGAGAAAAAGGCAAAGCAGCCCGACCGGGCCAAGGGGGGTGAGTTTCATGGGAGACAAGCGGGCATCTACCATGAGCGCCCCCCTGTCGCAAATGGAGAGTGCGCAACGGGCCCAGGAGCGGAGGGCGAAGGGCAGGAAAACCCGAAACCCTCAAGCACCGCTCCCTACTTTCCCGCGGGCACAAAAAAAGGGGGCGGCCGGGAGGATCCGCAGCCCGGAACGAAACAGGTGGCAACTCATCCCTCCCAGAAAGAATCGCATCGACCCTGTTAGGTCCACGAGCTGCGAATCGTCGCGACCGCCCCCGCCATGATTTTGTTAGAGGATTACCATCCTCCTCCGAGCGCCTTGTAAAGCCCGATAGAGTTCGTAGCGCGCAAGAGACGCAATTGAATTAGCGATTGGCGCGAATTGAAGAGGTCTTGTTGGGCCGAGAGCACCTCGAAGTAGCTATCGACACCTTGCTTGTAGCGGGCATCGGCCAACTCGAAGCGTTTCTCCTGGGCTGCCACGAGTCCTTGATAGGCCGCGATCCGCTCGTTCAAGCCGTTGCGGGCGACGAGGCCATCGGAAACTTCGCGGAAGGCGGTCTGGATCGCCTTTTCGTAGCGGGCGATCTCGGTTTGCTTGCGGATTTCCGCGACATCGAGGTTCGCCTTGTTCAGGCCACCATCGAAGATCGGCACGCTGACCTGCGGGGCAAAGGCCCAAGCCGAGCTGCCGCTCTGGAAGAGGTCGCCCAAGCTACGGCTCGCGGTGCCGGCGCTACCGGTGAGGGTAATGCGCGGGAAGAACGCGGCACGGGCAGCGCCGATATTCGCATTCGCAGCACGGAGGTTGTGCTCGGCTTCAAGAATATCCGGACGGCGGGTCAACAGGGTCGAGGAGACCCCGGCGCGGACATCGGCGACCAGCACTCCTTCCAACGAGCGGCCGGAGGGCAGATTCGAGGGAATGGAGGTGCCGAGCAGGAGCGCGAGCGCGTTGTTGGTTTCCGCGAGGCGTTGCTTGAACTCGGCGAGGTCCGCCTTCGCGGTCTGCACCTGAATGTCCACGGAGCGGAGATCCAGCTCGGAGACGTCACCCGCTTCGAAGCGCTTCTCGGTCAAGCCATAGGTCTCGCTAACGGCATCGAGAGTTTGCTGGGCGAGCTCGATTTGTTCGATCGAGGCGCGCTGGGCGAAGTAGACATTCGTCACCTCCGAAATGAGGGAGATCTGCACCCCCACCCTTGCGGCATCGCTGGCGAAGAAGTCCTGAAGCGCGGCGTGGTTCAAGCTCCGGATGCGGCCGAAAAGATCGACCTCATAGGAGGCGACGCCGACGGATGCTTCATAGAGGCGTGTGTCGGTAGCCGAGGAAAGACCGCCTCCCACCGCACGGGGCGTGCGGGAGCGGGTGGCGCCGGCCACGGCATCGACCGAAGGGAACAAGGCGCTGCGGCTGATATTGTACTGGGCGCGGGTGGACTCCACGTTCAAGGCCGCGACGCGGAGGTCGCGGTTGTTCTCGAGCGCGATAGACACGAGGCGCTTCAGCCGAGGATCCACGATGAACTTGTTCCAAGCGATATCGGCGGAAACACCGCCGCCACCACCGCCTGCAAAATTCTCCGAGACGGGCGAGTCGACCCGGTCAAGCGCGGGCTCCAGATTGCAGGAGCCAAGCATAACGGGAAGGGCAAAAAGAAACAGCTGCGGCTTACGCATGACGGATGTCTCCGGTTAGAGTCTTGTCGGTGGTTTCGGATTCCGGATTTTTGGAAGAACTGAATCGAGCCGTGATGCGACGGACGACGACGTAGAATAGCGGAACGAGGAAAACCGCAAGCACCGTGCCGGAGATCATGCCGCCTGCAACGCCCGTGCCAATCGCATTCTGACTGGCGGAGCCGGCGCCGGTGCTGATCACCAGCGGGACGACACCCAGAATGAAGGCCATGGAGGTCATCAAAATCGGGCGCAAGCGCAGTTTCACCGCCTCCAAGGTGGCCTCGATCAGACCCTTCCCGGTCTTTTCCAGGTCGAGCGCGAACTCGATGATCAGAATGGCGTTTTTGGTCGAGAGGCCCACCGTGGTGAGCAGGCCCACCTTGAAATACACGTCATTCGGCAGTTCCCGGAAGGACACGGCGGCGAGCGCCCCGAGAATCCCCAGTGGGACCACCATGATCACGGCCACGGGGATGGACCAGCTTTCGTAGAGGGCGGCGAGGCAGAGGAACACAATCAGGATCGAGACGCCGTAGAGCAGCGGGGCCTGGTTACCGGAGATTTTTTCTTCCAGCGACTGGCCGGACCACTCGAAGCCGAGTCCCGGAGGGAGTTCCTTGGCGAGTTTTTCCATCTCGGCCATGGCTTCACCGGAGCTGCGGCCTGGCTTGGCGGCACCCTTGATATTCACCGCAGGCACGCCGTTGTAGCGCTGGAGCTGGGGAGAACCGAAGGACCAGTCGGTCTTGGTCACGGAGGAAAGCGGCACCATTTGGCCCTGCTTGTTCCTCAGCCAAATCTTGCCCAAGTCTTCCGGGGTCATGCGGAAGGGTGCATCGAGCTGCACAATCACGCGCTGCACACGGGCACCGTTCACGAAGTTATTCACATAGGCGGAACCGAAAGCGGTCTGCATCGTGGTATTGATGTCCGCGAGGGAGACGCCGAGAGCGCTGGCCTTGTCCTGATCGAGCTCGATCTTGATTTGAGCGGTGTCGTTCAGGCCTTCCGGACGGACGCCGGTGAGGACACCATTCGGGTCAGCGGAGTTCGCGCCTGCCAAGCCGAGCAACTGGTCGCGGGCAGCCATCAGTTTCTCGTGGCCCACGCCGCCGAGATCCTGCAGCCAAAAGTCAAAGCCGGACGAGGTGCCGAGCTCGGGAATGGCGGGCGGGTTGATCGGGAAGACGAAGGCGTCCTTGATCGAACCGAGGCCGACGATGCCCCGCTTGATGATTTCCTGCACGCGGTGCTCCTTGCCTTCACGCTCTTCCCATGGCTTCAGGCGCAGGAAAGCGAGACCGGAGTTCTGGGCCTTACCCGTGAAGCTGAAGCCAGCCACGGTGAAGTAGTGTTCGATCTCGGGCTGCTTGGCGAAATATTCCTCCATCTGGATCAGAGCCTCGCCGGTGCGCTCGTCGGTCGCGCCGTCGGGAAGCATCACGAGGGTCAGGAAGTAGCCTTGGTCTTCTTCAGGAAGGAAGGAGGACGGCATCTTCTTATAGAGATGGGCCACACCCAAGCAAACGATCACAAGCGCCACCAGACCTGCCCAAGCATGGCGCAGCATGCCGCTGACCACGCCCTGGTAGCCGTTGGTGGTGGCGTCGAAGGCGCGGTTGAACCACCCGAAGGGGCCACGCTTGGTCATGTGGTGACCGGCATCCACCTGCTTCAGCAGGGTTCCGCAAAGCGCCGGGGTCAGCGACATCGCGAGGAATACCGAGAAGAGCATACACGACACCATCGACATGGTGAACTGGCGGTAAATCGTGCCCACCGAACCGCCGAAGAAGGCCATCGGGATGAACACCGCAGTCAGCACCAAGGTGATACCGATCAGCGCGCCGGTGATCTGGCTCATCGCCTTGCGGGTGGCCTCCTTCGCAGGGAGACCTTCCTCGCTCATGATACGTTCGACGTTTTCGACCACCACGATGGCATCGTCCACGAGGATACCGATGGCGAGCACCATGCCGAACATCGTCAGCACGTTGATGGAGAAACCGAAGGCCGCCATCAATCCGCAGGTGCCTAGCAAGGCGACGGGCACCACCAGCGTGGGAATCAGCGTGGCCCGGAAATTCTGCAGGAAGAGATACATCACCAGGAACACCAGGATGATGGCTTCCACGAGGGTCTTCAGCACCTCTTCCACCGAGATCTTCACGAAGGTGGAAGTATCCAGCGGATAGATCACCTTCACACCCGGCGGGAAGAATTCCTGCAGGCGCTCCACTTCCTTGCGCACGCCCTCGGCGGTATCCATCGCGTTCGCGGTGGGCGAGAGCTTCACGGCTGCTGCCGCGGTGGGCTTGCCGTCAATGCGGGCCTTGATCGAGTAATCCTGACCGCCGAGCTCGACGCGGGCGACATCGCGCAGATAGACACGCGAGCCGTCGGTATTCACGCGGAGCACGATGTTCCGGAACTCCTCCGCCTCACGGAGGGTCGAGCGGCCTTGGAGAATGATATTGAGCTGCTGGCCCGGGACTGCGGGAAGCTGGCCGATCTGACCAACGGGCACCTGGGTGTTCTGCGCTTGGATCGCAGCGTTCACGTCGCCCGGGGTCATTCCGTAGCTCACGAGCTTGTCGGGATCCAGCCACACGCGCATGGCATACTGGGTGCCGAACTGCACGACTTCACCCACGCCCTGCACGCGGCGCAGCGGGTCGAGCACGCTGGCAGCCATGTAGTTCCCCAACGAGATGGCATCCATGCTGCCGTCATCGGTGGTGAGCGCGATGAACATCATGAAGTTCCGCGTCGCCTTCGCCACCACGACACCCTGCTGCTGCACGGTGGAAGGGAGATTCGGCGTCGCGAGCTGCACCTTGTTCTGCACCTGCACTTGGGCCACGTCGGGGTTGGTGCCGGGCTTGAAATAGAGCGTAATCGTCGCGGAACCGTTCGCGTCGCTCGCGGACGTCATGTAGAGCAGGTTGTCGATCCCGTTGAGGTTCTGCTCGATCACCGAGGTCACGGTGTCGGTCAGCGTCTCAGCGGAGGCACCGGCGTAGTTCGCGGTGATCGAAATCGATGGCGGGGCGACCTGAGGGTACTGCGCCACCGGCAACTGCGTGATCGAAATGATTCCCAGCAGGGAGATCAGGATGGAAACCACCCAAGCGAAGACGGGGCGGTCGATGAAAAATTGGGCCATGGCGGAATGCGTCTGGAGACTGGATGAATAAACGGAAGGGATCAGCGAGAATGCGCCGGTTCCGGCGCGCTGCCGGTCAGCCCTTCTTGCCGTCCGCGGAGCTCACCTCATTGGCTGCAGCCTTTTCGGATTGAAAGGGCTCGGGAGCCACCGGTGCGCCGGGACGAGCCTTGAGGAGGCCTTCCATGATAACTTTCTCACCAGCTTTGAGACCGGAGGTGACGACCCACTTGTCGCCCACCGCGTCGTCCGTCTTGATCATCCGGATCTGCGCGTGATTGCTCTCGTCGATCACCATCACGGTGCCAGCCCCGCCTTGTCCGCGGGTGACCGCACGCTGAGGCACGGTGACCACATTTTCCTTCACGGCCTGCACCACCCGCACGCGGGCGAACATGCCGGGAAGCAGGATTTTTTCGGGGTTCGGGAATTCGGCGCGGAGCGTCACCATCCCCGTCGTCGGATCAACCACGGCTTCGGAGAAGAGAATCTTGCCGACATGCGAGTATTCCGTCCCATCTTCCAGCAACAGCTTCGCAGCGGTCTTACCAGGTTCCACTTGGGAAACCTCACCAGCCTTCATCGCCCGCTGCAGTGCGAGCAGGTCTGCACTCGACTGTGTGAAGTCAAAGTAGATCGGGTCGAGCTGCTGGATCGTGGCGAGCAAGGTGGTTTCATTTTCGCCCACGAGTGCGCCTTCGGTCACTTGGGCCCGGCCGACGCGACCCGAGATCGGGGCGGTCACCGTCGCGTAGCCGAGATTCAATTCGGCAGTCTTCAGTGCGGCAGTGGCCGCCTTTACTTCCGCCTCGGCCACCTTCACGGCGGACTCGGCATTGTCGTAGGCCTGCTTGCTCACCGCATTCGAGCCGACCAGAGACTGATAACGCTCCATCTGGGTCTGACTCTGATGCAGATTGGCATCCGCGCGGGCGAGGGCCGCAGCGGCGTTTTCCTTTTCAGCCTCCAGCGGCAAAGGGTCGATTTTGAACAGGACGTCACCGGCCTTCACATCGACACCTTCTTGGAAGGTTCTTTCCAAAAGGATGCCCCCAACCCGGGCGCGGACCTCTGCAACGCGCACCGGGTCGATACGACCGGGGAGTTCGCGGGTGATGCTCACCGTTTCCGTGGCGGCCGGGACAAAAGTAACCGCGGCAGGCGGCATCTGGGGCGGGCCGCCGGCGGCTTGCTTCTTCTGGCAAGCGGGCAGGAGCAGGAGCGAAGTCAGAGGCAGGAAGTAGATCGGGCGCATGGCGGTGAGTGAGGAAAGAGGCAAATAAACAGGAAGAAAGCAGTCGGACCGGTGGCGTTTACCGCCTGTCGTGGGTTTCATCTGCGTCCATCATGGTCATCTGCGATCGGGAAAAGCTGCGTGGGACAGGGTCGCCTCATTTTTCTTCCCCAGCCTGCGAAAAAACGCATGCGGGAGAGTAGATTCGGACTAGCTTATTGTAGGAGGGAATGCTTGATCCTGAAACGGATGTTTCAGACACGCGCTTTGGATAACATCGGATTGCGCGGAGCGGAATGACTTTGAAGTTTCCAAGGTGGTAACCTGAGGTTACCAGTGCCGGGGGCACACATGGAACTTCGGCATCTGAGATACTTCGTGGCGGTGGCGGATGAGCTGAATTTCCGTAAGGCGGCGGAGCGCCTGAACGTCACCCGTCCTGCCCTGAGCAAGCAAATCAAGGACTTGGAGGAAGAAACCGGCCTTCATTTGCTGGAACGTGACACGGTGAGCGTGGCGTTGACCGATGCAGGTTCCGTGTTTCTGGCGGAAGCCCGTGCGATCCTCTCCGACGTGGAGCAGGCCGTGGCGCTGGCGCGCGAGGCTCAGGACGGACGCCGCGGCGAACTCCGGATCGGCTCTGCCGGCCAGATCGCGGCCAGTTTCCTGCCCGAGGCCCTGCGTGCTTTCCGCGGTACCTTTCCGGATGTGGAGGTTGTCTTCGTGGAGATGAATCCCCCGGAGCAACTTGAAGCCCTCGCAAAAAACGAGATCCAGCTTGGCTTTGCCTACGGCCGCGACACGGAAAATGTCCCGGGAATGTCGAGCCTGCTGCTGGTGCGCTCCACCTTCGGGGTCTCGATGTCGAAAGACCACCCGCTAGCCACCCGTCGCTCGGTGAGGCTCGAGGACCTGATCAAGCAGACCGTGCTGTGCGTGGGTGATGAGAAACATTCCACCCACCGCAGGGACATCCTCGCGATGTTCTCCGAGTCCGGGCTTTCACCGCAGGCAACACGACAGATTGTCGGATTTGAATCACTTCTGACAATGATCGCTGCGGATCAGGGTATTTCCTTCCTCCCCGAGATCATGGATCTCCGCAGCACCCACGGTATCGTGACTATTCCCCTGCTCAGCGAGCGGGCAAAAGTGGACTTCACGATGTGGGCGGTGTGGAAGGCGGAGGGAACTTCACTGCTGGTGCGGAATTTCGTCCGGCTGCTGGAAAGGAATCGCCCGGTGGTACCGCCAATGGCGGGGGTGGCCTAATCTTCCTCCCCCTTATGGGTGCCATCTTCTCCGTCTTCCTTCTGATTGCGGACACCACCGGTCCGCACCTTGGCCGGTGGCAGTGAACCGGGAAGACTCCACTGAGGATCTTCCTTCCCGCTATCTTGATCCTCGGCCAATCGATAACCACTCTCCCTTTCGCAGCGTTTCGCAGCCATGTCCCAGATCACCACCCGCCCACCCAATGCGGAAGAACAGTCAATCCTCGACGGCGCCACCGCTTGGGTGAACGAGCTCCTTGAAAAGGAATTCAAGACCAAGATCAGGCTCACCGGAACGCGGGAAGACATCCCCAACCTTCACACGATGCTGAGCGAAGGTCCCTACACCGCGGATCCGAATGCCGAGCTGACCACCTTCGGCATTGTCTTCGGCCATGTGCTCGCCCGGGAGATTCCGATGCGCTGGGTCTTTTACCGGGATGAGCAAGGCAGCGACCTCGCGCTTCAGTACCAGGACTTGGAACTCTTCTCCTTCCCTTGTGACATGATCTTCAAGCGTGTCGAGGAAGGCGAGGACATCAATGAGATCAATCTCGATCTGATGCTGGAGAACTTGCGGGAGGCTCTGGCGGAAGAAGCGGAGAAAATGCGGCGGTCGAGATGATCTCCTATCCCGCAATTTTGGCGGGATTGCCTAGCTCAACATTCCGCTGGCACGCATAGCGGAAGAAGACATCGCCATGAATGACCAGCTCGAAGTCCCCAATTGAAGGGGGAACGGCAAGCTGGCATCTCGGTGAAGTCCTCGATCTCCATGTTCCCGTAACCCGTGCCTAGCGCGGTGGTCGCCACGACCTTCACCTCAGGCAGCTCTGCACAGCGACACAGGACCTGCTCCAGGATCTTACGGGTGTCTTCCTTGCTGGTCTCGTAAAAACCATCGGTGGCAACCACGGTAAAGAATCGGGCAGACCAAGTTTTCGCAGGCTCGATCTCGAAGATACTTCCCCGCTGCGCGACTTTCCTTCCAGTCGCGGCGAGCGCTCTGTGCATCGCTCGCTGGAGCGGATCTCCATGAACGCCCAGCAAACTCGCCCCGGCCCCTCCCGAAAGAAAGAGATTGGTGTTCGTGGAAAAGATCACGACATCGGCAGCGACATCGGTGATGTCGCCTTGGCGAATAATGCGTTGAGGACGACTCGACGGGGTTGATAGCAGATCCACGTTGGCTCCTACTCTTGCTTGTAGGTTCCGGACATGCGATGGGAAAAGTCGGTCGCCCGACAGACATGCCTCCTCCTCGCTTCGAGAAAAACAGCACAGACCTCAGCGTTCAAGCTTCTCCGCATCCAAGCTTCGCGTCGTTTTCCGCAAACCATTCCGACGCTGCAACCGTGTCGGTCATCGTCCATTCCCGGATCGCAAATTGGACATCGACCATTCCTTGGTTTCCCGGAGTCCCCAAGACCGTCTCCATCGCCTTCGGGACATTTTCCTTCACCATGAGGTCAACCATTTCGCCCCGTGCCATCTGCCCCGCGGAGGTCTGCTGGCTTTTCGTGTCGATAGCGGCAAGGACGCTCCACTTCGAAAAAAGTCGCCAACCTTGACGCGGCCGAGCAGATCAAAAAAATCCGTGGTATCGATTTGGCCGTTCTTGCAGAGAGTGGTTGCAGCATCGACGAGTCCTACTTCGCAACCGTGCTAGCCTTGCAAGGATATCCCCTTGAGGGATTGGTCAAGCGTTCCTGCTCCACTTGGACCTGGTGGGAGAAAGGGGCGGGCAGCCCCGAAACCTGGCCGGTTTTATCCCAGGAGCACCTCGATAGCATCACTTCGTCCGGTGCCTTCTTTGCCCGGAAGTTTCCGCCCGGTGCAGATATCGGCGGCTACCGGCTACACAGGACGACTTCCTGACTGCCCCCCAGCCTATCCAGGCGGTGGAGCAGTCAGGAAAAGGAATTCTCACTCCCACTCGATGCTCGCCGGGGGCTTGGTCGAGATGTCGTAGAGGACGCGGTTGATGCCCCTAACCTCGTTGAGGATGCGATTGCTGGTCTCGCGAAGGATCTGGGAAGGCAGTTCGACCCAATCGGCAGTCATGGCATCGTCCGAGACTACCGCACGGAGATTCGTGGACCACTCATAGGAGCGTTCGTCGCCCTTCACGCCGACCGTCTTGACCGGGATCAGCCCGGCGTAGGCCTGCCAGACCTTTTCATACCAGCCGTGCTCCTTGAGCTTGCCGATGAAGATCGCGTCGCACTCACGGATGATATCCAGCTTCTCCTTGGTAATATCGCCAGGGCAGCGCACCGCCAAGCCGGGGCCCGGGAAAGGGTGCCGCCAAAGGATATCGTGAGCGATGCCGAGCGAGGCACCCAGCGCCCTCACCTCGTCCTTGAAGAGCTCTGCCAGCGGCTCCAGCACCTTGCCCTGCGCCTGCAGCTCCAGGATGCGGTCCACGCGGTTGTGGTGTGTCTTGATCTTGCTCGCCTTCGACTTCGCGTTCGAAGCGCTCTCAATCACGTCTGGATAGAGGGTGCCCTGAGCCAGCATCTCGGCGTCCCCCACTGCATCCCAGAAGGTGTCGATGAAGAGCTCGCCGATGATCTTGCGCTTGGCTTCCGGATCCGCTACGCCCGCGAGGGCACCGAGGAAGCGCTCGGAGGCATCGATGGTTTCGATCTCCACACCCATGCGATGGAAGTTGTTCTGCACCTCCGCGGTCTCGTCCTTCCGCATCAGGCCGTGATCGACATAGATGGCACGGACATTCACCCCGGCCTCGTGCAGAAGTACGGCAAGCACCGTACTATCCACACCGCCGGAGACGCCGCAGACCACCTGCTTGCTGCCCACGGTCTGCTTGATTCCTTCGATCAGCTCGCGCTTGAAGTCTTCGATGTGGAAAGGCTCCAGCTCTCCCGCCGTCAGCAGGAAGTTGTGCAAGATCCGGTTGCCCTCGTGGCTGTGCGTCACTTCCGGATGGAACTGGATGCCGTAGAAGCTCTCGCCCCACTTCAGCGAGACCGGCGTGCCATGCTGGTTCGCCGCGATCACCACCGCGCAGGCCGGCAGGTTCTCCACCGTGTCCGAGTGGCTCATCCAGACCTGCGAGTCCTTGGAGACGCCTTCGTAGAGACCGCTGCTCTCGCCCGGAACCAGCGTGGCCGGACCGTACTCGCGGCGGTTGCTGGCTTTCACGCTGCCGCCGAACTTGATGTTCAGGAGCTGCATCCCATAGCACACGCCGAGCACCGGAACGCCGAAGCCTTTCAGCGCCTCGAAGTCGAGGTCCGGAGCATCCGGCTCGGAGGTGCTCTTCGGACCGCCAGAGAGAATGATCGCTCCGGGTTTGCCGATGTTCGGAAAGTCCTCAAGCGCGTAGAGCTTGGCGAAGTAGCCGAGCTCCCGCACGCGACGGACGATGAGTTGGGTGTACTGTGAGCCGAAGTCGAGGACCGCGACGTGGTTGATTTCCTGCATCTGGGAAGAATGACTGGTGACTGAGTTTCCAATGACGGAATCGGGAGGAATCGGAGAGTAAAAACAACTCCCGCGTATTCCTGGATTCCGGCGGGCTTAGCCGAGCGGCTGGTAGTTGGTCGGCTCCTCGGTGATGACAATATCGTGAACGTGGCTTTCACGCAGGCCACCGGGGGTGATGCGGACGAAGTTCGCGTTCTGCCGGAGCTGCTCAAGGCTGGCGGCACCGACGTAACCCATGCCGGAGCGGAGACCGCCCATGAGCTGGAAAATCACGTCGGACAGCGGACCCTTGTAGGGAACGCGGCCTTCCACGCCTTCCGCAACCAGCTTGCCGGAGCTGTTCTGGCCATAGCGGTCACCCGAGCCCTTGCGCATGGCCCCGAGGGAGCCCATGCCACGGTAGGTTTTGAAGCGGCGGCCTTGATAGTAGACGCTCTGGCCGGGGCTTTCGCGGGTGCCCGCGAGGAGCGAGCCAAGCATCACGAGATCGGCACCGGCAGCGAGCGCCTTCACGACATCACCGGAGTAGCGGATGCCACCGTCGGCGATGACCTTTACGCCGCGCTCACGGCAGTAAGCGGCGACGTTCTGGATCGCAGTGAACTGAGGCATGCCCACACCAGCGATAACGCGGGTGGTGCAAATCGAGCCGGGACCGACACCGACTTTCAGCGCGCTCGCACCAGCGGAGACAAGGTCCTTCGCGCCTTGCTCCGTCACCACATTGCCGGCCACCACGGGACGGTCCGACAAGGAGCGGAGCTTGGAGATCACTTCCATCACGCGGCTGGTGTGGCCGGTGGCGGCATCGATGAAGAGCGCATCGGCACCCGCATCGAGCATGGCTTGGCCACGCTCCATGCAGTCCGGGCCGACGCCGACGGCAGCACCGCAGCGAAGACGACCACTCGGGTCCTTTGCGGCATTGGTGAAGGTGATGCGCTTTTCGATGTCGGAGCCAGTGATCAGGCCGACCAGCTTGCCATTCGCATCGACCAGCGGCAGCTTCTCGATGCGGTTTTGATAGAGAATGCGGCGGGCTTCCTCGAGTTCGGTATTGGCTGGAGCAGTAACGAGGCGATCCCGCTTGGTCATCACGTCTTGGACCAGGGCGTCGGGGCGCTCGAGGTAACGGACGTCACGACCGGTCACCATGCCTTCCAAGCGACCTTCGGCATCCACAACCGGGAAGCCGGAGAAACCATGCTCCGCCATGATCGCGCGGATCTCATCGATGGTCTGCTCCTTGCGAACCGTGAGGGGTTTTTGGATGACCGCGTTTTCGGAGCGCTTCACGCGGGAAACCATCGACGCCTGTTCGGCGATGGTGCAGGCGCGATGAATCACGCCCATGCCGCCCTCGCGAGCCAGTGCCACTGCGAGTTCAGGCTCCGACACGGTATCCATCGCTGCCGAAACGACAGGAATGTTCAGCCGGATGTCGGCCGTCACGTAAGTCGAAATGTCCGATTCCGTGGGAAGGATCTCGCTCAATGCGGGAACGAGAAGCACGTCGTCGAACGAGAGTCCGAGAGAAATATCCGCCATGGCGGAGTCCATAGAGGAGCCCCCCCGGGGTCAAGCGCGTTTGCGAAAAAACCAGCGGACCCCTTAATTTACGGGACCCCTGCGGCGTCTTTCGGGGAGAGCCACGCCATCCACCGCACCGAAAGAAGCGCTCTCCGGTGCGAGGAACGGGGAAAGGCTTACTTTTTGGCGACGTTCAGCGGCGCGGGGATCGAGATCACCGTCATGCCCGCGAGTTGGGCGGCCATCACGCCCGCCGGTGCATCTTCGAGCACCAGGCACTTCTCGGGAGCCACACCGAGGAGCTGGGCGGCCTTGAGGAAAATATCAGGAGCCGGCTTGCCGACCTTCACGTCGTCCGCGGTCACCACTTCTTCGAACAGATCGGAGACCCCCACGGCTTGCAGGGTTTTCTCGATCACCAAGCGGGTACCGCCGGTGGCGATGGCCATCGGAACCTTGCCACGAAGGCTTTCGGCAAATTCAGCGACTTCATCGATCAGATCGAGCTGGCCCAGCTTCTTGAGGAAAGCCTCGCGCTTGGCGAAGGCGACTCGCTCCGGATCGAGCTTCAAGCCGTATTCGTCGTTGATCTCAACGACGATGTCCTTCGTCGGACGGCCGCCCATGGCGTAGAACACGTCCTCCTTGAAGATTCCACCGGCACCATGGAGAGCCAGCGCTTCGCACCAGGCTTCAAAGTGGGATGGCATCGAATTCACCAAAGTGCCGTCGCAGTCGAAAATCACCGCCTCGAAGCCCTCAGCCGACAGATTGAATTCACCGATAGTCGCCATGTTGCGTCGCTCGGGTAGTCACCCCCGTTACAATTAGCAAGAATGCAAATTAAAAATGTCTGCCAGAGACGAAATTCCTTGTCACTTAGGGACTGATAGATTTCAGAAAAAGCGGCGGCCCCGCACTTTCCGGGGTAGCCGCCGCGATCTTTTTAGAATCAATGTCCGGTGACGTTTAAAGCGCGAATTCTCCATCGGAATAGGTGCCCGAAGCGACCGATTTCACCCCTCCCGCCGGCGCAGAGAAGGCAACCTTACCCCTGAGGATCACCCCCTCGGAAAAGCTCACGAGCCCCTCGATTGCCACCTCCTCGCAGGCGGCGAGAGAGGGCACGCCGAGGGCACCCAACGAGTCCACCAGTTTGTAGGAGTCGTCCAGTTTCACAACCGGAGGGACACCCTTGCGAAACTCCACGAGCTCGACCCGGCCATCATCCCCCACCGAGTAGGCATCGGAACGCAGGGCAAAGAGATCAGCCGTCGATTTCACCGGAGCGAAACGCGCGCGGGAAACCTCAATCGCCTGTGCGCCTTCGAAGCACTCGATGGCAGCCCCCATCGCGACCTCGAGTTGGATCACCGAGGTGGAGCTCTTGTCACGCGGATCGACGGTCTTGCGATTGCGGATCATAGGCAGCGGAAGCACTCCCCCTCCCTCTTCGAGGCGCTGCTTGAGCAGATCGAGGCGCAGCCAGATGGAGTTGGTGTTGAAATACTGGTGCTTGTCGATGTCCTGGAAGGCATCGAGATCGGCATCCGGACACTGGGCCACCTCACGGAGCAAGAGGCGCTGGTTGTCGCGTCGCACCGCCAAGTGCCCACCCTTGCGATCTGCCGGAGTGCGGCGCGTGACTTCCATCAGGAAGGGGGCACCCGACTCTGCGAAATGCTTGAGAAGACCCGGCTCGAGCACGGCGCCAAGATTGTCAGAATTCGAAACGAAGGCGTATTTCACCCCATCAGCCAGCAAGCGATCCAGCCACCCGCTGCCCACAAGGGCCGGATAGAGGTCACCATGCCCGGGCGGACACCACTCGAGGGAAGGATTCGCCGGCCACTCAGCAGGAGCCAAGGTCGCCTCGTCGATCTTTGGGACTTGGTTCTGCATCAACTCCACCTCGGAGGCCTCGGCAAAACCACCGTCCGCATGGCGCGCCAAGTAACCCAAGGTGTCCTCGCTGGTGCTAAAGCTATTCATCAGCAGCAGCCGGACTTTAGAGCCGCTGGCTTGGCGCAGCGCAACAATCTGGCGGACGATGAGATCCAGGAAGGCCACACCGGGACGAACCTCCAGCACGCTCTTCACCTTCTGCAGGCCCATGCTGGTACCCAGACCACCATTGAGCTTGATGACCACGGTCTGAGACAAGAGCTCAGGAGCGAAGCCCTCCGAACCCGGCTCGAAAACAGGCAGCCCCTCCGCAGGACGAATCGCTTCTTCCGGGATGAGGCCCGTCTCTTCCCGGCAAAGTGCCTCGTAGTTGTGGCGAAATGCACTGATCGCCGCTTCCATCACGCCTGCAGCGCGCATCTTCACTTCAAATGGCACGAAATTTCCTCGATTCATGGTGGGTCTGGGATGAGGTCTGGGGAGGTGCTCCGCCTTGGATTTAGCGCAGAACCGCCCCGCCCTCCCACACTTCCTGCGTCGTCGCAAGGAAAATAAAAATCGGCGGTGGCACGAAATTTGCTGTATTTTTCTTATCCTTCGACTCTACTCATCGGCGTCCGCAGAGTGATGCGGAGTTTTTGCCATGGCCGATGCCTCGCTTCATCAATCGCTGGGACAGCAGCAATCGCTGGCTCCGCAGATGCGGCGCAGCTTGGAAATCCTCCAAGCCAACTCGATGGAGTTGCAACAGCTCGTCCAACAAGCACTGGAGATCAATCCGGTGCTAGAAGACATCACCGAGTCCATCTCCCTCGATGAGGACGCCCCGGATCCTGAAGAGGCGGATTCGATGGATCATCTCAACGAGACGGACGACGACTGGCGCGATCTGGAAATCATGGAGCGTCGCTCGAATCCGTGGAGCGCGGACGATGAGGAGCGGCGCGAGCATCTTTACAACTCGATCGTCGCTCCCGAAACACTCCAGCAGCACCTTTCTCATCAGCTGGACCTTTCCTTGGTCGATCCTGATGTCCGAATGGCCACGCGGCATCTGATCGGCAACCTTGATCCCCGCGGCTTCCTTGATCTGCCTGCCCGTGAACTCGCGTCACGGCTGGGCATTGCAAAGAAGACCATGGATGAAGCGCTGAAGCTCCTGCAGGGCTTCGAGCCGCCGGGCATCGGAGCTTCCGGCATCCAGGAATCCCTGTTGCTGCAACTTGAGCGCAACGGCGAGGGCAACAGCCTCGAGTACAAGATCGTCCGCGATCACCTCGAAGAACTTGCCCGCAAACGATATCCTCAGATCGCGCGGGCACTCGGCACCAGCGTCGAGCGCATCTCCGATGCGGCATCCCGCATCGGCCGGCTCACTCCGAATCCGGGCGGTGATTTCGATCCGACGGGCAATCCTTACATCCAGCCCGATGTAGTGATCGAGAAGACCGACGAGGGCTTCAAGGCACGGCTCACCAACGAGTACATGCCGAAGCTCCGCATCAGCGATTTCTACAAGGACATGCTGGGCAAGACGTCGAACGACCGGAAGGCCCGCCACTTCTTGCGCGAGCAGATCCGGGAAGGACGTACACTGATCCGCTCCCTCTCGCTACGCCAGGAGACCATCCTCTCCATCGCGGAAAAGCTGATCGAACATCAGCCCGCATTCCTCGAGAAAGGACCGAGGCATTTGCGTCCGCTCACGATGAATGAGATCGCGGACCAGATCGGGCTGCACGCGACGACCATTTCCCGGGCGGTGGCTGGCAAGTATGTCCTGACGCCGCACGGACTGATGGAAATGCGCGCCTTTTTCGCCGCAGGCTATCAGACAGCAGACGGCACGGAGGTCTCCAACGCCGGCGTGCGCGAAGCGATCCAGGATCTCATCGCGAAGGAAGATCCTGCGAAGCCGCTATCCGACGACGCACTGGCGAAGCAGCTGAAGACGCAGGGCATCCCGGTGGCACGCCGCACGGTGGCGAAGTATCGCGAGCAGCTCGGCATCCTGCCCTCGCACCTGCGAAAGTCTTTCACGGGTTGAGGCAGCTAGCGGTTGGGCACCCGTGCATAGACCCTCGTGTCACGAGGCTTGCCATCGAGATCCAGACGCTCGTTGCGGAGGATGCCCTCGAGCTCGAAGCCTGCCCGCTCGGCGAGGCGCCAGCTACGCATGTTCGCGTTGTCCGTGGTAAGAAAGACGCGGTTCGCCTTCAATCCGTCCAAGGCGAAGTCAGCCAAGGCACGCACGCCTTCGGTGATCAGCCCCTTCCCCACGTAACCCGTCCGGCCCCAGTAGCCGACCTCGAAGCAGCGCAGGGTCCAGTCCATGTAATGGAGACCGGATCCACCGATCAACTCGCCGTCTTCCTTGGAAAAGATGAAGGCCATCATGTCCTCAAGCGCGAGGAACTTCTCATAGGCCCGGCGGCAGGAAGCTTCGGAATCCTCCATGGAGGGAGGTGTCCGCACCCAGCCGAGCCAAGGACTGAGCTCGGGCAGCGAGGACAGCACCGCGCGGTTGAAGATGGGACCGTCCCCCGGCATGGCGGTGCGGACGATCACGCGATCGGTTTCGATCGTTTCCGGGACGGGATGCGGAGGCATGATGGAGGGAGACCTTGGGCTAGCGATCATTTCTCCGGTTCGCGACCGGAATCAAAGCGGACCTCCTTCTTGCGCTTCGGCTTGAACTTCACCCGCCCGCCATTTGCGTGGCGCAAAGGATCGAAGACGGTGTCCATTCCCACGCATTTCACTTCGTAGACGATCGCCAGCAACTCCCCCAGCCTGCCCTTTGGAAAACCGCGTTCCTTGAACCAGCCGAGGTACTCGATCGGCAAATCATAGATCGGCATCCCGGCAGGCGGCACGGCGGCCCGGCCATATTTGCCGAAGGGCATCCGGGTTCGCCCGATCTCGTTGAGCAGGTTGCGGAAATCCTCGCGATCGATCTCGTTCACAAGGAGCAGCTTTCCCCGGATACCGTCGCTTGGAAACACGGAATCTCTTCGCGATCTCGACATTTCAGGCGAACCGGGTGACCATAGCAACATGTCGCCGGACAATCCGCGTCCCCGCTCGCCGCTCTGCGAAAGCAAGGCAGAGGAATTTGCCAGCATGGCCACACACGCGCTGGGCACCGCCTTGGCCATCGCCGCCTTGGTAGCGATGGTGCTGGTATCGAAGGGCGAGGCCTTCCGGACTGTCTCCGCGAGCGTCTTCGGCGGCACGCTAGTGCTCCTCTATTTTTCCTCCACGCTCTACCATGCGGTCTCCTGTCCGAGGAAGAAGCCTCTGCTCCAGGCACTGGATCACGCCTGCATTTATCTGCTGATCGCGGGCTCCTACACCCCCCTCAGTCTGGTGGCCCTACGCGGCCCTTGGGGATGGACGCTTTTCGGCGTGGTATGGTTCCTCGCGGTGGCTGGAGTGCTCTTGAAGACCCTTTCCCGAGGAAGACGCGACACCTGGTGGTCTACCGCGCTCTACATCGTGATGGGCTGGCTGGCCGTTTTCGCCTTGGGCCCGATGATCCGCGCCCTGCCCGCCGCTGGCATTGCCTGGCTGGTAGCCGGTGGACTCTGCTACACCCTCGGGGTGATCTTCTTCGCGTGGCGAAATCTCCGCTTCAATCATGCCATCTGGCACCTCTTCGTGCTGGCAGGTAGCGCCTGTCATGTGATCGCGACAGCCTTCTACATCTTGAAGTAACGCCAAAGGCTTCACCTCGCGAGACTCAGGTACGCGGTGGACTCACGCCTACGATCCTTCTGGAGACCCTGCTCCAACAGACCATCGTGAGCCTCGTAGCCGAACAACTCGGCTTGGCACTGGTGCCCGAGTCGATGGCCAAGCTCGGAGTTACCGGTGTCACGTTCCGCCCCTTGGAACACGCTCCCCAGATCGAGCACGTGATCGCATCGTGTCCCAACAACCTCAATCCATCCCTGCCCCTCTTCCTGAAAACTGCCAAGCCGCTTTCCGATTGAGGATTGGACAAGGGAACGGGCCTGCTTAAGTCACGGCGTGCCTGAACTCCCGGAAGTCGAGACCACCCGCCGCGGCGTGGAGCCGCACGTCGTCGGAAAGACCATCCGAGAAGTGATCATCCGCCATCGCGGGCTGCGGCTTCCGGTTTCCGAGACCCTCGATCAAATCGCCGGGGATCGCATCACTGGCGTGCGCCGCCGTGCAAAGTATCTGATCTTTGATCTCAAGAAAGGCGGTTCGCTGCTGGTGCACCTCGGGATGTCGGGAAGCCTCCGGCTCGCCGATCCCGCGACAGACTTCAAGAAGCACGATCATGTGGCGCTAACGCTCTCCTCCGGCAAGCAACTGCGCTTCCACGATCCGCGACGCTTCGGGATCTTCCTTCATCTTTCCGAAGGTGATCCTCTCGCCCATCCCTTACTCAAAGGCTTGGGCCCGGAGCCACTGGAGGATGAGTTTAACACAGAGAGCTTGGCCAAGCCATTCGCGAAACGGAGTATCGCCATCAAGGTGGCCATCATGGATCCGAAGGTCGTCGTGGGAGTGGGAAACATCTACGCCAGCGAAGCGCTCTTCCGCGCGGGCATCCGTCCCGCAACGGAAGCTTCGAAGGTGAGCAAGCCCCGCCTTGCGAAGCTCACCGCGGCCATCAAACAGGTGCTGGCGGAATCGATTGAGCAAGGCGGCACGACCCTGCGGGATTTCCTCAATTCCGATGGCGAGCCCGGCTACTTCAGCCAGCGCCTGATGGTCTATGAGCGGAAGGGTGAACCCTGCCGCATCTGTGGAACGAAGATCCAACACGCGGTGATGGGCCAGCGCTCCACCTACTGGTGCCCGAAGTGCCAGAAGTAGAGCGAGGCCACGCAATCGGGCTTGGAACTCATCCCCTGACGTATCCAAGCTCCTTTAACTCCGCCGCCAAGCGGGTGAGTCGCTCACCGATGCGCTCGCCCTCCCGTGCGAGGCAATCGCGGAACAGCTTGATGTCTTCATCGATTTCAGGATTGGCGGTATTCACCGCAATGTTCATGGCCTCTCCTTGAAGCTCGATCCGTCCGACACTCGGTTCGTCCGGATTGTAGAGCCTTTCGAAGCGATAGGCGTCACTCATGTATTTCTGCGTTTTGCAGATGAGCAGGGCGAGATCGAGGACACGGTGAAGAGGCATTTCCTCCGACTGCCGCGACCACCTCTCACCGGTGTAGCGCCAGATCTTTGCAGAGATATCGACTTTCCCCTTCTCGTTCCATTGGGCAAGGCCGAGCGAGAGCCCTTGGACATCAGTTTCGAAGGCATATTGACCGTCCAAACGATCATAATTTTCGGCGACGACGACGGGGCGGTGCTTGAGGTGGGTGGGAATTGGCATGGCTCGTTACTGATTTACTAAATCAGTAATTTACTAATTTAGTGAATCAAGCCCCAAAAAAAATGAGATCCAAGTTGGATCCGAAGAGCCGCAAGCAAGGTGGCCGGACGCCTTCGTCTTACCCCCGAGCACCTGAGCCATTCCACTGAGAAAAGCCTTAGCCGACCAACGGAGGAGCATTCCCCAGCCTGCCAAGCCGCCCTTTTCGCTATGTGAAAGAGGAGCCCTTCAGAGCCCTTGAATCTTCCATCTCAGGTAGCGATTGCCCTCGGCCTTCGCGACGCTGGCGCTGATCTTCCCGCCTTCGATACGAATCTCGACCCCCGCCGTGGACCATGTGGAAAGATCATCCGACCACTCCGCGCCGTAGCGAATATCGGCCCGCTGGACTGGCAGGTCACGCGAGATCATGAGCTTCCCGGTCGACAAGGAAAGCGAATCGGTCTCAGCCTTGGCCAAGATAGGATTCAGAGAGAAGGCATACTCAAAACCATCCGCCATTCCATCGCGATCCAGATCGCCTTCAAACCCCAGCGCATGGCCGGGATATTCGAGAGCAGACCAAGCGTCGAAAGTAACGGGCAATGAAGGGGCCGTTGCGGACGGACTCACGATCAAAGCAGGCCCCCAGTTGCCCAAGCTGGCACCGGAAACGGAGCGGAGGCGCAGCCTCAGCGAACTGCCAGCTTGGAGAACATGCCCCGCCGTGGCGGAATTCAGGATCACGGCGGCCGAAGCGCCGGAAACAGTGCTCTCCTTTGAAGACAGCGCGGTAGAGGACGAGGTAACGGCGATCTCATCCAGCCAGACTCCAGAGGTCTTCGCATTCCACTTCAGGGTGGTGCCGCCCGCCGCCTTCCGAATCACAAAGCGCACGCGAATCGATTTGTCTGCATAAGCGGCGAGGGAGAGCGACTGTTTCACGCCCTTCTTGTCCGGCTTAGTGACACCCGGGAGACTCCAGATGGAAGTCCATGTGATTCCGCCGTCAGTCGACACTTCGGCATGCAGGCGATTGGTCGGACTCATTGCCCCGCGTCGCATCCAGAATTCGAGGGCACTGGCAGCGGCCGGCAAGATATTCCGGTCAACCGTGAAACTGTCTTCCTCGTCCGTGGCACTGGAAAGGGCGAGGCGGAAAGAGAGGGCGCCGCTGCTCCGATAGCCGCTCAGATTACTATACAAGGCGTAGGTCGTCGCGTTTCCCGGGATGATCTGGGGCAAAGGCGATCCTTCGGCACCTTCCTTCCAATCGGAAGAACCGAGGCGGGTAACTTCGAAACGATAGCTCTCGGCGGCGGGATCCGTCACGAATCCATAAGCCGCGCCGGTCACCGGAGGCTCCACGGGGCCGCTGAGCTGAAGCGGGCCACTGAGGCCGACTTTCTTCGAGGGGCCGTAGGAAAAGGCCTTGCCTCCGAGGACTGCACGCGAGCGAAGGAACCACTCCTGCCCCACGGCAAGAGTCGCCCCGGCCGTGGTCGAATCGAAGCGGAAGGAGCTCAAACCCGCCCCCGACGCCAAAGCGGTGCGCTCGAGCCAATGGGAAGCGGTAGTCGAGATATCATCGATGAAGACGCCAGTTGCCTGCGAGGGATAGTCCTCATGGGAATACAATGCAGACTGAGGATCCGCGAGGTAGTAGCGAAACCGAATGCGAATCGGCTCACTGTTTGCCGGCAGTGCAAGGGAAGCAGACTGGAAAACGGAATCCCCGGTCCCACCGAGACCGGAGTAGGGATCAGCCAAGGCGATCCAGGTGCTTCCGCTATCGGAGGAATACTCCGCGACCAACTTGGAAGCAGCAGTCATCAGGCCACGGCGGAAAGAGAAGTTCAACTGCCCTCCACTGCCGACGAGAATCTCCCGGTCGAGCTCCAGGATTTGTTCAGGCACGCCGTTGATCACGGGATCGTAGCGACTCGGAAAGGTCAGTCGAAACGCCTTCGCACCGCTCTTCACGTAACCCGGATTGCTAGCACGCAAGGGATAGGTGCCGCTCGTGCGATCAATTACCTGGGGTGCGGGAGCATCTTCCGCGCCCTCGGTCCATGCCGAGTTCCTTTTGAGGAAGAAGCCGACTTCCATCCGGTCGGCTCCCGTTACCCCGGTCAGGCTGTAGTTTCCACCCGCGGGGAAGAGCGCGGAAGGTCCGGAGATCACCGGTGTCTGCTGCAGCTTATTGGGATCGATGAGGGTCACCGAATAGCTGTAGGACGAAGGCACGCCAGCCCCCTGAATGTTCGAGACGGTCACATTCCAACGCGTGTCGGGACCGACCGCCTTGACGGCTGCGGCCGCGGGAACCTGCCAGACGATGCTGTTATCTCCGTAGCCCGTGCGGCGGGAAACCACCGTCGCGGTAACCGGACTCGAAGAAGCATTCGTCATCGAAACCGTGGCTGCCGAGAAGTCTGCACTCGGATACGAAAGCGACCAGTAGGGAGAGTTGAGCGATGCGGGGAAGAAGCCCGCGCCAGGATAGGCCGCGAAGACCGGATCGCGGGTGAAGTCCAGTTCACCGGTCTTCTGCACCACGTAGAGCGAGTTCGAAGGCGGACGGACCGTGTTGGCCGTCGAATTGAAGCTGCCGGGAGTATCGCCGGTCGCGAAATCCGAAGACCATTGGAAAAGGATCCAGCGGCGGTGCCCCACATCCAGGTTCCATGAAGATGTTCCCATGACGTCTTCCTTCAGATAGGCATCGACAGCACCGGGACCGAAGAAGCCCAAGGACAGATTGCCATTCTTGTTCGCATTCCACGCGGCGGGAGTCCATGCGGTGGTGTTGGCGCTCGTGGGGCTATGGCTTAGGCCCGCGCTGCTTGGATAGGTACGGATGATCATCAGCGCCGAGCGCTGGGCCGCAGCCGCCTTCGTGGTCGCGGGATCCGGTTGGAAGGCATCCCCTGGCTGGATATTGACCGTCGCACCGCTGTTCACCCGAATGTCAGCGCGCACTCCGGACATGGCGCGGAAGAAATTCACGCGGCGTTCCACGTCCGTGACGAACGCAGCCGACACCGTACCCTCCGCACCGGCGGCGGTGGAGGTGTAGTTCCCCGTCCACGCAATCCGGTTCCGGTAACCCTCTGACGCGCCGTAAACGGCATGGTAGAAGGACACCACGTCTTGCCGGTCGTTCGTATTCACGACAAAGCCGCGGCTAGGTGCCGACGCGTTCACGCCGGGCTCCCATGCGAAGCTTGTTACGGGAATGATTAAGACCGGCCAAAGAAACTTTGACCTAAGGGACAGCACAGAGCTGACGATACTTAGATAAGGCTAACATTCAACGGATGATTTTTGTAAAGCCCCTACGCGATCGCGCAATTCCCTAGGAGTATTCGTAACGAAGCGCCGAAATTCCAAAAAAGGCTGCGGTCTCTGCACGAAGCACGATCGACCCCAAAGTGGCAGGCAAAAATCCCGCCGCCAATGTATCCGCCCCCTCCTTCGGGGAAAAATCCCCCTCAGGACCAACCAGTAACACCACCTTTCGGGGGGCCGGAGCTTCCCGGAGGATCTCCCGAAGAGGGCGCGCGCCAGAAAAAAGCGAGGCGACAATTTTAAGATCAGCGTTCGCTTGGCCGATCCATGTGGCGAAGTCCGTAGGAGGAGCAACTTCCGGCAGGAGATCTTGGCCGCATTGTTTACAGGCCTCCAAGGCAACGCGTTGCCATTTGGCCGCCTTCTTCGAGGCATCTTCCCCGTCCACTTGGACCACCGTGTGGCGGGTGATCAGCGGTTGGATCGAGTTCACCCCCAGCTCCACGGCCTTCTGGACAATAAGATCCATCGTCTTTCCCTTTGGCACCGCTTGGGCCAGACAGATCTCCGGGGATAGGGCGGGCCGGATTTTGGTCTCTCCAAGGACAAGGCGGAGTTCCGACTTCGAGACGTCAGCAATCTCCGCCTTCGCCGATCGCCCGCGGCCATCGAAGACGGTAACCGAATCGCCGCGGCGCAGGCGCAACACCTGGGCCGCGTGCCTGGCCTCATCTCCCGTCAGCACGGCGTGCTCTCCCCAAGCTTCGGGACTTAGGAAAAAGCGCGCCATGACTCGCGGGAGATCAGAGGTCGAAGAAACGGCGTGCCTTCTGGAAGAAGGACTCCTGCATCGGGGAATTGTGCTCGCCGATGGACTCGGCGAAAGAGCGCAGCTTCTCCTGTTGCTCGGCGTTCAGCTTGGTCGGCACTTCCACCTGCACGCGGACGTGAAGGTCTCCCTTCTTGCTATTGGAAAGACTCGGCACGCCGCGGTCGCGAAGGCGGAAGAGGGTTCCGCCCTGCGTACCCGCCGGGATTTTGATCGAGGCTTTGCCATCGAGGGTCGGCACTTCGAGTTCACCGCCGAGAGTCGCCGTGCTGAAAGGCATCGGAACTTCACAGAAGAGATCGTTGCCCTCGCGCTCGAACACATCGTGTTCCTTCACGTGGAGGAACACATAGAGATCACCCGCTGCACCGCCACGGACACCGGCATCACCATTGCCAGTGGAACGCAGGCGTGTGCCGTCTTCCACCCCGGCCGGGATGCGGATCTTGATGCGGCTGGTCTTGTGCGTGCGCCCGTCACCGCCGCAGGTATTGCAGGGATCGGACACTGTTTCCCCGGCACCGCGGCACTCGGGACAGGTGGTCTGCTGGATGAAGATGCCTGCTTGGCGCGCCACGACACCGCGACCACCGCAGCTTGTGCAGGGCTTCGTGCCGCCACCGCTCTTCGAGCCGGACGCATGGCAATTTCCGCAGGGACCGAAGTGCTCGATCTCGAGCTCCTTCTCGGAACCGCGGGCCGCTTCTTCCAGCGAAATCTCCAGATCGTAGCGCAGGTCGCTACCGCGTTGCTTGCCGCTACGCTGGCGACGGCCGCCGCCGAAGAATTCCTCGAAGCCACCTCCGAAAGCGCTGCCAAAGACCTGCGAGAACAGGTCCATCGGATCATGGAAGCCACCGCCGCCACCCATGCCGCCGCTAAAGGCGGAGTGCCCGTAGCGGTCATAGGCGGCACGCTTGTCGGCATCGCTCAAGGCCTCGTAGGCCTCGCCAAGCTCCTTGAACTTCTCTTCAGCCTGATGATCGCCCGGGTTTTTGTCCGGGTGGAACTTCACCGCCAGCTTGCGGTAAGCCTTCTTGATCTCATCCGCGCTTGCTTCGCGGGAAACGCCGAGGATCTCGTAGTAGTCGCGCTTCGCGGCCATTGTCATCCTTCCTTCTCGTTCTTGGCTACCACAACGGTGGCGGGACGCAGCAAGCGGTCACGCAGCATGAAGCCGCGGCGATGCACGCGCAGGATCGTATTGTCCGCCACATCTGCCGACACCTCGTGAGAGACGGCCTCGTGGATATTCGGGTCAAAGGGCTTACCCTCTGCTGGAATCTCGGTAACACCTTGGGCTCCAAGGAAGTCATTCAGCTGACGGCGAACCATATCCATGCCGACGTAGATCATCGAGCTCTTGTCTTGGGCGGCGGCCTGCATCCCCATCTCGAAGTTGTCGATGACGGGCAGGAGGTCCTCCAGCAAGGACTGGTTGGCGTAGCGGATGGCGTCTTCCCTTTCACGGGCGGAGCGCTTGCGGAAATTGTCCAGATCGGCGGCCGTGCGCACAGCGAGTTCGCGCCACTTTACCACGTCGGCTTCCAGCTCGGCGTAAGGGTCGGCAGCGATTTCCTCGGCTACCGCGGGGGCTTCCGCAGGGGTGGCGGCCTTGTCGATCTCTTCTTCGGGAGTCATGCGCGGCGTTCCTGCCACCGGTAGAGCCCCACGTCAACACCCCGCAGGAGGAATGGGAGCCCCCGTGGAAAGAGTATCGGGATTTGGAAAACCCTCCCGGCGCAGATCAAAGGACGCCAAGTGGTTGGAGCGAAGGCCGGACCCGGCGCGGTCCCGCAGCGAGGATAGCCAACTCCCAGAGCACGATTGCGGTGACAGAGAAAATCAGAAACCAAGCTCCGAATGACTGATTCCCCTCCTTTATCAGCCATCTCAAGGCTCCGGCCGGGGCGACCCCAACCACGAGAATGCGGCCCATCCAAGCCACCGGGCGATGCTTGACTCCAACCGCAGCCAGAATGCCAAGGCAGCAAGGGATCCCCGCCATGGCCATGGAAAGGTGCAGACTCTGGCGTTCAGATTCGTTTAGCGCCGCAAAGGCCCCCATCATTCCCGCATTGAAGGCGATTCTCAGGAGCAGGACAAAACTCAGGAGGGGTCCAGCGAGCGCCATGCCGACCTGCAACAGCAGTCCGCCCGAGCGATGACCGACAACCACCATCACCGCTGAAACCAGGAGCATCACGGCCACCAAGGCCAAGCCACCGAAAGCGGCGTAAAGGATTGAATCCGTAATGGTGAGCACGCACCTAACTACGCAGGGCACCAGTGGCTTCCATCACTTGGGCCTAGCGTTTCTCCACCGCCACGAGAGTCACGTCGTCCATCTGCGGAGCCTCGCCGACGAACTTCGCGAGTTCGCGCTCTACGCAGCGGATGGTGGCCTCTGCTCCCAGGGAGGCGCATTCACGGAAGGCCTCGCGGAGCCGCTCCATGCCGAATTCCTCACCGGCGGCATTCACGGCTTCTTTCACTCCATCGGTGTGGAAGAGAAAGCAATCACCCGGGTTCATCCGGATCTCCTGAACCTTGGTGACGCGCTCAAAGACGTCTCCTTCATCGATTCCCAAGGCTAGACCGGGGGGCTTGATGAGTTCCACGCTGCGTTCCTCCGCGCGGTAGAGCAGGGCGGGGTCATGTCCAGCCCGGGCAAACTTGACCGTGCCGCCATCTCCCTCGATCACCGCGTAAAAGAGGCTGATGAACATGTCCTCCTTGATATCCGGGAAGAGCTGGCGGTTTACCCGGCCCAGTGCTTCCGCGGGGCTTTCGTGAACTCCAGCAAGGGAACGAAGTACGCTACGACACATCGCCATCAGCAGGCCGGCAGCCACCCCTTTCCCCGAGACGTCCGCGATGACCACGCCATGCCGACCGTCTCCAAGGTCGAGGTGATCATAGTAGTCACCACTGATAATGCGGGCCGGCATGTTGGTCCCGCTGACCCGGTAACCAGGGACAACAGGTTCTCCCTGCGGAAGAAGCACGCGCTGCACCTCGCGGGCGTTGCGGAGCTCTCCTTCCATCTGGCGCTTCTCGCTGGCTTCGCGGTGGACAAGGGCATTCCCGATCGCGAAGGCGGATTGCTCGGCCACGGTGCGGAAGACCGCGAAGTCATTTGCCGTGAAGGGAGCCTCCTCCTTGCTGCGGGTCACCGACAGCACTCCGAGATCTCGGCCGCCATGGCGGAGGGGGGCAATGAGCGCCACGATCCCCTCCCCCGGACTGGTCTTGGAATTCCGAAAGGATTCATGCGCCTTCACATCAGCGATCTGAAGGGCTTCGCCCGCTGCCAGAACCGCGCCGAAGACGCCCTCGTCCATAGGCACTTGAGCGAGACGCAGATGGCTATCAAGGGCTCGTGGATCCTTCAGAGCCTTTTGTTGGACCTCGGCAGGAACTCCGACAAGCGCCGGACAGGATGCGGAGAGATACCTCGGCTGGAGCTTCTGCCGCGAGTCATCCAGCAGGTAAAGGGCTCCTCCCCTGGCCGCAACAACCTTGTTTACCCCATCAACGATCAGGCGATAGAGGCCGGTCATCGTGGTATCGCTACCGATTGCGGAGCCGAGATCGTGAAGGAAAGCGAACATGCGCTGTTCCTCGCCTTCGAAGGCATTGAGCTCCTCATTCTTGTTGCGGAGCTGGACCTTGACCTTCCGCATCGCGACCGCGAGGCCGATGACAACAACGGCTAACAGAAGGTAGGTGACGAGGTGCTGCATTTGCGCGCAGGCCCGTCAATCGGCCTTCTGTTCGTTTTCGGCGACCTCTTTTTCGAGGATGCCGACCACTCCGGCGAACTTCCGGGCGTTATCCGCGTTGGTGGCGGAGAGAACCTTGTGGGATTCGAGCACGTGCTTGGCCCGATCTTGGGTTCCGATAGGACGGCCCAGTTGATAGGGCTCCAGGTGAGAGCGGACTTCATCCGCCTTTCCCCTCCAAATTGCAGAGGGAGGATCGATCTCAAGCAAGCAATCGAGACCGAGATCTTCGAGGGAGTTCCGGTTCCGTTCCCCTGCGCCCGCAATTTGGACACCGCCGGAAGAACCGAGCTTGGAGAGACGGGCGGAGAAGCTGGCGAGCTGCCCCATGAAGGTGGAGTCCATGCCCGTGCAAGCTTCGAGGTCGATGACCAGACATCGCTCGCCGTCAGCTATTCGCTTCTCGGCGCATTCCTTCATCACGGGACTGGTAACGAAGGAGCCTTTTCCTTCACACCGGATCCATGTGAAGCCGTCGAAGACTCCAACCAGAATAGCGTTTTCCGAACTCACGAGAGAGGGACCGAACTTACTTGAGACTGGGTAATCTTAAATTCCGCCTGCCCATCCGGTCAACCGTGCATCGCAACGAAAACGCGCTATTGCCACAGATAAGACTGCCGGGAGGCTACTTCCCGGCCCTCCCGGTAGAGTTTGCAGCGCCAGGCGAGGATCGCGGAGGCTTCACCCTTAGGGCGGTAATCGTCGCCAATGATGGCAAACTCGGCTTTTCCCTTGGTTTCTCCGGGCTCGATCTTGTGGACCATTTTCTTCACACGGCTGCCCGTGGCACCCTGTTGGAATTCGAAAACCACCTCGCCGGCACCCGTGCTGGATGGGTCGTTCCAAAGGACTGTATAGTAATAGCCCATACGTTGTCCCTGCTCCTCGACGCTGATCGCACCATGGAAGCGGCGCTGGAACTCGCCACGGATCATCGGATCGTCCGAGTCGTCGACCTTTACCTGGCGGATGTGGAAGGGCCGGACATCCAGCACTTGCGGGGTTCCGCACGAAAAGAGCGAGAGTGCGGATATGGTCAACGCGAGTGCCTGCCAGAGCTTCATCCGCCGCATTCAAGCAAGCCGCCAGCCCTTGCCAACCCGTAAAATCAAGCAGCTTCGTTCTTTCCCGGCGCTTGCTCCCGCGTTTAGGTTCTCCCTGTGGATCAATCCGTCCTCGACCGACTCGACACCTTCATCCGGAAAAAGGGGCTCCGCCGCACTCCGCAGCGGGATGCGATCGTGCGCACGGCCTTCGCCAGTGACGAACATTTCACCTCCGAGGAACTCTTCGACCGCTCCCGGAAAGCAAATGCCGGGGTGTCCCGAGCCACGGTCTACCGGACGATCTCCCTGCTGGTAGAGGCCGGGCTGCTCCATGAGATCGATCTCGGCGGGGACCTGAAGACCTACGATCCGAACTTCGTCGAGAAGCCAAGCCATAATCACTTGGTCTGCATCGACTGCGGCAAGGTCTTGGAATTCGCGGACTCGCATTTGGAGGTGCTCAATGATTGCCTGACCCGCCGGATGGGCTTCCGCCCCGTCCGACAGTCGATCAAGATCGAGGCCTGTTGTGAACAACTCCGGAAAAAGGGAGTCTGCCCGAATCTGATCACAGCCCGGGTCTCCGGAAAGCGGCTGCCGAAACGGAAACGCCAAGGGAGCTGAAACCCAGCGTGTTTTCCCTTGCGTGCCGGGACGAGGTGCCCGCTACTCCGCGCCATGTGGAAAGGCCGCTTTGCCCAAGACACCTCCTCGCTCGTCCAACAGTTCGGTGAGTCGATCAGCTATGACTGGCGCCTCTATCCGCACGATATCGCCGGCTCGATCGCCCATGCCCGCGCGCAAAAGCAGGCGGGGCTGCTAACCGACGAGGAGTTTTCCTCCATTGAGAAGGGTCTGAAGGAGATCCTTGCGGACATCGAAGCGGGCCGCTTCGAGTTCAAGGCCTCGCTCGAGGACATTCACATGAACGTGGAAGCCGAGCTGACCAAGCGCATCGGCGCCGCCGGGGCCAAGCTCCACACCGCACGCTCTCGGAATGACCAGGTCGCGACAGACACCCGTCTCTACTGCCGGACCGAGATCGACCTGCTGGTTGCTGCTATTTCGGAACTTCAGTCCGCCCTGCTTGACCGTGCCGAGAAGTATGCCGCCACGGTCCTCCCGGGCTACACGCACCTGCAGCGTGGCCAGCCGGTCACGGTCGGCCATCACCTGCTTGCCTATGTGGAGATGCTGGAGCGGGACAAGGGCCGACTTTCCGATGCCCGGAAGCGGCTCAATATCTCGCCGCTCGGCTCCGGAGCCTTGGCCGGATCCACGATCAATCTCGACCGACGGGCGATCGCCGCAGAACTCGGCTTCGATGGCGTCACCACGAACTCGATGGATGCCATCGCGGACCGCGACTACATTGCGGAGGTCCTCTTCGCGACCGGCCTGTGCGGGGTTCATCTGTCCCGCCTCAGTGAGGACCTGATCCTGTGGTGCACCGCGGAGTTCGGCTTCGTGATCTTTTCCGACGCCCACACGACCGGTTCCTCGCTGATGCCGCAGAAGAAGAATCCAGATGTCTGTGAGCTGACCCGCGGGAAGACCGGACGTCTCGTGGGCAACCTGATGAACCTGCTGATGGCCGTGAAGGGACTGCCCCTCACTTACAATCGCGATCTCCAGGAGGACAAGCCGCCGCTCTTCGACTCGATCGACACCCTGAAGCTGGTGCTGGCCGTGAACACGGAGATGATCGCCGCCATGGAAATCCGCGAGGAGCGCGCCCTCGCCGCTGCAAGCGATCCGATGCTCCTGGCAACCGACTTGGCGGATTGGCTGGTGAAGCAGGGTGTGCCTTTCCGCCATGCCCACGAACTTGTCGGCAAAGCGGTGGCCGAATCCGTAAAGACCGGTGTGCAGCTCGACCAACTCGATCTCACGAAGATCGACGCAGCCTACAATGATGACGCCAAGCAGGTCTTCAACCTGCAGCGTGCGCTCGCCGCCCGAACGAATCCCGGCTCACCATCCATCGAGAATGTGAAAGCGGAGATCGCCCGTTGGAGAAAGGGGTAGCAAGGGGTTACGAATTTGCGCGTATTTTCAACTTCGCGACATAACAGCGACAAGATATAGAGGGGCCCGTGAAAACGAAGCCCCTCTCCTTCTTCTTCGCTCTCCTCTCCCCAACTCTTTGGGCAGGGCCGGTGATTGAAGTCCGCAATGCCGATGGCAAGACCTTGATGATCGAACTGCTGGCCCTTGACGGCGAGAATGTGGTCTTCACGACCACCGGGGAAAAATCGAAGGAGCATACGCTCGGGCTCGCAAAGTTCGATACGGACTCGCAGGAGAAGATCCGCGAGGAAGCCAAAGCCTTGCCGCCGCGCCTGCCAAAGCTCGACATCGAGGTCGTGGTTTCCAAGCGCCGCGAGAAAGACGGCTATTACATGATCAATCAGGAGGTCTCCGCGAAGGTGAAGCTGCGCAACCTCAGCGCCCGCATCCCCTTCCCCGCAACCAAGGGAACGATCACCTATTTCGGCCGCAACCGGAAAAACCCGGACAACTACCGCGTAATGTCGAAGCGGTCCTTCGATGTCGAAGCGCTCATCCCGAATAAAGGAACGGAAGCCGAGGTGCTCGGTTTCAAGACCAGATTCGACAGCGATAACAAAGGGTACGGAAACGTGGGTGGTTATGAATATGACAGCTACCTGCTGATTCTCGCAGATGCCGAAGGAAACATTATCGCCAACAAGACCTCCGATGCCGGGGTGAGGGCCGCGATCGAAAAGGATGCATCCAAGACCAAGCAGCTCTCGGATCTAGCTGAGGGCGCGGTCGTGGACAAGAACCTGGAGATTCAGCAATAACACATTCCGCTGGCGCGGCGTTCGCTTCCTCCCGGACTCACGAACGCCCGCCGCACGGATGGCAAAGCCTTGCTACTTCCTGCGGGACACGACTGCGGCCCCGAGCACGCTGACGATGATTCCATACAGCCATCCGCCTCGCTGAACCGGAGCCACGTCCAGCTTCAGGTGCATGGGCTTGTTACCATCCACCTGCACGCTGCGCCTGAAGTCCAGGATAGTGCCACGTTCCTCAAGCGTAACATCGAGAGCCGAAGGCGCGGGGTCCGCGGCGAGCTGCTGGTTCACGATGCGATCAGCGATGGCTTTCATCGCGGTGTTTTCATCCACGGTGTTTCCTTCCAACAGGCGCTCAAACTCGCGGGGATCATAGTTCAAATGCCCCTGTAGAAGAGGGTTCTGGTCAGCAGCCTTCTCCAACTGGACATTCCCGAGGGCGACCTCGGAGCGATTGTCGAGATACAGCCTCTGGCGACGGGTATTCAGCGCAAGGGTCGCCTGCTGGGTCTTGAGCTTGTGCAATTGGACGCGGGCATCCTCGTTCGATGCTTGGTCGAGAAAGCCATTCCGGATCGCCTTGCCGAAGGCCTGTCCCGCCTTCTCCTGCTCGCCGCTCTGAAGCCAGACATTGGCTTGATCCAAGAGCGCCACGGCATCCTGCTTCCCCGCCGCCCGCTTGCGGGAAATGAAGCCGGCGTAGTCCTCAGCCTCCGCGCCGGAAAGCTGGCGCTGAAGATCAAAGTCACCCGAATGATCCCTGAGCCGCCATCCTTCAGGCAGGATCACTCGCCAGGTGAGATTCTCAAGCGGCACGTCCAGCATCGGTCCTTCAAGCTCGGAGCTGCTACCCTTCGGCGTCGAATAGATGAAGCGCACCGGAGTGGGCCGGTTTCCTTCCGGCGCGGGGTAGACGTAGAACATCGACTGGTCACCGTTCTGAACTACCGGCACGCCATCCTCGTTCACGAAGACGCTATAAAGGACCGCGTCCTTTGGCAGGGTCAGCTTCAAGGGCCCCTTTTCGCCAACCTGCATGGCCAGATCCACCGCAGTCAAGGCCGCGCCGCCCGGAGCGACCAAGGAGGTCAAGTTGGCGCTTTCCACGCGGAGCCTGAGAGTGCCCGCCAAGCCGTGGCGCTTCAGGTCGATGGCCAGCGGTGCCTCGGCCTCGGCCACGCGATAGATCTTGGCAGGAGCCTGACCGGAAAAGGAATCACGCAAGATCTCCGGCACCGTACCCCAATCGATCTGCTGCCAACCGCGCGGCTCCGGAGCAGGAGTCATCTCCAGCCTGCCCGCGGTTCTCACTGCCACAAAATACGAGCTCTGTCGTACTTCCGCAGGAACAAGAGGGGCTATTTCGACGCGACCCGCAGCGCTCTGCTGCTGAAACTCGATATCCACGATGGTAGCTCCGGCGATCCCCCTCTGGAAGCGAATCTCCCACAATCCCTCTTCCCCGATCACCGGCACGATATCGGCGACGGCCGGACCGCTGGCCCGAACCGTGGCCGCAGCACCCGGATCCAGGCCGGGAATCCGCACGCGCAAGCTCTTCATGGCGGCATTCTCGATCCGGTAGGCCAAGCGCACGCGGCCAAGGGTCTGGCCTTCGCGCAAGGTAACCTCGTGCAGGATCTGGGCCGTCACCCAAGGATCCAGTTTCGCGATATTGAGAGAAAGGGCCCAATCGGACTGAAGCAATCGGAAGGCAAGCGCCCCCGGACGCGGCACGCCGGCTTCACGGGGATCCAGCTGCGAAACCTTGTCCCGCGTGATGGCGCGCACCTGCAAGCCACGATCCGGCACGACCGTGAGTGTCCCGGTTTGCCTCCCCGCATTGCGCAGCGAAACACGCGGCGCGGCCCACGAAGGCTGAGCTCCGGGAGATGGCGCCGCGAGTGTGATCGCGAAAACCTGCTGACCGATCGTGCGTCCATTCAAATGGAGATTCAACAAGCGCGATGAATCTTCCTTTGTCTCTGTCCACTGGGCGAGGGCCGCACCGGTAACCGATTCGATCTCGAACTCCGCCGGAACTTCGAGCGAGAGCTTGAAGACGCCCGAGCGCGTGATCGATGCGGTGAGATCAATCGCCAGCACCATCCGGTCTTCGCCAAGAGACAGCGTTTGCTTCGTCTCCGCCCGGATCTCCGGCGCCACCGGCGCGACCTTTAAAGTCACGGACGCCTCCGCGCCTCCGTGACGGAAGGCACGATGAAGCACGGCAAGAGAACGTCCTTCCCGGTCCTTAGGAAGCAGGCCTTGTTCGAAGTCATCGAGATTCACAGCGCTCATCCCTTTTGCCTCGACCGCTTCCGCCTGGGAATCATCTCCGAAGCCCAAGCCAAGCAGGCCGAAGGAACCCGCCGCGCCATTTACCTGTAGCGGTGCAAGCGTAAGATCCACGGGCAAGGCTGCCGTGCCTCGCTGCGTGCCAATGATGAATGTAAAAGGCTGCTGCTGGGCAGGCTCGATAGCCACCTTCAGCTCCCTGCTCTCCGGATTGAATCTCCATGCGCCAACCGGTCCGTCAACCACTTCACCGACCGTGAACCCTTCCGGGACGACAAGGGTGAGCTCCCTCACCACACCGCGGGAAGGCCGGATTGCCACGAAGTGCCTGCCGCTCACCATCCCCGCACCGGGTATGTAGAGATCGGATATCTCTGCATAAAACTGGGTCTGCTCGGCAGCGGCATCACGCTGCATGGGACGCGTCACCAAGCTGATGTCCGACGCCGGCTTCAGAATGAGATCGGCACCACTTTCACCTTGGCCTGCCACTTGAGTAACCTTCGCCGCCTGCGGGGAACCAAACTCCCAGCCCGCCTGGTTCCAACGGACACTGACCCTCTGCACCGCCGCGGCACCGGAGGGCAACTGCCAGCCAGCCTGGGGATTCGGGAGCGGCATTTCAAAGGTCGCCTTGCCCCTCTTCTTCCCATCCACCACGCCGACGAGCAGGTAAGCCTCCTGCCCTTCGACAGGTGCTTTCACCACGCGCCAACCGTCCCCCTCAAAGCTGGTGAGGACCGCAGGCGCCTTCAGGAGGAGATGCCGCTCGTCGGCTTTACCTCGCGCTTCCAAAATGACCTCTCCGGTCAGCCGGCCATCCGCGATCCTCCAAGTATGCACCGCGGATTCCAGCGGTGAGAAGGCATCTGCCGGAGCGACCTCCTCGCCGTGCGTCAAGGAGGTGAAGAAAGAGAACAGGACCAAAGCAGTCGCGGCCACGGCAGGACGCCGCATCAGCGAAAGCAGAACAGGTAGCGCCTTGCCCAGCAGCAGCGCGCTACCAAAGCAGGCAAAGAAAGCCACCGCACCCATCCGCTGCAACAGCAAGCCGAGGGCAAGCAGCGCGACGCCTACCGGCAAGGTCCACGAAGACCACTTGGCCTGGATGAAGCCATGAACGATCGCTCCGATCCCCAGCAGCGCGAGGAGGATTCCTCCCACGCTCAACATCGCCAGCCATGGTGCGACATTCCCTATCTGGACGGTGATCGCCTCGGATGGAGGAACCACCGGCATGGCGAACTCCAAGGATCCGAGATTTACCCGGCGCTCTGTAAAAGCGCGGCCCGCCAGCAGGAGCGCCCACACTCCGGCTCCCGCGGTGAAAAGCGCACCAAGGGCACGAACTTTTGCAATGCGGGACAGTACCAGCCCCACAGCGGCCACCATCAGGATCCACGCCGTGATAACCCGCGCCTTCGCATCGATCCACTCTGCTCCGGTCTCCGTCAACACCGGTGCCACCGGCTTCAATTGACCCATCTTCGGAACGAGCCTGCGGTTCTCATCCGCGCTGACTTTCCATCCGGTGAAGACCGTGGGGGCATCCAATTGTGGAGTGGCGAGCACCGGCGAGGTGGCACTTGCGGCTGGAACCCCGTAGCGAAGCAGCACTTCGATCGGGTCATTCGGATCTGCCTGGCCATCGAGCGGCACGAGGATCTTCTTTCCGTCCTCCCGGGCATTGACGATCGCGCCCCCGACCTTTGCTTCCCACAGCGAGGCATGCTCGGGCAGGGTAATGCCGAGCACACTGCGGCCACGCGCTTTCACAAAGAGCCGTGCATCCGTAACCACTTGGCCGTCCCGTGAAACCCGGCTGGAAAGATCGGCACGATCGACGAGCTGCTCGATCGTCTCACCTGGAACATACCATTCGACTTTCGTTCCGAGAGAGATGTCCGCGGCAGTGTACTGCCATGCACCCAAAGTCGGGGCGCTGCTCAGCAGGCGGTACTCCGCCGGCAGCTCAGAGGCCTCGATCTTGAGCAAAGAACCCTCGCTCCGGGTATCCTCGAATTTCACCTGTAGCGGGCTAACCACCTGCACATAGCCTCGCTCCGACTGGACATCGAGCGGCCGTACTTCACCCGGCGAAAGTTCTCCACCACGCGCGCTCATCGGTTGATTGAAAGTGACCAGCACCGTCCCGGTGCCGATCACGGGACGAGCAAGGGGAATGACCAGCAAATCGCCTTCCTGCCGCCAATCGACACCGATATTCTGTCCGGTCACTTGCACATCTCCCAAGCCCGCAGGCACGCGGATGCGCCATTGGGACGCCGGAGCTCCGACCACAAAGTAATTCACCAGCACGCTGACAGAAACCTCTCCTTCCTTTAGCGAATAGAGATGAAAGACATCGGCCTGGATGCTTTGACCCAAGGCTTCGATTTTCATGGTGGCGCTCCACTTCATTTCCCGAATGCGGAAGGCCTGCTGCAAACCGGGCTGCTTCTTCGGGAAGTAGTCCGGGGGGATCTCTGCAAGGCCTGTCGTATTCCCGGGCACGACGCGATAGCCCGCGGCAGAGACCACGCCAATGAAACCGCGCGAGCTCTTCACGCCGGGATAGACAAGAACGGGCAATACCCATTCGCCGGGCTGCGGACTGAGGTTCTTTTCCAAACGCAGCGTGACGAGATGTCGGCCGATCAGTGGACCGTTGAAAAGAATCTTCAGCGAGCGCCGGCCCTCCTTCGCTTCCGTGGCAAGGCTGTAGTCGGCGACCGGTTCCCCCTGCACGGCTGCCACCGCGAAATCCTCCGGCACCTCCACGGTCCATTCGCGCAACGGCGCTTCGCGGATATCAAGCTCGAGATCGGAAACAATCCGCCGATCGGTCTCGACGAGTTCATGGATGGTGGTCTCAGTCAGAGAGACCTCCGGCATTACCTGATCGGCTGCGATGCCGTAGGAATATTCCGCCGAAGGGAAGCGATAGACGAAAGCCTGGCGGAAGCCGTCGTTTTCCTTTGCCCAAGGAAATTGAGCAGGAGAAAGCTGCATCAGCCCGCTGGCTGCGACGATCTCCAGACGCACGGCACCTTCATTCGCCACGCGCAGATAGCCGCTATGGCGCAGGGTTCCAATCGGGGCAAAGCGGAGGGGATCAAGCTTCGCCGGGAAGGAACCGATGGCGGACTGGGCTTCAATCTCAATGTCGCCCTGCCCTTCGATCGGACGGCTAAGGCGGACCTCCAGCATGCGGCTGCCCGCCTCTTCAACGAGCGACCAATTCAAGACCTGAGGCCCTTTCATCGCAAGGATCTCGCCAATCCCATCGACACGGATTTCAAGCGACTCCAGCTTTCCTTGAAGCACCCGGTAGCCAATGCGTGAATAGCGTCGTGCGATCCCGGCCCCCACACGGGTTTCCGCAATCTCGCTGCTCGAAAAGAACAGGGCACCCTCGCCCTCCACCCGTCCGCTCTTCCACGCGAAGCTGGCATTCCCGGCTGCGGGGAGGAAGCCGGTCCACTTTCCATCGCGATGCTCCGGCACCACCGGATCGTCCTGCTTGAAGGAGACACCTTCTTCCAAGCCCTCGATGCTTACGGGAACCACCGCGCCGCCCTGAAGCTTGAAATCGACCCCGCGCCAATCTCCGGAGCGCACCAAGGGAGCCTCGAATGAGAGCTCGAAAGGAAAAGTGCCTGCGCGTTCTCCGACAATCTCGTGAACAAAGCCGTCACCCTGTTTCTTCAAGCGCGTGAACCAACCTTCGCCCGAAGCGGCACCGCTGAGGGCTGCACCTTCGAGTAACTCCATCGCCTCGCCAGGGCGGGTGACGTTCAGCTCACCACGGAGCAGGAAGGAGATCCCGCTGAGGTCGTCCGCGGGTTTGCCGTTGAGGGCAATGTTCACCAATTCGACGGGGCGAGCGGCATTGCTCTTCAGGCCGAGCGCGACGCGCAGCTTTCCGTTTCCCGTAAAGAAGCGGTCAGTCATGCCCTGCAGGGGCTGCAGACCGGTGACTTCAACCACGCGGGCGATGGCATCGCCTTCGTTCTTGAGTTCGACGGTAGAAGAAAAGCCCACTGCCGCGCCGGGAGCCGGATGCAAGAGATCAAAGGCTTGCCCGCTTTGTTCCGCAGGCACCTCGTGCCGGGCATTGACGACAAAGGTGAATTCCTTCGGCAGCGGATCAGGAGCATTCACGGCCGGGATGACCGGCTTGAAGTCAAGGAAGCGGCTGCCATCCGCCTCTTTTCTCAGGGTCCAGGTGGCCAAGCCGTCTCCGGTGACGGAATCAATTTCTCCCACCCCCGCCAAACCGAGGCTCAAGGTCTCCGGACGCCCCTGATGGACGCGGAACTTCACTGTGATCTGATGTTGGGTGCTCGAGGGAAAGACGTTTACGACGCTTGTGGCATCTGCCGAAAAGAAGAGAGGGGCGGGCTTCTCCGCGATCTTATCGAGCGGAACGAGGACGACGGCATCCTCCTTCGCCTGCCCGGCCGCAAGGGCCGGAATCAGGACGAAGAGAAATGTGAAATGCCGGAGTATCTTCTCTAACGGTTTCATGACTTTGGAGGATGAGGGCACAGAGCTACCATCGCCGTTCGCATGGCGGGGTTGGGTAAAGGGTCGGTAAATTCGGAGAGCTTACTTCAGCTTCCCGATCATCGCGCCCAGATCGGACACGGCCTGACTGTTAGGATAGCGGGCCTTCACCTTGGCAAAGATCGGCCCGAGTTGTTGGAAATCGATGGAGGCTGCAGTTGGGGTCTGCCGCAGCTTTTCCGCTGCAAAGGCGGAAAGACCCGCAAGCTGGATGGAAGGAGACGCAAGATCGAAGGCCGGCGCTTGGGCTTCGTAGGGAATGGCCCAGGTGCGCTCGACCATCTGGCCGCTGGCCGCATCGCGGAAACGCACGCTGACTTCTCCGATCTCGCCTTCCCCGCCGGGCAAGGGCTCGATCTGATAGAGTGCATTCCCCGCTTCTTCCGCGGCCATCTCCGCGGCATCCACGGCATCATTGCGGAAGTCCTCCTTGTTAAGACGGTGTTCCTCGAAGCCGATCAGCTTGTATTTGCCCACGCGCGCCGGATTGAAGCGCACCTGCACTTTCACATTCTCCGCTGCGGGACGGAAGGCCCCGGCAAGTTGCTTGGCAAAGTTCGCATCCGCATCCTCTGGACGATCGACGATGTAATAGCGGCCATTACCATTTCGCGTCAGGCGCTCCAGCAGCTTGTCATTGAGGCCGTCGGTACCGAAGCCCGCTGCGTCGAAGGCGATGCCATCCTGACGCATGGCTTCGATCTTGGCCTGCAAGGTTTCCGGCTCGGCATCGCCGAGATTCGCCGCGCCGTCCGTAAAGAGCACGATACGGTTTTGCGCGGCGGCATTGAACTGCCGCTTGGCCAGCTCTTCCGCAAGCTTCAGTCCTTCCTCCAGATTCGTGCCACCTTCCGATGGCGTCTGGGCAAGCAGGACATTCAGCTCTTTGGCCCGGGCCCCAGGCAAGCGGTCTACGAGCAAGCGTGGCTGCCGCGAGAAGCCGATGACACTAACACTGTCCCCTTCCTTAAGAAGGCCTGCCAACTGCCGCACGGCCATGGTCATGCCTTGATGACGATCCTCGCGCTCCATCGAGCCGGAGCTATCCAGCAGCAAGGTAAGATTCAGCGGGGTGGACTGACCACGCCCTGCGGAACCAGCCCGGACCGCGATGCGCACCAGATTCCGTTGGGGAGTGATCGGATTCGCACATTGTTCCAGCAGGCATGCCACGGGCTCACCGCGGCCCGGCGCCGGGTCGCCGTAGTCGAAGGCATTGTAGAACTCCTCAGGGCGAATGCTTGCAGGGTCCGGCAGTTCGCCACGCTCCAAGGCAGCCTTCGCGAGCTTGAAGGAGGCATCGCTGACGTGCAGTGAGAAAGTGGAGAAGGGTTGGGCGGTGGCGCTGGTTTCGTCGGACTTTTCCTCGGGCTTCGGCTTTTCTTCCAGAAGTAGTGCTTTCGCAACGGCATTGCCCGGGTCGACGGCGAGGATTCCAAGCGCGAGTTCGCGGGTTTTCGCCTTGTCGCCAGTTTTGGCATACTGCTCCCCTAGAGCGCTAGCCCCGTCCGCGAGAAGTAGACCGAGATAGTCCCTGCGGTCTTTAACCACCGGAGCATCCGGAAGCTCCTGGAGCGCCTCTTTGTATTTATCAACCGCCAGCTGGTAATTGCCATCGGCATACGCCTGACGCCCTTCGTCCCTGATCTTGTCAGAGAAGACCACCGCATTCTGACGCCGGATCATTTCTTCCTGAGCAAGACCGCTGTAAGCGCCGGATTCTGCCTTCAGCGCCTTTTCCTTGAGTTCCTTCGATCCCTCCTTCATCGGAGGCACACTGGTTTCCCAAGCCTCATCCACTTGGGCAAGCAATTCAGCCCGCGTGTGGTCATAGGCGGCGCGATAGTAGTCGGACTTAGCAACGGTGGCTCGCTCCATTCCACGGCGCGCCGCCTTATTGAAAGGATCAACCCGAAGGACGTCTTCGTAGGCTCGGGTCGCCTCATCGTATTTGCCGAGATTGTAGAATCCCTCAGCGGTATAGAGTGAGCGACGGGTCTTATCCTTCTGCTCTTCGGTTTGATAGCTCAGTTCCGGATTCGTCGCGATGGGATCACCGAGCGATTCCTTGAGGCGTTTCGCTTCGGCGTTATTTGGATCAGCCGCGAGGGCTGCGTCGGCAATCTGCCTGATCTCTCCGTATTTGCCCCTCTTCCGGAGTTCTTCAGTACCTTCCAAGGAACGCGTTACTTCGCCCACCGGTTGCTCAGCGGGTATCGGCGTTACTGATGGGGTCTCTCTTGATTCGAATGCTGTCCCTCCAGTTGGAGGGATCGGCGCATCAGAAGGAGCATCCATTCCCGGAGCGTTCCTGGCCAAGCGATCCAAGGCCTCGGAATCCATCGAAAACGGTGAAGTTGGAGGCTCCGCAGAATCGTAAGACAAATATCCGCCAAGCCGCATTCCCGGCTGCGGCGCAACTTTCAGACCTTCTTCAACCTCTCCCATCCGCCGAAGATCGAAAAAATCGGCAGGCGCTCCGGTGGTATCACTCGAAGAGAGAAAATTGAGCCCCAATTGAGGGTCCGTCTGCCCGGCAGTGCGGTCTGATTCGACATCCTTCCCTGCTGCCATGCCCGGCGCCATCGGCGTCACCGCTGGAACCGCCGGGGAAACCGGAGCGGAAGCGGTCCGTTCCTGGTCGAGATCCGCCAGTTCTTTAAGCCGGACATCCGCCGGAGCCGATTCTGCTTCGGGCATCGCCGCCGGCCCTTCGGCCACTGCGGCGAGATCCGTATTCATCGGCGCGTTCCCGGAGTCATCCGCCATTCCTCGCAGATTGCGCCCGAAGGTCTCTTGTCCTCGGGAGAGTTCGGTATTGCTCGCAAGACTATCCGCTTCCGCGGGTGCAGCGCCCGCGAAAGAGTCGGCTCCCGCCACTCCGCCAGCCCCACCTACTCCGCCACTCAAAGACTTCTTCGCCTTGGCCAAAATCTGCGACTGCTCCTGGGAAGGAAGGCTCGCCGGTTTCGCTGGACCGGCTGCGCGGGTCATTGGCTGGATGCCGCGAACCGCAGAGGCGGCATCATTGAGTGCAAGTGCCCCTTCGTCAGCGACTGCACCAGCCTCTTCCTTGGCCACGTCGGACTTCCGTAACGGTTCCACACGATCCGATGGGGCATTCGATGAAACTTGAAGGGCGAGCGAAGCTTCCGGTTTTTGGTTCTTCGTCCCGAAGGTCGAATAGGCGACGACCGAGATCATCAAACAGGCCGCAGCAGCCAAAAGGATGCGGCGCCTGAAATAGCGGTCGGCCGACTTCGCCGGCACCAGCCGGACGATATCCGTCCCTAACAAATCCGTGACCTTCGCACGCTTCGCCTCAGGCAGGCGCCAATCCCGGTCCGTGCCCGCTTTCACATCCTCCCCGATCAAGCCGTGCAGGTCACGGATCCGCTGCTCGAAGCGGCGGAGGGCCGGATCGGCCGCGCAAAGTTTTTCCAACTCTGCCGCCTCGAAGGAGGAGGCCTCCCCGAGCACCCAGGCCACGATCCGCGCTTCCAGCGCGTCATCGCCCGGGGGGCTCAGAGGTTTGTCGGATTCGTCGTTCATGGAGAAGGTCGAGATAGGAGATAAAAGGAGAAGAATCGATGAGCAGGGTGAGGAAGACTACCCTTCCGGGCTATCGATCCCCATCCGCCTCAGGCTTTCGCCCAAGGATTTGAGGAGGTGGTGGAGCTTGTAGCCCACGTTCCCGACGCTGAGGCCGGTGCGCTGGCTGATCTGGTCGTATTTGAGGTTCTCGTTGTATTTCAGCTCGATGAGCGTCCGGTCGTCCTCGCGGAGTTCGGCCAGGAGGAGGCGGACGGCTCCTGCAGCTTCGAGCCGGGCCAGATGCCCGTCGGGGCCACGGGAGTCGTCCGCCGCGTCCGGCACCTCGTCCCCGGACTCCCGTTTGTGATCGCGGAGATGATTGAGGGCGAGATTTCGGACAGAGCGGTAGAGCCATGCTTTCGGGTGGGCGACCTCCTCCCAATGCGCGTGGAGCCGGAGGAAGGCCTCTTGGACGAGGTCTTCCGCAGTTTCCCGACGGCCGGTCAGGCCGTGGGCGAAGCGCAGCAGGGGGCTCTCTTCCGCCTCGAAGACCTGTCGGAGAGTGGGTTTCTCCTCGGTTGTCGGGGCGGAAGGCAGCACCTGCGGGACTTCAATCACGGCTGGTGCTGCGGCGATTTCCATGCGGGTGAGGACGCGGACTCATGGCTTTCATGGAAAAAGACACGGCAACCGGAACTTTCTTGGAAGTTTTTTCCATAATTCCACGGGGAAACGATTAACTGGGAAATCATCCCATTTCCCATGTCATCCTCCTTGCAGGAGCGGCAGTCTCCCCCTTGAATCCGCCGCGACCTGAGATGTTTTTGCTGACGAAGGTTTTCCAACTGCGGGACAAGGCGAACCCGGAACACGAGAAGCCTTTCCTAGACCATCTGGACGACCTGAGGGTGATGATCACCCGCTGCCTGGTGACACTGATGATCTCCATGGTCGTCTGTTTCGCCTTCCAGGATGACCTGATGGCAATCCTCCGGAAGCCGGTCGAAGAAGTCCGGCTGATCCACGTGAGCAACCAGCTTTCCGTGGAATCCGGCCCGAAGCTCACTCCCGACAACTGGGAGGAAGCCAAGAAAATCGAACGTGCCGCCTCCACCTTGGGGCCGGAGCGCGGTGAGACCCTCCTGAAGGAGTTCGATGCCGATACCTTGGGCCGCGTCGAACTGGTGCGTTTGCTGCGTGCCATCGCCGTCCTGCCGAAGGAAAAGCACGCAGGCTTCCTCGAGCGCGTTCAAACCGATCCTGCGGTCCGGAGCACCACGCTCGGACTACTTGAAAAGGGCGCCAGCCCCGAGATCGACGTGCGCGGCAACCTGCAGCTCATGTCGGCGCTGAAGCCGACAGAGACCTTCATGCTTTCCATGAAGCTCGCGTTCTTCGCCGGCATCGTGGTTTCGTTTCCCCTTCTGCTGCTCTTCATCCTGCAGTTCGTCCTGCCGGGGCTGCACCAGCACGAGCAAAAGGTCATGTGGCCAGCCTTGGTCATCGGCTTCGGGCTTTTCCTTTTCGGGGTCTTTTTCGCCTATTATTTCGTCCTTCCCCGGGCGCTGACCTTCTTCTTCGAGTGGAGCTCGAAGCTGGGTGTCTCCAATGACTGGCGGATCGGGGAATACATTACCTTTGCGACCCAATTCACCCTACTGTTCGGCCTCTCCTTCGAGCTGCCGGTGGTTGTGATGGTCTTCGTGAAGATCGGCTTGCTGACCCACGAGGCGATGCGCCGCACCCGCGCCTACGCGATCCTGGCGATCACGGTCGTGGCCGCTATCATCACTCCCACGCCGGACGCCTTTACCCTTTGCCTGATGGCCGGGCCGATGATCGTGCTCTACGAGCTGTGCATCTGGCTGGCCTACTTCGACGCGAAAAAGCAGGAGAAGGCCGAGGCAGAAGAGGAGCGGCAACGGATGGAGCGCCTGCTCACCGACAGCGACGAGAAGGACACCAAACACGAGGAAGAGGACCGTAGCGACCCGTGGGATCCTTCCTCTTCAGAAGAAGGCTGGAAGGCCGGGGAGGAAGCCAAGGCCGAGGCCAAGTCGGAGGACGAGGAGCCTCCCCAGAGCATCCCGGACGAGGAAAAGCGCCGGATGTCGGACATTTGATAGGAGATCCTCCCAAAGGCGGAGGCACTGCTCGCCATTTTTCTTCTCAGTTCCCGCCCCGCCCGCCAGCCTCCGCCGCATGCATTCCATGACGGGATTCGGCCGGGGCTCGGCCACGGCGGATGAAGGGACGGCGACAGTCGAGATCGCCTGTGTGAACCGCAAGCAAGCGGAAGTGGTGGTTCAATCCGCCCGGGAGTTTACCGAGCTGGAACCGAAGATTCGCCGCGCGGTGCTGAACACGATTTCCCGTGGCCGGATCCAGGTAACCATTCAATTTGAGCGTGCGAGCGGTTCCACCGCCCCGGTCAGTGTCGATCTCCGCCTAGTGGATGCCTTGGAATCCGCATTTGACGCCATTTCCGAACATACCGGCCGGAATGTCCTTCCAGAGGCCGCGGATTTCCTCCGCACCTCAGGGATCATCCGGATCGAAGAAGGCGGGGTTTCCGCCGACGCGGCTTGGACGGCCATCGAGCCGGCCCTGGAGGTCGCGATCGAGCAGGTCCTGGCGATGCGTGCAGCCGAGGGCGAAGACCTCGCCAAGGACCTTTCCACCCGCCTCGACCTTCTGGAGAAAACCGCCATTTCGATCGCCGAACTGGCCCCCGCCCGCCCGGAACGCTACCGGGAACTGCTGACGAAACGCCTCCGCGATGCCGGCTTGGAGCTGGAACTGCAGGATGAGCGGGTCCTCCGGGAGCTGGTGATTTTCGCCGACCGTTCCGATGTTTCCGAGGAGATCACCCGACTGGACTCCCATTTCCGGAAATTCCGCGAATACATGGCCGGAAGTGAACCCGCGGGCCGCCCCCTCGATTTCCTCTGCCAAGAGATCCACCGGGAATTCAACACGATCGGCTCGAAAGCATCCGACGCCGGAATCGCCCAGCACGTGGTGGAGGCAAAGACCGAACTCGAGAAAATCCGCGAGCAGGTGCAAAACGTTGAGTAGCGAGCAGCAAGGAGCAGGAAGCGGGTCTCTTTCACCTTGGCTCCTCGCTACCCGCTACTTGCCACTTTCCCGGAGATTCCCCCCGTTGACTTTTCCGCAAGCTGCCGCCATACCCCGGCCATGTCTTCGGCGTTGCCGCCCAAACCAAGAATCATCGGCCCGCGGATGCGCGTTTGCATCGTGGCGGGCAAATACAACGAGCAATTCGCCGATGCGCTGGTGGAGAACACCGTCGCCGAGCTGAGCGAGCTGATGCCCCAGACCCGGGTGGACATCATCCGTGTGCCCGGTGCCTTCGAAATTCCGGTGACCGTCGCAAACGTCCTCGACCGCGGCGAAAGCCCGCCAGCCTGCGTGATCGCCTTGGGGGTGATTCTCAAGGGTGCGACCTCACACGCAGATCTGATCGCGAATTCCGTGACCCTTTCCCTCCAAGAACTGGCCATCAAACACAAGGTGCCCGTGATCCATGAGGTTCTGCTGGTGGAAGATGAAAAGCAGGCCTACGCCCGCTGCATCGGATCCAATCTCAACCGCGGCCGTGAAGCGGCCCGCGTCGCCGCCTCGATGGTCGATATCTTCAGCGAGATCGAGCGTTCCATGCCCCGCGTGATTTCCCGCAATGCCTAGTCGCCGACAAATCCGCGAGGCGGTGGTGCAGTTCCTTTACTGTGCCGATCTCGAAGGAGGGGCCGATCCCTCCTCCATCCGCGAACCCTTCTGGCAATTTGTCACGGAGTCGGATCGCCGCGCCCTTCTCCAGGCGACATGGAAGACCCTGCATCACCTGAGTCTCGGCCGTGAAGCCCGGCTGAAGGAATTTCAGGATCGCCTCCCTGTCGCCATGGCCACCCTGCGCGCGCGTCCGGATCTGGAGCGCACGGCGAAGGACCTGCAGCAAGTTTCGGATCTCGAAAACAAGTGGAGCGCCGGCATGATCGAACTCTCGCGCATTCCGCGCGACAGTGATGACGACGCCTTCAGCGAACGTTTCGAACCTGCACTCTCGGCCTTCTTCCGGAATGACAAGGATCTGATCCTGGCCCGGAAGCGCTTCCTCCAAGCCTTGGAAGACATCCCCGGCCTTAGGGCGCAGATGGACCCAGTCGCCGGAGCGATCCGCCGTCTTGACCGGATTTCCGAGCGCGTCCGCATGGTTGAGGAGCCGGAACGTTTTCCCGATCAGGTAGACTTGGCAAAGCTTCGCGAAAGCAAGGAAGCGCTCGCCTCCCTGCGCCGCGAAACCGACTCCATGGCCAATGCCGTGCGCCGCGAACGCGAGTCCATCGACCAGCGTCTTGCAGCGGTGGTTGAGAATTTCGCTCCTGAGCGTATCGATCCCGTCGACCGAGCGATCCTTCGTCTCGCTACTTGGGAAATTCTCCACGATCCGGAGGTCCCCGCACCAGTGGCGATCAATGAAGCGATCGAACTCGCCAAGCGCTTTGGCACCACGGATTCCGGACGCTTTGTCAACGGCATCTTGGACAAGATCGCGAAGGAGAAAGCAGACGCGGGATCCTGATGGCGGGAAGAGATTCCCCCTGCGCGGGGAATAAACTTGTGAGCCCGGGCGCGCAAAGGCAGAGCCTCATCATGCGCTTCCTTTCCGCCCTCCCGCTCCTCTTCGCCGTCGGTCTCGCCTTCGCACAAGAAGCGCCCGTCCCAGCCAAGGACGGACAGCTCAGTCCGGAAGAAATCCAAGCCGCGAACGAAGCCTTCGTCGCGAAAGCCTTGGCGGGAATCACCTATGCGGAAGGGACCGCCCAACTTCCGGGCGGGATCGCGCGTTTGGAGCTTCCGGCAGGTTTCCGCTTCATCGACTCCGCCGACGCTCGCAAGGTCGTGGTGGATCTCTGGGGAAATCCTCCGCAACAAGCGTCGGACCTGATGGGGATGGTGGTGCCTGCCGGCGAGTCTCTGGAAAATCCAGATTCTTGGGCGATTGTGATTTCCTTTTCTGAAGACGGCCACGTCAGCGATAGCGACGCCGACGAGATCGACTACAACGATCTCCTTTCCCAATTGAAAGAAGGCAACCGCCAGGCCAACGAAGCGCTTAAGACCCAAGGTTTTCCCACCTTGGAACTTGTCGGTTGGGCTGTGCCGCCCCGCTATGACAAGCAGAACAAGGCCCTGCACTGGGCGAAGCAGCTCAAAAGCCCTCAGAGCGAAGAAGACACGCTCAACTACAACGTCCGTGTTCTGGGACGTCGCGGAGTGCTGGTTCTCAACGGCGTCGCCGGGATGAACCGCGTGGCGGATGTCGAAGCCGCCACACCGGGTATCGTCTCGATGGTTCAATTCAATAGCGGCCATCGCTATGCCGACTTCAACGAAGCGACCGACAAAAAGTCGGACTACTCGCTGGCAGGCCTGGTGCTCGGTGGAGCGGTAGCCGCCAAGATCGCGACAAAGGCGGGCCTGCTCGCAAAGCTCGGCACCATCCTGATCGCCGCGAAGAAATTCGTCGTGATCGGAGTCATCGCCCTAGTCGCCTTGGTGAAGCGGCTCTTCGGACGGAAAAGCGCGGCCTGATCACCTCTTCTCTACCTCGCCCGTCATCGGCACGAAGACGACTGGAAGCACTTTCTTCTGCTCGATGCGTCCTCCGCTCTTCCGCAGCAAGACAAGCTGTTGCGGTTCGCCTTGCGGACCCACCGGAATGATCATCCTTCCCCCTTCAGCGAGTTGATCGATCAAGGGCTGCGGAATGGCATCGGGTGAGCACGTGACGATGATCGCGTCAAAAGGAGCCGCTTCATTCCAACCGCGATAACCATCGCCGATGCGGGTGTTCACGTTCTTATAACCGAGCTCCGACAAGATTCCGGCAGCCCTCGTCCCGAGCGGCTCGATGATCTCGATCGTGTAGACCTCCTTTACCAGTTCGGCGAGAATGGCCGCCTGATAGCCCGAGCCAGTGCCAATTTCCAGAACCTTGTCGGTCGGCTTCAAATCGAGCGCATCGGTCATGAAAGCGACCACGTAGGGCTGGGAGATCGTCTGCCCGTAGCCGATGGGAATCGCCCGGTCGTCATAGGACAGGTTTTTCACATCCGGCGGCAGGAAGCGGTCGCGAGGCACCTTCCGCATCGCGGCAAGGACCTGCGAATCTCCAACCCCGCGGCGTAAGATCTGCTCCGCTACCATCCGTTCCCGGGTCACCAAGGGTGGGACCGCCGGGGCCGGATCGGAAGCCGGAGCAGGTTCGATAACTTCCTGAGCGTCCGCCCCTCCCGTGATCCCTGCGATGAGGGCCGCCAGTCCTGACATGATCGCCTTCATCCGGGGACGATAGCCCCAATGGAGGAGCGCGCCACCTGCTTCCTCGCTTGCCGGACGAGGCACCGTGCATTTCCTTCTCCGCATGCCTCGCATCGCCCTGCTCCAATCCCGTGGTTTCGCCACCAAGGAAGAAGCCTTCAAGCATCATGAGACGCTCATCCGGGATGCGGCCAAAGGCGGCGCGAACATTGTCGTGACGCAGGAACTCTTCCTCACGCCCTACTTCTGCACGGTCGAAGATCCGGCATTCTTCGATCTCGCCGATCCCCTTCCCGGCCCTGTGACGGACCGACTGGGGCAGCTGGCTAAGGAACTCGGTATCGTACTGATTTCATCGCTCTTCGAGCATCGCGGTGCCGGCCTGTATCACAACACGGCCTCGATCCATGATGCGGATGGCCTACTTCTCGGGTTGTATCGGAAAAGTCACATCCCGCAGGACCCCGCATTCGAGGAGAAGTTCTACTTCACTCCCGGTGATACCGGTTGGCCGGTGTGGGATACGAAATTCGGCAAGATCGGCGTGCTGATCTGCTGGGACCAGTGGTATCCAGAAGCCGCCCGGCTCATGGCCCTTGGCGGTGCACAAGTGCTCGTCTACCCCACAGCGATCGGCTGGCTGCCGGAAGAGAAGCCCACGCTCGGTGATGCCCAGCATTGCGCCTGGGAAACGGTGCAGCGAGGCCACGCAGTGGCGAACGGCTGCTATCTCGCAGCGGTTAACCGCGTGGGGACCGAAGGGAATACGGAGTTCTGGGGCCGCTCCTTCGTGGCAAATCCCTACGGTGAACTGGTTGCCAAAGCTTCCACCGAGAAAGAGGAGATCCTCTATCATGATCTCGATCTCGGAGCTGTGGAGAATTTCCGCCGGATCTGGCCCTTCTTCCGTGATCGCCGGATCGATGCCTATGATGAACTGACCAAGCGGTGGCGCTCCTGAGCGACCGCGGGATTGGTGATTCCAAAGCAGGCTAGGACACGTTAGCCATTGGCCAATGCCCGCCAAGCTTACGGCAAGTTCCCCGGTTTTCCTTGTGCGTGATGTGGTCGCTGCCGCGAACCACTATCGGGACGCGATGGGCTTTCAATATGACAAGTTCTACGGGGAGCCGCCTCATTTCGTGATCCTGCATCGCGATGGGATGTATCTCATGCTGAAGCAGGCGGACGAGCCCAAGCACATCGTCCCACTGTGGAGCGTTTCCCATAATCTCTGGAACGCCTATTTCTGGGTGGATGACGCCGAAGCCCTGCATGCGGAGTTTGTGGAGAGGGGTGCCAAGATCGACTACGGGCCCTGTACCCAGCCCTACGGCTGCCGCGAATTCGGCATTCAGGATCTGGATGGCCACGATGTCGGCTTCGGTCAGGTGCTACGTTGAAACGACTGCTGGATATGAGGATCCGCGCTGCCAAGAAAGAAGACCATCCCGCCCTTGCTGCAATCTTCCTTCATGCCAGGAGGGAGTACTTCACTTGGACAGATCCAGGTTCCCATGCCTTGGAAGACTTCGCCGAACAGACGGAAGGCGAAGCAATCCACGTCGCGGAAAATGACAGCGGAGAAATCCTCGGCTTCATCTCCGTGTGGGAAGCCGAGAACTTCATCCACCATCTCTTTGTCTCGTCCGACCATCAGAGAAAAGGCGTCGGAAAGGCCCTTCTTGAAGACCTCGCATCGAGAAGCAGCGGACCCTTCACCTTGAAATGTGTCGCGGAGAATGGACCGGCACTAGCCTTCTATTCCGCCTTGGGGTGGCGCGCGGTCGGCAGCGGGACAAGCCCGGAAGGGCACTATCTTTATTTCCTTTTCGCGTGGCACCCCGCTTGGGAATCACCCATCAAACGCCGCCCCGGACACGCGGACGATCTGGCCTTTCTCTGGCAGCTTCACGTGCTCACCATGCAGGACTACGCTGCCAAGACATGGGGATGGGACCACGTGTGGCAAGAAGAGCGCTTCCGCGAAAATTTCGATCCGCGAAGCTTCGAAATCCTGGAAATTGGAGGTCATGCCGTGGGTACGCTCTCCGTAGCCGAAGAGGTTGATCACGTCTTCCTTCGCCTGATCGAACTGCTTCCCGAATGGCAAAACCGCGGGCTCGGTTCGCAACTCGTCGCCGATGTCATCATCAGGGCCTGTCAGAAAAAGCAACCCGCCCGCTTGCAGGTGCTCAAGGTGAACCCCGCCCGTGGTCTCTACGAGAGATGTGGCTTCGTGGTCACCGGTGAGACGGCAACCCATGTGCTCATGGAGCACCCGGCAGGCAGCCCGCTCAGCCCCCGCCAAGCAAATACATGATTGCTTTGATCACGGCGGCGATGATCCCGATCACGCCGACACCGATGCTAAAAGTACTGACCACTCCTCCCCGCTTGGCGGGAGAAAGGGAAAGCATCACTCCGATCAGCCCGAAGACGATGGCGATGATGGCGAGGAACAAGCCGCCAAAGGTGCCTTGGAAGAAACTCCAGATCGCCGCAATCACGGAGATGATCGAGGGGATGCTGAAGGACGAACGCGTGGAAGGTGTAGTTTCGGCCATGTTGCATCCTAGACGCCTTTTTCAGGGCGTCAAAGGGAGGCTGTCTTGAAAGAAATTTCACTTGCGGAGATATCCCGAAGCTCCGGGCTTTTCCCGCAGCGAGAACTGGTAAAGGCTGGGTTCGCTTCGCCATGCCGGTCCTGCTTCTCATCCTTGCCTGCGCTCTCTGGGGAGTAAGCTTCCCGGTCATCAAGGCACTGGACCTGGAGCAGTCCGCCCGCGTGGGCGATTTCTCCAAGCCTTTCCTCGCAGCGTGGCTGCAGATGGCCCGTTTCGGGCTCGCAGCCGCAATCATGGCTCCGTTCATGGTGCGCATGCGTCCGACGCGCGGGGAGCTGGCCCAGGCCGCATGGCTCGCCTTATGGGGAGGCCTGGGCATGGCCCTGCAGGCGTGGGGATTGGGGAAAACCGAGGCGTCGACTTCGGCCTTCCTCACCCAAGCCTACTGCGTGATCCTCCCGCTGGTCGAATGCATGAGGCGTCGGCGGGCTCCTGGAGCCCGCACTCTGATGGCCACGCTATTGGTCATTGTGGGTGGTGCGATTCTCTCCGGGGTGACTCCGACCTCACTGAAGATCGGCCCGGGAGAACTGGCCACCTTGATCGCGGCATTCATCTTCACCTTTCAGATCCTGACCTTGGAGAACTCGAAGTATGAGAACAACCGGGGACTCGTCGTCACCTTTGCGATGTGTGCCTTTATTGCGCTCATATTCCTCCCTCTGAGCTGGGCCATGGCTCCGGAGCCAAGCGCGCTAGTCCGGGCAGGCGCCTCATGGCCGGCATTCCTGCTGATCCTTTCACTTTCCCTGCTCTGCTCGGTGGGAGCCTACGGACTGATGAATTCATGGCAGCCGCGTGTCTCCGCCACCGAGGCCGGACTCATCTACACCATCGAGCCCGTCTTCACCGCCTGCTTCGTGATGTTCCTGCCGGTGATGTTGGGGCGCTTGGTCGGGCAAGCTTACCCTAACGAATCCTTGACGATTTCACTGATAACGGGAGGCTCGCTTATCTTGGCAGCCAATGTCCTGATGCAATGGAAACGCCCTCCCCATCCTCCGGCGATCGCGCCAGCACCATAACGCCACGTCCGCAAGGAGCCAAAGTGGTTCGCTTCATCGGCAGGAATCTGCTGCGGCTTCTCCTCTTGTTCCCCATCGCATGGTGCTTCGGCGCGGTCTATTTCGACGGACCCTTCCCTGGCACGGGAAACCTAGTGATTGGCGTCCTGTGGCTGGCCCTGCTGGGGTGCCTTCTTTTCCGGGCGAGGTCGGGTCGAGGCCGCTGGCTGACGCTCGCCGCAGGCTTGGCATTGGTGATCGTCCCATGGTCCTTCAAGCAGCCTTCCAACGATCGCAACTGGTCGCCCGAATATGCCCGCACCGCGGGTGCCACGATCGATGGCGATGCGGTGACCTTCACGAACTACCGGAACTTCGACTACGCTCTGGACGGCTCCGTTACCGAACGCTGGGAAACGCGCACCGTGCATCTTTCGAAGCTCCGTGGGATCGATTTCTTTCTCAACTACTGGGGCTCCCCGCTGATCGCTCACCCGATCTTCAGCTTTGATTTCGGCGACGAAGGCCACATCGCTTTCTCCATTGAAACCCGCCGGGAGAAGGGCGAAGTCTACACCACCCTCGGTGGCTTGTACAAGCTCTATGAACTCTGCTACCTCGTAGGCGACGAGCGGGACTTCGTGAGGGTCCGTACTAATATCAGGAAGGATGAGGACGCCTATCTCTTCCGCTTGTCAGCCCCGCCGGAACAGGCACGTGCCCGTTTTCTGGAGTATGTGACGCAGATCCAGAACTTGGCCAAGAAGCCGCGCTTTTACAACGTGCTTACCGCGAACTGCACCACAGCCATCCGATCTCAGCTTCACGTGCAGAAGAAATCGATCCCGGACTGGCGGCTGCTGCTGAATGGCAAGCTCGACGAGATGTTTGCCGAACACGGTCTCTTCGCGGTGAAAGATCTCCCCTTGAGCGAACTCAAGGAGAAAGGCCACGTCGATGAACGAGCCCTTCAGGCTCAAGATGATCCGCAGTTTTCACGAAAAATCCGGATTGGAGTGCCCGGATATTAGTTGGGAACCCTGCAATATTTGCAAAGAGTGAGTTTTTCATTCTCCAGACTGTCAAAATGTGTCTGGACTGAGGTGCTGTCCCTATACCCTGCGCCTCCCCATGAAACTCCCCGCAATTGCGATCGGTAGTCTCCTCCTTGTATCCGCGCCGACCCTTCACGCTGGATGCTGCCTCCACCAAGAACCGTCCGAGATCTTCCAAGAGGCGGACGCGGTGGCCGAGTATCACATCCTCAGCCGTCGAGTGGTCACGGATGAAAATGGAAACATCTTCACTCGCTACACCGCATCCCTGACCCGGGCGTCAAAGGGGAGTCCACCGTCAGACCTCGGCTTCGACTCACCCGGGGGAGACAATGGCGTGACCGTAGAGATCTCCTCCGAACAGATGGATCTGAAGGTGGGTGGCGACTACATCCTTCATCTGAACCGCGAGTCGGCGACCCGATGGAGACCCTCGCCTTTCCATGTCACCGAAGTCGCCGGGACCCCGGCTCTGAAAAGTGAGATCCGCGCCTACTTCAGGGCGGGCGCGAAAGGAGATCTCCCGGCTGTCCCGACAGCCCTGCTCCAAACAATGGATGTCCCCGGATCGGTGGTGACTCCCACCGGTTACCTCGAACAATCCGGCCAACCTTCGCGGATGCCACTATGCGACGGAGGTCAGCCGATTCCCTATCTTGTGGATGTCGACCCTGCGAAGCTGCCTCCCGGGATGGACACCACAGCAGCGCTCGCGGCGGTCAAGGAATGCCTCGATGTTTGGTCAGCGGCATCTTCGCTAAAGTTCCGGTTCGAAGGACTGCAAAGCTTCGGCACGTCTGCAGCAGCGGTGAATAGCAACGATGGGCGCCTGCGTATCCAGCTTCACGATGCCTTCGGCTACGTCAGCGCACCCGCCATCGGTCGCGGTGGATTTTCATCTACAAGTCCCGACGCCATCTTCCAAGGAGGCAGGGTGGGAAGCCAAGGCTTCCAAGAGATCACCCGAATGTTTCTGGTTCTGGAGGACAGCGCCATGGATAACGAGACGAAGTTCAAGTCCGTAATGACCCACGAGCTTGGTCATGCGCTTGGCCTCGCTCATTCCAGCAACAACTCCAGCGAGCCCAATCCCATTCTAAAGGCTGCCACCATGTACCACTCCGTAACGGGTGATGGCGCGGGGGCCAGTCTCAATATTTACGATCAGGACCGCATCGCATTCGGCTACCCGATGGCCAATACGCCTCCCTACACCGTCGACCGGCCTTTCGTGGCTGTGTCCGATTCCGGGAGTGGAGACCTTCCCCCGGTTCTCGGCGTAAACCGGATAGAAGTGCGTGCGATCGATCTTCAAGGCAGTGCCCTGACAGCTTCGGTGACATCCTTCGCGGATCCGTCGCCTTTCACTCTCGACGGGAACATCCTCATCTACGCCGCGCAGGGTTTCTCGAGCGGCAATCGGCTCACCGATCAGCAGATCGCGGATGGGACCTCCTACGGCACTGCCTATGTCCAGTTCAGCGATGGTGTGAACCTCAGCCGGGCCGCGCGCTGCACCGTCATTCAGATCGCTTCCGATAGCCGTCCGTCCGATGGACTCCCAAACATCTGGATGTCTGACAACTTCGGCACGATCGAGCCCGGCGCAGTAGGATCCGACCGCGATCCCGACTCAGATCCCGACGGAGACGGACTGAGCAACCGCCTTGAATTCTTTTTCAACACCAACCCGAAGTCCGCGGCCAGCCCACCGTCATGGTTCTCCTATGATCATGCCAACCGCAGGATCACGCTCACGCCCCTGCGTTTCGCGCCTTTTGCAGTTCAATCTTCATCCAATCTCACGAACTGGAATACGAAGATGCTGACCACTTCCCTGTATACCCCGGTGGTTCAGACCTTGGATACGAGCGCTGACGTTCCTTCCTCGAAAATGTACTACCGGGCGCTGATGTCCCCTTGAAGCGGAGGGCCTGTCGACGTATCGGGAGCGGGTGACCTTGCTGAAGACCATCGCGCTCCTGACGCTTTCGAATATCTTCATGACCTTCGCGTGGTACGCCCACCTGAAGGACCTGAGGGAAAAGCCGTGGATTATCGCGGCACTGGTATCCTGGGGAATCGCCCTTTTCGAATACCTGCTGCAAGTTCCCGCGAACCGGATCGGCTACACGGGGGGGCTGAGTGCGGCGCAATTGAAGATCACCCAGGAAGTCATCACGCTCGCGGTCTTCGCCCCCTTCGCGATTTTCTACCTGAAGGAAAAGCTGAGTTGGAATTACTTCTTCGCCGCTCTCTGCATGCTGGGCGCGGTGTTTTTCATCGTCAGGGACGGGCTTTCCCCAAAACCCGCCCCGGTGGCTGCCGCGGTCAGCGAGAGACCTTGATGCTCCGGATCATGCCAAAGGCTTGAACTCGGCACTGCGGACGACTTCGCCCTTAAGATTCTTCATCGCGAAGACCAGGGCATTGGCGTCGGCCTTGCCTTCGATCCATGTCGCGCGTTCCGGCTGCGGACCGCCGCCGACCAGCTGGGCATAGGGAAACTCCGCGGTGCCGGGGATCCAAGCATTCTGGTGGGTGTGTCCGGAGATCACCACCTGTGTCTTCCACGCCACCAAGACTTCATGCCACGCCTCGCGGCTGAAGCGGCTGAAGGCATCATAACCTCCGTTTTCGTAGCCGGCATTCGGGACCTCCTCGGTCCAGCGCAGTGGGATGTGGCAGAAAACGACACGATAGGGCGCATCGCGGAATTCAGGTCGCGCGGTGACTTCTTTCAGCCACTCGCCTTGCTCCTTGCGGAGCTTCTCAAAAGCCACGCGCCCGCCGAAGCTCGGGTGATCGTCCGGCTTGTCCTCACCGGTGTGCAGACAGATCACCGCCATCGGCCCGCTGCGAAAGGCATAGAAAGGACGGCCCTCCGGCGTGGCGATCATTTCGGGAACCTTGTAGGCCCACTTGCCACGCACGTCGTGATTGCCCCAGACAAGCAGCATCGGCCGCTCGTCGGTGATGTCTTGTCCGGCAGGATTCAGAAGCGTCGGAACGAGCCAGTCTTCCTGGTGCCAGTCATTGCAGGTATCGCCATTCCAGAGCAGGAAGTCTCCCCCCTTCGGCGTGGAGGCATGGAGTTGCTTGATCGTGGCCTCGTTCTGGTGGGTATCGTTCCAGACCACGAATTTCGTCTCCTTGGCGGAAGGATCGAGAGTTCGGAATTTCTTCCAAGGGCTTTCGTGGCGGTCCTTGCCATCGGCGGCATCGGTGATCGTCCGCAGCTCATAGCTGCCGCCGGGTTTCAGCCCGGATACCTTCACCCGCAGAATCTCGTCACCCTGCGGCACGAAGCCGAAACGATCCGCGCCGACGATCCCGCGGCTACCGTCCGCAGCCTTCCACTCCACGTGACCACGGGCCAGCTTGGACACGGCCCACACCACCTCCACGCCATCGGCGCGGGGTGCCATGATCACCGCCGGGGTCTTCACCAGCGGGCTACCCTCGGCGGTTTGATCCTGCGCGGTAGATAGGCCCGCTGCTCCTGCCATTGTCCCACCCGTGAGGGTTCCCATGAATCCACGTCGCTTCATAAATGCCGAATACGTCATGAATTCGTCAATTTCACGACAATTTTTCCACAATCACCCTTCTCTCGGAAGGGATTCCCGGGCACTGCGCCACTCAGTGGGAATGCAGGAAATTCCCAATCGGGCGGCCACAATCGAGCCGACCATAGCGGCATTGGTGTCACAATCGCCTCCTGCCTCGATGGTGCCGAGGATCGCTTCCTGATAATCATCCAAGGATCTCAGGGCGGACCAAAAGACAAACGGGACGGTATCAGGAGAAGTGACTAAAGCTCCGTTGCCCAAGGCTCTCCCTGCTTCCATCGGGCTAGCGCCGGAATCAAACTTGCAGGCGGACTCGATCATCGTGCGGGTCGCGCCAGAGGGGCAACGCTTCAAAACCTCGTCGGCAATCATTCTCCGGGCTTCGGCAACTGGAAGCGCGCGGCTCCGCCAAGCATTCGCGACTCCCACACCTACCGCTACCGCGCCCGCGATTCCCTCCGGATGCCAATGAGTAACCCGCGCGGAGAGCGTCGCCTCCTCGACAACCCGATCCAGATCATCCGCGAACCAAGCGCCAACAGGGCCGACTCGCATGGCCGCCCCATTTCCCATGGAGCCGCTGCCAAAAGCAGTGCTCGAGACCTTCCGCCAATCCTCTCCCGCCACGATCGAGCGGAGGACCATGCGGGCCATCCGGCCATAGCCGCGATCCGGATCCCGATTAAAATTTCTGGCAAAGATTTGCGCCAACGAATCCTCATCGATCTTCCCTAATGCGACAAGGCACTCCATGATCCCCAAGGCCATCGCGGTGTCATCCGTCCACCACCACGGCCCGGCAGGGACTCCCAGTTCCACGCTCTTGCGGACATTCTCACTCCGGTAGGAGGCCATCTCACCGAAGGCATCGCCGACGGACAATCCCTCAAGGACTACCCAAGCCAATTCCTGCCGTTCCGCCCTGGTCATCAGGCGAAGATCCACATTCCCGCTTTCGCGCCAAGCGTGATACTGCTTTGCTCCCGCCCGCATGACTCCCGCCGAACTCCGCTACGCGATGCCTGCCGAATGGTCGCACCAGGAAGCCGTTTGGCTTTCCTGGCCGGTCAATGACGAGCGCCACTGGGGCGGCACCAAGCATGATTTCATGCGCGGAAAATTCGCCGAGATTGCAGCGGCCGTCACCCGCTTCGAAAAGGTTCGCATCAACGCACCGGGATCTGATCACGCCGCGATCCGCGAGCTCTGCAACAAAGCCAAGGCCGTGCCGGAACGAGTGGAGCTCTTCGATCATCCTCACAACGATGTGTGGTGCCGCGACCATGGCCCCATCTTCGTGAAGAACCGGGAGACCGGTGAAGTCGCTGTCACGGACTGGGGATTCAATGCCTGGGGCGGCAAGTTTCCTCCTTACGATCTGGATGACTCGATCCCTCGCCAAGTGGCGCAGAGCCTCGGGATGAAACGCTTCGAAGGCGGGATGATTCTCGAAGGCGGCGCGATTGAAGTGAATGGCGCCCAACAATTGCTCACCACCGAGGCCGTGCTTCTTAATAAGAACCGTAACCCTCATCTCTCCCGCGAGCAGATCGAGCAGAAGCTTCGCGATACCCTCGATGTCCGCGATATCCTCTGGCTGAAGCAGGGCATCGAAGGTGACGATACCGACGGCCACATCGATGACCTCGCACGCTTCATCGATTGCGGCACGATCGTAGCCTGCGTGGAGAAAGACCACAGCTCGCCGAATTATGGTGTGCTGGATAACAACTATGGCACCCTGAAGTCCTTCCTTGGTCACGAAGGCAAGCCCTTCGAGATCATTCCGATCCATATGCCGGAAGCTTGCGAAGTCCCCGGATGGCGATTGCCCGTCCTCCCCGCCTCTTATGTGAATTTCCTCATCGTGAATGGCGGCGTGTTGGTGCCGACGTTCCGCCAGCACAAGAACGACGACCGGGCCCTCGGCATGCTCCGCGAACTCTTCGGCGATCGCGAGGTGGTTGGTATCGATTGCCTCGATCTCGTGGAAGAAGGCGGCACGCTGCACTGCATCTCCCAGCAGCAGCCGGCGTAAGCGCCAAACGATCACTCTTCCAACTCCCGGCACTCGGCCTTCCAACGCTCAAGCGTGTTCGGCTCGGAAAAGGAGGGATCAGAGGCACGCTTCAGAATGTCCGCATACACCGGCTTTGCCTCGTATTTGCGGCCGGTTCTCGCCAGTGCCCGCGCATAGTCGATCCAGCGGGCCAAGGTCTGCGAATGGACGGCACCGAAGTGAGCCTCGGTAAGCCTCGCCATTTCATGGAGCGTGGCGGTAGCTTCCGTGGAATCCGGCCCTGAAAGATCCAGCAAGGCCAGCTCTGCCTTGGTGTCCCAAACCTGCGGCGACTGCTCGCCAATCACCGAAACAAGCACCTCCAGCCGCCGGACTTGAAGCCTGCGCACTTCATCCTTGCGCTCGAGCGAACGCTCCACTCGGGAGAGCGTCCACAGGCACTTCGCGACCAACTCCGGGTCACCGGATCGCGGTTCTTCCGCGACTTCCAGCGCCTGCTTGGCGAAGGCTTCCGCCTTCGGGAGATCGCCCCGGTCGTGTGCCATCACCGACAACTGGCAAAGCACCCGAGCTCTCATTTTCGGTGCGTATGCTTGGGACGATGATTTGAGCAACCCCTCCGCTCGCAACAACTGTCCCCACGCGGTATCCGGCTGCGTCTCAGCCACCGATATCGCATTTCCGAAAAGCACATCGGGCAAGAGATCGGACGACTTTTCTTCCGGCAGCTCATCGAGCAAGGCGAGCGTCACCTTGAATTGCTCCTGGGCTTTCACCGTCTCCCCCATCCCCTGAAGAGCATGCGCCAAAGTATGGCGGGCCTTTGCCTCGGTGCGGGGATCCCGGGTGAGCTCCTTGGGAAGCCTCTCGGCGAAATCCAGAACGGCCTGCTTTAGCAGGTAATCCTGAGACCTCCCATACTCCGGATTTCCTGCGACGATCAGGCGAGCAAAACCGGAGAAGAGATCCTCCGCCCTCTCGCGTTCCGCCAAGGCCAGCTCGCGCTGTGCGATTGCGTGGCGCCGGGCATCCAGGATCGCGAGCGCGGAACCGACCAAAACCAAAACCCCCAGTATCGCTGACATCGTCGCAAGCGGATGACGACGGACCATGCGCGAGGCGAGATATGCCAGAGTAGGACGACGGGCCGAGACCGGCTGATGCGCGACAAAGGCACGGAGATCGACCGCCAAGGCATCAGCACTCGCGTATCTCTCATCGGGATCGATCCGCAGGCACTTCAAGGCGATCAACGAAAGATCCCCACGCATCGCCCGCTTCCACCCATGAGGCGTTTGGGCGCGATCGCGCGATCGCACGACCACAGCCTCTTCCGAAGCGAGCCGTGTCTTGCGATCCGGAGCTGTCACTTCACGGGAAGCTCCGGAGGGATCACGAAAAGGAGACTCGCCGGCGAGCAGCTCATAAAGGATCACACCCAGCGAGAAAATGTCCGTTCTTGCATCGACGGCATCGTGCTCTCCCTGGATCTGCTCCGGGCTCATGTAGGCAGGCGTTCCGGGCAAGCGACCAGGGAGGGTCTGGCGGGCATCCGCGTTGACGTCATTGAGCCGGGCGATACCAAAATCGATGAGGCAAGCTCGCGGGGTGCCATCGTGATCCTTGGTCACGAGAACATTCGAAGGCTTCAAGTCGCGATGAAGCACGCCTTTCTGATGAGCGTGATGTACAGCGTCACAGACATCCGCCATCAACGCCGCCCTCTCCGTGAGATTCAGTTGATGCGAATCGCACCACGTGGTGATCGCTTCACCCGGGATATACTCCATGGCGATCCAAGGACGATCCTCCGAAGTCAATCCCGCATCCAATACACGTGCGATTCCCGAGTGCTCCATTCGAGAAATGGCCTGACGCTCCACTTCGAAACGCCAGCGTGGTTCCTCCTCATCAAGTGAGGCGCGCGCGATCTTGAGCGAGACCACCCGTTGGAGCGGCTGCTCCTGACGAGCGAGAAAAACGACTCCGCCTCCACCCGACCCAAGCTTCCGGATCAGCTCATAAGGTCCAATCTTCGATCCGGGTCCAACACCAGCCTGCACCGGATCTGCCACCGCATTTCCCGAAGCATCCAAGGTCGGGCTACCGAGAAAGGAAGGCGAGCGGCGGGCGCTTTGAAGAAGCGCACTCACCCGCTGCCGCAGACCTACATCTCCCGTGGCACCTTCGAGATAGGCATCTTGCTCCTCCGGCGGAAGTTCGCTGGCTTCATCGAACAATCGCTGGAGGGGCGAGGGATTCATTCGTTCTCCAGATCGTTCGCGAGCCATGCCTTGGCGAAAGTCCAGTGACGCATCACTGTTCGTTCGGAGGAATCCAAAGCCTCGGCACATTCGGCAACCGACAAGCCGGTGAAGAATCGGAGCATCACTACCTGATGCGCTTCAGGAGCCTCCCGCTCCAGCGACTTCAAGGCGGCATCAAGCGCGAGGATCCGCTCGCTAGCGGGCGCTTCGGAGAGATCGAGGATGCTCTCGATGCTCAGCGCTTCATGACCTGACCCGCGCTTCAGCGTCGCGCGCTGGCGGGCGTGCTCGATGAGAATCCTGCGCATGGCAGTCGCGGCGGCAGCAAAGAAATGGCGGCGATTCCTCCAACCGATGCCCCCGCCCTCCGGGCCGCCGAGGCGGAGCCATGCTTCGTGGACCAGCTCCGTGGCCTGAAGCGTCCGCCCCGGTGACTCGTGGGAAAGGCGCGCCGCAGCGATAAGCCGCAACTGGCCGTAGACCGCGGCCAGCATCGCTTCGCGAGCATCCTGCGAACCGGAGTCCATCTCCTGAAAGAGGCGGGTCAACTCCGCCGCCGAAGCATCCATTCCCCTCCCCTATCTTGCTCTGGCGGCTGCATCAAGATCAGGAGACGGCATCTAGCGGACCGTGAAATCCAACCGTGCAAAACGCCGCGCAGCAGTCATAGGCACCAGCATCTCTTGGACCCGGTAGCCCACTTGGCTGATCAAATCCGGGCGATTCACGATCTGGAAAGTAAGCGGCGTGCTCCAGCTATTCATGGTCTGGCTCCACTGGATGCGGGCATCCACCCCTTCCACGCCGATCTTATGACTCCACCGGACGCGCAGGTTGTCGCCCACGACCGTAACGGAAAAGGGAGAGCGGTCTGGATCGCGTGGATCACGCCCGAGATAATACTCCGCCGCATTCGGCAGGCTGTCCCCATCCGGATCGGCATCCGGGCTCAGCAAGACTGCATCGAGTCCTTCCGTTCGCTCCACCGCGCTAAAGTGCTCGGCAAGCCAAGCATTGTAGGCCGGATGATAGGTCCCGAAGAGGTCGATGTCCGGCCAGTCGCTGTTGGCGGTGATGTCATTGAGGATCGTTTCCAATGCTGCATTCGAGATCTCGCCTTGGGCATTTGCAGCCCACGCGTAGGCGAGGCCGTTGGTCCGGTACCACCACTCCGCCCGGGTGCCCGCCATGCTCCCGTTGTGCCCCCAGACTGTCGGATTCGCATAATCATCGCAAAGCCAACCGAGCCCATAGGTTTGCCAGTTGTATCCAGAGGAGGAATTCGGTGCACCACGGGTGTGAAGCGCGGTGATGCGATCAGAGGCCAGGATGTCCTCATAGTCGTCATCGCCATCGACACGTCTGGCTAGCAACAGGAGATCCGCAGGCCGCGCGATCCACGCCGTGCTGCCATCCATGCGGCGGGGATCCACCACTTCGGGATCCGCCGGTTCATTGGTGTTCGGATAGTAGGACACCTCCATGAATTTCTTCTGCGCCCGGGTGCGCTCCCCCACCACGGGGCCAAGCACATTCGAAATACCGCACGGAGCAAAGACCTGGTTCCGCGTGTAAGCCTCGTAGCTCTGACCGCTGATCTTCTCCACCACCCGGGCCGCGATGGTATACCCGAGATTCGAGTAGCGGCCGACCGTTCCCGGGTCATTTGAGACGCTCAGGTTCTGAAGTTGATAGTCGATGAAAGGCTTATGCTCCGATCCCCATGAAGGTTCGTTGAAGTACCACAGCTTTCCATCGGTGGTCCATCCGGCAGTATGCTGCAGGAGATTCCTCACCGAGATGTCCTGCTCGAAGGTGCTGTAGGGCGAAGTGCCGTAGTCCGAACCGAAGAGGGCACCGCTGCCGAAAACCTTGCTGTTCAAGTTCCACGTCGATTGGCTCGCCAAGGCGTGCACCACCGAGACACCGGTGATGGGCTTCGAAACACTAGCGATGCGGAAGCGATGATCCGTGCCCGCCCATTCATTGCTGGCGGTATCCGCATAGCCATACGCCCGCTTGAAGATCAGCTTTCCGCGGCGCGAGAAAGCAAGGGTGAAGCCTGGGATTTCTTCATCCTCCATCGCATCTCTCACCAGATTGTCGATGCGGTTGATATACGCCTGCTTCAGGCCGCCATTGGGGAGCCACATCGCATTGAAGAGAACCTGATCCCCCTGATTCCATGCCTGGAGGAAAGAGGTTCGCCATCCCACACCGGTCTGATTCGAATCAGTCGCGAAGAAATTCTCCTTCGTCATCGCCGGAATGATCCCCCACGAGGTACTCAGATCCGGTTTCTTCCACACTGTGGTATAGCGCAGCGGGCTCTCGCCTCCGATCGCGAATGCATTGGTATACCCACAGACATTGTGGAGCCGCCACGCCCCTTGGTTCGCCGCAACGTCCGCATTCAACTCCTCGCCCGTCAGTCCGTAAGAAACTTTCGTCGCAAGCCCGAATGCCGCCTGATTCCAGACCGCTGCATACTTCACCAGCGTACCTTCCCGATAGACACAAAGGTTCTCCAGAAAGTGCGTGTTCCCCATCGAATTGTCCGCGCTCTGGTGCTGGCTCAGCGAATCCCCGAGCCGGAGGACCTGGGCGGCACCATCGGTTTTCCGGTAGATCGCGTTGAAGTGCGGGACGCCGTCTACCGCAAAGCCATTGACCCAGACGATCCGCCAGCCGATCGATTGAAGAGACTCGTTGGTATTCGCGAATTGGACCTCGGTTTGATCCAACACCACGCGCCGGGTGTAGGAGTCCTTCCGCGGGCCCCATTGCGCAGCAAAGCGGATCACATCGTTTTCCACGTAACCGCTGATCTGCTCCGGGACGAGGCCAAGCTGACCATTTGAAAAGGTGCCGACGCGCGAGTTGACCTGGGATTCCGTCAAACCAGTAAGGGTGACCCAGGGTTCGCGCGCCGACAGTTTTCCGAGGGAGGAGAGGAGGAGGGCGACAAGCAGAATTGCTTTCATGTCTTAGGGTGCGAAATCACCGGGGAAAAACTGCCAAAGAAATTGAGATAGTTCGGAGACACGATCCGGTTGCGCGTTTGCACAGTCGCATCCACTCTAACGCCGTGAGCACCGCACTCGACCGCCTCCGCACCCTGGCCCGCGAACGCGCCATGGTTTCCAGCGCCGCCTCCGTGATCGGCTGGGATCAGGAAACCTACCTGCCCGAAGCCGGGCACGAGTGGCGGGCGGACCAGCTCGCCTGGCTTTCGGAGAAAGCCCACGACCTGGGCACCTCCTCCGCTTGGGGGGATGCCCTGCTACAGGCGGAGGCCAGCGGACTCTCCCCCGCCCTGCTAGCCGCGATGCGCCGGGATTTCGACCGCGCCACCAAGCTGCCGGGAGAGCTCGTCGCCCGGGAGGCGCAGGCGTCCTCCCTGGCCAAGGTAGCTTGGGCTGAAGCCCGGAAGAATTCCGACTTCCCCTCCTTCGCTCCCCACCTGGAAACCCTCCTCGCCATCGCGCGGGAGAAGGCCGAGCGCTGGGGCTACCAAGCGGAGGCCTACGACGCCCTGCTAGACACCTATGAGCGCGGTGCGACGGCGGAGGGAATCGCGTCGCTTTTCGATACCCTGAAGCCTCGCCTCCGGGATCTCGCCGCCTCCGCCGTGGAACGTTCGGCAGCGCGGGATGCGAAGTTACCCGGTGGTCCCTACCCGATCGTCCAACAGCAGGCATTCAATGCCAAGGTGGCCGAGTCGCTCGGCTTCGATTTCAAGGCGGGCCGCATCGATACCACCGCCCACCCCTTCTGCACCACGCTCGGTCCGCGCGACATCCGCCTGACAACCCGCTACGATGAGAATGATTTCACCTCCTCGCTCTTCGGCGTGATGCATGAGGCCGGCCATGGGCTCTACGAGCAGGGTCTGCCCGGCAGCGAGTTCGGACTGCCCTCCGGGGAGGCTGCTTCGCTCGGCATCCATGAATCACAATCGCGGCTCTGGGAAAACCACATTGGCCGCTCCTATCCTTTCTGGCAAAAGTGGCTGCCGGTAGCGGCCGAGCATTTCCCTCAGCTCGCAAACATTTCGCTGGATGACTTCATGGCAGCCGTCCACCGCGCTGAGTTCTCCTTCATCCGTGTGGAAGCGGACGAAGCGACCTATGACCTGCACATTCTCCTGCGCTTCGGCTTGGAGCGGCAGCTAGTCTCAGGAGACCTCGCCGTAAAGGATGTTCCCGAGGCATGGAACGAAAGCTTCCGTGAGCTCTTCGGCATGACACCGCCGGACAATGCACGCGGCTGCTTGCAGGACATTCATTGGTCGATGGGGGGCCTCGGCTACTTCCCCACTTACACCCTGGGAAATCTGAATGCCGCCCAGCTTTTCGCCGCCGCCACCGCGGACTCCTACATCGCGGAAGGCGTGGCCACCGGCGAATACGGCCCGCTCCTGACTTGGTTGCGGGACAACGTGCACTCGAAGGGTGCCGTGATGACCCCTTCGGAAATCGTGAAGGCGGCGACCGGGAAGGATCCTTCGCCAGATGCACACCTGGCGCATCTGACGCGGCGATATCTGGCTTAGTCCTCGTCTCTTCGCGCTGACCGACGGCGAAGAGATCAGGCCAAGAAAGAGACGAAGACGACCCATTCGCGGAACCGGGATCCCCCAAACCCGACGAAGTGCCCGCTCAAGCGGAAGATGACGACCCATTCGGACTGACGAGATGAGAGAGGTTGCAAATATCCCCAAACAAAACGGCGGCCGATGAGGGCCGCCGTTCGAAAAGGTATGTTCTGCGAAGGGAGCCTTACTTGATCTCCATGCCGCTATTCGGCCAGATCCACTTGGTGACCTTGCCATCCTTGATGAGCGCCTTGGCTTGGATTGTCTTCACGCCGAAGATCGTCTCCGCTTTGTAGGCGGCATTGCCGATCTGGTATTTCACGCCGTCCACTTCCTCCTCCTCGCCGGCCTTCCAGGCAAGCACTTGGTCAAAGGTGAACTCCTTCACCTCGGCGGCCTTGATGCTCTCCTGCATCGCCTTCACGATTTCCTCTTCACCAAGGACGGCACCGGTCGGGGCTGCTTCGGGGATTGGGGTCGGCTCAGGCTTGGGCGTTTCATCCATCTTCTCGCCGCCGTTGTCGGCGATCGCAGGAGCGGGCTCAGGTGTCGGCTCGGGCGCAGGATCCGGAGTAGGTGCCGGAGCTGGCTCGGTGTCGTTCTTCACCACCGGCTCCGGAACCGGCTCGGGCTTCGGGGCCACTGGTTCGGTTTCCTTGGCCTTGCCTAGCGCGGATTGGTCCTTCTTTTCCCCGGCCACGCCTCCATCGATGACGCGCACCTTCGTCTGATTGTAGGAAATCAGGTTTGGCGTGATCTGTGGCTCGAAGACGTAGCCCGCGGCTCCGGCTCCGACGACGCACAACATGGGGAAGAGATACTTCATCTTGCTGGCCCATACGTAGGAATTCCACCCGCCCTTTGGCCAGATTTTTCCAAGTGGAAGAAATCCCGGGGTTTGGAAGCAGATCGAAAATAATCCTACCGGGTTCGCCACCCGGACGCAGTCATTTTCTTGCCACACAATTTGACATCTACCAAGAGCCTCCACCCAATTTGACGGCCTTCGTCATTGCGCCATATCCTCTTTTAGACACAATGGCACATCTTCGAAAAATCGTTCTCTCCCCTCCTTGAACACTAGAATGATCTTCAAACACCTTTGGGCTTTCATCAGAAGTCCTAAAACCTGGGCCTCTTTAGGAGCGTGTGCCATTGCAATTGGATGCCTGGCCGACACGTTGCAAATAAAGGACATACTATCACCCTCAAGCACTTTCCAAAAAAGAACTCGAGAAGTCGATCATTCTAGCCTAGCAGCTTCGCCTCCGCGGCCGGAAGAGTCAGGCGAGGGATATGGCGGATTAGAATTCATCGATACGTCAGTGACCCGATCAGGGGCTTACACGGTATTGACCTGCAAGGATACGTCCACGAACAAGGCGGTTTCTCAACGATATGAGAAACGTCTCCCTCAGGGGGTCCGAAGCACCCTTTTGAACAAAGCAAAAATTCCCCTTAAGAATTCTGCGAACGCTGAGCAGATTCAGCTTGCCATTGAGGAATCACGCGAGCCTCTCAGCGACCTCAAGACAAAAATATCGCTCGGCAAGCGCCTAGGGGCCAAGTGGGGATTGGAGATTCAATATTCAATCGAAGAAAACCCCGCTGATGCAAAGGTCGCTCTAGAAAGGGTCAGAAAAATATCGTCTCCTACCGTAAGGATTCAGATCACCAAGATTGATCTCGAGACCGGGATCGAACTTTGGACAGCTGAATGCGAGGTCGAAGGAGAAAAGGAAATCACTCCCACGCCGGAACCCGCCATGAACACTCTCGTCAATTTGGCGATCATCGACGTCGTAAAGGACTTCATCGCAAACAACAAATAAGCCTCGCTGTCATGCCCATTATCCGTATTTTATTCGCGATTTTGTCTGTCACACTACTCTCAAGTTGCGGCAGCAGCAATGTGACAGCCGAAGGTCGGCTTCCCCGCCCTGGAACTACTGTCTTGGTAGTCACTCAATTCCACGGGAACTCGCAAAAAAGCCGGGCTTCAATTGCCCAAACCAATTCGCGGGTCTCAGCAAAAGCGCTCGGCTATGGTTATCGGGTTGCATCTCGCGGAGATGTCGAACTGGCATTGAGTGAGATCGAATTTAGTCGTCAGCCCCTTTCTGACGAACGCGCATCAAGGATCGGCAGGGCAGCCAGTGCGGATAGCATCATTATCGCAAGCATCGACAATCTGTCGGAAGAAATGCGTCCTCCGGTTTTCACATTCCAAATGAATACGGGGAGATACGCCCGCCCAGGCAAGCTCAGAACCAACTTTACTCGGAGGCAGCGGTTTCCATCCGGATCGTCAACGTAGAAACGATGACCGCCGAATGGGTTTCCAACGGCAGCCGGGCCCAATACCAGCGGGCAGACGTGTCCCTCCGTGAAGCGCTTGATCTGGCCCTGCAACCAATGACGGGGGTTCGCTGACAGGAAAACTTCTTCAAAACCGGCTCATTGGCGGTTCCAAAAATCGATGTGATGCCTAGGGTCCCCGCATGCCGCGACTTTTCCTCCTGGATGGGATGGCCCTCGTTTACCGGGCCCACTTTGCCTTCATCCAGAACCCGATCCGTAACTCCAAGGGAATCAACACCTCCGCCCTCTACGGATTCACCAATACGCTGCTGACGATCTTGGAAAAAGAAAAGCCGACCCACCTCGGGGTCGCTTTCGATACCTCCGCGCCGACCCCCCGCCATGTGAAGTTCCCCGCCTACAAGGCGCAGCGCGACGAGATGCCGGAGGAGCTCGCCGCAGCCATCCCGAACGTGAAGCGGCTTTGCAAGGCCTTCCACATTCCCATCCTGGAGATCGACGGCTTCGAGGCTGACGACCTGATCGGCACGCTGGCGAAAAGGGCCGAGCCTGAGGGCTTCGAGACCTATATGGTGACGCCGGACAAGGATTTTGCGCAGCTTCTCAGCGCCACCACCTTCATGTGGAAGCCGGGCAAGAAGGGCTCCGAGCACGAAATCATCGGCCTGCCCCAGCTTCCGGAAATCTGGGGTGTAAAGGAAGCCCACCAGATCATCGATCTGCTCGGCCTCATGGGCGACACGGTGGACAATATCCCCGGCGTGCCCGGCATCGGCCCGAAGACCGCCCAGAAGCTCATCGCGGACTTTGGTTCCGTGGAGGAACTGCTCGCAAATACTTCGAAACTGAAGGGCAAGCAGAAGGAAAATCTCGAGGCTCATGCTGACAACGCACGTCTCTCGAAGGACCTTGCCACCATCATCATCGATGCCCCGATCGAGGTCACATGGGAAGATCTGATCCTCTCTCCTCGCGACGAGGAGGCGGTGAAAGACCTCTTCACTGAGTTCGAATTCCGTTCTCTGACCAAACGGCTCTTCGGGGAATTTTCCGCTGCGGCACCCGCCGCCAGTGAGGAAAGTGCTGCTGCCGAAATCGCAGGCCCTTCGAGCCAGACGATCTTCGAGACCTTCAAGAAGATCGGTGAGGTGCCTCACACCTACCACCTCGCGGATACCGCGGAGAAACAGGCGGAGCTCTTTGCCGCACTGAAGCAACAGAAGAGCTTCTGCTTCGATATTGAGACGACCTCGCTCGACCGCTTCGAGGCGAAGCTACTGGGCGTCGCTTTTTCATGGGCTGCGCACGAGGGCTGGTATCTCCCCTATACCGAAGACCTGCTTCCCGCACTGCGCGGGGTCCTGACCGGACCGGCGGAAAAGATCGGCCACAATCTGAAATACGATGTCTCCGTCCTGTATCACCACAGCGTCATGGTGGCGGAGCCGGTCTTCGACACCATGCTCGCCCACTCGCTGATCTATCCGGACCAGCGGCACACGATGGATTACCTTAGCGAGACGATGCTCGGCTACTCGCCGATCAAACTCGCGGACATCGCGAACACCCATCTTCAGCCTCCTCTGCCGGGACCTCCGACAGATGATCTCTTCAGCTTCGCGGAGACGAAGAAGAACAGCAAGGAACTCGACGTTTCCGCCATCCCGCTTGAGACACTTGCCGAATACGCTGCGGAGGATGCCGATGTCACCTGGCAGCTGGCCGAGCGCTTGCGTCCCCTGATCGACGGACGCGAAAAGGTGCTCAACGAGATCGAGTGCCCGCTCCTACCGGTGCTCGTCCGCATGGAAATGGAAGGCATCGCGGTTGATCCTGCAGCGCTGGTTGAAATTGGCGGCGAACTCCAGAAGCGCATCGATGAACTCTCGGTATCCATCGCGAAACACGCGGGACGCCCCTTCAACCTGAACTCGCCGAAGCAACTCGGCGAAATCCTCTTCGGGGAGCTTGGCCTGGCCGACAAGGCGAAGAAGACCAAGACCGGCCAATTCAAGACCGACGAAGCCACTCTCGCCACCTTGGCAGGCAAGCATCCGATCATCGATGAGATCCTCGAGTATCGCGAAGCGACCAAGCTGAAGGGCACCTACCTCGATGCGCTGCCCGCACATATCGTGAAGGAGACCGGTCGCATCCACACCCAGTTTCACCAGCTTGTCGCCGCGACCGGTCGCTTGGCATCCACAGATCCGAATCTCCAGAACATCCCCATTCGCACCGCGATGGGTCGGCAAATCCGGAAAGCTTTTGTCCCTCGGGAAGGCTTCACATTGCTCTCCTGCGATTACTCGCAGATCGAACTACGCGTGATGGCTGCCCTAGCAAGCGACGCCTCGATGACCGAGGCCTTCCGCGAGAATCGCGACATTCACACCGCGACCGCCGCCAAGGTCTGGGGCATCTCCGAAAGCGAAGTCACCCGCGAGCAGCGCAGCGGTGCGAAGATGGTGAACTTCGGGATCATCTACGGCATCTCCGCCTTCGGGCTCAGCCAGCGCCTCGGCATTCCCCGCGGTGAGGCCGGAGAAATCATCAACAACTACTTCACCCAGTATCCGGCGATTAAGGAGTTCATGGATCGCACCATCCAGGAAGCCCGGATGAGCGGGTACGTGGAGACCCTCACGGGTCGCAGAAGGTATTTCCCCGATCTCACCTCCGGAAACCAGACGATCCGCGGCAATGCGGAACGCGCGGCGATCAACACCCCGATCCAAGGCACCTCCGCGGACATGATCAAGCTGGCCATGATCCGGATCGACGAGCTTCTCAGGGCGAAGCCCTACCGCAGCAAGATGCTGTTGCAGGTGCACGACGAACTCGTCTTTGACCTCGACCCCGCGGAAAGCGAGGAGCTGCTTCCGAAGATCCTCCACGCGATGGAAACGGCCCTGCCGCTTCCCGGCGGCGTGCCGATCCTCGTGGAGCACGGCACGGGCAGCAATTGGCTGGCCGCGCACTAAGGGCGGAAGATCAGCAAATTGGAAAGTCGCCCGGCGTTTCCAATTGGAGCAAGAAAGCCATCTATTCGAGTTTGCTGCGCTATTTTCCCGATAACGCCGCATCTCCCTGACCATGGACGTCTCTCCTAGCCCGCCATCCGACCACTCCCGCCAAGACCTCTTCCCGGGCCACCGGATGCTGGGAAATTTCATCTTCCTGAGCCGCTGGCTTCAGGCCCCGCTCTACGTGGGCCTGATCATTGCCCAGTGCGTCTACGTCTACCACTTCCTCATCGAGCTCTGGCACCTGGTTGGAAAAGCGAACAAGATCACGGAAACCGAGATCATGCTCACCGTGCTGGGCTTGATCGATGTCGTCATGATCGCCAATCTCCTGATCATGGTGATCGTGGGCGGCTATGAGACCTTCGTGTCCCGCCTCCATCTGGACAAACATCCCGACCAACCGGAGTGGCTGTCCCACGTGAATGCCGGCATCCTCAAGGTGAAGCTCGCGACCGCCCTGATTGGCATTTCGTCCATCCACCTCCTCAAGACCTTCATTGAAGCGCAGCGCATGGAGCCCGCCGTCATGATGTGGCAGGTCATCATTCACCTCGCCTTCGTGCTCTCCGCCTTGCTACTTGCCTATATTGACCGCCTGACCTCCGTAGCCACTGCGAAGCACAAGTGACCGGGAGGCTGCAATCTCTCCGAGAAGCGGAGGCAACTCGTCCATCCCGCGACAACTCCAACGGGCACGAGGATCAGAATTACGCAGTAGCACCGCGGGAATTCCAGCCGACTCCGCCGGAGCAATGTCTGCTTCATAGCTATCTCCGATCATGATCAATCCGCTGGCATCCGGATAAGCACGGAGCACCTGTGCAAAGGCCTCGGCATGCGGCTTCTCAATCCCAGTGAGGGAAGAGTTGAAGACCGCCTCGAAGTAATCGCGAATTCCGAGCGATCGGAGGATCTCCTCCAACTCGGGCACGTGATTGGAGAGAATCACGTGTCGCTTGGTGGAGGCAAAGAGCGAGGAGAAGAAAGGAAGGACATCGGGAAAAAGCGCCCAGCTGTCCGCTCGGAGATATTCATCGCGAATCCCTGCCACGATCGCGTCATAGTCCGCCGCGGCCAGCCTCTCCACTTTCGCCACAGCCCGGTGGATCACCTCCGACATGGCCTGCCACCATTCGTCCGGTGATTGCGGCTTTCGGACATGCTCCCAATCATGCCACGGAAAGCCGCTCTGAAGGTGCGGGCGGAAAGCTTCCGGGCCAAGTGCGAGATCGGGCCTCAGGCCCCGCGACAAATCCGCCAAGGCACCGGACCACATTCCCTCGCGATAGCCCAAGGTGCCATCGAAGTCCCAGATGAAGATGCTTTCCGGTTCGCTGGACATCGCATCTTGTGATACTTGCTTTGTCCATGAAGGCAAGCGGCGGCATCGACGACTACATCTCGAAGCAGCCGGAAAACGTCCGGCCGCTCCTTGAGCAAATCCGATCCGAGATCCGGAACGCTGCGCCAAAAGCGGAAGAGACGATCAAATATGGCCTGCCTACCTTCACCCTGAACGGCAACCTCGTCCACTTCGGGGCCTTCAAGAAACACATCGGCTTCTATCCGGTCACTTCAGGCATCCACGAAGCGTTGGAAAAGGAACTCGAACCATTGGACTGCGAAAAAGGAACTCTCCGATTCCCCATCGGCGAGAAACTCCCCCTCCCCCTGATCCGCAAGATCGTAAAGCTGCGGGTCAAGGAGAATGCCTCGAAGTAGCGCGACCTTCCAAGCCGCGCGGAGAAGACACCCTGCCGGAAACTGCTCAGTTCCGGACGATGATGCACCCTCCCCACGCGACCCAGGAAATCGATCCCCTTACAGGAAAATTCCCCCGGAGGCCTCCACTCGCTGCGCATTCACCCAGCGCCCCTCTTCCGAGCACAGGAAGGCGACAACACCCCCAATGTCATCCGGCACACCGACACGTCCCAATGCGGTCTGCGCCGCAAGGAACTCACGGACGCCCTCATGCCCGAGATGAGCGGCCGTGAAGTCCGTCTCGATCGGCCCCGGAGCCACAAGGTTCACATTGATCCGGCGCGGCCCGAGTTCCTTCGCAAGGTAGCGCGTGAGCACCTCCACCGCGCCCTTCAGCGAACCATAGGCGGAGTAGCCGGGAATCGCGAAACGGGCGAGACCGCTGGAGGTATTCACGATCCGTCCGCCATCCGCGATGAGCGGCAGCAGCTTCTGCGTGAGGAAATACACTCCCTTGAAGTGCACGTTGTAGAGCCGGTCGAAGTTCTCCTCCGTCATCTCCGTGAAAGGAGCCGAGGAGTCGATCCCCGCATTGTTGAGCAGGAAGTCGAAGTTGTCCCGTTGCCAGCGCGAAGCGAGGACAGCCTTCAAGGCCTCCGCAAAGGCGGGAAAGCCCTTGGTATCGGCCACATCGAGTTGGAGCAGTTCTGCCTTTCGGCCCAACGCCTTAATCTCTGCGGCCACGGATTCGCCATCGCTTTTGCGTTCGCGATAGGTCAGCACGATGTCCGCGCCCTTGCGGGCCAGTTCGAGGGCGATATTCCGGCCGAGGCCGCGGCTTCCGCCGGTAACGAGGGCGATCTTGTTTTGAAAGTTCATGGGTAGAATCGGTTAGAAGTGTTTTGAGAGTTTTGAAGAAGAACGATCCGCCAGGCCGGGAATGACAAAACCTACGCCATCCACGTAGCGCACCTGATCCGCGGGATTTTCATTCGCGGCCTTCCCCTGCCGGGCAGAGCCATCACAAAAGAGGAGCTCGCACGGCGATGGAAGCGACGCTCTTACGCCTTTCGTAACAGTGCCTCCACCACTGGCAGGGAAAATCGCCGCAAGCACAAAGAGGACGAGCGCGAGCAAGACAAGTGCTTGCCTCCATCCTGGGGAAAGCGCCTGCAATCTCCTCGACATCGGCAGACGACGGGAAACCGGAATCAATCCTGCACTCATGGTCGTGTTGGTTTCGTGTTTATCCTGGCTCAGTAGGCGCTGGCTGTGGGGCGAACGATGATCTCGTTCACATCCACGTCATCGGGTTGCTCGATCGCAAAGGAGATCGCCTTGCCAATCGCTTCAGCGGGAATCGCCACCTCGCGAAAGGCATCGATCATCTTCACCGTGTCCGGATCGGTAATGGTATGAGCCAGTTCGGAGGTCGTCACGCCAGGCGAGATAACCGTCACGCGGATGTCCCGATTCTCTTGGCGCAGCCCGTCGGAGATCGCGATCACCGCATACTTGGTGGCACTATACACCGCACAGGTCGGCCACACCTGGTGACCGCCGATCGACGACACATTGATCACCTGACCGGATCCTTGCTTCTTCATCACCGGCAATGCCGCGGCGATGCCATGCAGGACCCCGCGGATGTTCACATCGATCATCTGGTTCCACTCATCGATCTTCAGCGCTTCGAGCGGGGAAAGCGGCATCACGCCCGCATTGTTCACGATGACGTCGATGCGGCCGAACTTCTCCAGCGCGAGGCCCGCGAAGGCTCGCACATCTTCGAGATCCGTCACGTCCAGCGAGGTAAACTCGACCGTGCCACCTTCTTCGCGGAGTTGCTTGGCAAGCGCCTCCAGACGATCCGCACGGCGCGCACCGATCAGGAGACGGTGACCCTTTCGGGCCAATACCCGGGCAGTGGCTTCACCGATACCGCTGCTGGCTCCGGTGATCAGGACAACTTTCGATTCAGTGTTGATGCTCATCTTTTTCTTTCTGAGGAGGGAAAGCGTTTATCGCCTTTCCATGATTCGACCTTAGCCCGCAGCGGACTTCCCCGAAATACCTGATGGGCCGAAAGGATTGCACAATCCTATGACCCATCGGATTCCTGTTGCCAAATCACCCATCCTGATTGCCTATTCCTCTCATGAGCAGCAAACCAAGGAGAACCACCGCCGGACAAACCGACGTCATCCCTTTGCCTCGCGACACCCGTTTGGCCCGCTTGCTTGATCCTCTCGCCATCCAAGAGGGCTACACTCCCTCCCTTCTTCCCGGCGTGAAGTTCATGCGCTCCAGTTTTCCGATCCTCCGTACCAAAGTCTCCTATGATCCCAGCATCGTGATCGTCGCCCAAGGTCGTAAGCGCGGCTACATCGGCGATCACGTCTACACCTACGACGCGAACCAATACCTCGTCCTCTCGGTGCCCCTCCCCTTCGAATGCGAAACCCTCTCGTCTCCGGACGGCCCCTTGCTCGGCATCTCCATCGGCGTCTCACCCACCTCCGTCGCAGAGCTGATAATGGAAATGGAAAGGACGCAGCCGATCCCGATGGGCAAGCCGGAAGCCATCCGCTCCACACCGCTCGATGATCGCCTCTACGATGCCGTGGTCCGCTTGGTCGAGGCCCTCGCCAATCCCGACGAAGCACGCATTCTCGGCCCGCAATGCGCACGGGAAATCCTCTACCGCGTACTCTGCGGTGAAGAAGGCGGCACCCTTCGCGCGCTCGCCGCACCGCACACCCACTTCGGCCAGATCAGCCGCGCGCTCCACCGCATTCACAATGACTTCGCCACGCCCATCGACATGGCAACGCTGGCCGGCGAGGCAGGCATGAGCCTCTCCACCTTCCACGCCCATTTCAAGGCCGTGACCAGCTCACCGCCCCTGCAATACCTGAAGACCATCCGTCTTCACAAGGCGCGCCTGCTCATGGTGAACCAAGGCGAAACCGCCAACAGCGCCTGCCGTCTCGTCGGCTATGAAAGCGCCTCGCAGTTCAATCGCGAGTTCAAGCGCTTCTTCGGAGACACCCCCGCGGCAGTCGCCGAAGAGATGCGAAGAAACCTCATCAATCTCTCCTGACTACTTGGCTTGCGCCGATCAGCTTGTCCTCCGACGCCGGAGCAAGGGGACAATCCCAAAGATCGCGAGTAGCGGTGCTCCCGGCTCGGGAACCACGGTGAAGGTCAAATCATCGATCCCGACACCGGATACAAAGTCGGTAAAGCTACCCTGTCCGTCGTCCCTGCGCTCGTAGGCAGTGATCGTGATCGAAGTCACCGGAGCACTCGTCTCGAAGATTGCGGAGCCCGCGGCAAGACCTCCGGCGTGAGTCGCCCCCCATTCGTCGGTGACTTGCCATCCCATCGAATGATCGTCACCAAAAACCTGCGTCTTTCCCATACCATCGCTCACCACGATGAAAGAACCCTTGAAAGGCATCGCATAGGACCGCCACTCGAAGCTGACCGCCGTGATCGCTAGACTGGTGGTGATCGTCAGCGGATGATTGTTGGAATCATGCCCGTTCGCTTCTTCGAGCGCGAAGGAACTCATCCTGGCATTCGGAATGTTCACTAGGAATCCGGATGGCAGCGGAGAAGCCAGTGCGAAGGTGCCCGCGGGGGCATCCCCTCCGAAGCTGGCCTTGAACCCCGTGCCATCCGGATCGAACTCCGGGGACAGAAAGGAAGACGGCAAGCCCGCCCCATAGCCAAAGGATACCCGGTAGGGATCCAGCTCGGGATTGGCATCAAAGCTATAGATCACCATCGCGGCCCCCACTCCACCAGGGAGAAGAAGTGCCGAGGCTATGCAGCATCGTGAAAGAATGGACAAGGGGTGGTGAGTGAGCATCGGCCCATCATCCGGACCTCCGGGCATTTCGTCCATATGCCGGTCGGCGTATAGACCCCTCGATGCAAGACGGGATCGTTCTTGTAATCGCCTCCCTCGCGCCTTTCTGCACAATCCCACCACCATGAGCTTCTTCGACTTCTTCTTCCCCGAACAGGCCCAAGCCAGCCACTTGCGCAGCATCGCGGAAAGCCAGCGGCTGCAATCCCATCAAGATGGCCAGCGCCAGTTCCGTGAAGAGCGCGATCGCCGCTGGGAGAGTTCACGCAGCCAGGTGTTGGAAAAACGGGTCGAGCAACTGGAGAACGATCTCGGTCAGGCAGGCTTGATCATCGAATCCCTGCTCCAACTCCTTGAGGAATCCGGGACCATCAAACGAGACGAGGTGATGAAGCGGGCGATCGCCGTGGATCTCGCGGACGGTGTCCAAGACGGTAAGTTGACGCCACCGGAGATCGCCAACCGGGCAAGGCCCTTCATCTCCCACCGCAAGTGGAACCAAGCTTAGGACCGGGTCGCGTCATTTGGATGGCATGATTCCCTTCCCTATCGATCATCCCCCGGATGAAGCGGAAGAACGCCTTGAAGCGCAGCCTGATCTCTCTCGGGCTACTGCTCGTCTTCGTGTACTTCAATAACGCCTCCTGGCTGGCAGCACCAACTTCCAGGGGACCGCTGCTTCTCGCCCACCGCGGCATGTCGCAGACTTTCGACATGGCTGGCGTCGGCAATGACACCGATACCTCGAAACGGATTCACCCGCCCGAGCACCCCTATCTGGAAAACACCATCGCCTCCATGGAGTCAGCCTTCGCCCATGGTGCCGATGTCGTGGAGTTCGACATTCATCCGACCACTGATGGACACTTCGCCGTCTTCCACGACTGGATCCTCGACTACCGCACCAACGGTGAAGGCGTGACGCGGGAGCACAGCCTCTCCGATCTCCAGAAACTGGATGTCGGCTACGGCTACACCGCGGATGACGGAAGGACTTTCCCTTTCCGCGGCAAGGGCATCGGGCTCATGCCTTCGCTTGATCAAGTCCTGGCGAAGTTCCCGGACAAGTCCCTCCTCATCCACATTAAAAGCAACGATCCCGAAGAGGGCCGCAAACTCGCCGCCGTGCTGAAAGCGCTCCCCCAGCCGCGCCGCGCCCTGCTCGCCGTCTATGGGGGAGATAGCCCCATTCAATCGCTGCGAGGGGAACTCCCGGACCTCCGCACGATGTCGAAGGCTACCTTGAAAAAAGGCGTCCTGAGCTACATCGCCACCGGCTGGACCGGCTACGTGCCCGACTCCTGCCGCCACACCCAAATCCATATCCCGGAAAAATACGCACCGATTCTCTGGGGCTGGCCGGACCGCTTCCTTTCCCGGATGGAAAAGGTTGGAACCCGAGTCATCCTCGTCGGGGGCGAAGGAGAGTTCTCCGCCGGCTTCGACCGGGTGGAAGATCTCAAGCGGCTGCCCGAAGGATACCGGGGCGGGATCTGGACGAACCGGATCGATCGCATCGCCCCGAGCTTCGGACGATCAAGCTCCGCGCATCAGTGAGATCTCGGCAAGGCTGACGAGCGAACGCCAGAGTTCCTCGCGAGGCATCTCCTTGATCTTGTCCACGGTCAGGGCACGCTCAAGCGTGAAGCGGCCGGAGCGGGTCCGACGCAGCGCGCTGAGATGAGCTCCGCAACCGAGCTTCGCGCCGATGTCATGGGCATAGGTCCGGACGTAGAAGCCCTTTGAGCAATTCACGACGAAATCGACCTCCGGCAGTTCGATACGACGGATGTCGTACTTCGAGACAGTCACCGGGCGCGGAGCCCGCTCGACCTCCTGGCCCTTGCGCGCCAGCTTGTAGAGCGGCACACCGTCCTTCTTGATCGCGGAAACCATCGGCGGGATCTGCTCGAAGGCGCCGGTGAAGCCGGCGAAGGCCTCATCAATCTGCGCCGCAGTGAAAGCAGGCACTTCCTTCTCCTCGAGCACGTCACCCTGGCGGTCCTGGGTCGAGGTCGTCTTGCCCAGAGTCAGCGTGCCTTCGTATTCCTTGTCCTCGCTCATCAGGAGGTCCTGGATCTTGGTCGCCCGCTCCACCACCAGCATCAGCAGGCCGGTAGCCATCGGATCCAGCGTCCCGCAGTGGCCGATCTTCTTCGTGCCCAACGCGCGGCGGGCGATCGCGACCACGTCGTGCGAGGTCATGTCAGGGGCCTTGTCCACCAGCAGCACGCCGCTGGGAACCACGGGTCCGGGAATCGGTCGGTTCATGTAGTCGGAAAAACGAAAAGGAAATCTCAAGCCACCGGCATCGCCGCACAAACGGCTTCCAGCACGCGCTGCTTCGCTTCGGCAATCGGGCCCGCCATGCGGATACCCGCCGCGAGGGCGTGGCCACCGCCGCCGAACTGGCCGCAGACCTCGCTGGCATCCACCCGCGGATCCTTCGAGCGCATGGACACGCGGATCTTCCCGTCGGGAAGTTCTTCAAAGAAAAGCGCCACGGTCACACCATCGATCGCGCGAATGATGTCGATCAAACCTTCGCTGTCCTCAGGCTTCAGGCCCAGCTTTTCAGCGGTAGCCATGGTCAGCTCCCAATGGGCCACACGGTCCTCACCGGTCAACTCCAGCGTGTTGAGCAGCGCGCGCATCAGCTCCACGCGGCGGTAAGGATGGCTGTCGTAGGTCTGTGAATTGATCCGGCCCACATCCAACCCGCGGCGGATGAGATCCGCAGCCATCAGGTAGGTGTTCTCCGTGGTGGAGGGATACTGGAAGGAACCGGTATCGGTGGACACGGCCACGTAGATCGCGTCACGCGTTTGATCCGGCAGTGGCAGGTTCAGCGCCGTGATCAGCTTGTAGAGGATTTCTCCGGTCGCCGGGCTAGAGGAATCGATGTGGTTCACATCGCCATACGCCGGGTTCGACTTGTGGTGGTCGATGTTGAGCCAGAGCTTTGCCTTGGAAGCGGCATTCAGAGCGTTGCTGCCGAGACGTGGCTTGGTTGCGGTATCAAGCGCGATCGCCACTTCGACGTCCAGCGGCTCGGCCGGCGGCAACTCGACGAGGTCGGAGCCCGGCAAAAAGCGCAGGTTGTCCGGCAGGCCGTCTTCGTTGATCACGCGGACCTTCTTCCCCGCTGCTTCCAGCGAGAAAGCGAGCGCGAGCTGGGAGCCGATCGCATCGCCATCCGGCCGCACGTGGCTCAGGATCACGAAGGAATCGTGACGGTCGAAAATTTCACCGATCTCCTGATAGCTTGCGTTTGCGCTCATGGGGTCTGGTCCCGGCCTCGCGGGGCGGGGATTCTCCCGATGACGCCCTCAGGCGCAAGGACAAAGGAGCGGCTACTTCCCTGCCCATTTCCGGATCGCGGCGACCAAGCCCGGGATATCATGCTGCGGCGCTTCGAAGGTCGGCTCCACGCCTTGCTTCCGCAAAGCCTCGCTAGTCACGGGTCCGATGCTGCCCGCCGCGCAACCTTCCGGCCATGGCAGACCCAGCTTGAAGAAGTTCTCCACCGTAGAGGCGGAGGTAAAGGTCACGAGATCCGCTCCCTCCTCCGTCAGGCGCGCAGCCGCACCGGTGGGATCTTCCGTTTCCGGGACAGTCTTGTAGGCGATGCATTCGTCCACGATCGCACCGAGCGCCACCAGCCCGTCATAGATCACATCCCGGGCTTCTTCGGCACGCACCCACAGCACGGTGAGGTTTTCGATCGATTCGTTGGCGAAAGCTTCGACAAGGCCTTCCGCAACGAACTTCTCCGGGATCAGATCCACGCCAAAGCGGTATTCCTTCACCTTCTGCGCGGTGCCATTGCCGATCACCGCGATCCGCGGATTGCCAAGGCTGCGGGCGTCCTCATAAGTCGCGAAGAAGGCATCGAAGAACCGCTCCACGCCATTCGGACTGCTGAAGACGAGCCAGTCGTATTCGTGCGAGTGAGTGACCCCTTCTGCGAAGCCCACCTTGTCATCCGGATACTCGATCCGGATTGTCGGCAGTTCCATCACGTCGGCACCCAGCATGGAAAGCTCGCGACTAAGGCCGCCGGCTTGCTCGCGGGTGCGGGTGACCACGATCCGCTTTCCAAAAAGCGGCTTCGTCTCGAACCAATTGATCTTCTCGCGCTCCGTCACCACACCGCCGATGACCGCCACGGCGGGCGAGCCGAACTCCGCCCGCTCGGCGATGTCCGCGATGTCCGCCAGCGTGCCGGTGATGGTCTTCTGCGAACCGGTCGTCGCCCAGCGCGTCAGGGCGATCGGCGTGGAAGCCTCCGCCCCACCTTCGATCAGGGACGCGGTGATCTCGCGCAGGCGGGCCATGCCCATCACGAACACCTTCGTGCCCGGAGTTTTCGCCAGATGCGCATAATCGATGGAACTCTCCGGCTTGGTCGGATCTTCATGACCGGTGAAAATGGTCAGCTGCGAGCAATGGTCGCGGTGCGTCACCGGGATGCCGGCATAGGCCGGCCCGCCAATGGTCGAGCTGATGCCCGGCACGATCTCGAATTTCACGCCCGCGGCCGCCAGTTCCGCGGCCTCCTCTCCACCACGGCCGAAGATCATCGGATCGCCACCCTTCAGCCGGACCACCGTCTTGCCCTCGCGGGTCTTCTCGACGATCAGCGCATTGATCCCTTCCTGGGAAAGCGTGTGATCCTTGGCGCGCTTGCCCACGTTGATCTTCTCGCAGCCCTTCTTCGTCCAGCGGAGGAACTGGGAACTACTAAGGGCGTCGTACACCAGCACGTCCGCCATTTCGACACATTCCCTGCCGCGTACCGTGATCAGACCTGGGTCGCCGGGACCGGCGCCGACGAGATAGCAAATGCCGGGAGTGCTCATGCGAGGGATTCGAAAAGTTGACGGGCCACCTTCAGCGGATCACTGCCGTGGGCCTTCGCCGTGGCGGGCTCGCCGCCCTGTTCCGGGAAGACACGGGCATCCATCTGGAGCATGTCGCCATGGTAAACTGAATAAACACCCACCGGGGTGCTGCAGCCGCCTTCAAGCAGCCTCAGGAATTCCCGCTCCGCACGCACGCGGACGAAAGTCGATGCATCGCGGATACCGCCAACAAGAGCGGCGGCCGCCTCATCGCCCTTCCGGATTTCCAAGCCAATGGCCCCCTGCCCTGCGGCTGGGTAGAAAAAGTCCTCTGCCAGCGGTGCAAAGTGGAGCGTGGCCCCTCCAATGGTGACGGGCAGGGACATGCGGTAGCCCAGACGCGTCAATCCAGCTTCGGCCAGCAGGATTGCATCATACGCACCTTCGGTCAGCTTGCGCAGGCGGGTCGGCACGTTGCCGCGCAGATCCACTACTTTGAGATCCGGGCGCAGCCACTGGAGCTGCTTCGCGCGGCGTACCGCACTGGTGCCGACCACCGAGCCGGAAGCCAGACCATCGAGTCCACCGCTGTTGCGGGAAACCAGCACGTCACGGATGGGCGCGCGCGCCAGCACCCCTGCGATCTCGAAGTCTTCGTCAATGATCGTCGGCACGTCCTTCAGCGAATGCACCGCGATGTCGATCTCATCCGCTCGCAAGGCTTCTTCCAGTTCCTTGGTGAAGATTCCTTTGTCCGTGCCTTCAGCCTTCGCCACATCCTTCAGCGCCACATCGGTCCGACGGTCGCCCGTCGTACGGATCACCCTGCGATGCAGGCGCAGGTCGGGAAAGGCGAGCGACAGCGTGCGCTCGACGGCGGCGGCTTGCACCAGCGCGAGATCGCTCCCGCGGGTGCCAATGACGGTTTGTTGGATCTCTTCGCTCACGTACCGGGTAAATTCAGCTTGATCAGTTCCTCCTCGATGATGCGGTCGCACTCGGCGATCTGCTTTTCCCGCCGCGCGCGGGCTTCACCAGCGAGCTGCTCGAGGGTGTCGATGTCGTAAAGGTAGGCCTCTTCGATCTCGCCGCAGGCCGGATCAATGTCGCGCGGCACGGCGATGTCGATCAGGAACAGCGGCCGGAATTTCCGGATACGGCGCACGGATTCGATATGATGCGGCAGCACCACCGGATGCGGCGCGCTGGTCGAGGAAATCACCACGTCCACGCCCGCAAGCACGGACTGCCATTCGTCGAAATGAACAGCGCGCCCGCCCATCTCCTCCGCCAAGCCCACGGCCTTGTCGTAGGAGCGGTTGGTCACGAAGACCGTGGAGGCTCCACGTGAAACGAGAGCCTGCGCGGTCTGGCGGCTCATCTCACCCGCCCCGATCACGATCACCCGGCAACCGGCCAGCTTGCCGAAAATTTTCTCCGCAAGCTCGACGGCGGCTCCAGCTACCGAAGTTGCCCCTTCTTGGATCCGGGTATCCGTGCGGACTTTCTTCCCGATCCCGAAAGCGCGCTGGAAGACACGGTTCAGGACACCGGATGTCGCTCCCGCGCTGAGTGCCTGCTGGTAAGCATCCTTGGTTTGGCCAAAGATTTCCGTTTCTCCCAGCACCATCGAGTCCAGCCCGCTGACCACGCGGCACAGATGCTTCGCCGCTTGGATCCGATGATGCTCATACCAATGCGGATCCGAGTCAGCGCCGTGCGCCTGCGCGAGGCGGCGCCGGAGTTCGGCTGCAGCCATTTCGGCATGGTCGCCCGCGAGGTAGAATTCGGTGCGGTTGCAGGTGGAAAGCACCACGCTCTCCGCCAGCCCGTCGATCCCGAGGAGTTCCTTGGCGGAGGCGCCCAGCCTCCCTTGGGGCACGGCGAAGCGCTCGCGAACCTCGACGGGCGCGGTGCGGTGATTCAGACCGACGCAGACGAGTTCCATCACACCAAGGCAAAAACCGAAAGAGAAGCAATGAAGAGGAGCACCGTCATGGTGGCCGTCCTGCGGCCCGTCAGTCCTCTCACCAACCGGATCGAAATCAGCGCTGCATAGCTCAGCCACACCCCGGTCGCCGCAATCAGGTGCGGCGTCCCCGATGCCTGCCGGGGCATCATGAAGCCGGCGACGACTCCGATCGTAAGCAGGATCACGCCGATCCAAAGCAGGCGGACCATGGATTTCAGAAGCTCTCTCACCGGCGGCAGGTTGCGAAAAAGACCGGACTGGAGGTGATGATCTTTCAACTGCCGGTCTAGCACCAGAAACATCACCCCGGCCACGGCGGCCAAGGCGAGTGCACCGTACGAGAGCACGGAGGTCGCCGCATGGGTCTCCCGCCAAGGATCGGTGGGCGGCATTTTCTCCGGATTCGAGATCCAGACACCCGGCAAAAGCGCGACGGTCTGGATGATCGTGACCAAGGGAGCGGTGAAGACGCCAAGAAGGGAAAGCCGGTAGGTCGGCCCGACCGCCAAGTAGAAGAGTGTCAGCGACCAAGCGAGGAATGCGAGGATCTCCCCGATCCCCACAAGCGGACACGCACCCCGGGCCTGCCCCCGATAATAGAGGAAACCGAGCTGGGCCAAAAAAGCCGCCACCATCCAGGTTAGGGTCCAGCGGCTCCGCGTGCCCCGGTGAACCGTCCACATGCCATTGATCCCGCCCACGGCTGCGAGGGCGGTAGCGGCGATCAGAAACCAGCGGTCCACCCCCCTCCCTTGCCGCTCATTTCCCGACCGCGCAAGCCCACAATCAGGCGACAATGCACCGGCACCGGGTGCCGCCGCCTGCCGGGAGCCCCCACCGAACTGGAATTTTGCGCATCCCCTTGGACCTTGATTGACAAATCCTTCCGTTCCCCGGCACGAGATCGCGCGCATGAGAATAGCCCCTCGCCTGAAACTGCTTGCCGCAGCCCTTGCCACCGTAGCTTTCCCCAGTTGCGTCCAATATTACAACCTTCCCACTGACTACAGCGGTCCGGTCGCAACGATCCGGGGCACCGCCGCCCAAAAGAATGTCTTCAAGGGTGAATCCTTCACGGTAACCAAGGTGAATGGAAAGCTGATCGCAGGTCGTGGCGCAGTGGCCACCCCCGTCGGCGGTGGGCCGGTGCTCGCCGTCCAAGAACCCCAGATCCAAGTGTTGCCGCAACCCGTGACGCTGACACTCACTGGAGGCACGGTTTACGCGGCAGACGGTCCTGCGATGGTCGATGGACTGTTCGGTGGTTCGCGGCACGTCTCCGGGGATATTTCCTTCACGCCCAAAGCCGGGGTAGATTACCGGGTGAAAGGGCTCCTTGATCGAGGCTCCGAGTCCGTTTGGCTGGTCGAAGAAAAATCCGGCAAGATCGTTGGCCAGAAGATCAGCAAAGGCCGCTGAAAAAACATTCCGGGGCTGGGGGCGATGAACCTCCAGCCTCTCCATATTCCAGCTTGGCCCGGTCCTTGGCTTGGCTTAGCTAACGGTCCATGCCTTCCCCGGACTCCCTGCGCTCCGCCATCCGTGATGTCGTCGATTTCCCGAAGCCGGGAATCATCTTCAAGGACATCACGCCGATCCTGAGTGACGCAGGTCTCTTCCGTGACTCGATCACCCTCCTCTGCGATACCGCGGGCGGCCAGAAAATCGACAAGGTGGTCGGCATCGATGCCCGCGGCTTCATTTTCGCGGCAGCCGTGGCGGATCGCCTCGGCGCCGGTTTCGTCCCGGTGCGGAAAAAAGGAAAGCTTCCATGGGAAACGCGGCAGATGTCCTACTCCTTGGAATACGGTGAATCCGTGGTGGAGATCCACCGCGATGCTGTGGCACCGGGGGAAACCGTCCTCCTGATCGATGACCTGCTCGCCACCGGCGGCACCGCTGCAGCGGCGCTGGCCCTGCTCGACCAATTGGGCGCGAATGTCGTCGGCGTGGCATTCCTCTTGGAACTCGGTTTCCTGAACGGCCGGGAAAAACTCGGCGGTCACAAGATCGAGTCGATTCTCGTATTTGATTGAGTTCGGCGGAATCATACCAGCATCGGGCCGGGTCATCGAGTAATTGAATTCTTCTCATCGCCACGGGATGCCCGTGACATTCCCGCCGCTTGCCAGTAGCCCGCCATCTCCTACCCTCTTTTCCCCGTCCGAAAATTAGGGCTTAGCCATTAGCAATTTTCCGAACATGTCCTGGTCCAACTACGCTTCCACACTCATCCGCTATCCTCAGTTCGGCTTCTCGCTGGACACCTCCCTGATGGATCTTGACGACGCCTTCCTGTCGAAAATGGCGCCGAAGGTGGAGAAAGCATTCGCTGACATCGCAGCCATCGAAAGCGGTGCGATCGCCAACCCCGACGAAGGCCGCATGGTCGGCCACTACTGGCTGCGCAAGCCGGAGCTCGCTCCGACCCAAGAGTTGCGCGACGCCGTAACCAAGCCGCTCGCCGCCTTGAAGGTTTTCGCCGAAAAGGTTCACACCGGCCAAGTGAAACCACCGGGTGGGGGCATCTTCCAGCGCATCCTTCTCATTGGCATCGGCGGCTCCGCCCTCGGCCCACAGCTTGTGGCTGAAGCGATCGGTCACAATGCCCGCATGCCGATCCATTTCTTCGACAATACCGACCCTGCTGGCATCGACCGCGTGCTCTCCGATATCGGCGTGGCCGGCCTCGCCCACACGCTGGTGGTGGTCATCTCCAAGTCCGGCGGCACTCCGGAAACCCGCAATGGCATGGTTGAAGCCAAGGCCGCCTATGACGCCGCGGGCATGGACTTCGGCAAGCACGCCGTGGCCGTGACCGGCGAAGGATCGAAGCTCGACCACTTCGCGACGCAACAAGGCTTCATCGCCCGTTTCCCCATGGAAGACTGGGTCGGCGGACGCACTTCCGTGATGTCCACCGTGGGCCTCGTCCCCGCCGCGCTCCAAGGCATCGACATCGACTCTTTCCTCGCCGGTGCCGCCGCGATGGATGCGGAAACCCGCAAGCACGATGCGGCCAAGAACGCATCCATGCGTCTCGCGCTCGCTTGGTATGCTGCTGGCAATGGCAAGGGTGAGAAAGACATGGTCGTCCTTCCCTACAAGGACTCGCTCGTCCTGTTTTCCAAGTATCTCCAGCAGCTCGTCATGGAGTCCCTCGGCAAGGAACTCGACCTCGCCGGCAACAAGGTAAACCAAGGCATTGCCGTCTACGGCAACAAGGGTTCCACCGACCAGCACGCCTACGTGCAACAGCTTCGCGACGGTGTGCCGAACTTCTTCGCGACCCTGATCGAAGTCCGCAAGGGCCGCCACGGCGAGTCGATCGAAGTCGAGCCGGGCAATAGCTCCGCCGACTACTTGCAGGGCTTCCTTCGCGGGACCCGCAAGGCCCTCTACGACTCCGGACGCAAGTCGATCACGATCTCGATCCCGGAGGTCACCCCGTTCCAGCTCGGCGTCCTCATCGCCCTCTTCGAACGCGCGGTGTCCTTCTACGCCTCTTTGGTGAACATCAACGCCTATCACCAGCCCGGCGTGGAGGCAGGCAAGAAGGCCGCTGCCGTCTTCCTCGATCTCCTCGGCGCAGTACGCAGCCGCCTGATTTCGGAAGCGAAGACCGCCCAGGAAATCGCCTTCGAAACCGATGCCGATGCAGAAGACATCTATCACTGCCTGACCCACCTCGCTGCCAACGGCGAAGCCCAGATCGCCATCGGCTCGAACCCGGCGGAAGATACCTTCTCGCTGTAACGCCAACCGGCAGCATCCTCTTAAGCAGAGCCGCATCCCAACGGGTGCGGCTCTTCTCTTTGGCCAAGGTCAGGCCGCCCGCCCCCCGAGCTCAACCCGGAACACACCATTTTCGCCCAGGCTCGCCTTGCACTCGGCACCCAGCAGCCCGGCGCATGCCTTGACGATGGACATCCCCAGCCCCGAGTGCCCGTAGCCGCTGTGCGAGTCATCCTTCCGCCAGAAGCGCTCGAAGATCCTCTCCAGATCTTCCCGATCCAAGTCCGGTGCCGGATTGCTCACTGCAAGTCCTTGCGGCGAGGCTTCAATCGCGATCACCGATCCCTCGGGAGCGTGCGACACAGCATTCCCCAGAAGGTTCTGCAGAATGGTCGTCCACAGCACCGGATCCGTGCTGATCGTGTCTCCGGAGATGCGGCGATCGAAGCGAATCCCCTTCTCTTGAGCCCGCGCCTCCAGACGGGAGATGACCGACCCGATGCTCGATTCCAGATTCACCTCTTCCCTCTCCACCGGCTGACGCCCTGCGTCCGCTCGGGCTAGCAAGGAGAGCTTCTCCAAGAGCGCTTCCAGCTCATTCGCTACCGTCACCATCTCGGCACAGCGCTCCGGTGTCGCCTCCTCCGGCCACATGGCTCCAAGTTCCGCCATGCTCTTCAGCTCGGCCAATGGCGTTCGCAACTCATGCGCCGCGTGACTGCTAAAGCGGCGCTCGCGATCAAACGACGCCTCCAGCCGACCGAGCCAGGCATTCAGGCTCTCCGCCACCGGCACCAGTTCAGCTGGCAGCTTTTCGGTAGCGAGACGCTGATGAAGGTTCTCCGGGCGGATCTGCCGAACCTCCGAGGAAAGCTTGTCGAGCGGTCGCAAGCCGCTCCCCATCCCGAGCCGGATCACCGGAACCATCAGCAGCAAGGCCGCGCTCCCGGCAACCGCGAGCACGGTAGCCAGCAGCGCGAGCTGGATCTGCAAGCCACGCACAGGACTGGCCACGATCAGGAAAAGGTCCTGGTAGCGGCGCTTCTTGTCGTCCTTCGGATAAAAGCGCTGGATGTAGAAGCGAGCAGGCCGACCATCCCCGAGCTTGGCTTCCCGGATCCGCGCCTCGTCGTTCTTAGGCGGCTTCCCCTCCTTTCCGATCTCGATCTTCGCGGAAATCAAAGATGGCGAACGAAGAAACACGTCCCCACTCATCCTGCGGATCTCAAAGTAGTCGCCATCCTCCGAGCCGAAGCCCGCGAAGTCCTGGACGGTGAGATCGATCTCGAATTCCCCATCGTCGATCTCCGAGGCGGTGATCAGCGCCGTCGCCTTTGCCGTCAGGGTGGCATCAAACTGCTCCCGCAGCATGTGCCGCATCCCGAAGAACACCCCGACACCCGTCGCGACGAGCAGCGTGCCCATCGCGAGGCAAAGGAGGATCGTGAGGCGCCAGCGGATCGATATCATGCTTCGAGCACGTAGCCCAATCCGCGGCGGGTGTGGATCAGCGGCGGAGTGCCGGGCGGACTGACCTTCCGGCGCAGGGAACAGATGGCGGAGTCCACCGCATTGCTCAGCGGTCCGTCCAGCTCGGCGTAGAGCTGGGCTTCGATTTGTTCGCGGCTGAGGACTTGGCCTGGCCGACGCGCCAAGCATTCCAAGAGAGCGAATTCACGGGCCGTCAGAGAGATATCTTCCCCCTCCCGTCTCACCGCCTTGGCCGCTGTGTCGATCTCCAGCGGCCCGACGTTCACCTTCGGATCCGGCTGCGCATAGCGGCGGCGGGAAAGCGCTTCCAGACGTGCGACGAGTTCCGCGAGGGCAAAGGGCTTCGTCAGATAATCATCCGCGCCATCGCCGAGTCCCCTGACTTTTTCCTCAATCCCATCCAGCGCGGTGAGCAGCAGGACCGGTGTATCGATTCCATCGCGTCGCCAGCCGCGCAAGACCTCCAGCCCATCCTTTCCCGGCATCATCCGGTCCAGCACCACCGCATCATACTTCGTGGTGCGCCCCATAATATCGCCCTCATCGCCATTCTCCGCGAGGTCGACAGCATGGCCCATCCGCGTCAGCGCCTGCCCGAGCGTGGCGCGCAGGCGGGAGGCATCTTCTACGATCAAAAGTCTCATGGCCGTGGATAGCATGACGCCGGAGGTGGAACCCGTCCACCTCCGGCGTTGCGAATGTTTCCCGGATCAGTCGTCGGCGTCCTCGGTCTGGCTCAGGATCGTGCCATCCGACGACACGACCACGTCGAGATCGCGGGCTCCGTGGCGTTCGATCTCCACATGATAGGTGACCACTTGGCCGGCGATTTCCTTATCCACATCATCGACAGTGCCACCCAGTCCCTGCACCGCATTGCGGACCGCTTCCGGTGCCTCACGCAGGGCGATGTCTTCCAGCGTCTTCGACAAGGTGCCATTGCCGGAGACATAAACCTTCAAGTCGCGGTCACGCGGCAAATCCACTTCCGCGATGTAGATCTCCTTGCCGTCGATGCTGATGAAATCGACTTCATCGATATGGCCGCCCCGGGCATTGCTCTGAATCGTGGACTGGACAGCCTGCGGGCAATCGGCGAGGCGGATTTCACGACGCTGGGTCTGAGCACTCGCGAACGAGGTGGCAAGGGCGAGGACACTGATGGTTGCGATGGTCTTCATGATCTTGGTATTGTTTGATTTGTTCTCAAAGGTAGTCCGTCTCCATGACGGGATGATGATCTGGCGCGGCCTTTCTCAGCGGTGGAAGCGGACGGTCATCGGTTCGCCTCCCTGCAAGCCGTCGAAAATGACGAGCATGTCCACGTGGTCTCGCATGTCCTCTAGAATCAACAGGGCTTCCGCCTTGCCTCCATTCTGCGGCAGACTGCCGAGCTTCACGCAGTCGGAGGCATCCGTGCCGTTCCAGAAATAGACATCGAAGCGATCATCCGGACCGGGAGCCATCGTCACCGGGATCTTCTTTGAAGCCTCGGCGCTGGCGTTTCCCGACAGAATGATGAACCCATCCTTTACTGCTGCGATTTCCCGGATGCCCCGGCCCTTCGGAATCGAAATGTCATGGACCTGGAGCTTGCCGGGCTTCCCCGTAAAAAGATCGTTCGGAGCCAACTCGATCACGAAGCCCCGGCCGTTCTTGTTTGGAGCCCGCAAGCCGAAGAAAAGCTTTCCCTTTGCGTAGGTGAGGCCCTCGATGTTCAGGCCATTCTGCTGGAGCGGCTGCTTCACGTGATCCTCCAGCACCGGCGTCTTTTCCAGCCATGGCAGCAAGCTGGTGCGGCGGATTTTATCCCTCAGCACCTTGCCGCCCTGATCGACCGGCACTTGATAAACCGCATGCCGGTCCGGCTGGAAGTCTCCCTTCTTCTTCCCGAGACCGTGGGAGCCGACGACATAGTAGGCTTGGTCCTCCGGTGAGAAGGCTACCCCCTCGATGTCCACTTCCATACCACCCTTTCCGGTATTCTGGATCGAAAGAGCGATCGGACGCTTTGACTCGATCCGCTTCTTGGCGTGATCGATCACCCCAGGCTGGATGTAGAAGGACTCATCGCTGCCAACCAGGCATTGCTGGGGATTGGCCGCAGCGATTCCGCTCAGGTCGAGCGAGTTTTCAAACCCGGCCAGATGCCATTCGTCCGGGAGGAATTCCATGCGGTGGATTCCTTCGGCCTTTGAGGCGAGCGGCAGCATCGCCAGCGCGAGTGTTCCGAAAATGCGTGTGGTGATTTTCATGAGCGTCTTCCCGTAGGAACACCGGAAGGACTAGCTCGTGAAAATGACGGGAACATGACGGCCCGCGGGAAAAATCCAGCGCCACCCCTTCCCCTCCGCCCGTTCCGAAACAAAGTGGAGATTTCGCGGATCTGCGCTATCTATGGATACCGACCTCTCCGAGCCATGTCATTCCGGAGTATCCTCACTGCTTGCATCGCCTTGGGAGTGCTTGTGTTGGTTTCCAAACACAAGGAGCGCGCCGCGGCGACTGCCAATCAAAACCCATGGGGAGCCCGTGGAACCGCCACATCCGCGGAGAAGGTCGGCACGCAAGACTGACCTATCCCGACCAGAGTGCGTCCGTCCCCGAAGCCCTGCCGCGGAGTTTCCGGCGGGGCTTCTCATTCATGTCCGAGCCCTGCCGCTCATCCCATCCGGGAAGAAGCCGCCGGCCTCACGCCCTTGACCGCCACAGGCGAGACGGACGATCGCCGTTTGCAGCAAGCTGAAGCTCCAAAGCCGCTCGCCGCTCCCCATCTTCACGAAGGGTCCACAGATCAATGCCTGCAATTCCAAGGCCCGTTCTTCGGCCGAAGAGCCGAGGAAAGACATCGCGCCACTCAGCATCCCCTCGAAGCGCGAATCGTTCGCAAGCATTCGCAGCAAGGCCGTCTGTCCGGTTTCGAAATCCTTTTCGCACAGCCATGCCGCGATTACGGCCTGGCTCAGTGAATTCATGATCAGGGCACCAGTCAGCAACGCCGCTTCGGAAGAGAATGGATTGAAGTCGTCGATACCCGCCTCCTTCCCCAGCGCGGAGAAGCCCTGACGCAAGTTGATGCGGGGCGGCAGTGCAATCGCCAGCCCAGCCTCGACTCCCAAGTCCCGAAGAACCGCGATCCCATCCTTCTCGTCGTCGAGATAAACCGCCAGCATCCCGGCCATCGTCGGAGAAAGAACCGCAACGTTCGGTTCCTTCAAAGCTTCCGAAAGATACGCGACCATCAGGAACTTCAGGTCGCTGAGAAGATCGAAGCGCTCATCCGAAAACCCGTTCGCTGACGCCTGCATTCTCCGAAGATCGATCACGATACTCGAATATCATCGGAGTCGCACCGAACACAGAGTGCACCGGACCCATTTTCTTATGGGGCTATAAATCTTTCAGGAAGAGCTTCCGGCCGAGCTTCGTCATGGTCGCGGCGACTTCCAGCACCTCCTTCGACTCCTCATCACTCCGGCAATAAACCGCGACCGTGAAGGCTTCCGGCAGGAGGAACTCAAAAGTCCTGACGTGGACCAACTCCTCCGAACCGTCCCCCAAACGCGACATCACATCACCGGGAGCAAGCAACACTCCCAAGCCTGCGCGGCAGGCCGCGGCCGCCTCGGTTTCAGTAGGAAAGCTGATCAAATTCGCGGGCTGGATCCCATAAGCCTCCTCGCACCACCGCAACAAGAAGGGGCTAAAACCGGTAACAACCCGCCTATCCGGGACAAGCACCGTGCCACGAAGCACCTCCGGAAAACTGAAATTCTCCGAATCAAAGGGATAGAAACTCGGATTCCATGCGACAGTAATTCCCCGCTCCCTTCGGACGACCGCTTCTTGGATTCCCGCCGACAAGCCGGCACGAAGAAAGCGTCCGGCCAAGACCACATCGCAACGCGCCGCTTCCAAGGACTCGCCCCATCGCCCGTCACTCTCGCAGAAGCGGAGCTTTGATCCAGGCCACTCGGGCAAAAAGCCATCTTCAATCTTTTCCCTGAGGATCCGGCCGAAATAGGAGGCATCCACGGCAACCAGAACCTGATGATCCATGCGCCGGTCCAAGCGCCGGATCCCATCGATAAATTCGAGATAGGCCGAACAAACGCCATTTGCATGGCTCAGGAAAGCGGATCCCGCCGAGGTCAATTTTGCTCCGGTAGGCGATCGCTCGAAAAGCACCAACCCGATCGCAGACTCCAACTTCGAGATGGTGAGGCTTACCGAAGGCTGGGACATTCCCCAGTGTTTGCCGGTCTCGGTGAAACTCCCGGTTTCCGCGAGATGACGGAAGACCAAGAGGCTGTTGAGATCAATGTCCATGGTCGTTTCCGTTGGCCGCCGCCATGAGACGAGGCTTCAACTCTGCATAGGGATGATTTCGCCGGAGGCAGGCGGTCAACCGATAGGTGGGCCAATTTCCCGCCTGGCGCCCCTTGAGTCCGACCGCGATATCGGGAGCAAAAAACAAAACATCCGCGGGAATCAGGGCGGGATTCGCCAACCACTGGAGCGATTGGGCTTCCGGCAGCACAGACCCGCCTTGTGCGCCCGCTTTGCGAAAGTCTTCGAGCAAGCCATTTGCCGCGCCGGATTCCCCTGCCTCCGCGATCCACCATTCGCACCCTTGCAAGTCCGACGGTCCCCCGGGAGCTGCTTCCCCCCCGAGGATCACCCATGGCACGGGTCCCAGATCTACGGCATCCAACCGATCCGCTCCATCAAGCCCAATCCCAAAATACACGTCGCACTCCGCATTCAACAGTGCCGGCCGGAAACGCTTCACCTCGATCCGGAGAAAACACGAACGGAAAAGATCGGCAATCTGCAAGGTCGCCAGGAAATCCGCGAAAAGCCCTCCACGAAAGAACTCCCCGGCTGCCGCAAATTTCAGGATCCGCCCGGCTTCGTGCAGCCCGCGCACTCCGTCTCCCAGCTTTCTCAATACCCGGGAAAGCGGACTGACGTAGGCTAAAAGATCCGCGGCGAAAGGCGTCAGCACGAGGGACCGGCCCTGAGCCTCTTCGAACAGAGGTCTTCCAACGGCATCTTCGAATTCCTTGCAGACCCTTTTGATGTTGGCGCGGGTACTATGGAGTTCCACGGCGGCATTCGCGTAAGATCGCTCCCGGCAAACCATGCTGAAGACCTCCAGTTGCCGGTAGCTGATGTCAGGCAGGGCATCGACTTTGGGCCAATCGACCCGTTTCGGGCTTACCTTTGAATCAGAGGGGTTCATGGGGGAGCTGTCTGCCCACAGAGGCAGCGCCTAACAAAGCACGCCTCCGTTTTCCCACAAATGACAAATTGAGTTCCTTTCCAATGACCGGTGACCGCCGCTGCCCCTTCCACACTCGGGTTCATTTTCCCATGGCACCCGGTCACCATTCCGGTCCATGCTCCCCGACATCATGACCAAGCTCGGAAAAATCGTATTCACTGTCATCGTCCTGCTCCTCGCAGGATTTGCGGTGACGAGGATGCTCGGGAAGAAAGACCAGCGCGACCACGGGTCGGGCAGCCATGCGAGCGAAGCAACCCGGGCCTCGGACGCTTCCGCAGATCAGGCGGAATCCCCGGTTTCCTCCTTCGATTTCATCGCGCCGGGGAAAGCTCCGCAACTCCCCTCTCCCCGCCCTTATACGCCCCAAAATGAGATCATCACCGTCAACCTCTCCGAGTACGCGGGCTATGCCGGCCTCATCGTGGCCAATGGCGGTCTCGAACCGAATGACAACTCTTGGTTCGCCAAGAATGCGGGCTTCAAGCTGAAGATCACCCTCAGCGAGGAAGACTCTTGGGCGGATCTTCAGGACGGCAAGTTCGCCGCTACCGCCACCACCGTGGACGTGCTCTCAAACTACGGCCGCCAATGGCAGTGCGTGGTGCCCGCCCAAGTCTCATGGTCCCGCGGTGCCGACGGCATCATCGTGCGGAAGGACATCAAGCGGGTGAACGACCTGAAGGGGAAAACCATCGCCACGGCCCCCTTTAGCGAGGCCGAATTCTTTATCCGCTATCTAGCCCAAGAAGCCGGGCTGCCGGTAAAGCGTCTCGATGGTCCCGAACTCCCTCGGGATCCCGAGGCCGTGAACCTCGTCTTCCTCGAAGACGCTTTTGATGCCGGAGATGCCTTCCTTGCCGATCTCAAGGCAGGCGGCCATCAACTCGATGGCTGCGTGACGTGGGCCCCTAAAACCACGGAGATCGTGGAGCAGTCCGGCGGTGATGCCCGCCAACTTGTGGACAATCGAAACCTGCTGGTGATCGCGGATATCCTCGTGTTCAACAAGGGCTTCGCCCAAGCCAAGCCGGAGATCGTGCAAAAGATCGTGGAAGGCATGCTGCTTTTCAACGATCGCGTGCGTGCGAATCCCGAGCCCCACCTGCAGACGATCGCCACCGCCTTCAAGCAATACGAGTGGACCGTAGAGAGCACCCGTCAGGAATTGGCGAAGGTCCACCTTTCCAATCTACCTGAGAACCTGGCATTTTTCCGCGGCGCGATCGATGCAGCCGGATCCTTCGCGTCCGTCTTCCAGACGGCGAACCTCGCCTACGGTTCCGAGCTCCAGCCCTCACCGGTGGCGGCCTCTTTCTTCGCCGATACCAAGGCGCTCGAAGCTTTGGAGAAGGAAGGGACGCTCTCTTCCCAAGTTGCCTCCATCAAGCCGATCAAGACCAGCGAGCAGGCCCCCATCGAGCAGGACCCGCTGCTTACCCGCGACATCCGCTTCTACTTCCTGCCGAACAGCGCGGAACTGGATATGAACAAGAAGGAGAACCACGATTTCCTCTCGAACGTGAATCACCTCCTCGGAGTCTCACCCGGCTCGATGATCCTGCTGCGGGGCCACGTGGACGACATGCAAAAGGAGAGCTTCCGCAAGCAAGGCGAAGCCTTTCTCCGCAAGATGTCTTTGAAAGCCATGGAGCTCTCCACCCAGCGCGCGGAGGAAGTGAAGAAACGCTTGGTCGAGAAGTATCCCGACATCACCCCGGACCGCCTCGAAGTCGTCGGCCGTGGCTGGGAAGAACCTGCAGGCAAGAATCCTGATCTCAACCGGCGCGTGGAGGTTCAGTGGTTCACCGTGGAGTAAGAAAGCCGGATTCCGGGGAGAGAGAAAGAAGCGTTGTGCGGGCTTCTCACTCTCCTACTCTGGGTCCCACGCTCTTCGCTCTCAGCATCCATGACCGGCGTCGAAAAACTGAAGGCCTTTGCAAAAAGCCCGCATCACGCGTGGCTCGGCCTACTGACGCTTGGCGTGGGACTGGCCACGGTAAGCGCGATCGGCATGATTGCCGGCGCTGCGGCCTACGCCCTCGGCTGGATCTATCTGCCTGATTCCCCGATTTTCAACAACTGGTTGGCGAAACGGAAGCAAGGCGACGAAGGAGCCAAGCTCCGTGATTTCCTTTATCAGCGCCGGCAGATCTACGATGCGCTCCGTAACTCGACCAAGGAGCGCTACGACCGCATGGCCGCTGAAATCGGCGCGCTCCAGCAAGAGTTCAAGCGCGATCCGCGGCTCAACGCCGAGATCATCCGCCAGCGCAGTGACCGGCTTTCAAATCTCGCCTGGACCTACCTGCGCCTGCTTCACACCGGTGAAATGCTCGACCGCTTCGTCGAGACAGAAGATCCCGCGGAATTGCAGCAGAAGATCGCGGCAATGGAGAAGGACCTCGCGGCGATCGCTCCCGGCAGCAAGCCGGGCTTGGCGGAATCGATTCAATCACGACTGGAGTCTCTCAAGTCTCGTCTCGAGAAGCGTCAAGGTGCGGAGGAAAGCCGTGCGCTCACTGCTTCCGAACAAGAACGCATCGCCGAACTGGTGAAGCTCTTCCGCGCGGATCACCTTGCGAGCCGTGACGCGGGAGCCTTTTCCCATGAGATCGACGGTGCGGCCGTGCAGCTCGACCGGACCAAGGATTGGCTACGCGGTCTCGAGTTCGACACCTCACCAGCAGACGTGCCGGAAGAACTCGCCGCAGCAGCCCCCTTGAAGGTAGGAAACTAGCCGGGTGCGATGCCAGAGGACCATCAACTCCAGCCAGCCGTCCGTCGCTGTCGCGAGAAGAGAAGCTCCGCTTCCACGCCCCAGCCCGGACCCGCCCTCCGCCGATCCAAGCTGGGGAGAACGGCGGAAAGCGAAGCTTGGGCAAGCTCCAACCAGATAACGACATCCTACTTGCAGAGAACCTCTGGATTTCTTTATAAGCTATCCACAAGATGAACAACGACGTCGAGAATCCCCACGACCTCGCTGCTGAGATCAGCGCTCTCCGTAAAGACCTGCGCACCTGTTTCAACCGCGCCTTGTGGGTCTTCGCCGGGTCGGTGGTTTTGGTCTGTCTCGTCTTCGGCTCCCAATTAAAAATTCCATCCTTCATGAAGGAATGGATGACAGTCGGCGGAGCCCTGCTGGCACTCGCAGTCTTCCTCTACATTTTCGGCATCACGCTTCAGGCGATCATGAATGCCCGGCTTCGCAAGCGCCACGAGCAGGAATCCTTCGCCATCCTTTCCGGACGGACCCGCCCGCCGCGGAGGCAGAGCTGAGTTCACGGTTTCCCCTCTTCGAGGCCCGGCTTGGTAGCCAACATCAGACCCGCTGCGATCAACGACAACACCAAGGTCGCGATCCACAACAGGGTGGGATTCGCCTGATAGAGTGAGATACCGGCGGAGGGTCCGATCATCGTCGCGACGCTCCAGGAGATCGAAATCACGCCTTGGTATCTGCCGCGCATTTCATCCGGAGCAAGCGCGGCCATGTAGCCATTGTTCACGGGAAAAGCGATCATCTCTCCCGCGGTCAGCACGATCATGCTCGATGCCAGCACGGGTAGGGATGCTCCTAGGGCATTCATGCCCATGCCGAGGCCGATGATGGCATAGCCAAGCGCCATCATCAGGACCGGTGAAAGCCGCTTCGTGTAGCTCGTCAACGGCAGCTCAAGGAACACGATCAATATCCCGTTTAGCGCCATGAGGAGGCCATAAGCCCTTTCATCGAGACCCGCTCCTTCCGTCGCCTGAAGTCCGTAACTGCTGCTCATCTGCCAGAACACGATGCCGATCAGCAGGGACGCCACGACCGCTAGCTGGAAAGGCCTGTTTCCCCGCATGTGCCGTAGGGCATGTCCCCAGCCGCTATTCTGCCGTGCGGCCACGATTCTCGGCCTGATCCCGAACAGCACGGTGAGACCAAGAATCAAGGTCGTCGCCGCATCCGCCACAAAGAGCGCAAAGAAGGAACGAGTCGCCATGAAGCCCGCCGTGGCCATGCCCGCCGCGAAGCCGAAGTTGATCGCCAGCCGCTGGCATGAGAATGCCCGCACCCGCAGTGCCGGAGGAATGAGATCCGCAATCAAGGCGCTCGCTGCCGGCCCATACATCGCAGTCAAAAGCCCTGTCATGAAGGTCGTGATCACCAGCGAGGGGACGGTATGGGCCTGCGATAGCAGCATCATGAAGCTCGCAGCTCCACCACAGGAAATCAGCATGGTGTTCTTCCTACCCAAGCGATCCGCTAGATAGCCTCCAATGACCCCGGCGAGCAGGGCTCCTGCTCCGTAAGAGCCCATTGTGAGGCTCGTGATCTTCGCATCGAAGCCTTGCTGCCGGAGATAGATCGCCAGGAACGGGATCACGAAGTGCCCGAAGCGGTTTACCAAGGTCCCGCTGAAAAGGATCCAATACTGTCCCGGCAAGGCCTTGAGGTCCTGCAAGAGGGTCGTGTGTTCGGGCTTCGTGCTCATGAAAGCGCAAAAAAAGCCCCATCCACCGGTAGCGGCGGACGGGGCGAAAACTTTGAGGGATCTACTTATCCCATCACGGTCTCATCCCGCCGCGCCGCTCTGTCTTTGCGGTAGTTTGCAAAGACCGGGCAAACATGACCGGTGCGGTTCCACACGACATGCTCCTGTCCGGCGTACGCGAGGTAGGCCGGGGAAAGGAGAGCAGTGCCGTTCTGGAAGATCATGAGAACGGCAAGATGCTGCGGGATTCACACCGTTGAGTCAATGCCATCCCGGCACCCCTCCGTACGCACGGGCCGGATCCTCTAACCAATAAACGCCAAGAGGCCCCGGATCCTCGGCATTGGGATATTCGGAAGTCTACCCTTCTTTCCTATAACGGCGTCTTTCGAGCGTCTCCCCAAGTAGGATAAGAAAAAATTCATACACATCCCGGCATTGAGAAGGAATCTGCTGACCCTTCTGGACACCCTATCCTTCACCCGACAATCGCCGTAAGTGACTGAAATTTGGATGATACTTTCGCATCCAGAAATAGTTCCAACGGTTCCACCATGATTGAACCCCGCGAACCAAATACCACAATCTAACCTATGGGTTGACACACACCGACACTTATCATAGGACAGCGGCACCCCCTGCACGTATGAAATCCCCCGTATTCCCACGGCTCGCGTTGGCGAGCTGCACACCCGTCGGCATTGCTGCCGCATTCCTGATGATCGCAAGCCCCGCTGAGGCGGCGGTCACCACACTACAGTTGGATTGGACGAAGGATCCCTCCCTCACCCCGGGAGGCTCTGCCCCATGGATTACCGCGACCTTCACTGACATGGCGCCTGTCGCCGGTGTAAATGTTGTCCGGCTGTCACTCGATACCTCAAATCTGGTGAAGTCAGTGGATGTCGAAGAGTTCATTACCAGGTTTTACTTCAATCTGGATCCTAGCTTCACAAATTCAGTCTCTTGGACGGTCATCAATCCAGCGGGCTTCATCACCATCGATCATGATGAGGACAGCCTTGGCGGCGGACAGCCCCTCAAGGGATTTGATTTTGAGTTGGCCATGCCTACGAAAAAGGCCGACCGGATCATCAAGAACGACCCGGTCATCGTCGACTTCAAGGGAATCGATTTGACTGCATCGCTTTTCGAAGCGGTGACAGACGACGACTTCCTAGCCGCAGCCCACATTCAAGGGCTATCTGAACCAGATCCCCGTAATAGCGTTTGGATCGGCGATCTTGCTCCCAATATCTCGCCGATTCCGGAGACCAGCTCTTCTCTTTCTGTCGCCATGATTCTGTCCGCGGGCCTCTCGTTCCGCGCCAGACGCCGGCGCTAAGGCCACCAAAGCTCCGAATAACTTGAACCCCGGGGGCGCAACAAGTTTGCGCCCCCTTTTTCTTTCTCCAGGCGACACTCAAACCGGTGAAGCTGTGGAGATAGGCCCGGTGGGGTTCGAACCCACGACCAAGGGATTATGAGTCCCCTGCTCTAACCGCTGAGCTACAGGCCCGTCAATGAGTTGCGCCGATTACGCTGGCTAAATGCATCCATCCGGTGCATACCTTCGCAGGAACAATTCGCGACGGGATGAAACAGAAAGCGCAGTTCGCTAAATCGAAGGTTGAAAACCTCTTTCGTCATCGGGCGGGCAATTACTACGCCGTGACCAAGGTGGATGGCAAGGTCCGTCGCCGCTGTCTTGAAACCGAAGACTTCAACACGGCGAAGGGCCGCCTTACCGCGGCACTTAATGAGCTTCGGGGCACGACCAATGCGAAGAAAGCGGGCACGTTGGCGGAAGCCATCACGGATGAAGCGCTCCGCGAAGATCCCGGCATCAAGGAAACCACTCGGCACTATTACCAGCAGGTAGGCGCAAGCCTGATCGCTACCAGCGATACCCTCGACGGCAAGCCCGCGGCGAAATCTATCAGCAAGGCCACGCTCGCCGATCTCCGATCGTGGATGGATGCGCATGCCAAGCTGGTTTCCCGGACGCGCTACAACGGCTCCTTGGCTCTGCTGCGCCGCACCTATGATCGGGCCATCGAAGCCCACATGGTAACGCTCAACCTCGCCGACGAACTCGACCGGCTCCAGCCCATCGAGAGCAAGCGCGACCTTCCGACCATCGACGACTTCGGTCGGATTGTTGCCGAGATCATCGGCCAGCGGAAAGCTCACTCGAAAGCGGCAGCAGCCGCAGTGCGTCTACTTGCCTCCACCGGCCTCCGCATCTCGGAAGCGCAGGCCTTGAAGTGGGGAGACATCACCGACAGCGCCATTGTCATCCGCACCGCGAAGAACGACGAATTCCGCCGCGTGCCCCTCACCTCCACCGCCCGCGACGTCCTCGCCGAGCTGAAGCAGGTAAAGCAGCATGGTGGCGGGGACCCTGTGATGCCGATGAAGTCCCCTCGCCTTGCGCTGGAGGGCGCGTGCGACCGCCTGGGGCTCTCGCATCTGCGCATCCACGATCTCCGACACATCTTTGCCACGCGGTGCATCGAAGCGGGCGTGGATATTCCGACGATAGCCAGTTGGCTTGGGCACAAGGACGGGGGTGCCCTCGCAGCCAAAACTTACGGACACGTGATCGAGAAGCATAGTGAGGCTCAAATACTCAAGGTGGCGATTTGAGCTCCCCGACGCTATGTAAGTCGAAGACTGGTTGCAGCCTTGACCAAAGCATCCGGCTCTATACAGGAAAATCTCACCAACGGCGAGCAACCCTAGATTTCATCCGCGTTAGAGCCGCGACAGAACATAGTAAAGAGCTGCCATGCCAAGCCTTACCCGTCGCCCCAGCGGAGCCCTTCAAGCCTCTTGGATCAATGCCAAGGGAGAGAGGATTGTCATGGAAACCAGCAAAGTCGTGCTTGAAATTACATAAGCTCGCGGACCGGCGCCATTTGGAACGGCCAAGTTGAAGTCGCACAAAAAAAGAGCTGAGAGGGCCGACTTTCCTACGGCCATAAGGACTAGAGCTGCGACACGTATTTAGAAAGTGCTGTCGACGTGATCGCCTATACCTCGGCAAACATTGGTTTTTTCGACTCATAGAAAGAGCCGGCCAGCTTTGCGGCCCTAGAGCCACATGGGTTCCAGCCGCGTCAGTGGAATACAAAGAGCTGCTCCTACTGGGAATGTTCCCGGCACCGGCGTCAGTTCTATTTTTGTCTGCGGGCGCCATCAATCAGCATTGATTACCAGCGAGTCCCAGCTTTGACCGCCTGTTGATTTGCCGAGAGCAAGAAGCGTGACGGTCTCGCATCCAGTCGCCAAGATCCGCGCTCTGCTCTGATCTCTTCCGCCTTGTCGTGAAGTGCTGCGTCAGGGTGGTCATGGCAAAAACCATCAAACAACAGATCGAACGCAGGGCATACTCCTTCGAAGAAGTGGCAGCAATGCTAGGAAAGCATCGCTCATGGGTCTATCGTCAGGTTGCCAAGGGAGCGATTACTCCGATCACAGGCTTTGGCGCCGCTATGATCTCCGCCGCCGAGGTCAACCGAATTACTGGGTGTGTATCCGGTCAACCTGAGACCGCCAACGTAGGTTAAAAACCCGGGCCGACCCGTGAGGCGGATCGACCCGGTGAGTTTCCTCGCTCGCCAGCACTCTACCCTGCCCGCGGCGGCCTGCAATCCAACATTGCAGCGACCATGAAGAAGCATCGCCGAAACAATCCCACCTCCTCATTCTGGAGAAAGAAAGAGGGACAGTCCGACAAATACGCTGAGGATCAGGATCCGGATTACGAAGTAATCGAAGGACCTCCTCCACCTCGGGGTTCAGGAAGCGTTGGCCGCGTGCTGAGCATCCTCGATTCCCTCAACCGCGAACCACGTCGCCGGCCGTGAGATACCATCGCGCACGACGACAGCAGAGGCTACGAAAGGAAACCCCTTCTTGGGACCGGGAGAACCTAGTCCGGCCTTTAGATAGGCGAGCTCCACACGAAGCAAAGCGGGTTCTTCGTCTACTCGACGAACTGCAACGCGGGAGGGCCGGGTGAAGGAGAAGCCGCCATTCATTCCCGCTTGGCTGGATGATCTCCCTCTCACTGCTCAGCAGATGCGTGTCCTCGTGCACCTCTGGCGCCGCGGTCGGACTTACTCCAACGCATCGACCATTGCCAGCATCTGCCGGCTAAAGCGTGAGACCGTCTTCTCTGTCCTGAAGGAGCTGGAGACGGCTGGACTCATCCGCCGGGAGTCTCGTCCGGGTCAGACAACGCTCATTGAACCCGTATCCCCAAATGGGACGGGTAGCGAAATCAACCCGTCCCCCCAAACGGGACAGGTTTCTGCCGACCTGTTCCCTCAAACGGGACGGGAGGTGTCCCCCGAATCGGGACGGGTCGAAGAGAACCCGTCCCCCCAAACGGGACGACACCCGTCCCCCCAAACGGGACACAAAGGAACTCCCTCTAAGGTACCCCCTAAAAAGAGAAAGAGTACAAGCAAGCTCTCAGACGCCGATTGGATCGATTCGCTTCGAAAGGATCCTTCATTCGAAGGACTCGACATCGATGGGGAGATAGAGCGCGCGTCGGTGTGGATTGCCAGACATCCAGGCAGAAGCCTTACCCGTCGATTCATCACGAACTGGCTTAGCCGAGCCGATCGGCCCCTGAACCTTCAGGCAGCAAAGACAGCGGAGCAATCTTCCGAGGACCAGATCGGGGATCGCACAGGAACCTTTATCCCAATCGAAGAATGACCACGAAAGAAGACACCTGCGACTGTGGGGCAACCTTTACTTGGGAGGAGCCCGAGAAACAGGACTCTTGGAACCCCGTTGACCGACCATGGCACTGTCCCGCATGTATTGAGGCCGACCGAATTGAGCGGGAAAGGAAGGCCCGAGCCGACCACAAGGAGCACGCAGAAAGGTTCCTTTCCGGGTTTCTACCTTCACGGATGGCGCAGACCGATCGCCAGGATCCACGTTTCAATGCGAAGCTTTGGGGGAATGTTGAGAAGTGGAACCCGACCGACGAAAAGCCATGGCTTGGCCTCATTGGCCCCACAGGGAAGTGCAAAACCCGGGTCGCTTACGAAAGGATTGTCGACGCCATCCTCACCTTTGATCAGAGCGGCGCCTATCGCATCTGGATGGATCGAAAGGGATATGATCGTGGGCGCGAGTGGCTCGTTTCCGCGGTGTCTGCCGTGGACTACGCCGATGCTGTGAGGAATCAATTCGGCAAAGGTGATGAAGCGAAGGAAGCCAAGGACCTCTTGAGACTCGCCAGACGAACGGGCTGGTTGCTGCTTGATGACCTCGGGAAGTGCACCCACACGCCTGCTGTGGCTGCAGCTCTTTTCGGCCTGCTCGACCACAGGCACGCAGAAAACCTTGTGACGATCTGGACGGCGAATTCACGCCCCGACCAGTTCCTCGCCAACATGCCGGCCGATGTAGGCGCACCCCTTCGTGGTCGGCTGCTTGAATGCTCCACCATCTTTGAGCTGAAATGAACGTGCACCGACTTGTCCTCACCGAAGAGCAGAGCGCGTTCCTTCGAGAATGCGGCCGGTGCTTTATCGTGATCGGTCCAGGCTCTTACCCGCAAGCCTCCAGTCGATCGGTTCTCCACGTCGTTGAATGCGGCGACAGGTCTGCTGCAGACGCATGCGACGTTGCTCTCGGCAAAGCTCGCGCTGTCAGGCCCCGAAACTCTACCTCCGCTCCCCCATAGAATCACCAACCACAGTCGTCATGATATCCGTTAAATCCTACATCGCCGATGTTACCCGCGGCCTGACCGAGCTTCAAAGGACAGTCATTCCCCGCGTTACCCAGCAAGCCCTCAACAAGACAGGAGAAGCAGTCAGAAGCAGGACCCAATCTGATCTGGCCGAGGAGATGAAACTAAGAGCGAAGAGCGCCCTAAAGCAGATCGTCGTAATTCACAAAGCTGTACGCCTGAGCGGTCAGGTCGAGGTGACCGTCAGTGACCGGAAGGGCCTGGGTTTGGAAGCCACCGAAAACACCACGGTTCAAGTATTCTTTCGCGGCAAGGGCAAGAGCAAGCGGCAGGTCTCTCAGGTCTTCTTCAAAGGGAAGCAGCTCGATGGAACCTTTCGAATCAAACAGATTGGAAGCCTGAAGAAGGGCATCTTCAAGAAAGGTGAAGGCCGATACCCTTCGGGCAACCAGCGGGTGACCCGGCTCTTCACCTACCAGGCAACCCAGGAATTCTTCCACGCCAAGATCGACAGGATTCAGGATCGGATAGCGCCTCGCCGCTTCGAAAAGGAGTTCGATGCCGCCCTCGCAAACGAGCTGAGGAAGCGTGGTTTCTGACGCCTGCCCGCCCCTCACCCCGTGAGGTTTCATGATTTCGAATCACCACCACCTCATCCCTGCCTCGAAAGGTCAGGGCACCCTTAATATCAGCCCCGAAACGGGCGGGTCCTTCCCGGAGCCCCCCCTTCCGAGGCACGCAAGCCCGCAGGATTTCGCTAGGCACTAATGTCCATAGGGCCCCGACACACACACCATGAAAAGCATCCCCTGCCCTCCGCTCTCAGAGCGCTCCAGAATGTTCCCCACCATGGCCAGCGCAGCCGCGGTTCTCGGGATTCCTGTCGAAGCCCTGAGCTACGCCAAAGCGCTCGGCAGCCCGGGATTCCGGCTGAATGGCAATGTCCACGAGAAGGAATTCCTTCCTTGGCTCCTGCTCGAATGCTGGGCCTTCTGGTCGGCCTGCATCGGCTGGGAAGAGCTCGAAATGGAGCGATTCCCCGAAAGGGCCAAGCAATGGCGGAAGGCGCCGCCCCAGGATGAAGATGCCGCCGGGCTCAGCGAAGAGGCGTTCCAGTGGCTCCGCCTCATTCACGGCGACAAGGCAATGAAGTCGGCGAAGCAGAGCGCGGAGGACTGGCTCGCCGCCCAAGCCGCCGACGTGACTGCCGGCCTGCTACAATCCACCGAGAGGCTTGGCGACCCGGAATCGCTCCTGTCGACCCTCTACTTCCCCGCCTCGTTCCCTCCTGTCATTCCGGCGTGGTATCTCGACGCCTCGCCGTTCGAGGTCCTCCAGGCAGACAAGGTTCAATTCTGGCAGTGGACGAAAGCCGGCGTGAAAGAAACCTGCCGACTTGGAATTCCGGTTCCACCCAAGTCGCTGATCTTCGACGACGAAAAGGTTTCGGGCAACCTCCTCCCTCCGCGCCACGGATCCTATCGAAATGCCAGCCCATGGCAGAACGAAACGCCGACCGCGAACCGCCGGAGCCTGTTGGACTTCCTTCCGAGCAAGCAATTGGCGCCCTCTGGCAGGGAGTCGCATCCTCAGAGCAGACAACCACGGCACTCTAGCAGCCCAAATTCGCGCTCGCACGCCCCGGGCAAGGTGGAGACAGCGGATTGAGGGAACAACCTGTCAGAATCAATCCTCGCGCAATTATCGGCCATTTGTCTTTCCCATGATCCATACCCCCGCACATCGCCCCCTCCTCGATGCCATTCTCGCGCACTACGGGTTTCGCCCGGAGTGCCTGAGCATCGTTCCGGACGTGGCTGCCGCCGGCACCGCGGCGGGATTCCCGGACAACGAGCCTCTCCGGGCGGCCAAGGTGCTAGTGGGCGGGCCGGAGCCGGTGATTTGGCTTCGGGAGGAATTCTCCGACGATCTCCGCGACGCCTACATCGAGGATACCTGCAGGACACTCACCGGCGGGTGGTGCTGGACGATCGGAATCAAGCTCACTGAGCCGGCGACATTCGTCGCCCACCTCTTGCTTCACGAAATCGGGCATTTCCTCAAATACCCTCACGACTCCCCAGAGTCAGAGCGGGCGGCCGAAGCCTGGGCGCTTGAGCAGTCTCGGAACTTTTAGCTTACACCTGAATGCCGACTCCAATGAGCCATTCGAAAACCATCCGGACCGGACCAATTCCGTTAGTGGTGTGAAGGAGGACGCCAATTGTAGTTCCGCGATGAGAAGGACTCGGCGTAGTTTGGGGACAGTGAAGACAACTCTCAACTTCTTCAGAAATCATGCTCTGTTCATTCTCGGTGGTGCCCTGACCGCAACATATCTCTGGGGAATCGTATGGTTGCGAGGATGGCCAAACGCCGCGCACTGGCGGGAAATGGCGCCGAATACCTTTGGCGACGCGGTCGCGGGGACCGCCGGCCCTCTAGCGCTTCTATGGGTCGTGCTGGGCTTCCTGCAGCAAGGAAAGGAACTGCGACAGAGCGGAGAGGCGCTGAGGATGCAGGCCGACGAGTTGCAGGCAGCGGTCGACCAGCACAAGGAAATGGTAAAAGCCACGAGGGATTCGCTGGATTTTGAAAGGACAATCCATCAAGAGGCCCAGAAGGCCACGGATGAGGCCAGATGGCCAAGGTTCCACGCCGACGTGCCCTTGCTGCAGGCTCAGAGGGACCGCTACGGCATGGAGTGGTGGGGCTCCCAGTTCGTCCTCACCACTGGGGTGGCACATGACGTGTCAATTTACAGTGACCGGGATTTGGCACAGGGAGAAATTCATCCACAAATGATGCTCGTTGGAGATGGATTCTATTTCCGTTGGATGCCGCGGACCAACGAAGGAGCTTTTCCGGAGAGCGTTAATGTTTGGCTGGTCTTCACTGATGAGAAGGAACGTCGGTTTATACAAACCTTCCGCTGGGTAAGACTGGAAGATGGCAATCCCGCACTGGCAGGCATCAAACTTGCCCCTTCAACCAAAGAACTCGCTGAAAAAATTGCCCGCGAACATCAGATACCGGCACCCTTCAAGGCCTGAGATACCTGCATCACCGCTGGACCCTTGAAGTCGGCAGCAGAAAAAAAGGACTCCACATCACCTTTCCCCCATGATCCTCTGGCGATACCTCTCCACGGAATTTGCATTTCAAGCCCTTGAAACTGGACAGTGGAAACTCGGCCGCATTCAAGAGCTCAACGATCCTCTCGATTGCTGGCCCGTTGTGCTTCCTGCGCGCGAAGGGAAGAAGGGAACGGGCATGGATCCTGAATTGCTACTGAAGTGCTACACCGAGGATTGGGGGATCATTTGCTATACCGAATCAATTCACGATCCAGCGGTCTGGGCGCACTACGGAGATTGCCACCGGGGAGTTGCATTCGGATTTGATTTCCCCGAAGAGGTTGCGCCTTTGAAAGTGAACTACGTTGAAAAACGTCCGTTCTTTTATGCTGATCAACTAATGGGGGGGCACATCAGCAAAGAGGCCGATCGTAGGGCGCAATTGATCAGAGACGGATTCCTTCACAAAGCTCCTGGATGGAGCTTCGAGAAAGAGCATCGCCACTTTGTCTCGTTCATGGATCCCAGCGTTGAATTTCGTCGCCCCCATTATTTCACATCGGTGCCGAAGCAATATCTCAAGCACATTGCTATCGGCATTCGATCGCAGGCAACAAATATAGACTTCACCAAATTTTTCGGCCTTAGCCGCCCGGAAAGCACCCCTCTCCTACGAAGTGTCGGGCGCGTGAGGATCGATCAAGAATATAACCGAGTCCTCTTCAATCTGGAATGAACCTCCGTTCTCGCTATCCCAATCCGGCGGGCGCCCGGAGGCGAAATTCAGTGCGGCGCGTGCGTGATCGCAGCAACCTTCCCCTCGACCCAGGATTCGAGGCTTTCGCGGAGAACGAGACGCCGGCCGCGCATGAAAGAGGTGATCTCACCCTTGGCGACCGCGCCCTCAATGGTGCGGAGGCAGAGCCCGCAGTAATTCGCGGCATCGCGCATGTTCAGGTAGCGCGGTGGAAGTCCCCCTGCCCGGCGCTCCATTCGATCCGCGATCTCGTGGAAGCGATCAGCCGCGGCCAAAGCTTGGGTTATGCATCCCTCGAGCTGGGCCACTCTTGACGCCAGTCGTCTCAGGATTTCGGAATCGTTGGGCATCTGCGCTTCCCGCGCGGTGTTTTCCATGCCTGTCGCTACATGATCTCGTGCTCAGATGACAGGCTGCTGATCCATCCAAACGTCGAGCCACCCCTTTTTGATACGAACGCAGAAGCGCTCGCCCTTGATCCGACGCGGGGGAATTCGATCTTTTTCAGGCGGATCGTATTCTCAGTGGAACGAGCCGTGAAGTCAGTATAAGCCGCAGCGCTTTTGAGCTGCGTCAGCCCTTTCGGCTTGAACTCTACCTCCGCCTCGATGCGTTCGCGCCTCATTCGCTCCGTCCCATGTCACCAACCTTTTGCTGGATTTCAGCGCAGGGGCACCGCCATCGGAAGTCTCGGTGGCGGCACCTTGGTCAGCTGCTTATTTGCACAGACACTTAATTGTGAATGAACGTCCAGCTGTGAGCTTGACGATGACATGAGTCGTCTTCTTGCCATCACAGTCGCCGCAGCGAGATTGTTCGGCTGTCCATCCTTCCCATGAGGAATCAGTAAACTTCGTTTCAGCCCTAACACCTTTCTGATCTACTACAATTTTCGGACTTTCAATCCGCCACGTCCCGGGATCGATGAAGTTCCAGTCGGTGCTATTACACCACCATCGAATTTTACCGCTTTTGTCTGGGGTCACTGCGATCGGCTTGGACCATTGAGTCTCCCAATTGTCACCCATGTTACCTCGATGCAGAATGACCGTTCCCGTCGCGTTGGGCTTCGCTCCGTAGCTCGGGACGATGGCAACGTTGCTTCCGCACGCTTCCTTCATCTCCTCTCCCGCATACGATCGAGCCATGCAGGACAAAATAACCGCGAATGTCGATTTTATCAATGTCTTCATTGTTTTGGTTCTGTTTCAGCTCTTAAGGGCGACACTTATCTAAAACGAAAGAAACTTATCCGCGCGTTTGGAAATATTATTATTTCTCGGAATTGAACAAATTTCCCGTTTCACACCACTAACCCTAATACGCTATCTATCGACCTTTATCGCTTATCGGTCCGCAGCCCCCTGCTCGGGCTTCGGCTTAGAGGCGTGCCATCTCTTCCTCGAGCTACTCGTCAGCGCTTTTCACCTTCAAGTCGACTCCACGGTTGATGGAACCAGCCCAAGGCGAGAGAAGGGACATAGCTTTGGGGCGGCTCTCCACAGTTGCTGCATGTCGCAGGAACGTTTGATTCCAATCTGTAATCAGAATTCCACTCGCTTCACCGCAGGAAGGAGGCTATCACGATGTCGCCGGGAGTGAAGTCCCGGTCCGCATCGATGACTTGGGAGTAGTGCCCCGGGCCGCGGTAAAACCATCGAACGACACTTTGCCCGTGATTGGATAGCTGCGGCCACTAACCGCAGTGATGGCGCTTCACCGCCGTTCCGGTCACGGGCTCTTTTTGTCACGACAGATGAAACTCAAAGGAAGCCCGGCAAAGCGGGCTCAGTCCACGAAGCCGGTTACCGTCACTTTCACCGGCGAACTTGCAGAGGCCCTTCGAGCTCGGGCCCGAAAGACAAAGCGTAAGCCCGAGACTGTGGCCGAGTGGTGGTGCACGGTCGGTTGGGAAACCGAGCCCGATGCCCAAGCCGTTAGAATCGATGTCCCGTCTCGTTTACATGCCGCGCTCGAACGTCTCGCCGCCGCGGCTGGCTACACGGACGGTATCGAGGAACTCGGCTTGGAGACCTGTGTGCCCCATGAGTTCATCCTCGAAGGTGTTGCCCGCTCGCTCATCAACCTTCAAAACCTCGACCGCTCGCAGATTGCCATGGTGGCGATGGTTCTGATGGAAGAAAAACTCCGCCATTCTCAGAACTTCGCTGACAAATGGATTGCTGAAAATACCCTTGGAATGGAGGTGAACGAATGAAAGCGATCTCTGCCTTTGCGGCGTTCGAGAGAGGCCTTCGAGTCGATCACGAAGAGGAACAAGCTCGCCAGATGGAAACGCTTGGCATCGAGCTTGATAAACCCAGGCCAATGGGTCGCCCAATTGGATCCACAAAGCGGAGACATGAGGAGCGCGCCGAACAAGCCGAGAGGAAAGCTCGGCGGAAGCCCAAGCTCCCCACCGCCACCATGAACGTAGCCGGCGAACTGGCTGTTCAGTTGGACTCGGTCGGCCAAGCATTGGGAATCAGACGGAAGCAACTCGCCCAAATCATTCTGGCGGCAGGCTTGGAAGCGCTGCTGGCCGAGTGCGAGGAGAACAGAGGGCGCGTTGTCTTTCCTTTCTGCCTCACTGTACATAAGAACCCGCCCAAGGGCTTCTACCATCTTCGAGCCAGGGTCATTCCGTCCGAAATGATGGAGGAGCTCCGGATGCCAGGCTCCGCTAAAAGCCGCTGGAGCCGCACAGAGTGGGAGAAGGCAGTCCTGCCCACCGAGTAAATGCCTATCGCCCCGCCGCCCCCCGGCGGGGCACCGCTCCCATATGAATGCGATTGAAAGACCGACTTCCTCGGGCTGGTGGTGGTGGCGTCCTCACGATGCTGATCCTTGGCAAGTCCTCGAGGTCGTTTCGGATAGCATATTGAATGAGCTCCTCGTCAGAACAGACGATGCAGCCCTCTACCAGTGCGACGGAGATATCGCCCACGAGTGGTTCGGGGAGTGGTGGTCGGCGCTAATCCAGCCCCCGGCGAGATGACCTACAAGCCCCGCTTGCATTGGCTGGCGGGGACACTCTTTCCCGGCCGGGTGGCTTACAGCCCCCCCATTCGATCGCGACGCACTCGGCGAACTAGCTCCACCGCTTGATATTGTTCCTCCTGATCTGGCACCGGGGAAAGGCCATCGAGGAGAACATCAGGTTCCGACGCTAGAAGCTCGACCATCCCTGAAAAAGTTCCCTGTTGATTTCCCGGATCGAAGTCTATCCTCTGCTGAAGGGGTGCCGAAAAGCATTGGGCATAGCGGTTGCGCAAAGCACGACCAGCATCGCTGCCGTTGCTCAAGCAAGGATCGAAAACGAACACCCGGTTCAGGCTTTTGTTCGGACCTAGAGCAGCTTTCAGGAAATACTGCATATAGGTGTCGGTTACAGGTAGGCTGTATCCGCAAACCGAAAGGTTGCGACACTCGCGCAGAGACCTAAGCGCTTCCTTCCAGATTGGGGCGGCAAATGCCGAACCTGTCTTGTTAAATATTGGTGGAATTATTTTGGGATCGGACAAAGCGGCCAACGGATGCCACCCCGAGTCGGCTTTGCCATTGGGAAAGTTCAGCGACCCATGGAGCTTGAGAATTGGAATCCTCAAAAAGCCTTCAGGACGATTATCTCGATCATATGTGAACTGCTCGAGAACAATCCCGGCTACCTGCCTTGGAAACTCACTCGCATACCCATTGTCGATAAACGCCGCCTGCTTGAACCGAAAGGCCACAGGCTCACAATGATCGTTGCAATAGTCGATGTAAAACCCTTGGACTCCGAGCTTCCTCACAATTTCCGAGTGCTGATGCCCGACGACTACTTGGAACAAAGCCCTTTCAAGCACTAGATCATAATTGAAGGAAAGAATCGTTGGAATCTCTACCAACCGCGAATGGCAGAGGGAAAGAAGCGCCAGCCAGAAACGCCGATAGTCGTAGGGACCCGACTCCTGAATGACGTTGAGCTTCCCACTATGGGTGACACCACAAGTAAGCTCCACTACCCGTCCGATTGCTCGAGTGAAATCGTCAAGATCACGCTTTCGACGCCTATCTCCTGAGATCGACTCGAAGGAAAGGACCGAGAGGACCTCTTCGATGTTAAATTGGTCCACCGCAACCCTGGCGTGGTAGCCCTCCAGTTTCTCTCGGATCCCGACTGCCTTTGACAACAAGCCCGAGTCCTCCTCCGACAAATCCCTCTTCCCCGCACGTTTGGTATTGGCCATCCGGACCATAACATCCATGAAGTTGCCTAGCAGAGGAATGCCAGCATCGTAGCTGGCGCCAGCCCCAAGAATAATTGCGTTTTCGCTCATGCGGAAGAGAATGACATGAGAACATAACCATTAGGGCAGAAGGCTGGTCAAGCAGCTCCTGACAACCGTTCTCATGCCTTCACTGCATACCAATTCCCATCGACGCTCACGGATCCTTTGTAGTCGATCGCCCGCAAGATGATAGCGTTGAATGCCTGAAGGACTGCGTGATACTTAGCCAAAGTTTCTCGTCCGGAGGATCTATCGATCTTCATCAACTCTCCGTGCGCTAGACTATTTCTCACATCCTTCCACTTCTGGAAAACTGGGCCAAATTCAGTTGCCCAAGAGAATCCTAAACGTGTGGAAGCTTCGTAGAAGCGCGCTTCAGCTACACCCGGGCGTCCGACCTGTCCAGATGGCAAGGGCAACTTATCGATCGCACTCTTGCTCAAGCCCAATTTGTGACGGAGCACCAATCCAATTGCCCCCTCAAGTAATGCGCAGAGCTGAAGTAACGCACCCAGCGTCACGGAGCTTTCGCGGGTTGCTTCTCGATATTGCCAGAGCAACAACTTGATGCCATTTCCAAGCTGAGTTCCTGATAGCAAAACTGGCACAGCTGCAGAGAGCAATCTAGGACCGACGTCTCCCGCCGGATCTCTTGTCATCAGCCGAGGCTTCGCCAAGGGACCACTCCATCTGCTTCGAGCTTCGTGCCGAGACTTTCCATCTCTGCGATGTAGGAAGAAGTGTTCAAATGGGCTCCCTCCGTTCATCCAATTGAATGCTTCTAAGAGAGCCCGAAAAAACGCCATATCGGCCCTCGCTGACTTCGATCTCTTCCCTTTCACCAAGCTGACCAACAGCTCGATGTGTTCCCCATGCTGCCTAAAGGAATAGAGGTAGCTGCCGATCGTTCCTGCAAGCGCCGCACTCTGAAAGCTTTCCGACGAACTGCTATCGTCAGACCAACTTTCGGTAGTTTGACGATCGGCGTTCGTTGAGCGGAGCAGCGTGGAATGAAGGACACCGCGCATGGAAATGCTCTTGCTCGATCGACCAGGGACCCGCGAGGGCTCGAAGACAAGTCGAGCGATCCGATACTCACAGTAGAGGGTACCGTCCGAATTCCATACCTCCCTCCCCGGAATTATGTCTCTCAACTTCACAGCAAGGTGACCGTCCAATTTTGCATGAGCCCAGGCAATTCGAACTGCGTCTCGAGGCCCGAAGCCACTTTGAATAGGTTTCCTGGACTTTTCCGGAACTCGGAATTGCAGCAGAAATTCTCCCTCCCGTGACAGCAACAGGCCTGTTTGCCGAACAGGCAAATACTCGCTAGACCTGCGAAAGATCGCTGCCGTAACGCATAATTCGCCCACTAGGCAAGAGTCCTCCAGATGGCGGAAATCTTTGATAGAGGTGGCGAAGTTTCTCATGGTAATTTGGGTATCGCAAATGGGATTCCACTGCAAGCTCGTCAATATCTCCACACGAGTATGAAGAAACCAGCTAACGACTCGCAATCGCTGATAAGACCTGCGACAGTTGAAGCATGGGAATTGAAGCAGGAATAGGGACGGCAATCGCTACAACCGCGGGGCTAACCACGGCGACAGGAGGACTAACTGCCGCAGGCACCGCACTTGCTATCGCGGTCAATCTCGCAATCTCCGCGGGCCTATCCGCCGGCGCTGCCGCTCTCTCAGCCCCGGACCAAGGGCCCCGCAAGCCCTCGCGCACCGGAAACATCAAGCAGCCGCTCAGCCCACACGAAGTGGTGTACGGAAGCGTCCGGAAAGGCGGCGTGATCTTCTTCGTCAGCGGATCCCACTTCGCGAATACCCGCCTCCACATGTGCATCGCCCTGGCTGCCCACGAATGCGAGAGCATCGAAGCGGTCTACATCAACGGTCAGCTCAACGAGCTGGTTGCCGTGGTGCCATCGGATGGAGTGCCGCCCTACGGCGAGTATCACCCGGAGCTCGGCGACGAATACATCATGTATGTCCCGGACACCGGGCACGCGCGCAGCCGGTTCTCGGCCTTCAACTGGCGGCTCGGCACGGCCACGCAGGAGGCGATTCCCGGGATGGTGATGGATTGCGAGGAGTGGACCGTGGACCACCGCGCCCTCGGGATCTGCTATTTCTACTCCCGGCTGGTCTACGATGTGACCGACGACTCGAAGATCTGGCCGAGCTTCATCCCCGCGATGACGGTGAGGATGAAAGGCCGGAAGGACATCTACGACCCGCGCGACGAAAGCACCGGATGGACCGACAACCCGGCGCTGATCGCCGCGAACGTGCTGGAGACCCTGCTCAATGTCCCGCGCGAACGGATCGACACCGACGCCCTGATCGAGGCGGCGAACATCTGCGACGAAACGGTGCCGTTGAAGGGAGGCGGCACGGAGAAGCGTTACCGGTGCTGCGGGTATTTCTCGCTCGAAGGAGAGCCCGGGGACTGGCTTGAACCGATCATCCGGGCAATGGCCGGAACCTGCATCGAGCACCACGGCGACTACTACATCCATGCCGGCACTTGGCGTGAGCCGGAAGTCACGATCACCGATGCCAACATCATGGGGGCAATCCGGGTCCGCACGGCAACGAGCGATCGCGAGCGCGCGAACGTGGCCCGCGGGATCTTCGCCAGTGCCGAGAGCCACGACCAGCCGACCGAGTTTCCGCGCATCATCCATGCGGATGGCGTGACTGAAGACGGGCTGGAACTGGAGATGGACATCAACCTTGAGTTTGTTCCATCCAGCACCCAAGCACAGCGGGTTGCCAAGATCTTGCTCCTGACGGCGCGTGAAGGTCGCACGGTAGAAGTGGGGCTCGACCTGCTGACCGGGCTCGACGTGAAGCCATGGGACACCGTTACGCTCGACCTCCAGACGATGGGACTCTCCGGGCTCTTCCGCGTGATCGAGCACAAGACTACAATCGAAGGAGGCGACAACCCGGCGGTGATGCCGACCCTGACGCTCCGGGAGGTCTCGGAAAGCTTCTACGCGTGGGATGAGGCGACCGAAGAGCAGGAGCTCGCGCTTGCAAGCCCGGTCATCCCGGGATCCGACCTCGAACCGGACAACCTCGAATACTCCGTCGCGGTCAATTCGAGCAACGCGGCATTCTTCCCCGGCACGGTAACAGCCACGTGGGAAGATCCGGCATTGATCGACTTCGACGCGATCGAGGTGCAGGTCATCATGCATTTCCAGTGGCGTCCGAACTCGCTCACCGCGTGGTCCGACGAGGTGATCGAAGCCAACGGGGAAGTGGCGCCGGGTGTCGGCACGCTGGCCCTTCAGGTGATCGACGAGGACTTCGCCGGGAGCAGCTTCGAATTCCAAGGCCATGTCATCGAGCGCGTGCGCGTGCGGACCCGTGTCACCTCGACGAGCTGGTCGGACTGGACCGAGATCGAAGGAGACCTGCGCGCGCCGCTCGGGGTCAGCAAGACCTTCACGCCTTACTCCAGCAAGACTGGGCACAAGATCGGGGCGGTGAAAATGGTGTGGAATCCGCCGGCTGATATCACGCCCGCTGCCTACGAGGTCGAGGCGAAGGTCGAATACGAATGGAAGCAGGGAGCGAATCCCTACGTTGCCGCGACGTACGTTGAAAACCGCGCCCGGGTGAAGGGGAAGAAGATCAACCTCGTGCTGTGGGACAAGGGCAAGCCGGGAGGCTCCACGCAGTTCCAGAATCACACGCTTGTCTATGCGCGGGTCCGATCTCTGAACGGCGACGGCACGGTATCGGAATGGACGAACCTTTGATGGTCAATGAGCATGGGAAAATCAGCAAATGAAGCGATGACGGCGCGAGTTGAACACTTCGCCCAAGAGGTGGAAGGGTTCATTCAACTAGGTATGTACGCGGACGCGTGGAAAGCCATAGAAGAGGCGCCCGCAATCTTTCGGGGCGCGTCGAGGTTCATTCGCCTCCGGGTGATGTGCTGCGCACCCCTTCGCGCTTGGGACCTTGGCGAGAAACTTGCCTCCGCGATTGCAAAGGACGGCCCCGAAGATCGAATGGTCGCCTCAGGGTTTTTCAAGGAACTAGCTATTCACAGAGCCAAGGCCGACGACTTGGACGGGGCCCGGGCAGCACTTCAACGGTGTTTAGAGGTTTCACCTGAGCGACGATCGGACATTCTCGCTGATCAGAGGATTCCGGATATCCTTCGAGACGAGATATGAGATCTCTCCGTCCGTAGTTCGCCGTAAGCGATCCATGCATCACCCGTTGACAAGCATCGGCCTCAACCACCCTCAATGCACGTAGCGGCTGATTATCACCTCGTCGTCATCCCAAGCATTGATCAGGAAAAAGCCGAGCTTGTCGGCCTCGCTCTCGGTGGTTCTCAGACCGAATGCCCCATCAACAAAGGGGGTGTCGTTGGTCGTGATCTCACCCTTCTTCCCGAGGTTGTAGCGACGCAGGACTATCTCCCCGTCATCGGACATCAAGGTCAGATAGAAGCGGGTCGCCGTCACCATCTGAGGCCCATTGCTGTAGTAGGTTTCGTATTCGGGGAGCTCAAAATCCGCTCTCTTTTGGCCTTTCGAGGAATACCACACGGCCCGATATTTAGCGGTATAGGGCGGCGTGGTTTTGGCAGGTTCGCGGATGATCGCCACTGCGCCGCCCGTGCCGTCAGCAGCAAGATAATCGATGTTTTCCACATTGGTGACACGCGCTTCCCACGACAAGCGCTGGGCCCAAGCGGAGGTGAGGGAGGATATGGCGACGATGGAGGAGATGAGCAGGAATTTCATCGGTCGGAACTGGCTAGAGGAAATCAAAACCGGGTCAAGTTCAGACGTTTGATTACGGGACGGATACGTGATCGCGTGATGCTCTATTTAAGTGGCAGTGTTAGGAGGGGTTATGCGTCTCCTCTCCCTCCTCGCATTACCGCAATCACTTGCTGTGCCCCAAGCCTCACCCGAGTGACTGAAAAGATCTCGTCGTGTTGCGATAGGGACAACGCAACATGTAATCCCAAGGGGGAGTGCCACGCGTGCAAAAACTGCAAATACTGCAAGCATTGCAATGCTGGCGGGACGTGCAGCGTTTGCAGGTGAGCGCCGTTCGTGATGTCGGACTTTCCTTTTCCCGCGGTCCGCTCATCCTGCCCCCGTGAAACCCCGCCCGCTGCATCGCTCCATCACGTTTTGGTCTGGGGTCCTCGTGATCATCTTTATAATCTTCGCTTGGTGCCATTCGCTCTCGCACAGGGCTGGATTCGTATTCTCAACGAGTGAGAGATTGGTTTCGACCTACCAGCACCATGGCAGGGTCGCCTTTGATATCCATAAGCCTTTGTTACAGGTCAAAAGTGGAAGTCTGTACGGCTTCGTGCAACCAGCAAAGAAGTGGAAGGGGTCGTTTCCAAAGCCATTATTAGAGATAAGCGAAAGCCCTTTTGCTGAAGGTAACCGGTCCATCGTGATCTTCATCCCCCACTGGCTCATCCTCCTCACCTTCGCCCTGCCATGGTCCTTCTTTCTAATCTGTCGGGCTCGGAGGCATCGCCGGGCTGTGCATCTCACCAACCCTGAAGCATGAGACGGAAGCCTCTCTATCGCTCCCTCACTTTCTGGGCCGGCATCCTGATGATGGCGTTCATCTGCTGGGCGTGGTGGGATTCATTCACTCATGCGACCGACGCCTCTTCCGGCACTTACCTCCTGAGAAACGAACTGGCGGCCATCCATCTGCATCACAACAGCGAGCTTGCTCCGGCACTCGTGGGATCGAGCTTTTCAAGCTCCCGGAAAGCCTGTCCTCCGGACCCCAATCTGGAGCTCTCTCTTTTCCCGGCCCTCGCATTTGCCCGTGGCTCCCTTCAGCCAGGCACGGATTACGATCCTTGGATAATAACCGCGCCTGACGAGACCATGACCGGGTGGATGCATATCCGCCCCCCTGAAGATTGGTTGCTCGTCCTTCCCCACTGGCTCATTTTGCTAGCCGTGGCCCTGCCGTGGTTCCTCCTGCTCCTCTGGCGGGCGAGGGCGGCCTTGCCGGGACGGTGATCCTGCGATTTGATTCTCTCCTATCGACCATGGCACACGCGGACGGATGGATCAGGGCTTATGAATTGCTGGAGGCGGGGAGGGATCTTCCCGCGGACCTCCGCGAGCGGGTGATGTCGAACCGCAGTGGCATCGGGGAGACGATGCTGCATTGGTATGCGATCGAGGGCGATGCTGATGTCGTGGAGAAGATCATCGGGCTGGGCTTCGACGTGAATACGGTGAACAGCTTCCACAGGACCCCGCTCTTCGAATGCGCGACGATCGATCGCTGGGAGATCGTGGCGCTGCTTCTGGCCCACGGTGCGCGCACGGATGTGAAGGACCGGAATGGCCAGGATGTCTTCGAGGCGCTGGAAGACCAGGACAAGCACGACAAGGCGGAGAGACTGAGGAAGCTGGTGGCGGAGTCGCGCTCGCTCTGAGACGATGGAGGGGTGAGTGAGGGTAAGGCCAGGCGGATGAATAGGGCGCTAGATCCACCCGTTGCGCCGTAGCAGCCCTAGGATTTCGTCCTCAGCCCTCCGCCTCAATCCCGAATCGCGGCCGCCAAGTTCCTCCACGCCGTGTCGCTGAAGTGGCTGGCTGAAGGGGACCGCTACGCCGCGGGGGAGGCGATCAAGGAAGCGATCAAGACGTGGCCAGACCACCGGCTAGCGGTGCTGGATGATCCTAAGCTGGCCCGAGAAAGAACTACTCTGATCCTCCCTTGTGCCGTGCGACCGGCCCTGACATATCCAAGCCGATGAAAGCAGTTGCAATCGCGTTGGTCGGGCTCGTGTCTGTCGTGAGCGGAGAAATCTTTAACCTCGCACTGCCAAAGAATGGACCTCCGAACTATCCCGCGAATGCTCCCACCAAGCATGCCGCTCCTCCAATTGACATCCCTTCCGGGACTACCCTTCAAGTCCTTGGCGTCTCTGGTCACCCTTTGGCAGGTGCCGCGATCCAAGTCTCCGGCCTTGTCGTCGAATCCGATCTCACTTCAGCCGCGCAGAAGCCTGCGGGCTTTAGCACGGCAAGCACGGTAGCTGGCCCAGCTACGGTGACGTTCTTCAGGCTCACTAGTGACAGTTCTATTGTCTCTTACTCCATCACTTCCCCCGACGAATCCTCCAAGAGCAACACGGCAATCATTCCTGACGACGACTCCGGAGATCATGACGTGATCCTTGAAGCCAGCTCCGATTTGCAGACGTGGGTGCCAATCCAACCGGGTAGCTACGCGGCGACGACCACACGCCGTTTCTTTAGGGTCAGAGTTCAAAAGCAATGATTGAGAGGAAGGCAGGCCGGCGCGGGGCTTTTGTTAGTCCTTTAACTCCTTCACGCTTTCCACGCTCAAAAGGAAGGAGGACGGCAATAGCAAGAGCTCGCATCCCGGCCACCTATCACATCGCGGTGGGCGTGCAAGCAGGGGACGCCTTGTCCCTTTCGAATCTAGGCTAACAGGATGCATCCCCGCGTGTATCCCATCGCCCCGAAAAGGGATGCATTTTGGGGCTTCAGACCTGCGGAACCATGCCGCAACACCTTCATAACCCGCTCATCTTGCCAGCACTTAGGACAAAATGAAAATGCACCCTGTCGGATTATGAGTCCCCTGCTCTAACCGCTGAGCTACAGGCCCGTTTGATTCCAGCGCGGTGCGCAGAATGCTTGCCGAGCGGGCCGAGGATTCAAGCCGCAATCCTGTGATTCGTCACAACTTCCGGAAAGATCACGGAAATCAATCGTCGCGATCGTAGTCATTCTCCCCGCCGCCGCGATCCTCCAGCATTTTGCGCCTGCCGTCCAAGCTACTTTGCATTCTGGCGACCCCGGGCCATTCCTGCCGTTCCCTGGCCCATTCCTCGGCCATATCGAGTTGTTCGAGCCCCATGCCATTGATCGTGGCGGAGAGAAGCGATCCCTCGGAGATATCCCCTTTTGTTCCTTCCATTCCTGCAGCCCAATCCAAGGCTGCCAAGGGGTCGGTCTTTCCTCTTGCCTCCGAGATCCTGACCAGCGAGGGCCCGCTCAAATAGGGCTCGTCCAAGTGGGCCTCCAGTTTCAAAAAAGCTTCCTGGCTTCCGGACTTGGCCGCTCCTTCTGCGAGCGCTTCCAGCATTCCCTGGAGATAAGGAGATTCCCCCTCTTGCGAGTTCGCTTGCAGAGTACCGAATAACTCCGAGGCATCATCAAGACTCGCCGACTCCTCCAATCGCCGGACCACCGCCTGCCCCGCCGGAGCCTGTTGGCTTGGGTGAAGAGTAGAGACCATTCTCAGTGCCCCAATCGGATCATCCTTGGCCGAGGCCGCGATGTAGGCGACTGCCATCCGGTCCCGGAATTTGCCAACCGGTAACGAGGCCAGCCAATCACCCGCAGCCGCAGGGTCCGCTTGGATCCAGCCTTCGTATTGTCCGGTCACCGCACCGATCATTTCAAAGTCCACCGCGGTTCCCACCCGATCTCTCAGAAGCTCGGCACCCTTGAGTTGGCCCGCCCGGAAATTCACCAGGGCATCTAGCTCGGGATGAAAAATCCCCGATCGCTTTAGCTCGTTGAGAGCTTCGGCGATCTCCTCAAACCCGGCCGCATCGCAGTCCGAAAGCAGTTCGAGGAAACGCGTCATCCTCGCGAGGGGATTGTCCGCCCGCAGAGCCATCAAGCTCTTCGTTTTGACGCTCGCTCGCCCGCTCGGATCACCATCCCGGCTTCTCTCCCGCGATGACTCCCCGGATCGAGAAGAGCGGACACTGCGGCTGCGAGGCTGCTGGCTGCGTATTTCTTCCTCGCTGGAAGAAGACGGCAAAGGCTTCCCTTCACCACTCCCAATCACATTCCACAAGATCGCCACCATGACGACCGCAGCCCAGACGATACGTTCGGTGTGTTTCATCGCGAGAGGAGATTATTTGGCCGGGGATGGCGAACCCGCTGCAGGCTTGCCAGCTTCAGCGGCCGCGCCAACCGCTCCACCGGGAGCCCCCCTGAGCTTCTTCAATGATTCGGAGGACTCTTCTTTCTCTGCCGGTGTCAGCATCGAAGAGAGTTTGGCCAGCAGAGGCTTCGAGCTTTGATCGCCGCGCTCCACCGCAAGCGAGGCATACGCGTATGCCTGCACCGGATCGACACGGGTTCCCAAGCCCTCCGTCGCCATAAATGCGATCCTGCCCGGGGCTGCGGCATGGCCCTTGTTGCAAGCCATCGTGTACAAGACGCCCGCGTTGGCATAGTTGATAGGACATCCGAGCCCCTGCTCGTGAAGCGTGGCCAGCTTGTACTGCATTTCGGCATCGCCCGAATTCATGGCCTCGGTCAGCCAAGCGACAGCCGAATGAGGATCCGGCCGACCTAGCTTCCCATTGAGATAAAGCATCGCTATCCCATACTGAGCCCGGCGGACACCCGCGTCCGCTGCGGATAAAAGATAGGCAGCCGCACCTTGCGGATCGGAGGAAGAGAGCAGCCCTCCCAAGTCCCCCGCCGCCTCCGGGTCTCCGGCAGCGGCAGCTTTCTCCAGCCATTCCAGCCCTTCTCCGCGCTTGTTCTCGGCCAGAAGCTGCTCCGCCAGCTTGCGCATGCAAGCCGTGTCTCCCATGGCCGCACCTTTGCCGTAAGATTCCAAGGCGAGGACTTCATTGCCCTTTCCCCGCTCCAAATCCGCGAGCACCAACCAGGCGGACGAGATACCCTTGGCCATGGCACGATCAAGTAGATCACGCGCCTCGGCTTCATGGGTCGAGAGCAAGAGACGGGCCATCGGGATCAGCGCGTCGTCCTCGCCCGCCTCCAGCGCCTTCCGATAATAGTCCAAAGCTCCGGCACGATCCTCGTTCGGCGAAGCTGCGAAGCCCCCCTCACGCCACCGGGCAAGTAGCAGCAGCGATGGACCATCTCCGGCCGCGGCGGCCTTTTCCCACCACTCCCCTGCTTTCACAAAGTCCGGCTTGTCCTGCATCAGGCCCCTTGCTTCCGCCTCTCCGGCGATCCTCATGGCAAGCGCACTTCCTTCCTTCGCCGCCGCCTCGAGCTTCGATTTCGCATCGCTCGACTCATCCTCCAGATCGGAACCAATGATTGTCAGCCAACGGCGCATCTCTCCTTCCGGATGACCGGCTGCCGCGGCCCGGCGGTAGCAAAAATCCATCGCCTGTCGCCGGGACAGCTTCGCGGGAGCGACTTCTTCCTTGGCAAGGCCGAGCAGGAACAGGGCCTCTGCATTTCCCTGATCCGCAAGCGGGGTGGCGAGTTCGACCGTCCGGGAGAGCCAGCCGTTGCGATAAGCCTCCGTGGCTGCATACGCGGGATTATCCTGCGGGGTCTTGAGCAGAGCCATGGGCAGTTCGCCCCCAAACATACCACTGGCTCCTGCGAGCCATCCAATAAGAAGACAGGTCCTCAGCTTCATGGATCCATGCTTAGGAAATCGTCATCACGAATGGAGAGATGAATCAGGAAACAAAAATGCCCCAAGATATATAAAAACACAACTCATCAACTTTAATCGGGACACGCAACCATCCATTAAACCCAAGTGAAATAGTGCCATTCAGATATTTCAAAAATAGCCACGATATAGTCACCTGATTAAACTACCCGGCACTTGGCACCCAACCTGTGATCTGGCGCTCTTTTTCGAGAATCCCCCCTGGGCGGCGAAAAATCAATTAACCTACTCCATCATCAAGAGATCACATTTCACCATGAAATCATACTTACCCTTCCTTTTCTCGGCATCCTTGGTTCTTGCTGCGAGCACCGCGTCAGCCGCAACTCTCGCCGAATGGCGCTATGACTCCGCCGTCGCCGAGCCATTCGAAGCCTACAATTTCGAGGACGGTGCTGAAGTCTCAGGTTTCCAAGGCCACGGCAGCGCGAACCTCAGCGTGCAATTCCGCTATCGGGGGTGGTCGACCACGATCGATACCAACAACTACTGTGGATTCACGATCCAAGCCGAGGCCGGCAAGCAATTGACCATTACCAGCCTGGATTTCTCATCGGCGGTTTCCGCGGGAAGCGTGACCGGCTTCCAGTGGGGCTACCGCATCGACGGGGGCGCTTGGACCATGGGAGAACTATATGAGTCCGGCGAAGAGGGCTTCGGCTTCATCGGGGCGGAACATGCCAAAGTTTGGGATATTCCCGATTTCACGACCACGGGCGCCGTAGAGTTCGGCCTTTTTGCCCAAGCGCTAAATACCACGAGCTCCGTCATCGTGAGCCAGCCGGGCGCCTTGGTGCTCAACGGATCGATCACCCCTGTCCCCGAGCCGTCCGCCGCGCTGCTCTCCACAGCGGGCCTTCTCGCTGCCCTCCGCCGCCGTCGCCGCTGAATAATGACACAATCCTCTCCTTTATCCCCATCATCAGAATGAAGCGGTTATTCCTGCTCACGCTCTCTGCCTTTGCCGCCCCCGAGAACAGCCCGGGAGCTGCCCCTTTGAATAGCTACACACATCTGGCAGCGGATCTTCCGATGAACGAAGTCTCGGAGGCATCCACCCTTTGCTACAACCGCGACACGGATACTGTATTCACGATCGGGGATGAAGGAGAGGCTATCAGCGAGTACGGTACCGACGGGTCCTTCAAAAGCAAAATGTCGCTCCTGACCCGCAGGACGGACGGCTCGAAGGCACTCGTCGACTCCGAGGGTCTGGCTTATCTCGGCAACTCCCGCTTCATGATCGCGGACGAACGCCCGATGACCGGCCTGATCGCGACCTACATCGGCGGCACCACCGCCGCCGCAGGCGATTTCCCTTCGGTATCTATTGATCCGCTCTTTGCAGGGAACTCAAACAACGGACTGGAAGGGATCTGCTATGATCCTGTGACGGACACAGTGTGGGGGGTAAAAGAACACACTCCATTCGCCATCTACCAGATTAGCGGCTTCGATAGCCCGACCCCTGTCGTCACCAAGCCCTTCGCAGCACAAAAGTTCAACAAACTGGGCTACCTGCACGATATCTCGGATATTTTCATCATGGCGAACAGCCAGCATTTCGCTGCCGAAGATCCCCGCCGGATGAATCTCCTGATCCTTAGCCAAGAAGACAACCTGATCCTCGAAATGACCCGCGCGGGCGAAGTGGTAGACACTCTCAATATCGCCTTCGTGGGAAGACACACCATTGAAGGGATCACCATGGATGACCAGGGCACAATTTACCTCGCCTCGGAGCAGGGGCCCCCACCGAATGTCTTTTCCGGCTTGCATGTGCTCACCCCGCCTCCCCTCGCCGTACCATTCTCGGTAACCTCCTGCGCGATCGCAGGGCCGGAGGAATCGGTGACCGCATCGGTGACTTGGAATGCTACAGCCGGAAGACAGTACGTCATCGAGTTTTCGGAAACGCTCGCCGATACCGATTGGCAAGCTGTCAGCTCTGTGGCCACCGCTACGGGCACGACTCACACAATGGAAACGCAACCGCTTCCGAGAAACGGGAAAGGCTTTTTCCGAGTCAAGGAAGTCACCCCTTGATGGGTTCCACATCACCCATAGGAGCCGTCTTGGAAACGAGACGGCTCCTTTTTTGCGTGGTTTCCCCGCCGGAGCTTATGCCCCAGCCGACCGAAAGGCGGCATCTCCTCACCATGTCCGTTCCCGGCGGACTGTCGAATTTCCCGAAAGGTGACTGACCCGGATAGCTTGATGCTTGGCATCGCGTGTCCGGTGCCCGGGTATTCCTCCCCTTGGCCAAAAGAAGAACGCCGCCCCGGAAAGCCCGGGGCGACGCTGCATGAGCTATCCATTGCTCCATTCAGAGCTAAGGAACCCGGATCACGGGGTAGCGGTGACGTAGCGGCCGGGGCTACCGATCGGGGCAGAACCTGCGGACTGCGATGGATTGCCGGCCTGCCACTTCGTTGCGACGTCGGAGGTGTTGGAGAGCTTCCACTCGGTCACACCGCCGTTGGTCATGTTGTCGAGGGTGTGGTCCCAGCCAGTGATCGGCACAGCACTCACATCTTCCGTACGCGGGCCGTTCGGCGGGACGGCTTCATCGTTGTAGCTCAGCTTGTCCACAACCGTCGAGTTCTGGAAGATATTGATGGTGTCGGAGCGGCCGAGGTTATCGGTGCTGTTGCCGATGATCACCGGAGCAACCGTGATGAGGCCGTTGTCACCGGAAGGCTCGGTGTACCAGGCGAGGTTGAAGATCGCGCTGCTGACTTCGGTGATGATCACGCACTGGTTGTTGGCAAGAGCCACGGCCGGGAACGGAACCTTGCCGGCGGAGGCACCGCTGTCGTCGTAGCTGTAGTCGTCGGTCTGCGAGGCCGTCAGGGCGGAACCGGTGTTGGTGACTTCGATGAACTCACCGAACATGCCCTTGTACATCACTTCCGTGATCTTGAGCTGGGCGTTGGCGGAGGAACAAGCGGCAACGAGAGCCGCGAGGATTGCGATGTTTTTCATTGGTATGTGTGCGACGGATTGTGGTCGCACCGGAAGTCATACAACGAAATCACTAACCGCATAACATTTAGCCGAAACACAATTGTTATAACAAATACCCTCGATGACTGTCCCCCACACCGTGGAACAAGACCTACCAAATCCAGTCACCTCCACCACCTGCATCACGACATCAAGACTCTTTCACCCTTCACCTGCCGATCATAACAGCGCGTGGAACATTCACCCAAAAGCAGACAATTCGAATGTTCTTTACCTATGTGTTTCGCCGCCTACTTCTGGACGGTTCGCCCCCGCTTCCGCGGTGATCGTCCAATCGCTAAAAACCATGAATTCCGTGAAACAAGTCGAGACACTCCTCCTGAAGCGACTCCGCTCGGACGACCATGAAACAATCACCGGTGAAAAGGCAGGACAACCGCACATCCAACTCCCGCCTATCAAATACGGAACTCCGGATCTCCGGACTTCCGTTTAGAGCGAGCAATTGCATTCGCAGCGCCTGCCTTCCGCGCCATGATGCGGACAGTAAACATCCTCCGCGTCCTCGTCTTCACGCAAGGGTTCCGGCCGCGGGGAATTCTCCATCTGCCGGGCAACTTCTAGCAGCCGATCGAGAAACTCCTTCGCCGGACGCCACGATTTTCCCCACGAAGGCTCCGGATCCCGAGCCACCATAAGCGCGACTCTCGATGAAACTCCCATCCTGAGGTTCGAAGCGATCCACTCCGTGGGAACCGTGGTACGTAACCGGATCGCACGGCCAATCGCCCGCTTGCGCCAATCGCTCTTCCGCAAGTTCTCAAGGCTCTCGTATGCGAGTCCGCCGGCGGAAAGTCCTGCAGTAAGGATGCGTTGCGCCATTTCCGCTCCATGGGTCCGACCCCTGGAATCGGCTGAGGCCCCTCCTTGCTCCCGCACCGCGATCAACTCGCTACGAAACGAGTCCGCCCCGAGGTACCAACCACGCCTCAGCGTGGAATGCAAAGTCCTGCCGCCCCCCGGCAGTGGCACCCGCCCGCCAAGCCGCACCGCGATGTGCTCAAGGTGTTCGAGATAACGGAGACGGTCATCGCAGTCCTCACCATCGTAGCCCATGTGCCTGAGGCCCTCGCTCGCTCTCACCCACGACCGGCGGGATGAGGGAGGCAGCAGGTAATCTTTCAAGCTCGACCATGGGTGCGACGCAAGCTGCGCGGTAGTCACCAAGCCTACTCGGAATGCATTCAAGTGGACATGATCGATAAGCGAGGACAGATGACCATCCCCTTGCACCAGCACGCTCTTATAGCGGCCTCCGAAAACAGACCCGGATCTCTCATGCTTGGCATTGAAGCGTTTCGTCCAGAAGTTCTGAAACCACTTCATTCCTCCCACCAGGTTCGCCTCCGGTGTCCTCATCACCAAATGATAGTGATCCTCTAGCAGGGCCCAGGCAAAGATCTCCCAGCCCGTCCTCTGCACCACTTCTGCCACCAAGCTTTCATGACCATCCCGGTCGTGATCGTCCATGACGATGGCCCGACCTCCGAAACCTCGTGCCGAGCAGTGATAGAAAGCACCGGGAAACTCGATCCTCGTTTGGCGCGGCATATCTTTAACTTCTGATACGGATGCTGCAAAGTTCGTATCGCCACGAAGAAAAAGATCATATCAAACCGTGCGACGATTTCGCCCATATCGCCGTTTACCACCCTGCAAGTTTTGCAATAACACAAGTTGAATACCACCATGTAAAATAGTGCCACTCAGAACACCCCACCCTTTACCAAACCAACGCCGCAATCATTATAGCAACTTTATTACTCCCCTGAGCAACTATCTATAACAGAACATTGCACACTCCTCAAAAAAGACCGCCTTGTTATCCGCAGTCCCACTCCGCGAAAGTTTGCGAAGTTCCACCGGCGCAGCAGGGCGGGCCTCCCTCTTGATCTCTCGCAACCCGCCAATCTGGGAATCCCGACAGAGAAAAGAGTAACAGCCAGCCTAGCCTCATCGCCCCAGACAGATCCTCACGACACCGAGCCCCCCTTAGGCGGAAATGATGGAGCCAGTTCCATCGGGAATCCGGCAGCGTTCCGCTGACCTGTTCCCGTGACACGTGAACCATGCCTTGCGAACACCCGAAGCATCGACCCAGTGGTTCCAGACCCACTTTGGGGACCATGACTTCCTCTCCCCAACCGACCGGAAGACCGATCCTGAAAAACAACCCCACCGGCGACAATCAAGCCGCGATCCAAACTACCCACCTTCTTTCGCTTCCATCCAGAAGCGAAAGCACCCCGACGCCTTCGCCCGACCCGCGAAAGCCGCCCGAATCTGCTCAGGCAGCAATCTCGTAGTGTTCCGCGATCTGGCGGAAAATCCGGTCGCGGCGTTCGCGAGCCTGATCCACATCACGCGTTTTCAGCGAAAATCTGAGGCGTTCCGCAGTGGCATCCGGCTTGTGGACCGTGAGGTGACACCACCAGACACCCCGATTGTTCCAGAGGTGATGATTGGGATTCTCCTCATTAACTCGAAGCGCGAGCTTGGGTTTGCGTTTCATGCGTTCTAATGCCTTGGGATCGGGTTGAACTTGCGATTCTTTTGTTCAAGAAGTCGCATTTCGGGACGCGGGTTGATCCGATTTCAGCCGTTTATCCAGCGTACGCAAGGAGATTTGCTAATGTTACACTTAAGCGCACTTTATTCCAAATCAAGTGACTCAAAATCCTCCGCATTTATGAAGGATTTGGCTCAAACTTGATCCAAAGCGGCAGCAAAGTGCGCCAAGAGAACCGAAGTCTCCTCCGTGCCGCAGGAAACGCGGATCAGATGCGAAGGGATCCCGCAGCCTTCCGCCCAATCAAGCTCATAATAATGAGCCAGAAGCGTATACGGACAGGCCAAGGTGAAGGGCGTGCCGAAGCTCGGTCCCTTGGAAACCTTCAGGGCATCGAAGACCTTGGGAGCCTTCTTCGGGTTCTTCAGCACAAAGGAAAGCAAGGGACCATAACCACCGCGCGGGGCCTTGATCCGGTCATAGTTCTCCCGGGTGATCAGGGACGGGTGCCAAACCTGCTCCACCGCCGGGTGACTGGAAAGCATCCACGCGAGAGCCTCGCCGTTGGCATTGTGAATCGCCATCCGATCCGGGAAGCCTTTCAGGTTTGAAAGCAGGACCTCCGCATCTCCGACGTAGAGCGGCGCGGCCTTCGCGCTTTCCTCGGCAAGCGAGGCCTGTAACTGCCCGGCGAAGGGCGAATCCGCCCTCACCACCGCCATGCCCGCCATCACGTCTCCGGTGCCGGAGAGCCATTTGGTCAAGCTGGTGGTCACGACATCCGCCCATTTGAGCACCGAAACATTCGAAGGCCCGACCGATGAATCATCGATCATGAGCGGCACGCCCCCCTCCGCACATGCGGCGGAGAGACGCGGGATATCCGCAGTCCGCAGCAAGGGATTGCTTGGAACCTCGGTGAAAACGCCGGCAAATTCCCCCTGACGAATGCGGCGCAGCGCCTCATCGAAGGACTCGCCCTCGGACTGGCTCAGGAAAACCACGCCATTCCCGAAGAACTCCTGAACCTTCAGGGCATCGACATAAGGGAACTCGATCTGAAGCGTCTTGCGACCTTCCTTCACACCAGGAAGCGAGCGCAGCACTGCGGTGATCGAAGCCATGCCGCTATTGAAAATGTGAACCTGCTTCGGCTCCGCGCCGACGATCTTGCCGAGGCGACGCTGGAGCAAATGGGTCTTGTTTCCATTGCGCGGCGTCCCATTGATGAGATCGTCCGCCTGACGGCTGCCGACCAGTTCACCCGTGAAGCGCTGATAGTCCACCGCCACCTGCCGTGCCTTCGAAGGCACCGCAATGACCGGCATTCCTTGGAAACTCTCGTGGCGTACGGCCACTTCCCCGCGGGGTTCGATCCAGCGCTGGGCACGTTGCGCCGCCAGCTTGGTCGGAAACACGAAGACCTCTTCACCCTCGCCGGCAATTTCCGCGGAAGCCATCGCGGTAAGCCGCTTCACGAAGGGATGCCGGAAGAAGCGCGGATAGCCGATGCGCATGCGGCGCACCACCTTGTCCCGGGCTTCTTCATAGCCAACCACGGCCTTCCAAGTCGGCAGACACACCGAACAGGCATGCGGAGAATCGGGAAGTGGAATTCCCAAGTCCTCCTCCTGCCAGGCTGGATCTGCCTTCAAGTCACGCATGTGCGACACCTGATTGCAGGCGAAGGGGGCGGTTGCGCAAGAAGGATCACCGGAAATCCCGGATTCATTCTGCAGAGAGGCATGGGCGTTGCTTAGTCATACCAAGAATGACGTTTACTGCCAAAGAATCGGCAAAAGATGAACGCCGCGCCCTCGGCAGCTGTTCGCATCCTGAACGAAATTCATCTTCCAACCCTGAATTTTCGCTTTGGGTGCAATTCCGTCCCCTGTTAGGGGGAAATAAGAGTTTTTGTATTTACAAAACGATGTTGAGTCCTAATTTCCGCTCAAAGGCCGTCATGAAAGACATCTCTTGGCAAAAAAACCAGCTTTTAAGCACATTCTTGCACAAGCGTTCGAATCGAGGGTTCGCGCTTGTGATCGCTATCTCACTGATGGTCCTGCTCACCGTGCTAGCCGTGGGCCTGCTCACCCTTTCCACGGTCTCCCTGCGCGCTTCTTCCCAAGGCGAAGCCATGCAGGTAGCCCGGAGCAACGCCCGGATGGCGCTCTCCCTTGCCATCGGCCAACTCCAAAAGAGCGCCGGTGCCGACCAACGGATCACCGCTCCTGCGGCCGTGGAGGACGACAATGCCCCTTCCTGGCTCACCGGCGTGTGGACCGGCGCCCTGCCCAACGCGAATGATCCGGTCCCGGAAAAAGAGGAAGGCTTCCTCGGCTACCTTACTTCCGGAAATGAGACTGACTCCAAGCCCAGCGCCACCAAGCTTCCTGACACTGCGGACGGAGCCATGCTGATGGGCGAAGGCTCCCTGGGTGAAGGTGCCAACGAAGTCAGCTGGGTCCGTGCTCCTAAAGTGGAATCCCCCGGCTCCGGCAAGGGCCTTGATGGCCGCTATGCGTGGGGCGTCCTCGATGAAGGTGTGAAGGCCAAGGCGGACATCATCCGCAAGGACGAGCAGTTCGGCTCGGCCAGCAATCAGGTCGCCATGGGCTCCGCCCCTCGCTTCGGCATGGAAGCCATCCAGAACTTCGACAGCTTCGATTGGTTCGCAGGCACCGATCAGGCAAAGCTCTACACGCTGCCGACCGGAGACCTCATCCAGAAGATGCCGGAGCTGAAGAAGTACCAACATGACGTTACCACCGTTTCCCGCGGTCTTGTGACGGATGCGGCACGCGGAGGCATGCGCAAGGACCTCAGCCTTCTTTTCGATAACAGTACCCTGCCTGCTGAATACTCTTCGAAGCGCGTCTACGACGACTCCACGGTGCTGAATGAAACGCCGAACCCCTATTGGAGCCAGATCTTCGAGTATGCGAACCTCTATCGCGGGCTTGCCGGAGCGACGCCGACGATGAAGGCCGCCGTTCCTTCCGGCTATACTCCGGTGAAATACGACGCCCGTTCCCGCACCTATAAGGCCACTCCCCAAGCGCCCAAAGGCATGCTGCTAATGCCGGTGGTGGCCAAAGTGCAAATGCAGTTCTCGATGGTCGCAAAGGATGCCCACGGCAACTGGGCCGGCGGCGTCGACCGCAATACGGCCACGGCAGCGGACAACTACATGATCTACATGATCTATTCGCCCATCGTGACCCTGTATAACCCTTACAACGTCGCGATCAGCTTCGATCAGTTGCGCATCGACTTCAAAGATCTGCCGCTCGGCTTCCGCTTCTACCGCAACGGCCAACCGCAAACCACCAGCCTCGCCCACTTCAACCAGCTCTACGTCGGACATCCGGGCGACTCCAACACCCCGAAGATTTTCGGCATCAACGTGCGGAGCACCTTCCAGGGATCGGCATCATCCTCGATCACGCTTCAACCCGGGGAGAACAAGGTCTTCGGCGAATCGGTCGATGGCAATTGGAACTGGGCTTCCAACTCGGGATCCTTCTTCGACTACCAAGACAATCTTACCAACAGCATCAACCTCGCTCCGGGATATCCATCCCAAGGCGTGGGCTTCTGGATCGACTGGCTGACCCCGCAGCACATCAAAACTGCCTCGGACGATGGCCAAGGAATCTTCCCCTTGTCGCTGAGTGACACCATTGATGTCGGCTACGGCCCGCTTCCATCCTCCGCTTCCTCGGCCTCCGGCAACCGCCTCTCGATCGAACTCAATCTGATGAAGGGCAGCCAGAAGATCCGATCCGGCACGCTCGACCTCGACTACGGAGACGCGAGCCGCCTCCGCACCGCGCTCAGCCGCGATCCGGACAATGCCTTCCCAAATGGGGAGGCTCGCCTCCAGCGGCCCTACCTCGGCAGTGAGATGTATGAAAGCCCCAGCACACCGCTGAAGAACTTCACGCGGGCCAAGGCCTTCGCCCAGTTCAGCTACTACGCGAAGACCACGCTGGAAGCGGATTCCCCATCCAAGCCATGGGTCCAAGGCGGCCAAGCCACCAGCCTGTCCGGCATTGATCTGACCAAGGAGAGCATGGGCATCCATCCTTTCGAAGCTTCCTTCAAGCGCTTGGCCCCGGGTTACAAGTTCCCCTGTGACAGCCAGAATCGCGGCATGTTCTTCACCTCGCATTCGGATGGCACCGGCACCCGTGTGGCTCCCCAATACGAAATTCCGATGCTTCCGCTGCAGAACCTCGCGCAGCTCCGCCATGCGCAGCTCTCTAACCAGGGTTTCCTGCCTGGTGCCGCCTACACGGTGGGCGAATCCTTCGCCACGGCGATGATCCCCAGCAACCAAGTATCCTCCGCCAGCACCAAGGAGTACCGCCTCTTGGACCACGCTTGGCTCGCGAACAATGCCCTGTGGGATGCCTACTACTTCTCCACCTTGAGTTCCTATGCCGGTCCGCTGCTCGGCTCCAAGAATCTCAATACCGTGGCGACCGAATTCTTCGAAGGGAAAAGCCAACTGCTGAACCCGCGCATGATCCCGGCCACCAACAACACCCTTTCCGACACCATGTCGGAGCTGTCTGATGGCGAAGGTTATCGAAAGAGCGCGGCTCACCTGATGATCGACGGCGCCTTCAACGTGAACTCGACCTCGGTCAATGCGTGGGCAGCCCTCCTTGGCTCCATGAACAAGGAGTCGGTGGACTACGCCACCCTCGCCGATGGAGCTACCCAGCTTAGCACCGGCACTGTGAAAGAAGCCTCTTTCCCCTTCAGCCGCATGCGCCGGGCAAACGGCCCCGCGGTAGAATCCTCGAATGCCCTGCAAGCCCGCAATGCACGCTGGACCGGCATGCGCACGCTGGAAGCCAAGGAGATCCAGGAGCTCGCCCAACACATCGTGGAAGAGGTCAAGTCGCGCGGCCCCTTCCTCTCGCTCGCCGAGTTCGTGAATCGTCGTCCGGAAAACGACCGCGACATGGCGCTCCGGGGACTTCTCCAGAAGGCCATCGACGAAACGGAATCGATCAATGCCCGCTTCAATGCCGACTCGAAATACAACGCCTTGGCCGACATGACTTCGGACGGCTATGCCTTCCCTCAAGCCATGGAAGGATGGAGCGCCACGGGAGCCCCGGGCTTCCTGACGCAGGGAGACATCCTGTCTTCGGTGGGCTCCGTGATCTCGGTCCGCTCGGATACCTTCCGCATCCGCGCCTATGGTGAAGCCCTCGACCCGGATAAGAACATCCTCGCCCGCGCTTGGTGCGAAGCGGTGGTGCAGCGCCTGCCGGAGTTCGTCGATTCCACCGATCTGCCAAGCGCCGAAATCGAAGGCGTCTCGGATGTGAACAAGCGCTTCGGCCGCCGTTTCATGGTCACCGGCTTCCGCTGGTTGTCCCAAGACGAAGTCTGAACCCTGCCATTTAAAACCACCCATTCGCCCGGCTTGCCAAAGGCTGCCGGGCGATTCACTTTACCGATCATGCTCCGTCTCGTACTCGCCATGCTCCTGACCCTCGCCGCACCTCTCGTGGCTCAGGAAACCAAGAAGATCACGCTCCGCACCTTGTGCTTCACCCACGTGAACGGCATCAAGATGCTCTATCTGCCGGGTGAAAAGCCGGGCGAGATCGCGGAAGTCCCGCTCTTCACGGAAGTGTTTTCCCTGCCCGTGGTGGCCACCGTTACCGGAGGCAAGGCGAGCTTCCTTCTGAGCAAGGAACCTCCCGCTCCGGGCAAGACGCCGCCATCCCTGCCGCCCGTGAGCCTGCCGAGCAGTGGCAAGGTCCTTTTCCTCTTCCTGCCGAATCCGGGCAAGGAAGTCCCCTATCAGATCGTGGCCATGGGCGACGACGAAGGTTCTTTCCCCCTGGGCACCACCAAGGCGATGAATCTCACCCCGGCAAACCTGCGTTTCGACCTCGGGGAATTCTCTGAGGCCAAGGGCATCGTGGTCGCCCCCGGTAAGACCGCGATTATCGAGCAGGTCCGCAAGGTGAACCACCTCAATCAGTTCGACGCCAAGGTCCTCTATGAGGCCAAGCCAAAGGAGTTCACGGTTTTCTACAATTCCCGCTGGCGCTCGGTCGACGGGAAGCGCGACATCGCGATCGCCTATCTCGATCCCACCTCGAAGCAACCGATGGTGAACCTCTACGAGGACGCCCCTCCCGTGGTGATCCCGGAGAAGCCCTGACAAATTTCCGCTACCGCTAGGCGCTCCGCGGGTTTATTTGGAAGCATGACCCGCGGAACTCAGCGCACTTTCGTCATTCTGGTGATCCTTGGAGGAGGACTGGCAGGCTGGTGGCTGACCCGGAATTCCTGGGAATCCAGGACGGAACCTCTCGCTTCGAAGCCAAAGGCACCAAAATATCTTCCTCCGCAGGGTTCGGGCTTAAAGGACAGTAAACTCACCGAGCGCAAAGCCGGCTTGGTGAAGGATTCCGAGGCGGAGGCCGCAGGAGCCTTCCAGAACCAGCGCTCGCTGATGTTCTCCGATCGCGCGGCGCTGGAGGCATTCCTCGAGAGGGCCAAGGGCAAGGGAATTGCCGTCCTCGGCCAGATCGACCGGCTGAATGCCCTCCATGTCGGTTTCCTTTCCGCGGACGAACTCGCTTCCTTGCTCGATGGGACGGAGGAGACCGGTTTCATCTATCCGGTCACGCTGCCCACCCCGAAAACGGATGGCATTCAGGACGGAGCGGTGGGTTTCGGTACCTCCCTGCTAGGCTGGCTCGGGATCACGGGTGACAATTCCACCTACGGGTCCGGGGTGAAGGTCGCGGTTCTGGACACGGGCTCCACACTGGCCGGCGTCCAAGGCTTCAATCTGGTGGACCTGCCTTCCGACCCATCTGCCCAGAACGGCCACGGCACCGCGGTAACTGACCTGATTCGCCAGATCGCTCCCGGGACCGATCTCTTCTCTTTCCGGATCGCCAATGACGAGGGGCAATCCAATAGCTTTCTCCTCGCCCAAGGCGTCGATGCGGCAACTGCCGCCGGGGTGGACATCATCAATATCTCGATGGCCTCCTACGGCAATTCCACCCTGCTTCGCATGGCGGTGGAACAGGCTCAAGCAGCGGGCATCAAGATCTTCGCCTCGACCGGCAACGAGGGGTATGAGCAGGTAGCCTATCCCGCCGGATACCAAGGAGTGGTTGCCGTGGGGGCAGTGGATGCGAACGGCACCCATCTGGATTTCTCGAACTCCGGGAATGTCACCTTGGTCGCACCGGGCCTCGACTTGGTGACCGCATGGGTCGGAGGGAAAAGCGTCTATTTTACGGGCACGTCCGCAAGCTCGCCAATCGGTGCCGGGGTGCTCGCCGCCGCCATGTCGAGCGGAGGGCAGAAGATCACCGCCGCGAAGGCCTACGATAACGTTGCCAATAATCTCAACGAGGCAGGTGCCCCCGGAGTCGACAGCTTTTATGGTGGCGGATCCGTGGACTTCGGCCGGGTTTTGCGCGCGGGCAGCAGCGGCGTCGGTGACGTGGCGCTCGCCTCGAATTACGTCAGCACCAACGGTAACGGACAGAACCAATTGCAAGTAACGGTCCAGAACCGGGGAACCGATGTCATCTACAATGCCCCGCTGGAAGTCACGACTTCCAGTGGCGGGACCCGCACCATGACCATCACCTCGCTGAAGCCTGGCGACATCGCCACCTTCACCCTTCCCTTCAATATCCCGTCAAACGGCGCGACCGTCCAATCCCAGGTCACGCTCCCCAGCGCGAGCGACATCAAGCCTTCTAACAACCGGCGCTCCGATGCGTATGCCGCACCTGCGTCGAATTAAGGTTCTTCTGATCGCGCTAGCCGGTTCTTGTGGAGCCGCGGAATTCCGCGAAGCTCCCAATCCCGGCGCTGCTCCGGTCAATCAATTGGCCATCTCCGGCAATGCCTGCGGGCCGGCGGCGCTGCTTGCCTCCTTCCGCTTCGGCAATGAAAGCTGGCAGGCGGCCGCCAGATCCCTGCCCGGCAACAACGACAAGGAGCAACTGACCCAATGGATCAAACGCCACGGACTGCGGCCTTCTGCGACCCTGAAGGGACGCATGCGCTGGAACAATGGCGGCATCAACGTGGAGGATCTCGTGGTGGCGGCAAACGAGATGAACCGCTCCCTCTACCTCCCCACCCTCGCAATCGATGACCTGTTCCGGCGCAAGGGCGAGCAGCAGCAGCACCTGCTAAAACGGACCCATGAGCATCTCAATCGTTCTCTAACAAGAGGATTCCCACCGGTCCTCAGCCTGAAACGCTTCGTGCTGAGACAGGGCGTTTGGACTCCGGTGCAAGGCCACTTCGTCACTGTGACAGGAGTGTCCGCGAAGCTCGCAAAGGGGGAAACGGGCATCCGGATCTCCTATATTGACCCTTGGGGGGGGAAGCACTGTGACGGAGTGCTTAAAATGGCAGATCGTGCCGTCTTGGCCGCAGAGGCGAAATCATCCCCATGCCTCATTGCGGATGTCCCCGGAGCCAACGTCGGAAAGAAGGACGTAAAGCGCGGCGAAGTGTCACTTGTCGTCCCTGCGGCGGTCATTGGACGCTGGTAGCTGCAAGCAAAAGCGGCACTTTGGGGGCTTGAAACTGATCAAGCCTTCTGTTATACAGCTTATTGCATGCAATAAGCATGCCTCGGCATCCCTCTAACGGGTTATGTCGTTTTTCTCCCCAAAAGGGGAGGGTCACCTACCCCTTTTGAGTGGGTGGATACATTATGTATTTACAGTTCACCAAAATCGTGACTATGTGTTCTTACCGTCATGAAACCCAATTCATTCCCGGAAAACATGCGCGCACGTGCATTTCGCCTTCGAAAAGGTCGGCGAGGCTTTGCGCTGGTGATTTCCCTCTCGCTCATGGTGCTCCTCACCGTGCTCGCAGTTGGCCTACTTACCCTCTCGTCCGTTTCGTTGAGAGGATCGGGTCAAAGCGAGGCCATGCAGGTGGCACGCAGCAATGCCCGGATGGCCCTTTCCCTGGCTATCGGACAGTTGCAGAAAAGCGCTGGTCCCGACCAGCGGATCACCGCACCCGCCCAGTTGGCGGAAGAAGCAGCTCCGAAGGGTCTAACTGGCGTATGGAAAGGCGTGCTGCCCACCGCCGACCGTCCCGCCACTGACAAAGACGGCAATTTCGTCAGCTACCTCGTCTCCGGTGCCGAAGGGAAAATCGGTAACGTGGAACAGCTTCCGGATGTCGAAGGTGGCACGATCCTGTTAGGAGAAGGCTCCCTCGGCAAAGAAGCGCACGAACAGGAATGGGTGCGCGCCCCGAAGGTGGAAGCCCCCGCCTCCGGCAATGGCATCGACGGTCGCTACGCTTGGACCGTCATGGATGAAGGCACGAAAGCCAAGGTGGACATCGTCCGCCAGGAGCAGGACTTCGGCAACGCGACGCGCCAAGCCGCGATGGGTTCCCCTGCCCGCTTCGGTATGGAGGCGATCCAAGGCTTCGATGGCTTCGACTGGTACGATGGCTCCGACCAAAGGAAGCTCTACACGATCCCCACTTCCGCGCTGATCGACAAGATGCCGGAACTGAAGAAGTACCAGCATGAGGTCACCACCGTCCACCAGGGCTTGGCGACAGATGCTGCACGCGGCGGCTTGAAGAAGGACCTCAGCCTGCTCTTCGGCAATGGCTCCCTTCCCTCGGAATATTCCTCGCAGCGTATCTACGACGACGAGTCGGTAATCAATGATGTCCCCAATCCGTATTGGACCCAGGCCTTCGACTACGCCAACCAATACCGCAATCTCACCGGGGCGAATCCTACCCTCAAGGCCAACGTCCCGACCGGCTACAATCCGGTGAAATACGACGCCCGCTCCCGCACCTACAAGGCCAGTCCGGTTGCCCCCAAAGGTCTTCTGCTGATGCCGGTGGTGGCGAAGGTGCAGATGCAATTCTCGATGGTGGCCAAGGATGCCCACGGACCTTGGGCAGGTGGTGTCGATGGCAATACCTCGACGGCCGGGGACAACTACATGGTCTACATGATCTATTCTCCGATCGTGACCTTGTACAACCCGTACAACGTGCCGCTCAGCTTCGATCAGCTCCGGATCGACTTCAAGGACCTGCCGATCGGCTTCCGTTTCTACCGCAACGGCCAGCCCCAAACCACCACGATGGCTCACATGAACCAGCTTTACGTGGGTCACGAGACGAACTCGTCCGTGGCAAAGGCCTTCGGCATCAATCTCCGCAACTCCTACAGCGGAGCGGGCGGCCAGGTCACGCTGCAGCCGGGCGAAAACAAGGTCTTCGGCGAATCCGTTGATGGCAACTGGTCATGGGCAGCCAATCAGGACTCCTTCTTCGACTATACCGATACCAAGACCGTGAGCATCCCGCTCGCACCCGGCTATCCTTCGCAAGGCGTTGGCTTCTGGGTGGACTGGCTGACGCCACAGGTGATCCGCGCTCCCGCCGATGATGGCCGCGGCATCTTCCCCTTGTCGCTTGCCGACTCCATCGACGTTGGCTTCGGCCCCCTGCCTTCGACCGTGTCGAACAACCGCCTGTCGATCGAGCTGAACCTCATGAGAGGCTCGCAGAAGATCCGCTCGGGCACGCTGGACCTCGACTATGGGGATGCCACCCGCTTGCGCACGGCGATGAGCCGCGATCCCTCCCATTCCTTCCCGAATGGCGAGGCCCGGCTGGAACGGCCCTACCTGGGCAGCGAGATGTATGAGTCCCCTTCGACCAAGTTGAAGGACTTCGCCCGCGCCAAGGCCTTCGCCCAGTTCAGCTTCTACGCCAAGACCACCTTGGAATCGGATTCCCCGGGCAAGCCTTGGGTGCAAGGAGGCCAGGCATCCGCCCTCACCGGCATCGACCTCACCAAGGAAAGCATGGGGGTTCATCCCTTCGAGGCTCTGATCAAACGCTTGGCTCCCAGCTACAAGTTCCCTTGCGACGGTCAGAACCGTGGCAAGTTCTTCACCGGTCACAGCGAAGCCAATGGCACCCGCGTCGCCCCCCAGTATGAAGTGCCCCTGATGCCCCTGCAAAGCTTGGCCCAGCTTCGCCACGCGCAGCTGTGCAACCAGGGCTTCCTGCCTGGTGCCGCTTATACGGTGGGCGAATCCTTCGCCACGCCGATGATCAGTTCGTCTGCCGTAGCGGCCGCCAGCACCAAGGAGTATCGCCTGCTCGACCATGCATGGCTCGCCAACAACGCCCTGTGGGACGGATACTTCTTCTCCACTCTGGCACCCTACGGCGGCCCGCTGATGAGTTCGAAATCCTTGAGTTCCGTGGCGGAGTCCTTCTTCAAGGACAGCAAGCCGCTGCTGAACACGCGGATGGTTCCGGCCGGCAACATGTCCCCTGAGGAAACCGTGGCGGCGGTAACCGACGACCAAGGCTACACGAAGAGTGCGGCTCACCTGATGATCGATGGAGCCTTCAACGTGAACTCGCTTTCGGTCAATGCTTGGGCCGCCCTGCTGGGATCGATGAACCAGGAGACCGTGGACTATGTCACCTTGGCCGACGGAGCCAGTCAGTCTAGTTCGGGCACCGTGAAGGGAGCATCCTTCCCCTTCAGCCGCATGCGGCGTGCCACCGGTCCATCGGTCGACAACGCGAATCCCCTCCAGGCACGCCACGCCCGCTGGACCGGCATGCGCACGCTCACTGCGGAACAAATCCAGGAACTCGCCCAACATGTCGTCCAGGAAATCCGGGAAAACGGCCCCTTCCTGTCCCTTGCGGAGTTTGTGAATCGCCGTCCGGGCAGCGACCGGGAAAAAGCCTTGGAGGGCCTTCTCCAGCGCGCCATCGACGAAACCGGCTCCATCAATGGCATGTATAGCCAGGATTCCCGCATCATCTCCGCGACCGATGTGGCCCCAGACAACTATGCCTTCCCGGAAGCCATGATGGGCATGAGCGCTACCGGAGCTCCCGGCTACCTGACACAGGGCGACATTCTCTCGCAGGTAGGATCCGTCGTTTCGGTCCGCTCGGATACCTTCCGGATCCGCGGCTATGGCGAGGCGCTTGATCCGGATGGCAAGGTCGTGGGCCGTGCCTGGTGCGAGGCCGTAGTGCAGCGGACTCCGGAATTCGTGGATCCCAGCAATGAATCGAACACTCCGGCAGGCAGCCTTTCGAATGCCAACGAGCAATTTGGCCGCCGCTTCGTGGTGACCAACTTCCGCTGGCTCAGCCAAGACGAGGTCTAACACAGATCCCCGGAATCCTGACACAGGGGCGGCCGCAATCCGGTCGCCCCTTTTTTGTACGTTGCGTGCTAGCGATTCGGCACCCTTCCCGCTGGCCACCAGAGGGCCCTCCACAGGGCCTTCCGGACTGCAGAGCGGGGGACTTTCACTTTGCCAAGCGGCACTCCTTTTTGTGCCTCAAGCAAGGCCAGCGTGTCATCACCGATCAAAGCTGGAAGGACCGATGCTGCCCGCAGCCGCAGGAGCTTGAGGCGGGATGCATAGCGACGTCCGGACTCGAGCCATACCGCGGCATGCTTCAGCCACTCCCCATGTGCGGCAGCGAGCGCTGCCGAATCGAAAGAATCGGCCACGGGTAAATAACAGCGGCCATTGGCGAGGTCTTCGGGCAAATCACGGAGGATGTTCACCAGTTGGAGTCCCATTCCATAACGCACGCCGAGGTCATCGAGATCCTCCGGAGCCGATTCCGAAAACCTCGACCCAAGCGTCAGCAATCCGATGCGCGTCCAGAAAGCCCCGACGCATCCCGCCACACGGTAGCAGTAGTCTTCCAGCTCCTCCTCGTTCCGGAGAGCCTTCGGGTTTCCCCTCCCTGCCTCATCGAAGCGCACGAGATCCAGCCGCTGGCCGCTGATGATGGTGGTCACCACATTGCGCACGGCATCGGCCTGGAGCTCGTCCAAGCCATGGAGAAGATTGAGACACTCATCGAGCCGCTCAAGCAACACCCGCTCGCTCTCGTTCGTCTGGCGGGCGATGAATTTCTTCATCTGCTCACGCCGGCGGTTGCTCTCCTTCCCCGCTAGCTCTGCTGAAAAGGCATCCAGCAGGTCCAGCCGATCGTCCACGGGTATCCCTGCGGTGTCGGCGATGGTATCGCTGGCACGGGCAAGCAGGTAGCCGGTGCTGGTCGCCGGGCGCATCGGCGCGGGCAATAGCCGGAGGCTCACGTAAAATGAACGCGAGACATCTTTCAGCACTTGCTGGTCGACCTTGGACACAGACGCGAGCGAGCCCCAGCGGGAGCGGAGCATCAAGCCTCAAGTCACAGCTCTTTCAGGCGCTGCTGGCTCCAGGCTAGCCCTTCGGTGTATTCCTCATTCTGCGGGCGTTCTTTCGCGAGGATCGACCACACGCTCACCGCTTCACCGTAGGCAGCGCGCGCCAGCTCGTGATTCTCCATGCGCTGCGCCGCGTGCCCCAAATCGCCGAGGACACAACCGAGAGAACGACGGATCTGCTCCCCGCGGACCAAGCCATAGTCGCTATTCAGGAGCTTGCGCAACATGTCGGCGGAGCGGGTCTCCACGTCGACCTCTTCCACCAGCTTGCGCTCGATCCCCAGAAGCCGACCCTTCTCCCAAAGCAGCAGCGCGAGCCGGTACTTCGCCACGGGATCCGCAGATTCACCCACCGCCACGCCCTCCACCAGCAGGATGCCCTCATTGATCAGGCGCAGGGACTCCACCGCATCTCCGCGATCCCTGACCACTCCGGCCATCAGGCTCCGGACAGCCGCCAGCCGCGAGCGAGCCTCGGCGCTATCCGGCCTTTGGCCCATGTATTCTTCCAGCAGCTTCCCCGCGGCCTTCGACATCGCTTCGGTCGAGGAAACATCTCCGGAAAGAGCGGCCGACTCGGCCATCGCTCCGTAGCACCCGGCAAGGTCGAGCCGGAGTTCGAGGTTACCCGGATCCTTCTTCAGCAGCTCCAGGATCTCTTCTGAAGCTTGGGCTCGCGCTTCGCGGGCGCTGCCCATTTCGCCGATGCCATCGAGGATGGTGGCGGAGGAAAGATAACACTCCGCGAGCTCCGATCTCAGCACCGCCGTATCAGGCCTCTGTAGGACCAAACGGTTCAACACTTCGGTGGAATGACTGAGTTTTTCGAAAGCCTCGGTATCCTTGCCCTCGATCGCCAGCAGCCGGGATTCATGGTAGCCCAGCACCGCGAGCAGTTCTTGCAAGCGATCGGCATCGACCTCCGCCTGCGGCACGGCCTCCAACGCCTTGCGCGCGGTACGGAAAGCGTCACCCGCCCCCTTGTCATTCCGCTCCTGAAGCAGCAGGGCCATCAGCAGACGATCCGTGGCCAGACGCAAGTCGAGGTCCGGACCGGATGGGAGATCACCCGCAGACAGAAGCGCTTCTTCAAGCCGCTGCGCCGCTTCCTTCGGATCTCCCTTCGCCAAGGTGATCTCGGCAAGTTGCAGCTTGGCACGCGCCCGCTCTTCCTTGAGCGTGGGAAGTTCCGCGGTGCGGGCAATGAAATCCTCGAAGTAGCTCTCCAATCGCTCAAGGCGCAGTTCGCGCCCATCCAGTGGCGGCAGGTGGCGGTTGCCCTTCTCCATCGCCCACGCGAAGAGATGATCCCCCACGCTCCGGGACGCCTCCAGCCGGGCAAGCCACATGTCCTTGTCGTATTGGAGTGTCTTGCGCTCCTCTTCTCCGGCTTGCTTCAGTGAGGCCTTCTCGGCCTCCGAGGCGTCGAAAGCTGCCTGCAGTTGCTGGACGTCAGCCTTGCGCCCTTCTTCCTCGGAAGTCACCGCGGACTTCTTCATCTGCCACAGCAGGGAGAGGACGACGACACAGCCCGTGAGGACACCCGCGGCAACGTTGGCGCGCCAAGCACTCCGCCTCGCTCGCCTCTGCTGATCGAGGATCGCATCGCGCTGCTGCTCGCCCGCCTGCTCCTTGTCAGCGGCATGGAACAACTGCAGCACCTCGCCGGCATTGGCGGGCCGGGAATTCGAATCCAGCGAAAGGCAGCGATCCAGAATCCCGCGATAAGCTTTCTCCAAGGGCGTCGCCGGCGTATCCGGCCAAGTCACGTCCGGCTGCGCTTCGACGGATTTCGCGATGCGCCTGAGATTGGCGGCGATCCCCTCGCGGCGGGTTTTCCCCGGCTCCGGTGCCACTTGGTCAAAGGTCGCCGTGCAGCGCGGGAAAGCCCCGGTAAGAAGCCGGAATGCCAGCACGCTGAACGCAAAAACATCCCAGCGATACCCCTTCTCCCGCAAATAGCCCTCCGGTTCGCGGAGCTGATCCGGAGGCTGATAGAGAACCGCATCGGTATAATCGAGCGAGCCGATCCCGGGCATGTTCCCCAAGGCCCAGTCGGTCAGGCGGACACGATCGGATTCGTCGAAAAAAACATTCCCCGGCTTGAGATTGCCGTGCGCCACCCGGCGGTCATGGAGATCGGAGAGGGCGGTCAGGATTTCCAGCACCACCGGCCAGGATCGTTCGCCGGGAAAGCGGTCGAGCCGGTGTTGCAGCGACCGCGGCGTCCACACCCCGCCTTTCTCATCCGCGTGCAATCTCGAGACCCGCAAGATCTGCTTCCCCCGGTAGTCCGCGGAGTATTCTTCGACGGCGTTTTTTGGCCAGGGCGCTTCTTCCAAGCGGGCCACGGCCTCCTCCAAGAGGGCGGGATTCACCGCTGCGGGGTCGAAAACCTTCACCGCCAAGGCCCGGCCGGCGGAGTCGCGGGCACGATAAACTTTCCCGCAGGCTCCGCTCCCGATGAGGCTGAAAACCTCGAGTGCTCGGATGTCGGGGGGCTGCATGCCAGCAGGATGCAACAAGGTTAGGCCTTCGCCAATCCCTCAGTTTTATTCCGATTTCGTTTCGTCAGCATGAAATAAAGCTCACTCATTCCGGCGTAAGGCGTCTTTGATAACCCGATTCCGCCCATGAAACCGATCTGCCCCGGAAATCCGCTCGATCGCTACTCTTCCCGCCGCGAGTTCCTCCATGTCGGCCTTTTGGGCGGACTGGGGCTTACATTGCCGCAGTTCTTCTCACAGAAAGCCCAAGCGGCGCAGAAATTCTACGAGCTGCGCGAAGGTGTGGCCCAAGGGATCATCCACATTTTCCTTCCGGGCGGCATCGCCCATCAGGAGTCCTTCGACCCGAAGCCCTACGCCCCGGCGGAGTACCGCGGCCCCTTCGGCGCGATCAACACCAAGATCCCCGGCGTCCAGTTCGGAGAGCGGCTCCCGGAACTCGCGCAGATGGCGGACAAGATGACCATCATCCGGTCGATGTCCCACGGCGAGGCCGCCCACGAACGCGGCACGCACAACATGTTCACCGGCTACCGCCCCTCCCCTGCCCTTGAGTATCCCTCCTACGGCTCGGTGATCTCGCACGAAATGGGCTCGAAGAACAACTTGCCGCCCTACGTCTGTGTCCCCTCGGTGCCGAATGAATTCGCAGGCTCCGGCTACCTCTCCTCCGCCTACGGCCCCTTCGCCCTCGGTTCCGATCCCGCAAATGGCAACTTCCAAGTCCGCGATCTGAACCTTCCGAATGGCTGCGACGAATTCCGCTTCTCCCGCCGCCGCTCATTGCTGGAGACGGTCGATTCCCATTTCCGTGCCTTGGAGAAATCCGACGCCATCGACGCGATGGATGCCTTCTATCAGCATGCTTACAAGCTGATCTCCTCCGAAAAGGCCCGCGAAGCTTTCAACCTGAAAGCGGAACCGGATGCCTTGAAGGACGAATACGGTCGCAACGAAGCCGGGCAGCGCATGCTGCTGGCGCGCCGCCTCATCGAGGCAGGTACCCGCTTCGTTTCGCTCACCGTTGGTGGCTGGGATCACCACGACAATATCAAGGGTGCCTTCGAAGGCCAGATGCCCTCCGTGGACAAGGCTATCGCCACCTTGATCCGCGATCTGGATCGCCGCGGCATGCTGGATTCCACCTTGGTCATGGTGACCACCGAGTTCGGCCGCACGCCGAAGATCAATCCTACCGGCGGTCGCGACCACTGGCCGAGCGTCTTCTCCGTGGTGATGGCCGGTGGCGGCTTCAAGCAAGGCTACGTCCACGGTTCCTCCGATGCCCTTGGCGGCGGTGTGGATACCGATGGCGTGACCGTGGAAGACCTCTCCACCACCATCTACAACCAGATCGGCATCACCAGCGACAAGGAGCTCATGGCTCCCGGCGGTCGCCCGATCGAGATCGTGGATGGCGGCCAGGTGCTGGACGCGCTCTTGGCCAAGAAGGCCTAGAAAGCCGCTACGCTCTCAACGCCGACTCCGCCCGAGATGAATCCTCGCTCCACCTTACTGCCCCTGTTTGCCTTGGCGACAGGCACGGCTTTCGCAGGCTTTACCCCGACGCTCAATCTGATCGAGCCCCGTGGCGGCCAGCGCGGCGTGGAGCTGGACATGCATTTCTACGGGGAGCGGCTCGATGGCATCCAGGAGGTTCTTGCCTACGAACCGGGCATCGAGGTCCGGTCCTTCGCGGTGGAGAATGACAAGCACGCTTCCGCCAAGATCTTCATCAAGCCGGATGCCCCCTTGGGCGAACACCAGCTGCGCGTTCGGACTTCGGGAGGAGTAAGCTACCTGCGCTCCTTCTTCGTCGGCCAGTTCCCGGTGGTGAATGAGGTCGATCCGAACGACACGCCCGACACCGCCCAAAAAATCGAGCTGAACACGACCATCCAAGGCGTGGCGAAACAGGAAGACCCGGACTACTATGTGTGTAGTTTGAAGAAGGGCCAACGTTTCACCGCCGAGGTGGAAGCCATGCGGCTCGGCCGGACGATGTTTGATGCCTATGTGGCAATCGTGGACCCGAAAGGCTTCGAGATCGCTTCCTGCGACGATGCCCCCCTGCTGAGAAACGACGCGTTTGTTTCCGTGATCATCCCTGAGGATGGCGACTACAAGATCCTGGTTCGTGAAGCCGCTTACGAGGGCAACGATGCCTGCGAATACCGCGTCAACATCGGGACTTTCCCGCGGCCAAAGGCGGTCTTCCCCACAGGGGCAAAGCCGGGAGAAACGGTAGAGTTCAAGTTTGTCGGCGATCCTGCCGGCGATTTCACCGAGACCGTGACCATCCCCGCGGATGCGAACGGACGTTTCCCGCTATTCCCATCACGCGATGGCCTGTTCGCGCCTTCACCACACTGGATCCGGATCTCAGGGCTGACCGCCACCAGCGAAGCAGAGCCCAACAACACCACGAAGCAAGCCACCAAGCTCACCGAGGTCCCCTGCATTGGAAACGGCATCATTGGCGTCGAAAGGGACACGGACTCCTATTCCTTCACCGCAAAGAAGGGCGAAAACCTCACGCTGAACGTGGTGGCCCGCGAACTCCGCTCTCCGCTGGATGCCATTCTTTCGATCCGTGATTCGAACGGGAAGAACATCGCCAACAACGATGACCAAGGCGGTCCCGATCCGGTGCTGCAGTGGACCGCGCCCGAGGACGGACAGTATTTCGCCGTCGTCCGTGACCAACTCCATCGGGGCGGCCCGGACTTTACCTACCGTTTGGAAATCCTGCGACGTGACGCGGCCATCGCGGCATCGCTGCCCGTGGTGGAACGCGACAATTCCCAAAAGTGGAAGATGATCGTGGTCCCTCGCGGCAACCGCTACGCCGCGATGGTCAACGTTGCCCGCGCGCAGATCGGCTGCGACCTGAACTTCGAGGCGGAAAGCCTGCCCGCCGGAGTCACGATCAAGGCACCCTTGGTCCATCGCTCCGTGAATGCCGCGCCCGTGGTCTTCGAAGCCGCGGCGGACGCCCCCGTGGCCGGTTCGCTCTATCGCTTCAACGTGAAGTCCGCCGGCGATGCGCCCCCGATGACCGGTGGCCTGCGGGATACGATCCATCACATCGAGATCAACAACCAAGGACCTTATCATTCCTTTGATAGTGATCGCGTGCCGGTAGCGGTGATCGATGAAGCCCCCTACAAGCTGGAGCTCGAAGCGCCGGTGGTGCCGATCGTGAAGAACGGCACGATGCAGCTGAAGGTGCGCGCCGAGCGCAAGGAAGGCTACAAGGAGGCCATCAACCTGCGCTTCATGTGGAATCCCCCGGGCATCGGCTCACCGGCCACCGTGACGATGAACGGCGATCAGAACGAGGCTCTCTACGAAATCAACGCGAACGGTGACGCTGCCGTCGGCGAATGGCAGGTGTGCGTCCTCGGCGAGGCGAACACCCCGCAAGGCCCCGTGCTGGTTTCCACCAGCCTCGCGACGCTGAAAATCGCGGACCCTTATCTCAGCATGACCATGGACATGGCCGCCACCGAACAGGGCAAGGCCACGACCATGATCTGCAAACTGGACTATCCCGGGAAGTTCGAGGGCAATGCCACCGCCGAACTTTTCGGCCTGCCTCATGGCGCCAAGGCAGCACCGGTGGAATTCGCACACGGTCAGGCGGAGATTCACTTCCCCGTCGAGATCGCGGGCGATGCCGCCGTGGGCAAGCACACCGCTCTCTTCTGCCGGGTGAATGTGCCGGAGAAGGGCCAGATGATTCTTCATCAGGTGGGACAAGGCGGAACCCTCCGCATCGACAAGCCCGCGGAGAATGCCCCGCCACCACCGGCCCAGCCGATGGCACAGGCAGAGACGCCTGCTGCACCGCCGGCGGAGAAGCCACTCTCCCGCCTGGAGCAGCTGCGCCAGAAGAAGTGAACCATCCTCCGAGCGGTTGGCCCAGGTATCTACGGAGCGGGGCGATCCCTACTCACTTCCCCAACTCCGCGCCCTTGTCCGCTGGCATCGCTTCATGCCAAGCGATGACTGCTTTCTTCAAGCGCTCCACGACCTCGGCATTCTCCCCGGCCAGATTCTTCTCCTCACGAACATCCGCGCTCAGATCAAAGAGCTTCGCCTTCGAGCCGTCATAGTCGCAGGTCAGCTTCCACTTTCCATCCCGCACGGCGAGATCCGGCTGAACGATCTTCTTTCCTTCGCCGGTGAACTTCCGGTCCGGCGGACGACGCCAGAAGATCGCAGCTTTGCGTGATGCCTCCGACTTCCCGAGGATAGTAGCGGACATGTCCTCGCCATCGAAGTTCGTGCCTGCAGGAGCTTCCGTTCCGGCGATTTTCAAAAGCGAAGGCGCGAGATCGAAGGCTGCGAAAACCGAGGTCTCATTCATGGCCCCCTTCTTGGCGCCATCGATCAATCCCGGTCCCCAGGCGATCAAGGGCGAGCGTACCCCACCTTCGCGAAGGGTTCCCTTTGCCCCGCGGAAAGGCCCTGCCGAGCCCGCGCCCGGTTCCGGTCCATTGTCGGAGAAGACCAGCACGATCGTATTATCACGAAGCGCCGGGGTATCACGGATGTGATTGAAGAGCTTGCCCAACTGGCGGTCCGCCTCCTGCAAAACGGAGAGATACATCCCGCGCTTACCCTTCGCCCACTTGTCCACCGGCGGCCAGAAAGGCGAGTGGACGTCATCCGGCCAGAGATTGACAAAGAAGGGCTTCTCATCCTTCGCCGCCGCATCGATGAAAGGGATCGCCGCATCGATGAACCCGGTAGTGATCGCGGAGCGCTGCATCCAGGTCACCGGCCCGCCGAGACGCTCCGCATCTTGCCAGATCCTTCCCGGCTTCTCATCGCCGGGCTTGAGCGTGAGAGGCAGCAGCTTCGGGCCCATGCCTTCGAAGTTCGTCAGGCTCTGATCAAATCCATAGCGCGTGATCGGCGGGGCATCGTCCACATCGCGCTGGCCGCCGAGATGCCACTTGCCGAAGTGCCCGGTCGCATACCCTGCGGACTTCAGAAAGCGCGCGAGCGTCGGCGCTTCCGGATCGAGCCACTGGGCCATTCCGCGTCTTCGGTTCGCAGCACGGTTCTCCAAGAAAGAAGTGATCTTCCACCGCTGCGGGTACTGACCCGTGGTCAGCGCACAGCGTGAAGGCGAGCAGATCGGCGAATTCACATAGAACTGCCGGAAGCGAATGCCTTCCTCCGCAAGGCGATCGATATTCGGCGTCTTCGCCTCCTTGTTCCCGAAGCAAGAGAAGTCCCCCCACCCCATGTCATCGATCAGGACGACCACGATATTCGGCTTCTCCGCGGCCATGAGCGGCGCGGCCAAGGCCACAAGTAGGGAAAAAAGGGTGAACTTCATCTTTTAATGAGCTCGCGGGCAAACCCGTTTGAACGGGGAAAGTTGCCCGCACCCTCTGTCATCCCGCCCACCCCTGACAAGCCCCGCCTCCCCCTCGGACCACCGCAATTGCCCCGGCGCAGGACAAGGCTTTCGATTGACTCCCCGCGCCCGATTATCATGTAAAATCTCTTCCGGATGCTTTACCTGACTTATCGGCCCGCCAACGGATTCAAGCGGGTCATGGCTTACATGATCGATGTCCTGCCGATCTTCCTGCTGCTCTACTTCGCTTCGACCAAATTCTTCGGGATCAACCCGTTTGAAAGTGGATCGCTCGGCTCTACCCCGAAACATCCGGCCGCGGTGGTTCACCTGGTGATCGCTGCAAGCGCCTTCACGCTCTGGGTATTCTATTGCGCACTCGCGGAACTCTCCCCTTGGCGCGGCACGTATGGGAAAGTGATCATGGGCATCCGCGTGCGCGGCCTCGACCGCGACAACCACAGCTTGAATCTGAAACAAGTCTCGAGCCGCAACGCCGCGAAGTTCCTCTCGGCGATCCCCTGCTTCCTCGGTTTCTTCGCCGCCTTCTTCACCAACGGCAACCGGGCTTGGCACGATTCGCTTTCGAAGACGGCGGTGGCGGAGAGGTAGCGCGGGCGAGCTATCGTCAAGCGCAGACAAACAAATCCCGTCTGCCGGGACTTTAAAGAAACATGCTCCTGCCGCGTCACCACACGCTACTCGTGATTCTCGGCGGACTCGTCGGCGGCGGCTGTAGTAAGGCAGTGGCAAACTCCAATCGCACCCTGTCCAGCATCCACGCGATCGACTCTGCCGTCCGGACCTATCAAATCAAGACGGGCGAGCTGCCCCCGGCTGATTTCGGACTACGGGCCCTCCTCGAGAGGCCACCATCCCTGCCGCCGGATAAACCTTGGGCACAGATTCTGAAGGAAGTTCCCCGGGATTCTTGGGACCGGCCTATCCATTACCTGATCGGGGACGGATTCGAGCATGGCTTCGGTCTGTATAGCTGTGGAGCCGACGGCGTCTCTGCCACCATCGGCAATGATCCGGACGATTGGAACAGCTGGTCCGAAAAGCGGCCGGATGAGCCGGCATGGGTCAGGCACCAGAAGCCAGCCATCCTTATCGGCGGCTTGGTGATCGCGGCCGGGGCTTTCCTGCTCGGCTACCGGGTGGCGAAGAAAGAAATGCGGCAAATCTAGCCACCGGCCGAAACCCGGGTCATTCACGGAAGTGGATAAGAAACGAATGAAATGCGTTTCATGAGTGCGCCGTAATCGTTTCATGCGCCCCGACGCCGCCTTCCCCGCCCAAGGACTCCTCACCAGCCGACTCGCCGTCGTTTCCGCCGGCAGCCTGCTGCTCTCCACGGGTTTCGGAGCAGACACCGCCTCCTTCGAGGCCGCACGGAAGGTCTTGGAAACCAAGTGCCTTTCCTGCCACTGCCCGGAAAAAACCAAGGGCGAACTGCTGCTGACAACCCGGGAATCGTTCCTCAAAGGAGGCGATACCGGCCCGGCCATCCATCTGGAGCAGATCGAAAAGTCCGAACTCCTGACCCGCGTGAAGCTGGACGAGGACGATGACGAGCTCATGCCGCCCAAGGGAGGCCCGCTCAAATCACAAGACATCGCCGCGCTGGAGACTTGGCTCAAGGAAGGTGCCCCATGGCCCGAGGGCGTAACGCTCGCCCCGCGGCCGAAGACCGCGCTGCCGGATTGGAATGCCGAGCCGGATCCCGCCATCGGCTCGATCGAAGCCTTCCCGAAGGCGGTGAACCTCGAGACTGCCGCGGATTTCCACAAGGTGCTTGTGGTCGCCCGCTTCAATGACGCAGCCACCCAGGACATCTCCCGGCAGGTGAAAGCGAGCGTCGCGGATCCATCGATCGCGAAACTCGAAGGAACCCTCCTCACGCCCTTGAAAGATGGCAGCACGACGCTCGTGCTGGAGTATCGCGGCCTGAAGACCGAGGTGCCGGTGACCGTGAAGGACGCTGCCAAGCCGCGCCCGATTTCCTTCCAGCTCGACGTGATGCCGGTGCTGACCTCCTCCGGGTGCAATACCGGCTCCTGCCACGGTTCGGCCCGCGGTAAGGATGGCTTCCATCTCACCCTCTTCGGCTTTGATCCTCAGGGAGATCACTTCCGCCTGACCCGCGAGAATCCCGGACGCCGCGTGAATCTCGCGATCCCCGAAGACTCGCTACTGGTGACAAAAGCGATCGGTGCGGTGCCTCACACCGGCGGCAAGCTCTTCGAAAAGGACAGCGCTCCTTACAAGGCCCTGGTCGAGTGGATCCGCAGCGGGGCCGAGTATGACCAAGGCGAAATCGCCAAGCCCACCGGCATCAGCATCGAGCCACCTCAGGTGGTGCTCAAGGGCGAAGACCTGCAGACGCCCTATACCGTCAAGGCGACCTTCTCCGATGGGACGGACCGGGATGTCACCACGCTTTCCTCCTTCTCCACCTCCAACGACAATTCGGTATCGATCGATCACCGGACCGGCATGTCCGTCTCGAAGAACCGCGGTGAGGCATTCCTGTTAGGCCGCTACATGGTCTTCACGGAAGTCGCGCAGTCGATCGTGATTCCGAAGCAGCTCGACTACACGAGGCCCGAGCTTCCGGAGTTCAACTACATCGACAAACACGTCTACGAGAAGCTGCACAAGCTGCGCATCATCCCTGCGCCGCTCTGCGACGATGAAACCTATATCCGCCGCGTCTTCATCGATGTGGTGGGCCGCTTGCCCGAGCCATCCGAGCGCGAGAAATTCCTCGCCAGCACCGATCCGAAGAAGCGCGAGGCCTTGGTCGATGACCTGATCGCCCGCAAGGAGTTCTCCGAGATGTGGGTGATGAAGTGGGCGGAGCTCCTGCAGATCCGTACCTTCAACAACGGCCCGCAGCAGGTCTCCTACAAGGCGGCACTGGGCTACTACAACTGGCTGCGCGACCGCATCGCAGGGAACATGCCCTTCAACCAGATCGTGAAGGAGATTCTCTCTTCCGAGGGCGGCACCTTCTCCAGCCCGGCCACGAACTTCTTCCAGATCGAGCAGGACACGCTGAAGCTCACGGAGAACGTCGCCCAGGTTTTCATGGGCACCCGCATCCAGTGCGCGCAGTGCCACAACCATCCCTTCGACCGCTGGACGATGGATGACTACTATGGCTTCGCCTCGTTCTTCGCGCAGGTGAAGCGGAAGAACGCGGAGGACCCGCGCGAGCGCGTGGTCTTCGACGGCGACGGCGAGGTTCCTCACCTGGTGACGAAGCAGCCGGTGAAGTCGCGCTTCCTCGGCACAGCCACGCCGGACAACTTCGGCAAGCAATCGCGCCGTGAAGCGGTGGCGGAGTGGCTTGCCTCGCCGGACAATCCCTGGTTCGCCCGCAACGTCTCGAACATCGTGTGGTCCCACTTCTTCGGCGTGGGCATCACCGATCCGGTGGACGATGTCCGCATTTCCAATCCGCCCTCGAACCCTGCCCTGCTGGCTGCGCTTTCCCAGAAGTTCGTCGAATACAACTACGATCTGCGGAAGCTGGTCCGGGACATCTGCACCTCCCGCACCTACCAGCTCTCCAGCGCAACAAATGAGACGAACGAGACTGACCAGCGGAACTTCTCCCGCGCGCTCGTCCGCCGCGTGAGGGCGGAGGTGCTGCTCGACTGCATCTCTCAGGCGACCCAGACGCCGAACAAGTTCAAAGGCCTGCCACTCGGCTCGCGTGCCGTCCAGATCGCGGATGGAAATACCTCCACCTACTTCCTCACCACCTTCGGCCGGGCGACCCGCGCGACGGTCTGCTCCTGTGAGGTGAAGATGGAGCCGAACCTCTCGCAGGCCCTCCACCTCCTGAACGGTGACGCCACCCACAACCGCATCCAGGAAGGCAAAGTCGTCCCGACACTGCTGGAACAAAAGAAGTCACCGGAAGAGGTTATCCGTTATCTTTATCTAAAAACAGTGAACCGCGAACCCACCGCCGAGGAGCTCGGCAAGCTTGTGACCGCGGTAAACGAGGGCAAGGACGAGAACGAAAAGCAGCAAATCCTGAGCGATGTCTTCTGGGCGCTCCTAAACTCCAAGGAGTTCATTTTCAATCACTAGCCGCTCCTTGGAAGACTACCCCGGAGGCATCTCCATCTACTCACGACACCTGAAACCGGGATTCGTTCAAAAAATTTCAGACTTCTGGATTGTCTACCTACGCGATCACGTGTAATGAGACCTTCATGCTGTCCCATCCAGCCAACCACGAACCCGAGGAGGTCGCTGTCGCCGCTGCCACCTCAGAACTGCGTCAGACGCAGGGGAATCGCAGGCGGCACGGCGAAGGAGAATTCTTTCGCGATTGGTTCATCACCGGCCCGAGGCTGTTGTTGAAAGGCAAGTTCAACCGCCGGACGGCGGTCTTCATCGGGATCGCCGCCATTCCAGCGATTGCCGTTGCCCTGTTCCTGACGGTTCCGGGACTCCTGTTCCCCACGCCGCAGCACAATCAATTCTTCCACTTTGCTAAGGTGATCAGCGGCGACTCCGCCACGCTGATCCCGGTGGCGATCGGCATCCTTTCGTCGATCTTCTGCCTTCGTTTGCCGCTCGGTCCCTCATAGGCGGCCTTTGAGTGTGTTTCCTGACGCTAAGAAAAACCCGGCGCTTTGCAGTGCCGGGTTTCTCTTTTCCTGGAGGCGGGCTCAAGAGGCCACCGCTTCGAGTTCCTGCTTAGGGCCGAAGAACTCGAAATGCACCTGCGAGCCGGGAATCCCCCATGCCAGAAGCTGGCGGTAGATGCCCGACATGAAGGGCTTGGGCCCGCAGAAGAAGTAGTCGCAATCGCGCCGCGGGATCAGGCTTTCGATCAGCTCGGCATCGATGAAGCCCTCGCTGTCATGCCAGCGCCGCTCGCGGTCTTTCTCTTCCGGCTCGCTATAGCGGACATGCAGCTTGAGCTGCGGATGCCCGGTGGCGAGTTCCTGGAGTTTCTGCCGGAAGGCATGCGTGCGGCCATTGAGCGCACCGTGGATGAAAATGACCTGCCGCTGTGGTTGCTCCGCGAGCACCGACTCCAGCATCGCCAGCACCGGCGTGATTCCGACACCGGCCGAGAGCAGAACGAGGGGCCGCTCATGATGCTCCGTGAGATCCAAGAAGAACTCCCCGCATGGCGGACCCACCTCCACCACGTCTCCCTCCTTCAAACCGTGCAGCAACCCGGAAACCGCTCCCTTTGGCTCGGCCTTCACGCTGATCCGGAAGTGATCCGGACTCGGCGCGGAAGAGAGGCTGTAGTTCCGCATCGTGGTGCTCCCTTCACCATCAGCCACGCGGACCGTGAGGTATTGGCCGGGCTTGTAAGACGGCACCTTTCCTCCATCGGCAGGCACCAGATAGAAGGAGCAGATCACCTCGCTTTCCGGCACCTTGCGCGCCACGCGGAAGGACTTGAAGCCATTCCAGCCATGCTCGGTGCGAGCTTGGATCTGATAGATGTGCCCTTCCCGGCCGATCAGGATATTCGCAAGGAAGCCATACGCCTCCGCCCAGGCATCGATGATCTCATCCGTCGCCGCAGCGCCGAGCACCTCGCGGATCGAGGCGAGCAGGTTGGCACCCACGATGGGATAGTGCTCTGGCAGGATGCGGAGCGCGGCATGCTTCTGCGCGATCGTCTCGACCGCAGCACCGAGAACCTCCAGCTGGTCGACATTCGCGGCGAAGGCGCAGATCGCCCCGGCCAGCGCGCGCTGCTGGTTGCCACTCTCCTGATTGGAGCGGTTGAAAAGCGGGGCCACCTCCGGATTCTCGCGGAACATCCGCTGGTAGAAATGGCGCGTGAGCAGTTCCCCATTCTGCTGCAGGACCGGCGCGGTGCTCTTCACCACATCGATCGTCCGTTGCGTCAAACCCGGCTTGTCGTTCGTTTCCATACGCAGCCACAATCGCCACGCCGACCGCTGGCCTCCATCCTGTGTTGCGGCGGCCTTTGACCTGGATCAAAAACCGGCTCTTTTTCCATGACCTCACCCGATTCGATCCGCATCGCCGCGCTGGCCTCGGAACTCCGCCGGAGCTCGATCTTCAGCGGACTCTCCGAAGCGGACCTCACGGAGATCGCGGGCTACTCCGAACGGAAAGAGTTGGCAAAGGGGGAGATCCTCTTTCGCGAGGGCGATCCCGTGAGCGGCTTCTACGTGGTGCTGAAGGGACTGATCAAAGCCTACCGGGTCGACGAAGCCGGCCGCGAACAAGTGATCCATCTCATCAGCGAGGGCGAGTCCTTCGCGGAGCCTGCCGTGGCCGGCCTGCCCGGCTATCCGGCACATACGGTGGCACTGGAGCGCTCCGAGGTCGCCCTGATCCGCGGCCAGCCTTTCCTCGATCACCTGCGTGTCCGCTCCGAGCTGGCCATCCGGATGCTCGCCTCGCTCAGCCGGCACCTCCACGAGCTCGTGCACACCATCGAGAGCTACCGCCTGCGCGATGCGGAGACGCGCCTGCTGCACTGGCTGGTCAGGCGCTGCCCGGAGGGCGATGGTCCGGCGGAAATCCAGCTCGGCACCTCGAAGGGCGTGTGGGCTTCCGAGCTCGGCACCCGCCAGGAAACCCTCTCCCGCCTGCTGGCGAAGCTCCGAAAAGCCGGCATCCTCACGGTGAAGGGCCGCACGCTCCGGATCGACGACCCGCTGGCACTGCGCCGTATGTTCGAGGACTCGCTCAGGCCCGGTCCGGACCCCGCCTGACGTGGCAGATGATTTTTTGAGCAAGAATCGATCTGGATCCTGCCGTATTCGCTACGGTTTGGTGAAATCCTCTTACACCCTTACGACCGGTTTCTCCGTCGCGGCCCTCCTTGCCAGCCCTCTCAGGGCTGCCGACAAGGTGACCTTTGACGATCAGATCCTGCCCGTGTTCCAGCAGAGCTGCTTGAACTGCCACAATCCCGACAAGGCGAAGGGAGGACTCGACCTCTCGACCTTCTCCGGCGCGATGAAAGGCGGCTCCGGCGGCAAGATCGCGGAACCCGGCGATACCGGCTCAAAGATCATCGCGGTGGTCACCCACTCGGCCGAACCGAAGATGCCGCCGGAGGGCGAAAAGCTGGGCAGCGCCCAAGTGGATCTGCTGAAGGCATGGATCGAAGGCGGGCTGCTGGAGAACAAGAATTCCTCCGCCCGCAAGCCCACCAAGCCGAAGTTCGATACCTCCATCGCCTCTGCCGCCGATACGAAGCCGGATGGCCCGCCGCCGATGCCGCTGGACGTGCTGCTGGAGCCGCCGGTGCTGGCGTCGCGCGCTTCCTCGGTGAATGCGATGGCCGCTTCCCCATGGGCACCGCTGATCGCGGTCACCGGCCAGAAGCAGGTGCTGCTTTTCGATACGAACAGCCTCGAACTCGCCGGGCTGCTCCCCTTCCCCGAAGGCGATCCGACCTCGCTCGCCTTCACGCCAAATGCCCGCTACCTGATCGTGGGTGGCGGAGTTCCCGGAAAGTCGGGCGTGACCGTGACCTTCGATGTCGTGACCGGCGAACGCATGCTCGTCGCGGCGAAGGAATTCGACAGCGTGCTGGCGGCGGACTTGAAGCCTGACCTTTCGATGGTCGCGACCGGTTCGCCTTCGCGCCTGATCAAGATCTGGAAGGCCGAGGATGGCTCGCAAAAGGCCTCGATCAAGAAGCACACGGATTGGGTCACGGCGCTCGATTTCTCGCCCGATGGCATCTTGCTGGCGACCGGTGATCGCAATGGTGGCGTGTGGGTTTGGGAAGCGGATAGCGGCAATGAATTCCACACCTTGCGCGCTCACCAGGCGGGCATCACCGCGGTGGCATTCCGCGCGGACTCGAATCTCCTCGCGACGGCATCGGAAGACGGCAGCGTCCGCTTCTGGGAGATGAATGGCGGCACGGAGGTGAAGAAGATCGATGCTCATCCGGGCGGCGTGCTGGCATTCGCATGGGCGCGCGATGGGTCTTTCATCACCTCGGGCCGGGACCGCGTGGTGAGGATCTGGAAGCCGGACTTCAACCTGCTGCGCGAGCACAAGGAGCAGCCGGACTTGCCGGTGGCAGTGGCTTTCGATTCGGACGGCAAGCGCGCCTTCGCGGCGGACTATCGCGGGCAGATCACGGCATGGGATGTCGCCAGCGGCAATCCGGTCGGCGGCTTCGATGCGAATCCCCCATCGATCGAGAATCGCCTCGTGACGATGCGCGAACAGATCCGCACCCAGCCTCAAGCGATCGCAGGCGCGGAGGCTGCGGTGAACGACGCGAAGCAAAAGCTCGATGAAGCCCGCAAGCGCCTGGCCGATGCGGAGGCTGCGGTGAATCAATCGAAGGAAGCCCACGCGGCTGCCCTCAAGCAGAAGCAGGAGTCCGAGCCAAAGCTGGCCGAAGCCAACCAGCAGCTCCCCGGCAAGAAGGAGCAGGCTACCCAAGCGCGCACCCGCATGGATGCCGCGAACCAGGAATTTGAAGCGAAGCGCGCAGCCATCGCGGCAGTGGATCAAAAGGTCGCCGCAGCGAATCAGGAAAGTGAAGCTGCAGCCGCAGAGCTGAAGCGCTTGGAAGACGAACTCGCCAAGGCCCGTGCGGAGAACCGCAGCGATGCCATCGCCGGTCTGGAAGGCGCGGTGAATGGCCAGCGCCCGAAGGCGGAAGCTGCCGCAGCCGCCCTGGAGGCCGTGCGCTCCGAGAAGGGCCGCGAGGAAGGCGTGCTCGCCGAAATCGATTCACGGAAAAAGACCGCCACCGAGGAGACCGCGAAGCTTGATGGCGAAGCCGGTGCGCTCGCCAAGGAAGCCGAGACCCTGAGCGCCGCCATCCAGACGGCGACCCAGACGATCGCCGCCGAAGAAGGCCGGATCAAGGAGCGCGAAGCGGCGGTGCAACCGGCGCGTGATGGCATTCCTCCGGCAGAGAAGATCGCAAGCGACGCCACGGCACACGTGGAGCAGCAGAAGCAGAAGCTCGGCTGGCTGCAGGAGCGCGAACGCCACTGGACCGCCGCCCAAGCGAATACCGAAGCTCTCAAGGCGAAGGCCGAAGCCGACGCCAAGAACAACGAGGCCGAAGGACTGACGGCGGATGCCGACGCGATGGCAAAGGACATCGAGGCCCAGAACGCAGCACTCGCTGAAGCCCGCAAGCAAGCCGCCGATCTCGACGCGAAGCATCAGGAGCTGGCGAAGGCCCAGCCACCCGCTGACGCGAAGGCGATCGAGGAATCCCAAAAGGCCATCGATGCCACGAAGGCGAAGGCCACGGACATCGAGAAGAAGCTCGCCGCGATCAACGCGGAACTTCCCGATGCCAAGGCCAAGGCTGAACAAGCCCTCCCTGCCGCGCAGGCCGCCAAGGCGAAGGCTGAGGAGTTGAAGGCGAAGTACGTAGCCTTGAAGGAGGCGAAGTAGGGACCGCGGAAGCAGTTCCTGAGGACTGTCCTACCGATGGGAAAGAAGGTGCCTAGACGCATGACTCCAAGGTTTTCTCCAAGAGGAGAAACATGGCAGCGGCTTCCTCGGACCAGCACGGGAGAACAGCCGGCTTGCAGGTACCATCCTGCGGGCCAGAGGCTCCGCGTTCCCGGAAGAAGAGCGTTCTGATGAAGGACGACGGTTTCGTCAGTTCGACATCGCTCAAATCCCTCCTACCACCTCGCCGGGGATGAATTTCCATACCGGTCCTTCCGGATCATAGGGCGGTGACCCGCGGTTCTCAGTGGAGGGTGCCGGCAGATCGGCGTCCAGGCGGAACAAGGGCAGGATCGGCGTGCCAGCGGCGTCCTTCTTATACTCCACGCCATCTTCCTCGATCATGAGGGAGGCTCCGAAAAGCCCGCCCAGCTCGCTCAGGAGAATTTCCACCGGATACTTTGCACCGGCCTTCACGGTGAAGTCCTTGCCCACCATCACGCCGCCGCGCTCGTTGTACTGGCCGCAGGTCGGGTAGTGATAGCTCTTCACCGGGATGTCATAGCCGCCGCGTCGCATCTCCTTCTCCTGGTCACGGTTCCCCGAGGTTCCGGCCAGCACGGCGATCGTTCCTGCATCCCAGATCGGCCTCGCCACGCGCGCCGAGTAGTCGCCGCCATCCAGCACCACCTTCTTGTTGAAGCGCACCACCATCACATTGTCCGCACGGCCCACGAACCGAAAGCGCCCGGATTTCGGGGCCTCGATCATCCCGCGGTAGTGAGCCACCCAGAAGACCGGCTTCACGTCCTTGCAGCCGAAGGCCTCGGGAGCCAGAGCGGCACTCATGATCGGGATGTAGAACTTCGTCTGATAGAGCGTGTTCGGCGCCTTGAAGAAGTCATCCAGCTTCCGGATGTTCCAATTGTCCTTCGTCACGAAGTCCGAGATCACCTGCAAGGTGGCGGATTCATCGAAGCCCGTCGCCGTACCATCCTTCTTCTGCTTCAGGTCGTAGAAATTTCCCACCAGCGCCGACTTCCGGCCATCGATCATGCCGAAGGGATTCTGAAAGCCACCGCCGCCGCCCAAGCCCGGGCCGGTGCCATCGCCGATTCCCTTTCCGGTCCCATTCCCCTTTCCGCCGCCGCTTCCGGATCCGCCGAGGCCGCCGGAGGGCTTGCCGGAGGTCAGGGCATCCAGCGCGATGAGCTGCGATGAAGGGTCCGGCTCCGGCAGCGTGATGGAGGAAGCCACATCCATCGCCACCAGGCGCGGCATGTCCCTGGGCACGGCATTCAGCCGCTTGCGCTTCGCCTCCACTTCCGCGGAGGGCTCGCCCCCGCCACCGGAGGGCGGCATGAAGTCCACCTTCTTCGGCGGATCTTGCACCACGCGCAGCACCCAGAAGGCCCCGATGGCCAGCAGCATGATGTGAAAGATGATCGAGACGGAAAGCGAGCCGGCACCCATGCGTTGCCACAGCGTGCGCTTCTTGACGTGAGGAGACGGAGGTACTACAGATGCCGTAGTTAGCGGCACCGGGGGTTTTCTTTTGAGACTCATCTCGGGTGACTTGGGTTTTGGGAAAAGCCCACCCTCCTCCTGCGGCTCTTCCCGGCTGCGCGGCCTCGGGACGTCTCCCCCGGCCAAGCGGAAATACCCACATCTCCCCGGCACGCCGGAGACACAGGGAACTGCAGGATTCAGATAAACTTTATCCCTACCATCACCGCCCCGCGGCTGATGCGGGACAAGGAAATTAGCCCTATGATTTATGCTAGAGCCCCCCTCCCTTTCCTACCCCATCACCCGCCCCATCTGTCCGACACCCCGCCGGTTTCCCCGGAAATGCGCGCCTAATTTCCCGCTTGGCAGCAGCCCGGGGCGACCTAAGCTACCCTCCACACGACAGGAGAGTTCCACGATCGCGGAACTGAGAACGGCCGGCGCGCGGCAAAAATCCTCCGAACCTGAAGCGGGTCGCACCGCCCTAGGAAGCTCGTCCACACCCGACCTCTTTCCTTCCGGCCGCGCCCTCGTCAGCGCGGCCTTTTTCGTTTCCCGTTTCCCGTTTCCCGATTCTCAAACTCCACGCTTCAACCTCAACGCTCTCCGCTTCCCATGATCTCGCCTGAAGAAACCGCTGGCTCCGCAGCCTCCACCCACGACGAATCCCGCGCGCCGCTGCCCGCCTCCACCCGCGTCTATGTGCAGGGCGAGCTCTTCCCGGAAGTCCGTGTCCCCATGCGCGAGATCGCGCTGAATGACACGAAGACCTTCAACGGCCGCATCGAGAAGAACGAGCCGGTGCGCGTCTATGACTGCTCCGGCCCATGGGGTGATCCCGCTTTCACCGGCAGCTCCGATGAGGGCCTGCCGGCGCTCCGCCGTGACTGGATCCTCGCCCGTGGCGATGTGGCGGAATACGAGGGCCGCAAGGTCCAGCCGCAGGACAATGGCTACCTGACGGAGAAACACGTCGAGTTCGCTTCGAAGTCCGAGCGCGCGAACAAGTTCGTGGAGTTCCCCGGCCTGACCTCGGATCGCCGCAAGCCGCTGCGCGCGACGGGCAAGCCGGTGACGCAGAAGTGGTATGCCGACAATGGCATCATCACCCCGGAGATGGAGTTCATCGCCATCCGCGAGAACATGCGCCGTGCGAAGATCGCGGACATGAAAGAGGACATCGTCCGCAATCACCTGGACAAGCAGCACGCGGGCAGCACCCAGCTTCCGGGCAGCCCCTATACGCCCTCCATTTTCTCCCGCTTCCCGCAGCGCATCCCGGCGGAGATCACCCCAGAATTCGTCCGCAACGAGGTGGCCGCCGGTCGTGCGATCATTCCGCTCAATGTAAACCACCCGGAGTGCGAACCGATGATCATCGGCCGGAACTTCCTGGTGAAGATCAACGCGAACATCGGCAACTCCGCCGTCGCCTCCTCCATCGAGGAAGAGGTGGAGAAGATGCGCTGGGCCACGAAGTGGGGCGCGGACACGGTGATGGACCTTTCCACCGGCAAGAACATCCACGCCACCCGCGAGTGGATCCTGCGCAACTCCCCGGTGCCGATCGGCACGGTGCCGATCTATCAGGCGCTGGAGAAGGTGAATGGCAAGGCCGAGGACCTCACCTGGGAGCTGTATCGCGATACGCTGATCGAGCAGGCGGAGCAGGGCGTGGACTATTTCACCATCCATGCCGGGGTGCTGCTGCGCTTCGTGCCGATGACGGCGAGCCGCATGACGGGCATCGTCAGCCGCGGTGGCTCGATCATGGCGAAGTGGTGCCTGGCGCATCACAAGGAGAACTTCCTCTACACCCACTGGGACGAGATCTGCGATATCTGCGCGGCCTACGACGTGTCCTTCTCGATCGGCGACGGCTTGCGCCCGGGCTCGATCGCGGATGCGAATGACAAGGCGCAGTTCGGCGAGCTGGAAGTGCAGGGCGAGCTGACGAAGCGCGCTTGGGCGAAGGGTTGCCAGGTCATGAACGAAGGCCCCGGCCACGTGCCGATGCACATGATCGAGGAGAACATGGCGAAGCAACTCGAGTGGTGCCACGAGGCTCCCTTCTACACGCTCGGGCCATTGACCACCGACATCGCCCCCGGCTACGACCACATCACCAGCGGCATCGGTGCCGCGATGATCGGCTGGTATGGCTGCGCGATGCTCTGCTACGTGACGCCGAAGGAACACCTCGGCCTGCCGAACAAGAAGGACGTGAAGGACGGCGTGATCACCTACAAGCTGGCCGCCCACGCTGCGGACATCGCGAAGGGCCACCCCGGCGCCCAGTATCGCGACAATGCGCTGAGCAAGGCACGCTTCGAGTTCCGCTGGGAAGACCAGTTCAACCTTGGTCTGGATCCGGTGACGGCACGGGAGTTCCACGATGAGACGCTGCCGCAGGACGGGGCGAAGACGGCCCACTTCTGCTCGATGTGCGGTCCGCACTTCTGCTCGATGAAGATCACGGAAGACGTGCGGAAGTACGCGGCGGAACAAGGTATCTCGGAAGAAGATGCCTTGGCCGCGGGGATGGATGAGAAGAGCAAGGAGTTCGTGGAGAAGGGCGCGGAGGTTTATACGCCGGCCTAGAGCTGCTTGGTGGTATTTAGAGCGCCGTGAGCAGCGGCGCTCAGTCCCCATCCCACTGGGTGCTCTTCCCCGGGAGCGCGAAGATTGGCGAAGGCCTGTAGCCAATCTGGACAGACCGCAGGTCTGGGCCGCAAGGCCCGAGGGGGCTGGCGGAGCCCCCGAGTCAAGCTCTGGCCCGCAGGGCGGTCCTTAACCGCGAGCTTATCGATAGGGAGAGCAGGAGCCGGAAAGTGTCGGCTCATGGCGTCCTTCCCAGCTTGCTGCAAGGTGACGACTTTCCCTTGATGAGAACGGGAGAACGAGCCGCTTCAAGGGACCGCTCTGCGGGCCAGAGGCTCCGCGCTCCCGGGGGAAGAGCACTTGGTGACGGGCACAATGAAGCTCCACTCATCGCGGTTGCCGCTCTCCCGGAGTTTACACGTCGCCCGGATTCCCCATAACTTCGCCGGGACATGACGGCGGACCGGGAGACCCTGAAGAAAGTGAACGCGCTCTGCGGGAAGCTGAAGAGCGCGTGGGCGCTGCAGGTGGGCTTCGAGAGCCGGGTAAGCGGGCTGCTTCCGGAGATCATCGCGCTGCCATCGGAGCAGATCGATGCGTGTCTGGAGAAGGCGGCGAAGGGAGATCCGCTACGCCGTGCTTGCCTGGTGCCGATTGCCTGCGAGCACCTCTTTCACCCTTCCCTTCATCATCGCATCGGCGCTTGGCTGGAGGATGAGTCGCTGCCCTTCCGGGACAAGGTGATGCGCGCGGTGGGGAGCTTCCGCTTGGCGGGCTTCGCGCCGTATCTGGATCGCTTTCTGGTGCCGGATGGTCCGGGTTCGGAGAGGCAGCAGGAGGAGGTGGCGAGATACCGTCAGGCGGCGCTGGAGGCGATCTCGCAATTGAAAGCGCCGGAGAATCTGCCGGCGCTGCGGCGCTTGCTCGATGATCCGGCACGGCAGCGGGTGCCCTCCTATGTGCAGGTGCTGGCGAATTACCCGGGCGATGAGGCGAGGCCGCTACTCCAGTCGTGGTTCCGCGAATGCGAGGGCATCGATCAGCACGGCATCGCGGCGCGGCTTCAGGCCGGGGAGTTCTCCGACGATGAGAAGCATGAGCTTTTCGACAAGACCTGGCTCACCTGCCGGGTGGCGGAGATGTATGGGGCGCTGGAGAAGCGCGAGGTGATCGACTTCCTGGTGAAGCATCTCGACATCGGCCTGCGCTTACCCGGGGAGCCGGGCCTCGGGATGAATCTCCTCCTCGATGGCGAACGCGCGACGAGCCTGATCGCGCGCTTGAACGGCTGGGATCTTGAGGATCGCGACCACGATCTGACGAAGGAAGGCAGCGAGCGTTCGCGGCAATTCATCGGGTCGCTCTGGAGCGCCTTTCGGGCGGACCCAGCGCTGGCCTATCAGGCGGAGTGCCCGGTGAAGCCCGTCTATCCGGCGAAGCACAAGCTCCACAAGCTGGTCGATCGCCTGCTGGCAGAGCACGGGAAGCTGATCGAGGAGGATGCGGAGCTCGGTTATTGGCTGCGGCAGGAGACGGAGGGTGACGGGATGATCCTCGCGATGCACATCCGGCGAGGGGGCAGCCATTGGCGGATCGTCAGGCTGAGCGATGGGGACCGGGAGGAATGGAAGAGCGGGAAGGTCCCGGCGCGGCATTTGTTTTTCCGGTATTCCCATGAAGGGGCACTGGTGGCCTATCATGCGCAGGTGCTGGTGAATGCGTCGGATCTGGAGAACCGGTATGCCAAGGCGGCGGTGAGGAAGCTGGAGAAAATTGCGGCTAGGAAAACGGAGAAGAAGGAGGCATCAAATTCCGGAGAAACCGGACAGATTTCATGATCCTGACACTGCCCCACCTTTCCTGCATCACCGAGGGTCACCCCCGCGCGCAGTATCGCGACAATGCGCTGAGCAAGGCGCGCTTCGAATTCCGATGGGAGGATCAGTTCCATCTCGGTTTGGATCCGGTGACGGCACGGGAGTTCCACGATGAGACCCTGCCGCAGGACGGGGCGAAGACGGCCCACTTCTGCTCCATGTGCGGCCGCGCTTCTGCTTGATGAAGATCACGGAAGACGTGCGGAAGTATGCGGCGGAACAAGGGATCTCGGAGGAGGATGCCTTGGCCGCGGGGATGGATGAGAAGTCGAAAGAATTTGTGGAGAAGGGGGCGGAGGTTTACACGCCGGCGTAGCCAAGTAACAAAGATGATTCGTGCTGGCACGAATCATCACTTGCAAAGCTACCATGCGAACAAAAGAATCGCACCAACGTGATCTCGGAAATTCGAATTCAAAATTTCAAGAGTATTGAGGACCAAAAGTTGAAATTGGGCCGTGTAACTGTGCTTATTGGAGAAAACGGCTGTGGAAAAAGCAATATTCTTGAAGCAATAACTTTCGCAACATGCGCAGTCAGAGATCAACTTGACACATCATACCTGGCAAGCCGCGGAATAAGGGATACTGAACCGTGGTGGATGCAGTCTGCATTTGAAGGCGACCCTCGATCACCCAGAGACAAGGATAGAATTCAAGTCTCTCTAACAAGCACCACTAAAAATGTAATCTTTGAAGCTGAAATTATCCCTAAAACGAACAAAGAAGATGGTTCATTCTCTCATTGGACCGTAAATTACAAATCAAAAGCGAAAACTGCAGATCGGCTTGAAAAGAAATTCTCTGAACTCGAGGAACCGGTCATCAACAATACTCTCGAAAAAGTAATCGAGGCTCTTCGAGAGGTCGGAGACAGCGATGAAAAAGACCTTGAAAGCCTTAGAGAGAACCCCGTGACATCCTTGGCTCATATATTTGACACATTCTCTCAATATTTGAAAAATTCAAATTTTCACAAAGAAGAAGAATGCTCGGATTTTCTTATCTACGCGCCCGAGAACGCAGTGCTCCGAACACCCCCAGCGGAAGGTTCCGTCACACCCATCGGCACAAAGGGAGAGGGACTGTTTCGACTTTTACAGAGCTTTAGCGATCCAAAGTTCGCTGACAGGCTCGAGGACATGAAAGAGCGCCTAAAATTAGTAGGTTGGTTCGATGACTTCAACCCTCCCGATGATCATTCCGTAAGTCAAGCAAAGCTACAAATTGCCGACAAATGGCTTCCCGAACCCAATCGAATCTTTGATCAACGAAGCGCAAATGAAGGATTTCTTTATCTGCTCTTTTACTTCTCCGTAATGATGAGTTGGAGAACACCGAAATTTTTCGCGTTCGACAATATCGATAGCGCCCTCAATCCACGCCTATGCTCGGAGCTAATGATACAGATAGTTGAATTGGCAAAAAAATACGACAAACAGGTAATTTGCACCACACACAACCCTGCGATTCTGGACGGGTTAGATCTCAACGACGAAGACCAGAAGCTCTTCGTCATCAGAAGGAACAGCAGAGGCAGAACCGTCGCTAGAAGAGTTCCCGCACCTGCCCCTCTTTCAGGAGAAACTCCGGTTAGGTTGTCCGAGGCTTTTATGCGAGGAATTATCGGCGGGGTTCCAAATCACTTCTAAGCTCTTTCGATGTTTGATTTTGGATTGATCACGGAAGGAATCACTGATCACGCTGTGATTTCTAACATCCTGTTGGGTTATTTCCAATCAGGGCGGGAGCCCGATGTTCATTTCGAGCATCCACCGCCTTTAGCGGAGCGGCACGATGGCGGGTGGACCCTTGTCATGGATCATCTTCGCCAAAAGAAATTCAGGCAAAATTTCCAATTCAACAAATACTTAATAATTCAAATCGATACCGATATTTCTGAAGAAATCGGCTTTGATGTTTCAAAGCAAGGTGAAGACGGACCTCTTTCCACGGAGCAGCTCGTTTTGGCGGTGATCGAGCGCCTCAAGCGCGAAATTGGAGAAGAAGACTGGGATAACTATGGAGATCGCTTTATTTTTGCGATAGGAGTTCACCAGACTGAGTGTTGGATCTTGCCATTATGGTTTAACAATAACCAGTCCGTCCAAATTGCCAATTGCACCCGGAGATTAGGTTCGTGCCCAAACCTTTGTTCAGAACTCACGCAACGAAATTTTCGATGGTTCAACGATTCACGAAAGGATCATCGATCCTACGATTTCGCGAGCCGAGGCTATCGGAAAAGGTCTATTTTAGATAAACAAGGCCGAAAATCTCCCAGCCTTAGCCTTTTTCTCAACGAGCTTGATCGACGCAATATCTCCCTACCGGAAGATTAGCCCCCGGGGGGATTAGTAGCCACGTCCCCTTGGGGCAGTCCTTGAAATTTGAATCTGTCAGGCTCAAACCCGCCTTTGCGATCACCCATCTTGATGCCCCGGTTTGTGGCTGAAGGTCTGCCAACATGCCTGTTCCTTTATGAGGAACTTCAATCGACGGGATCTCGATGGGATGCAGCCCGAACTCACAGGCGTTGAAGCCTAACAAGGCGCAGCACTCTCACGGATCACCATCGACGGAGCGCGGTGCTTGGCTGGCTTTGAGCTCTGCGATCTCGGCTTCGAGGCTGGCGAGTCGTGCTTCGATGGCGGCACGCCAGTCGTTCTCCGCAGGAGTGTCGGCGGCGGCGGAAGAGGAAGGGGTGAGGGTGCCGGAGTAGCCGTCCGGGGCGGCGGGTGAAAGGAGGTGGACGAAGGTCTCGACCCGGCGGCCTTCGCCGACGGGGATGCGGCGGACAAGCGGTCCGTGCGGGTATTCGATGAACCACGTGAGGGTCTCTTCCACTTCCTCCAAGGAGGAGAAGGTGTGAAGCCGATCGGTGCGCTGGCGGATTTCCCCGGCGCTCTGGGGACCGCGCAGGAGGAGGACGGTCAGGACGACGCGCTCGCTGCGCTGCATGCTCAGGACGTCCTGGATGCAGTGTTCGAACTTCGGGGCACGGCCGCCGAGGTTCTTTTCGACGAGGTATTTCTCCGAAAGTCCGCGCAGGGCCTCCGCCACTTCGTCCCCGGTGAAGCGGGTGACGGGGTCCCGGCTGGTGGTCTGGTTGCAGGCCAGCAGCAGGGAGTTGGGCGTGAGCGGGTAGCTGTCGGGCGTGAGGATTTCCTTTTCCAACAAGCAGCCGAGGACCCTGGCTTCTTGAAAGGTGAGCTGGATTTCAGGGAAGTGCTGCATGGTCGCGCCGAAGTGTAAGGACAGTGGACCCTGAGGCACCACGAGAAAGCACAGGGATGCAGTGCCGGTCTGTTCGTGAAGGAAATTGGTGGGGCTGTCCTTGGCTCGAGACCGTGGTTCTCCGGGAGTTGTTCGTCCGTCCGCATGGCTTAGGGGATGCGGACGGACGGACAGTTTCGGTGGGTGCGTGAGGGGGGACGTTGTGGGTTGGGGTGATCGATTTAGTTAGAGGGCTGCGTGGGACCGTTCTGCGGGGCGGAGCTTGACTCGGGGGCTCCGCCCGCCCCCTCGGGCCTGCGGCCCAGACCTGCGGTCTGTCCAGATTGGCTACAGGCCTTCGCCAATCTTCGCGCTCCCGGGGGTAGAGCTTTTCGTGGTGGGGCGTGTGATGGTGGTCCGCGGGTTTGTCCGTCCGTCCGCACGACCTAGGGGATGCGGACGGACGGACAGTTTCGGTGGGGGCTTGAGGGGGGACGTTTCGGGTTGGGGTGGTCGCGTTGGTTGAGAGGGCAGTGAGGGACCATGCTGCGGGGCGGAGCCGCCGCGGTCCCGGGGGTAGAGCTTGTCGTGGTGGGGCGTGTGATGGTGCTGCGGGTTTGTCCGTCCGTCCGCATGGCCTAGGGGATGCGGACGGACGGACAGTTTCGGTGGGGGCTTGAGGGGGGACGTTTCGGGTTGGGGTGATCGTGTTGGTTGAGCGGGCGGTGTGGGACCGTTCTGCGGGGCGGAGCCTCCGCGGTCCCGGGGGTAGAGCTTGTCGTGGTGGGGCGTGTGATGGTGCTGCGGGTTTGTCCGTCCGTCCGCACGGCCTAGGGGATGCGGACGGACGGACGGATTCCGGCTTCCCGAATCGGGGTTCCACTTCGACTCCGCCCTTGAGCGATCATCCGATATCCGTCACTCCTATCCTGCGACCCGCCACGATGGCTTGGCACTCTAACAAGCAAGATGCACCTCTACCTCTCCTCGTTTCTTATCGGCAATCAAGGCGACACGCTTGCGCAGCTGGCACGGGGCAAGACGGCGCTGGTGGTTTCCAATGCGCTTGATTTCTCGAATGATGCCGAGGTCCTGAGGGCGAAAATGGGGCGGGAGCTTGGGGGCTTGGCCGACCTCGGAATCCCGGCAGAGCCTTTGGATCTCCGCGATTATTTCGCATCCCAGGGCACGCTGTCGGAGAAGCTCGATGCGGCTGGCATGTTGTGGGTGATGGGGGGCAATACCTTCTTGCTGCGCAAGGCGATGCACTTGAGCGGGCTCGACCGATTGATCCATGGCAAGCTGGACGATGAGGATTTCCTCTACGGAGGCTACAGCGCCGGGGCTTGTGTTCTCTCCCCTTCCTTGAAGGGCATTCACCTGGCGGATGAACCGGAAGCCCAGTCCCACGGATATGAGCACCCGACGATGTGGGAAGGGCTCGGTATCATTGATTACTACATCGTGCCTCACTACCGGTGCGATCACTTCGAGTCGGAAAGCATGGAGGCGGTGGTGGACTACTACCGTGAGAGGGATCTTCCGTATCGGGCCATTCCGGATGGCGAGGTGATCCTGGATACCACTCACAACCGGGAATAGGTCGTCGCTCCGGGTTTGTCCGTCCGTCCGCAGCCCTAGGGGAAACGGACGGACGGACGGACGGATGAATGCGCGGGCGAACCCGGGTGCTCTTCTGCCGGGAGCGCGGAGGCTCCGCCCCGCAGAAGCAGCGATGGGTGAGATCCGTTTTGGAGGGTTCATCGGGGAAGGCCGTGGCTTTGTTGTGGGCATTGGAGAATGCAGTGAGGTGGCATGTTTTGGTTTCTGGTGATCGCTTCGGTAAGCTGGCAGCGAGGGACCATTCTGCGGGGCGGAGCTTGACTCGGGGGGCTCCGGGGTTTGTCTGTCCGTCCATCCATCCATTTCCCTAGGGGGTATGGATGGATGGACAGATTTGCGGGCTGCTTTGGCGTCATCCTTGGAGAATGCAGGGAGGGGGCATGGTCTGGTTTTTTGGGATCTTGTCGGTAAGCAGGCAGCGAGGGACCATTCTGCGGGGCGGAGCCTCCGCGCTCCCGGGGAAGAGCCTGTGGTGATCTTCCGCGGTCCCGGGGAAAACCGGGGCCTGCGATGGAGGTTCCGGACCGTCGCGATTGGTGCAAGCCATTGACTCCAACAGACCTGCCCCGGGGTCCACTGGACGGCTTCGACATTTCAGGCGGAGTCCTGGCATGGTGGGGCCAATGCAGACATCACATCAGCAACCGCAGCTTGTCGGCCCCCGGCAGTGCATCGAGATCCTCTTCCCTTGTGAGACGTCCCGGCCGGGGCTTCGCAGTTTCCGGCGCTGGCAGGCGCAGGGATTCATCCCGGTGCACAAGATCGGACGGCGCACCTTCTTCGATCCGGAGCAGGTCCGTGCCGCCCTGGAACAACGCTTCCGCATCGCCGCCCATGAAGCAGCCGCCCGATGACGCGCAGCTATCCCCCACCCTCTCTCCTCGCCCGGACGCCATCCATCCCAGGTTGACACGCACCCATCCCAACAAGCCATGAATCCTACATCACCATCCCTCGCGAAACCGATCACCTTGGAATCCTTCGCGCCCTATGCTCCACCCCAGCCGAATCCGAATCCGAAGCCGGAAAGGCAGTGGCTGAAGGTGTGGAAGCCCTCCGAGTTCATCTCCTACGAGCCGCCGCGGGACTTCGTCTTGCTCGGGGATTGCCACCTGACGCGCGGTGGCATCACGGTGCTGGGCGGTTGGCCGGGCGTGGGAAAGAGCCGCGCGGCACTGGGCCTCGCGATTGCGGGGGCCACGGGAAAGGATTGGCTGGGGCACCGGGTGCATGCGCGTTTCCGCACGCTCATCATCCAGATCGAGAACGGGCAGTGGCGCTTGAAGAAGGAGCTGGGCGACGCGATCCCGGAGGGCGGCCTGGATGAGTGGCTGCGCATCACGCCGCCGCCGGATTTCGGCCTCGCCTTTCATGAGCCGGCCTTCCGCGAGCGGGTCTCCGAGATCATCGGCGAGTTCCAGCCGGGGCTGGTGATCGTGGACCCATGGAACCGCGTGGCGGAGGGAGACAAGCAGGGCGATTACCGTCAGGCACTGGAGGCGATCCTGGAGTGCCTGCCTGCGGATCCGGAGGAGAAGCCGGCAGTGATGATCATCCATCACATGCGGAAGAAGAGCACCGAGACCACGAAGAAACAGGGGCGCGATCTGCTCCATGAGCTGGCGGGCAGCTACCAGATCGGCAGTGCGGCGCGATGTGTCTTCGTGCTGGAGCCGGGGAGCAGTGACACCACGGACCCGACGGTGGTGCTGACCTGTTGCAAGAACAACGATGGCCGCGAAGGAGCACCCAGCGCGTGGGTGCGCAGCAACGGGCTCTTCGCCCCGGCGGTGGGGTTTGATATGGAGCACTTCCTCTCGGGAGAGGCGGATAAGAGTCGTGCTACCTTGGAGCAGATCGCGCAGGCACTGCGTGGCATGGCGGGAGAGAGCAAGGGACAGGCGGTCCAGCGGCTTATCACCGCGGGGCTGTGCTCGCGAACGAAGGCCTACGAAATCGTGAACACTCATCCGAATCTGGAGGAGGAGAAGAAATCCGGGAAACTATGGTGGCGGGAAGATGCTGCGTGAAGGCTGCGCTCCCCGTTCCGTTCGTCCGTCCGTCCGCAGCCCTAGGGGATACGGACGGACGGACGGATAAACCCCGATCCCAAACCCATTTCACTTCGTACCATCCCACCCTACCCATGAATGACACCGGTCCATCGCTCGATCTCGCGCGGCTGGAGAAGGCGCGGCATCATCCTTCTGGAAAGCTCACGGCGCGTTGTCCTGCCTGTGCGGAGGATGGCGGGGATCGCAGTGGCCATCACCTGGCGATTTTTCCGGATGGCCGCTTCGCGTGTGCGGCGCAGCCCGGGGATGGCGAGCACCGGCGCCGGATCTTCGCGCTGGCAGGCATCCACAGGCCTACCTTTCGCTCCGCGGCATCGGCAGAGTGGATCGCGCAGCGCGAGCGTGAGAGGCGCAGGGAGCGCGAACGAAGATTGCTGAAGGAGGCCGCGCTGGCAGCGCGGCAGGAGCTGATGAAACGCCATGCCTGGACGCCGCCGGAGGTGTGGCGGGATTCGCCGCAGGGCATCGATGAGTTTGTGAAGGGAGACGCGGCCCATTTCCTCGCCAGCCTCTTTTCCCCCACGGCTCTGCTCTGGACGGGCGAGGTACATGAAAGCGGGCAGGCCCATCACGCAGACCGCTGGAGGACGACCGGCGGGTGGCTGGCGAGCCGCGACCGCATCGGCCCCATGACCACCGCGGCGACCTGGCAAGCGGGGACGCATTCGCGCACGGCGGGTAAAGTACTAGGTGCGCCGTACACGGTGCTGGACTTCGACGGGCTGGATGGGATCAAGCCCGCGGGCAAGGAGGAGCTGGCGCGCCATGTGCGGGACTCGCTGGCGCTGATCCGCTGGCTGCGGGAAGCGATGGAGTGGGAGCTGGCCGCGATCCTCTGGACGGGCGGGAAAAGCCTGCACGCGTGGTTCCACACGCCTGCGCCTGCGGTGCTGGAGAGCCTCTCCGCCGTGGCCACCACGCTGGGGATGGATGCCGGGCTCATCGGCCGGCCGGAGCATCCCTGCCGCCTGCCGGGACAGGTCCATGGGAAAAGCGGGAAGCGCTCGCAGGTGATGTGGCTGCAGCGCCGCGGGGAATGGGGCGAGTGAAGGGTGACACGGCGCTCCCCCCAAGTGGCAGGGCTGTCCCGGAAATCGTCTTGAAAGCGGCGGGGTATCTGCTGCGTTGGCCGGGTCTCCACCGTTGGTTGTTTGTTGGCCGTGAACTTCCGCTCTGGCGACATCCGGGGCACTCCGGTGAACCCCTCCCCCTACGGCCGGTCGAGTTATGAAGAGCAAACGGATTGCGGTTCTCGCGCAGACTTGCCTCTGCTTCTTAACCTTTCATCTCTCCCCTGCCCTCGCCCAGCTGCCCTATGGCAAGGCGCTCGAGCTGGATGGGACGAACCAATACGCCAGGGTGCCCATGGCAGCCGGCAGCGCGGTGGGCAGCCCCTTCACCGTGGAGGCGTGGGTCTATCTGCGCTCCTATGCGGACTGGTCGCGCCTGATGGATTTCGGGAACGGAGACCGGGCCCACGACATCGCCTGCGTCTTGAGCACGGGCGGGAGCGGCGAGCCGGCGCTTTATGTCTTCGATGAATCGGGCGGGATCGCGGGCAGTGTCACCTCCCCGGTGGCGCTACCGCTGAATGCATGGACGCATCTGGCATTCACCCACGATGGCAGCACGGGGAGCATCTTCATCAATGGCAATGCGGTCACCAGCGGCCCGCTGCCAGCGGCGCCCGGTGTCCAGCGCACGAGCAACTTCATCGGGCGAAGCAATTTCGAAAACGATGCGCAGGCTCACGCGATCATCGATGAATTCCGCATCTGGTCGGTGGCCCGCAGCGCGGCGGAAATCCTCACGCACCAGAGCGCACCACTCGCGGGCGATGAAGCGGGCCTGCTGCTCTACTACAAGTTCGACGAGGCCAGCGGGACCGTGGCGACCAATAGCGCCACCGCCACCGGAGCGGCGTGGAATGGCAGCAGCCCGGCACGCGCGGCCTTCACCGCCGGTGCCCGGAGCACGGGCGACCCCTATTTCCCGACGCTCGGAAACGGGGGCTATGACGTGCAGCACTACGACCTGACGCTCGATTACGATCCGGCGACCAATACGATGGTGAGCAAGGCGGACCTCACGATCCGCGCGACCCAAGGACTGTCCGAATTCAGCCTCGACCTGCGCGGCTTCCCGGGTGCCAGCGTTACCATCGATGGGATTCCGGCCGGGGTCGCGCAGTCGGGAGACAAGCTGATCATCACGCCCGCGTCCGGCATCGAATCGGAGCACGTCTTCCACGCTGTCATCGATTACTCCGGCACGCCCTCGATGATCGAAGACCCTGACGGCGGCTTCGAGGGCTGGGTGCCGATCGACAGCGGTGCCTGGGTGGTCTGCGAGCCGATGGGGTCCATGGGCTGGTTCCCGAACAATGGCACGCCCTCCGACAAGGCGACCTACGACTTCCACATCACGGTCCCGGCCACGCACACGGCACTTGGCAATGGCGAGCTCAGCTCCAAGGTGGACAACAGCAACGGCACCGCGACATGGAATTGGCACATGGGCTACCCGATGGCGAGTTACCTGGCCACTGCGACCGTGGCGCTCTTCGACTACACGAAGGAGCTCAGCGCCACCGCGGTGGGAGCGGGCGGGAATCCGCTGGAGATTTACAACGCCATCGAGAGCGCCCTCTCGCCCGAGCAAAAGGCGGATGTCAGCGCCAAGGCCGCGCTGCAGGATGACATCATCCTTTTCATGGCGGATGACCTCGGCCCCTATCCCTTCGATTCCACGGGCGTGGTGCTCTACCGGGTCCCTGAGCTCAACTACGCGCTCGAGGTCCAGACGAAGTCGCACTTCGCCTCGCTACCGCTGGACCTGGACACCCTCGCGCACGAGATCGCGCACCAATGGTTTGGCAACTCGGTGAGCCCGGCGACGTGGCGGGAGATCTGGATCAATGAAGGGCTCGCGATGTGGTGGGCATGGCACTGGGACCATCAGGAGAATGGCAACCCGACGAGCACGGAAGACTGGCTCGACATCTACTACCATGCCCCGGAGCAGACCTGGGACAAGCCCCCGGCGAATCTCCCCGATGCCTCGGAGTTGTTCGATTTCTTCAGCGTCTACTCGCGGCCCGCGATGATGCTGGAGGCCTATCGCCAGATCGCGGGTCACACGACATTCATGGCGCTGCAACGCGCGATCCTGGCCGAGCATGCGCATGGCAACATCACGACCGCGCAGTTCATCGCGCTGGCGAAGCGCCTCGCCAAGGAGGGATCCGGCTTCCAGCCCGAGCACCTCGCGAGACTCGATGAGTTTTTCCAACAGTGGCTCTATGCGGAGGGCAGGCCCGTTTTGACGCCATCCGCTTTCTTCGAGGATCTGCCACCACGACTGGGCATCCGCTTGCTCGGTGTGAGCGAGGTGGAGATCGCCTGGTCCCCGAGCATCGCCGGGTGGTCGCTGGAAGAGAGCGGTAATTTGGAAAGCGGCTCATGGACTCCGGTCCTGTCACTCCCGGTCGTGGCGAATGGAGAATCGAAGATCATCCTCGCAAGGCAGCCGGCGGCTCGTTTCTACCGGCTGAGAAAGGACTGAGCGCTTGGGATGGGGAACGTTGAGAGTGGGTGGTTGAGAGTTGAGAGTGGGAGAAAGGCAGAGTGCCGAGTGATCAGTGATCAGTGGAAGATTCCAAAGCCCCAACGGGGCGGCAGGGAGATAGCCCAGGGTAAGCGCGACAGCGCGCAACCCTGGGTCAGGCACGAACACGAATTGCACCCTGAAGGGGTGTTCCAAAGCCCCAACGGGGCGGCAGGGAGATAGCCCAGGGTAAGCGCGACAGCGCGCAACCCTGGGTCAGGCACGAACACGAATTGCACCCTGAAGGGGTGCCGGGACGATTCGCCTCACCCCGCGTGAAACCATTTGCGAAGCGGCTCACATCCGCTCGTCCACCCCTCCACATCCCCTTGGGACGCGTGGATGGATGGACAGATAGGATCGATGGAAGCAGCTCTCCGCATTCACAAGCGGTCCGCCCATGGATAGGGCGATCTCCCTCCCGCGCCGAAGAGGCGGCGGTTATCCTCCACCGTACGGCGCTTCAGTGTCATCTGGCGCTCCACCTTCTTCCCATCCACCTCCACGATGATCCTCACCTTCAGTTCCGTGGCATAGACATTCACGGGGATCTCCCCGAAGACCACCTGGGTCCGGCTCCATGGCTTCTTCGCAGGCAGCATGTCACTCTGCTGCGTGCTGGACCCCTTTCCTTGATGCTCCACATGCAGCTTCCCCACGCGGTGCTCCTTCGTGTCGAAGTTCCAGAAATACACGGTCACCTTGCCCGTGCCCTCGATGGTGTTTCCCCGGGCACCTTCGTTGTCCACCACCACGCTGATCCCCACCTTGTCCTTCACCAGCCACTGGCCGTCGTCGAAGTGCTTGGAGAAATTCACGCCTTCCATTTCCCCCGTCTCCGGATTCTGCCGGTATCCGTAGAGCCCCCCGGATGGTCCGCAGGCAGCCAACAGGACGGGTAGCAGGAAGACGAGGGATCTGGGAAGAGTCATGACCGGAGTGATCTATCCGGATGAAGCGCGGAAGTCTGCATGGATCTGCGCATGGCCGGGAGGCGTGCCCCTTTTCCGCCCCGGTTCGCGCTTGGATTTCAGCGCTGCGGAGCAACCACGTCCCGCCCGTCAAACCCGGGAAGCAGGATCCTTCACCCGCTGTCACATGAAATGGGGATTGCCAGACTTTGTGACGAATCCGTCAAATAATTGTTAGGCCATCAGCGTATCTGTGATGTCCTCCCGCTACCCCCAACTCAAGAACCGAACCCATGAAATCCAGTTTCTCCCCTTTAAAGAGCACCCGCAGTGCTGCCCTGACCCTCGGCAGCTTCGCCGCTCTGGCCCACGTGGCCATGGCCGATCCGACGACTTCCTATAACACCGGCAGCCTCGGCAAGCTGGCCGATGGAGCGAGCACCGCAGGCGTGGTAGTGGACCAGCCCGGTGCGATCGCGGCCTACGAGGACTTCTCCTCGAACTACGCGGGCGGTGACCGCACCGAGATCCCCTTCCTTTCCGAGCTCAATCCCGCATCCGGCAGCCCCTTCACAATCGAGTTCTGGGCGAAGCCGACGTCGAGCGACGATGCCGATGCGCCGGTGGGCAATCGCCTGGGTGGCAACGTGAATCGCTCCGGCTGGGTCTTCTTCCAACGTGCCAGCGGCTGGAACTTCCGGATGTATAATGGCAATGGCACCCAGAATGGCTGGGACATCACCGGCGGCCCGGCACCGCTGAATACCTGGACGCACGTGGTCGCCGTTTGGTCGGGCACCGCCGCGACCTTGTTCGTCAATGGCGTGGATGTGACCTCCCCGAACGCCGGCCCCGGCGGCTACAATGCGAACACCACGGAGGCCTTCCGCGTGGGCGCCCTGATCGGCGGGGACAATGGCTACAATGGTGGCCTGGATGATGTGGCCTTCTATCCCACCGCCCTGACGCCCGCCCAGATCACCGCTCACTACACCACCGCATCCAGCTCCGTGTCCGGAGCCTATAGCTCGCTGGTGCTGGCGGATGGAGCCGTGCTCTATCTCCAGCAGAATCCTCCATCGGCGAAGCTGGAAGTGACCAGCCTGGTGCCCTATGCGACGAAGGTGAGCTTCACCGGTGTCCTCTCCCAATCGGAGGACCTGACGACATGGACCGACCTGCCGGCCGTCACCAGCCCCTACACGCCACCCTCTCCTCAGCCGGGCAAGCTCTTCTACCGCGCTCACCGCTGAAGGGCGGAGACCTCTCCCTCTCTTGCAATGGCAATGGCTCTCCACCGCGAGGGCCATTGCTTTTTTCATGGGTGTGGCGAGTGGAGCGATGCGGTGAGCGCTCCGGATTTTCCATTCCATCCACCCTCCTAGGGGATGTGGATGGAATGGAAAACCCCGCTCTCCCCAGCCCCCCGATACCCCGGCACCCACCCGACCCATTCAGGCTAAACGTCATACAACTCCTGACCTTAAATGTTTACGAATCACTGAACTCCAAGTTAGATCGAAGACGTGCTACACCACTTACCATCCCGTCCCATTCGGTCCCTCTGCATCGCCGGTATCCTCGCCCTCTCCGCGCAGATCCCGGCCCACGCCGCCGTCACGCTGACGATCGATACGCTGGCCAAGACCTTCACCTGGTCCGGCACCGCGACCAGCGAGGCCATCGTGATTCCCGAGGACAGCATGAAGTCGATCCGGCTGGGCACCGGCTCTTGGATCGGCGGCACCCTGGTGAGCAATGAGGGTGATGGCTCGCTCGCCCCGAGCCTCATCGGGGGCTCCGGAGTCTCCGTCATGGAAGGCAGCTTCAATGGCATCCCGATTGTCGCCGGTTCCCAGAACTCGGTCTATATGGATCTGGCGATGCTCTCCTACATAGGCGGCTTTCCTGAAGGTCCTACATTGGCTGCCCTGACCATCACCGCCGATGAGCAAGTCTATTCCTATGCCGGGCTGAATGGCGATGCCTTGAGCTACTTCGAGTCGCTGGACGGCACGCAGCTTTTCTTCCAAGACAACCAAGGTGGCGCTGGTGTCTTCAACATCGGCAGTGCCGCCGGCCAGATCGTCGTGGTTCCTGAGCCATCCGGTGCCCTCTTCCTGCTCGCAGCGCCCCTCTGCTTCTCCTTCCGCCGCCGGCGTGCGTGAGGTCTTCCCTTTTTCCATTCCATCCACACCCCTTGGGGCTTGTGGATGGAATGGAAAATTCCCGGCCTGGCATTCCCCGCACGAGGCTGCCATCCTCGGGAAATTACATTGAGTTCCCACCGCCCTCTCCCCTTCCCTGAGGGTGCATGCCGGAAGCCACCATCGATACGGTGCGGGAACATCTCGAGACGCTCTATCGCGCCGAGTCCGGCCGCATCCTCGCCACCCTCATCCGCCTGCTCGGGGACTTCGATCGCGCGGAGGATGCCATGCAGGATGCCTTCGCCGCCGCGCTGGAACGTTGGACACAGGAAGGTGTCCCTGCCAATCCCCGCGCCTGGCTCGTTTCCACCGGACGCTTCAAGGCGATCGATGCCCTGCGCCGCCGGGCGCGTTTCGATGCCGCACAGGAGAAGCTCGCGCAGGAGTTGGAGGAAAAGCTCAGCGCTGCCGATGTCACTGCCGCGCGCGCCGAGGAGAACATGGGGCTGGAAGACGACACCCTGCGGCTGATCTTCACTTGCTGTCATCCCGCGCTGGCCCAAGAGGCGCGGCTCGCCCTGACGCTCCGCGAAGTCTGTGGCCTGAAGACCGAGGAGATCGCCCGCGCTTGCCTCATGACCGCACCTGCGCTGGCGCAACGCATCGTGCGTGCCAAGGCGAAGATCCGCGATGCCCGCATTCCCTATCAGGTGCCTTCGCCGGAGGAACTCCCGGAGCGTCTCGCCACCGTGCTGCAGGTCGTGTATCTCGTCTTCAATGAAGGCTACTCTGCCTCCTCCGGGGATTCACTCACACGCCCGGATCTCTCCGCCGAAGCCATCCGCCTCGGCCGCCTGCTGCTAGATCTGCTCCCTGAACCGGAGGTGATGGGATTGCTCGCGCTCATGCTTCTTCAGGAGTCACGGCGCGCCGCCCGTGCCACGCCGGATGGCGAGCTGATCCTTCTGGAAAGCCAGGACCGCTCACTCTGGAACCGCGCGCAGATCACGGAAGGCATCGCCCTCGTCGAGCAGGCGCTCATTTCCCGGCGCTTCGGTCCCTACTCGCTGCAAGCCGCCATCGCCGCCGTGCACTCGGAGGCCGCCGAAGCTTCTGCCACCGATTGGCCGCAGATCGTGGCGCTCTACACCGTGCTCGCCCGTGCCGAGCCCTCTCCTGTCATCGAGCTGAATCGCGCCGTCGCCATCGCCATGCGGGATGGTCCGGAAGCCGGGCTGGCCTTGATCAATGCCATCTTCTCCCGCGGCGAGCTCACGGATTACCACCTGGCTCACTCCGTCCATGCCGATCTGTGCCGCCGCCTCGGCCGCCATGCTGAGGCCCGGCTTTCCTACGAGCGCGCCCTGGAACTCACCCGGCAGGAACCCGAGCGCCGCTTCCTCGAAAAACGGCTCCGCGAACTCCAGTGATCGATCCGCTCTCCGATTGTCCCGCCGGCGAGCCAGCCTTCCCCCCCCTGATCCGGAACCAGCCCGGTCCCCATTCCCATCCTATTCATCCCATCCATCCCGGTCTCCCCTCTTTGATCTTCCGGCTGCCCAAAAAAGCCCCAAAAAAATTGAGGCCCCCTGTCGAATTCCGGAAGCGCCATTCGACCAGCTGGTGAAGGGTGCCGCTTCGCATCGCCGAAACGGGCCCGGAAGAACCAACAACCCCAATCACAAGACCATGAGATTCCTGATGCTGATGATTCCCCGCGTGTACCAACCCGCTACCCCGGCGGACGAGCGTGCGGGAGAGGGCTTCCAACCGAAGCTGGAAGACATGAATGCCATGATGAAATTCAACGAGGAGCTGGGCAAAGCCGGAGCCCTCATTGCACTCGATGGCCTCCACCCCTTGGAAAAAGGCGCACGCGTTTCCTATGGCAAGGGCGAACCCGTCGTCACCGATGGTCCCTTCATCGAGTCAAAGGAAGTCCTCGGCGGCTACTGGATCCTCCAGCTCAAGTCGAAGGAGGAAGCGATCGAGTGGGCCAAGCGCTGCCCCGCGCTGCCGGGCGATGTGATCGAGATCCGCCAGATCTTCGACATGGAGGAATTCAGCGAGGACGTGCAGGACGCTATCAAGGATGCCCGCGTGCGTGTGGAAGAAACCTTGGGCAAAAAAAGCTGAGCTCACCGCCATGAAATACATCTGCCTGGGCTACATCGAGCCGAACAAGTTCGAGGACCTCACCGATGCCGAGCGCAACGCGTGGGTGGACGAGTGCTTCACCTACGATGACGAGTTGCGCGCGAATGGTCACTTCGCCGGCGGCGAGGCATTGCAACCACCGGAAACTGCCACGACCCTGCGCTGGGTGAATGGAAAGGTCTCTGTCACCGATGGTCCCTATGCCGAGACCAAGGAACAGATCGGTGGCATCCTCATCCTCGAAGCCCGTGATCTGAACCACGCCATCCAGCTCATGTCGAAGCATCCCGGAGTGAGAAAGGCCGGCCCCTTCGAGATCCGCCCTGCTGCGGACCTCAGCGAGATGATTCGCGAGAGCGAGCAACGCCGCGCGGCAACTTCCTGATCTTGATCGGGGCAGACGGGCCGCCCCTGTCTGCCCCGCTTCTCGTGGCGGATTTTCCCTTGTCTCGATCCCGGATGCGCTTTGTTTTCCTCCCATGAACCGCCTTATCCGCGCCTCCATTCCTTGCCATCTGGCCTTGCTCGCCGCGGCCTTCAGCCTCACGGCGGCATCACTGGCAGAAGAAGAAAAGGTCACCCCAGGCGGCCCGCTTTCCGATACCGCCAGCCGCGGCGTCACCGCGCGGGATCCCTCCACCATCGTCCGTGAAGGCGATACCTACTGGTGCTTCTACACCGGCCGCGGCGTCCCGTCCTTGAAGTCGAAGGACCTCGTCACCTGGGAACGCGGCCCGCGGGTCCTCGACAAGGCACCGGAGTGGATCTCGAAGGAAGTCCCGAAAAACGATGGCGTCTACTGGGCTCCGGATCTCCTGAAAGTCGGCGATCAATACCTGCTCTACTACTCCGTCTCCAGCTTCGGTGCGATGCACTCCGCCATCGGCCTGGCGACCACTCCCACGCTCAATCCCGAAGACCCCGCCTTCCGCTGGACCGATCACGGACCGATCGTGCAATCGCGGGATGGCAGTGATTTCAACACCATCGATCCCTCCGTCTTCCAGGATGAAGATGGCAAGCTTTGGCTCTCCTTCGGCTCGCAATGGAGCGGCCTGAAACTCGTGGAGCTGGACCCGAAGACCGGCAAGCGCCTCAAGCCCGACGAGCCGATGACACCCATCGCCGCCGGCCAATCGATCGAGGCCCCATGGATCTACAAGCGGAAGGGCTTCTACTATCTCTTCCTGAATCGCGGCAATTGCTGCGCCGGAAACAAGAGCACCTACCACATCAAGGTCGGCCGCAGCAAAGACATCACCGGTCCCTATGAAGCGAAGGACGGCGCCCTCATGATCGATGGCGGCGGCACCATGGTTCTCGACATCAAGATTGGCACGCTCACCGGCCCCGGCCACGCCGGTATCGTCGAAAAGGACGGCAAGAGCTGGTTCAGCTGCCACTTCGAAGCCGACGAACGCATGGGAGGAAAAGCCACCCTCGGCGTCATGCCCATCGAATGGACCGAAGACGGCTGGCCCGAGGTCAAGCCACCGGACGCCGGGAAGTGATCGGGAAATCAGAAGCGCCAGAAGCGCGCTTGGATCAGATCACCCGTCCCGAACTCTAAAGCCCCAACGGGGCGGCCAGGAGATAGCCCAGGGTAAGCGCAAAGCCCCAACGGGGCGGCCGGGAGATAGCCCAGGGTAAGCGCGAAGCGCGCAACCCTGGGTCAGGCACCAACACGAATCGCTCCCTGAAGGGGAGCCGGGAAGCCGGTCTCAATCAAATCACCCGTCCCGATCTCTAAAGCCCCAACGGGGCGACCGCGAGATAGCCCAAGGTAAGCGCGAAGCGCGCAACCCTGGGTTAGGCATCAACACGAATCGCTCCCTGAAGGGGAGCCGGGAGGCCGGTCTCAATCAAATCAACCATCCCGAGCTCTAAAGCCCCAACGGGGCGGCCGGGAGATAGCCCAGGGTAAGCGCAAAGCGCGCAACCCTGGGTTAGGCATCAACACGAATCGCTCCCTGAAGGGGAGCCGGGAGGCCGGCCTCAATCCCAGACGTATCGTTCGTCCCATTCCATCCCGTATAGGGTGAGAAGGCGTCGATACTCCTCTTGAAACGTGACCACGCGATGATGTTCCGCCTGATTGCCTATGTATCTCTCTAGCTTCTCACGATGCGCCGGACTGATCGAAAACATTCCATAACCGCCTTGCCAATGGAACGCGGACAAACACTTGTCGCGTTCCTTGATCCATTTGGATGAACCGATCTTGATTTCACGAACCAGATCGGCGGGGGCAAGAGTGCGCGGGTGAGAAATGAAGAGGTGAATATGATCTGCCACCGATCCGGCACGAAGAAGCCTCCCTCCGCAATCCGACACAATGCCGCCGATGTACCCATGGAGGTCATCCCGGCATTCGTCTTGCAAGAGGGGCTCCCGATTCTTGGTTGAAAAGACGAGATGGACCAAGAGCGATGCGAGGGATTGGGGCACACCTAGAACGTGTTAGATCGGGGGCTTGGGATCAAGACCCGCCTCCCCGCTCCCCTTCAGGGAGCAATTCATGTTCATGCCCAACCCAGGGTTGCGCGCTTCGCGCTTACCCTGGGCTATCTCCCCACCGCCCCCGTTGGGGCTTTAGAATCCCGAACAACCGCCTAGCCCGAAGTCACAAACTTCGCGCTTACCCTACTCCATCTCCCCGGCCACTCCCTTGGGGCATCCAAACCCGTGATCTTCGACCTCACTGATTGGTCGTCACTCCGATCAATCCCGTCACTCCGGCACCGACCGAGAACGTATCCGCCCCGCCGAGGCCGTTGACGATCACGCGATCATTCGCTGCCTCCGGCTGGAGGATGCGCACCGTCGCCGGCAGTCCCGTGACCGTGACATTCGGAGCGCCCGCCGTGAGCGAAACCGCATCCGCTGCCGCCGTTCCATTCAGCGTCACCGTATCTGACACCGAATCTCCGATCCCTCCCGTGGCGGCGAGATCCGCGATCACCGTCGTGAGGTCCGTCCCGCTCAGGTCATTCACCGTGATCCCATCCGTTCCGCCGATCGGATTCAGATCGAAAATTTCCACATCATTCACGTCCATGAAGATGGACCCGATGTCGCGATTCAGAGTGACCCTCCCGCCATTCGGTGAGACCGTGTAGTTCTCGTTCGCATTGCTGCCGTTGAAGAGCAGCGTATCGCTTCCCGCCTGCCCCTCGATGGTGTCGCTGCCATCTCCCGGGTCCCACCGGCAAACGTCGTCGCCGATTCCCAGGAAGATGATGTCGTTGCCCTGCTGGCCATCGATGAAATCGTTCCCATCTCCGCCGAGGAGGATATCCACCCCATTGCTCCCCAAGATCGTATCGGCACCGGTCCCTCCATCCACCACGATCTGAATCAAAGCCGCCAGGTTCCCCGTGGTGCTGAAGGAATCATCCCCGCCATTCGCATTCACCGCGAGACTCTCCGTCGTTCCGATATCGATCGAGAAAGGAGCCGGATCCAACCGATCAAAGCGGACCCTCGTGCCATTCGCCGTGGCGGTGAAGGTCTCGATACCATTCCCGCCATTCACCTCTGCGGTATCGCTTCCACCGCCGCCCTCATTGAGATCGGTATCATCCCCCGGATTCCAGATCATCCGGTCCGTATCCGCCTCGCCGAACACCTGATCATCCGCATCGCCTCCAGTCAGGGTATCACTACCCGCCCCGCCGAAGAGGAAGTCGCTGCCACCCTTTCCTTGCGGCGTATCGTTGCCGGTCCCGCCGAAGACAAGATCCGCACCTGAGCCTCCGATCAGCGTGTCATTTCCGGCACCGCCGAAGAGCGCCGTCGCAGGCAGCACCCCATTGCTCTCCACCAGCGTGAGCGTGTCATTCCCACCACGACCGAAGATTCTCACCAGCGTGGTATTCGCCACCGTGGCTCCGGGAATCGGAACGCCATTCGAAAGAAGCGCGCCCCCTGCATTCCGGGAAAGCGTGATCGTATTGTCCGCAGCATCACCGAAGAGCGTCACAATGCCACCCACCGGATTCGTCCCGCCATCCAGCAAGACACTCTCGCCCGTCCCGCCATCCAGAACGTCCACACCGCCACCTCCGATCAACACGTCATCATTGTCCCCGCCCAGCAGCGTATCCCCCTCTGCACTGCCCAGCAGGATGTCATTCCCCGCTCCGCCATCCAGCAAGAGGCGAGGCCCGCCCGGCGGAACCGCGGAGGCATCCACCACGTCCTCACCACCCAAGGCCAGGATGCGGACGGTATCGACGGTCGTATCAAAGCCATCCACCATCACCTGCGCTCCCGCCCCGGAGACCGCCAGATCACCCGCAACCAGGACCGCCGTCACGATATCGTCGCCCGTCGTGCCATGGATGATCACGTTGTCCGCTTGCGCGTCCGCAGCCCCTCCCGTGGCCGCAAGGTCGGCGATCACCTTCGATACATCCGTTCCCGTCAGGTCATTCACCGTGAGACTGTCGGTACCGCCGATCGAATTGAGCTCGATGATCTCAAGATCGTTCAGATCCATCATGATCGACCCGATATCGCGATTGAGAAGAACTCTCCCGCCATTGGCAACGACGGTCATGTTCTCGTTCGCGTTGCTCCCGTTGAAGAGCAGCGTGTCACTCCCTCCCTGTCCCTCGATCACATCGCTTCCATCGCCCGGATCCCACTGCGCGGCATCGTCGCCCCCACCGAGAAAGACGATATCATTCCCCTGCTGCCCATCGATGAAGTCGTTGCCTTCACCGCCGAAGAGGAGATCGGCCCCGTTGCTTCCTAAAAGAGTATCCACCCCCGCGCCACCATCCACCGTGATCTGGATCAGCGCCGCCAGATTACCCGTGGTGCTGAAGCTGTCGTCGCCACCATTGCAATTCAGCACCAGCTTCTCCGCCGTGCCGAGATCGAGTGCGAAAGGTGCCGGGGTGATCCGGTCGAAGCGCACCCGCGTCCCGTTCGCCGTGGTGGTGAAGCTTTCGGAGCCATTGCCTCCGTTCACCACGATGGTGTCCGTGCCGCCATCGCCCTCATTGAGGTCGGTATCATCGCCTGGGTTCCAGATCAGGGTATCATCGTTGTTGCCACCTGAGACCTGATCGTTGGCATCACCTCCAGCGAGGGAATCATTGCCATCGCCTCCTAACAGATTGTCGATTCCTCCCTTGCCCAGCAGGCTGTCATTCCCCGCCCCGCCATCCAGGAAGTCGGCACCCGAGCCTCCCGTGAGAGCATCGTTGCCGTTGCCACCGAAGAGACGTGCCGGAGGTATCGCCCCCAGCGATTCGTCCAGCGAGAGCTGGTCATCTCCATCGAGCCCGAAAATGTCGATCCGGGTCGTATTCGCCACCGTGGGCGTGCCACCGGTCACGATCACCGCTCCCCCATTCACCCGGAGATTCCCTGCCGCATCCCGGCTCACCGTGATTGCGTTGTCCTGGTTCCCGCCATTGATGACGAGCACTCCGCTGCCCGGCGTGAAGGCCGCCGTGATCACATCCGGTGGCGGCGGCTTGAGGCGAAAGTAGGCCCGCGGCTTGCCCGTCGTCGAAACCGTGATCTCCACCGTGGCATTCGCACCCGGCACCGGAGCACCGAGATCCACCCAGGAGACGACATCGGTATTCGTCTGCAACTGGTAGGAGACGCCGGCCTCGGCAAACCAGGAGACTTTCATGTTCGTCCCCGCGGACTTGCTGATCCTGAGCTGGGGTGTGGCCCCGGCCGCAAGGCCAAGGCACACCGGAAGCAAGCCTGCGAGGGTGCGAACCGCAGATCGGGTGAAGGGAGGAATCATGGCGGATTTCCGCAGCAGTTCCCCATCTCTTACTCCTTCCCGATCTCCCCACCAAGACCCAAGAAGTGGGAAAACACCCGATCCGCGACACTTCAACCGTGGTCCGGAATTTCCGGCTCGGTCAGCTGGGCCAGCAATTGGAGGGACTCCTGCCAACCCATGTAACACGCCTCCACCGGGATCATCGGCGGGATACCTTCCTGGACGATGTGGATTTCCACGCCGCAGAAGACCTCGCGGAGGTCCACCGTGGTGATCATCGTGCCCGGCAGGTTCGGATCCTCGAACTGATCGTCATAGCGCAGGCGCTTGTTCGGCTCCATCTCCAGGAAGCGGCCGCCGAAGGCGTGGCTACTGCCGGTGTTGAAATTGGTGAAGGACATCCGGTAGGTACCACCGACCTTGGCATCCATGTGGTGAACCTTGCCCGTGAATCCGTGCGGCGGCAGCCACTTGTTCATGGCATCGGGATCGATGAAGGCGCGGTAGACACGCTCAGGCTTGGCGCGGAAGACACGGTGGAGACGGACGGTTCCAGTAGTGGTGTTTTCGGAGGACATGGTGGTTTTGGTGGTTCCTTGTTTCATCATACCGACGAACGGCGTCCGCAAGGGAGGACAACTTTCCTCAAAAAAATGTGATCACGGGGAAAACCCTCTCAAGCCACGGCATCCAGCGGCCAGCGCGCCAGCACCCGGTGCTCCGTCTTCCCCACCAAGCTGTGGATCAGCAGCAGCTCGTTCACGCTCCAACTAACAGGATCGATCTCCTCCTCCAGAAATCCGGCCGACGGGTAGGCCAGTGACAAATGCGGCACGAAGCGCGGCTTCCGCTCTGGCGCTCCCATCAAAATCCACCGCAGATGATGCAGCTCGGCATTCCCTCCTCCCGCCACGAGCGCCAGAGGACCATTGGAAAAGGGAAGCACCCGATCAAACCCTACATCGAAGGATGGAGATAGGAGAGCGGCCGTCTTGCACCATTGCTTGATCCTGGCCAATTCGCGCGAGTTCATCTCCGCATAGCAGCCAAAAGTCCTCAACGTGATGTGCAGGATTTCCGCAGGCCTCCCTGTCGCCTTGAGTCCGTGCCTCCAGCAATGCTGCTCGGTGAAGCGGGCCAGATGCTCCGCCATCGCGGCGTCCGGTCGCACCACGGCAAAGACGTCTGGACGACCCTTGGGCAGCGGAGGCAAATCGAAGAGGAGGAGCTGCTGATCCATCAACAGCTACGAAAACCCAGAAAAGGAAGTTTTCCACCCACAATGCCGAAAAAAGGAAGACCTTCTGCCTAGGCGACTTCCGACTTTCAAACGTCAGTACCAGCCGCGTGATGGATGCCGCGTTCACCACTTGAAGAATGCTTCACCTTGCCCAATGGTGCCCTCCAATCATGAAAAAGTGGGCACCGATCATTGCCGGGATCATCCTCGGCCTGCTGTTCATCATGGCTTCCGCCATGGTTCTCTTCAAGCTGGCTCCGATTCCGGAAATCCCGAAGGACACTCCACCCGGTCAATTCATGGCCGCCTTCGGCCCGACGGGATACATGACCTTCATCAAGGTTCTCGAGATGGTCGGCGGCATCCTCGTCGCGATCCCGAAATCCCGGAACATCGGACTCCTCATTCTCGGCCCGATCATCGTGAACATCCTTGCCTATCACACGTTCGTCCTGGGTGGCGTCGGATTGAACAGCCCGATGATCCTGGGCATCGCCGCGCTTGCCCTCTTTCTGATGTGGGCGGAGCGCAAGGCTTGGGCGGGCCTATGGAACCGCGTGAGTTGACCCGATCGTGAATTTCCAGTGAAGGTCCGGATTCAGATGGCCATGCCGCTATCGTGGCGTTGAGATCAGCCCGTCACGGGCCAAGCATGAAGTTTCTGAAGCGCCACCCCTTTCCTGTCGTGGCACGATTCGACAGGGTGGTGGCGCTTTCCTTCGCCTTCCCGGAGGAAGCCCTGCGGCCGATGGTCCCCGCAGGACTGGAGATCGATGGTTACGGAGGATTCGGCTTCATCACCGTCGCTCTGGTGTGGACCCGCAGCCTTCGCCCGGCAGGCTTTCCTGCACGGCTGGGTCAGGACTTCTTCCTCGCGGGCTATCGCATCTTCACCCGCCTCGATGACTCCGGACGCCGCCTTCGCGGACTGAAGATCCTCAAGAGCGAGACCGACAAGCGCCGCATGGTCCGACTGGGGAACCTGATGACCGGCTACAACTATCAACTCGTGAAGGTCCACACGGAAAGCAATGGCACCGAGACCCGCATCCGGACGGAGAGTCCCGATGGCGCGCCCTTGCTCGATCTATGCTTCGACACGGAAAGTGAAGACGCGCAGCTACCGAAAGGCTCGCCCTTTCCCGATTGGCGCACCGCCCGCCGCTTCGCCGGGCCCATGCCCTTCACCTTCAGCCCTCTGGACGATGGCAGCTTTGTCGTGATCGAGGGCAATCGTGCGGACTGGACACCTCGCCCTGTGGCCCTGAAGCATTGGAACGTCAGTCTCTTTCAGGAAGCCCCTCTCAAGGATTACACACCCCTCGCGGCGAATGCCTTCACGGTCCGGGACATCGACTACCGCTGGCAGAAAGGCCGGATCATCAAGCCCCCGGCTTCCGCATGAAAACACGTGGACCATGGCAAGGGATGACGAACATCATCCAGTTCAATGCGCGCTTCTATCTCATGGCATCCGTGGTGTTGGTCGCGGCACTCGTCGCACTATTCGCCGCCAGCCACATGGGGGTGAAGCTTGCCAGCCTCCTCGCCGTCTTGGGCGCCGGCTATTTCATCTTCGTCTCCCTGGGGGTCTCCCACCTCATCTACGACCGCTCCGATCTCTACCGCTGGAACTGGTTGGACAGGGCTCTGAAAGGAGCCGGGCGCAAGCAGAGCGTCTACTGTCACTCGGGGCTGGATGAAGCTTCGGAAGCGATCCGTGAACGGACCTCGCCCGACCGCTGGATCACGCTCGATCACTTCGATGCCGTGCTGATGACGGAGCCTTCCATCCATCGGGCAAGACAGCTTTATCCGCCCACTCCGGAAACCATTCCCTCGACCTTCGACACATGGCCCGTGGAAGCGGAATCCACCGATGTGATCTTTGGCCTGCTCGCGATCCACGAGTTCCGCAGCGAGGACGAGCGCGGCCGCTGGTTCCGCGAAGCCTTGCGCTGCCTCCGGCCGGGAGGACGCATCGTCATCGTCGAGCACCTGCGAAATGGAGCCAACTTCCTCGCCTTCGGCCCCGGCTTCCGTCACTTCCACTCGGCGGCGAATTGGAAACGTTGCTGGGAAAGCGCGGGCCTGCGCGCGGAGGATGAATTTCCGATCACCCCCTGGCTCCGTACTTTCGTGCTCGTCCGCCCATGATCGAGATTCTCACGCTCCTGCTCCGCATCGCCGGAACCGGCATGGCCTTGCTGGCGGTGCTTCACATTCCCATCGGCAAGCGGCTCCAGTGGAGAGATGAGGCCAAGCGCCTGAGTCCGGTGAATGAAGCGGTTTTCCACGTTCATACCTTTTTCATCTGCCTGGTGCTGGTGATGATGGTCCTGCCTTGCCTGCTAGATCCCGCGATCTTCCTCGTGCCCTCACGAGCCGGGGCATGGATCTCCTGGTCCTTCTCCGCTTTCTGGGCAGTTCGGCTCTACTTCCAGTGGTTCGTTTATCGCGGGGATCTCTGGAGAGGGAAGCCCATGGAGACCGCAGTCCACTGGTGCTTCACCTGCATTTGGCTCGCGCTCGCCGCCTTGTTCGCAACCTGCGGCGCCGTTCAGGCGGGCTGGTTGGATTGAAGCGGCGGACGCGTGGCACTATACCACCCAAGGGCGAGGAAGGCAGCATTGAGGGCTACCATACCGGGTGCTGAGATCAGGAGCTCGCGAGCCCGGGCGATCTCCAGCGTATTCATCGTGACGATCGCCATGGTCTGCACCGCGGCACAGGCCCGAGGGAAGCGATGAGAGAACACCCAAAATCCTAACAAGACCTCGCAGGTGCCGACCGCATAAGTCGCGACCTTCGCCAGATCTTCCCCAAGGACCTGCGCCACGATCATACGGTGGCGCGGTATGCCATCGAGCAGCTTGCTGTAGAGGCCATGGAAGACCCACACGGATCCGATGAGGATCCGCAGGGCGATGTGGAAGCGTTGGCGCGGAGCGATGACGAAGCGAAGCGGGAACAACTTCAGAAGGCGAGACCCATTGTGACAGCGTGACTTGCCCCGGGGACCACTGGAACTCATCGCCAAACCTGTCCGACCCGGCCACAACCATCGCCGTGTGTCGATATCGACAAGTTAACAATTCACACTCTTTTCAAGTTACCTTTACCGATCCCTCACACGCGCAAACGCGTATCGCCACCGGAGGCAGGCGGACCCGGAAGTTTCATCCGGAGCACGCAAAATCGGCCAAACCCTCCTTATTTTCCGGCCCCTTCCGCTCCTCCCCGCGAACCAGACAAAACCACCCGAAAAGGGAAACAGCACAACACAGCAACAAACAACAGACACTTGAAACCACTTAACACCAAGCACATGAAATCCTATCTATCCCGACCGCTATCCATCCTGCTCACCGCAGCGCTTCCCGGAGCCTTCTACCTTGCACCTGAAGCGCACGCAGCCCCCACCTTCGGGATCGTCCACGGCTTCGAGCTGAAAGCCGAACAACCCAGCGCCAAGCTCGTCCGCCATGCCAACGGCAATCTCTACGGCACCACCCAATCCGGCGGTGCCTGGGAGAGCGGCGGCACCTTCTTCAAGATCGCTCCGGATGGAACCATCACCACGCTGCACCACTTCGATGCCTTCGCATCCAGTCCTGGTGAAATCACCCTCGGCAGCGACGGCAATTTCTACGGTGTCTGCCGTAACGGCGAACCTTACGAATCCGGGAACATCTTCCGTATCACACCGGATGGAAGCTACACCGAACTGCACCACTTCACCCTCGGTGCCGACGGTGGTCTCCCTATCTCCAAGCTGGTGGAAGGAAGCGATGGCAATTTCTACGGGACCACCGGCCTCGGCGGAGCGAATGATTTCGGCACATTCTTCAAGGTGACACCGGCCGGAGTGCTTACCACCTTGACGGACTGGGCGCAGAACTCCATCGGCTGGTCGCCATCCGGAAACATTATCCTGGCCTCGGACGGGAACTTCTACGGTGCCCATCGTAGTATCTCCTCCGGCCAGCCATCCACGATCTACCGCGTGACACCGGCTGGAACCGCGAGTGTCGTGGGGGATTTCAGCAGCCTGCCCGGCATGAGCGAAACCATGCCGACCGGACTGATGCAGGCTTCTGACGGCAACTTCTACGGTGCCACCAGCGGCGGGCCGAACTACGGCACCATCTTCAAGATGACGCCTGGCGGAACCGTCAGCATCCTTACCACCTTCGATTGGGCGAATGGCTCGGAGCCCGACGGCGACCTCGTGGAAGGCCCGGATGGAGACCTCTACTCCACCACCTACTACGGCGGCAGTTACGGCGGGGGCACGGCTTTCAAGGTCAGCAAGACGGGCACCCATACGATCCTCGTGCACGGGGAAATGGGCAGCTCTTTCGCCTATCCCTACTCCGGCCTCAGCTTGGAAGCGGATGGCAGCTTGATCGGCACCAGCATGATGGGCGGCAGCTTCCAACAAGGCAGCGCCTTCCGGATCAGCACCGCCGGCACCCTCGGCTCGATCGCCAGCTTCGATGGCTTCCGCGATCACGCTCCGAACTCGAGGCTTACCCAGGACAACGCGGGAAATTGGTATGGCTCCATCGATCGCGCTCTTTATGAGACGGAAGCTTTCTTCAAGTTCGCCACGGATGGCAGCGTCTCCTTCTTCGATGCACCGGATTCGGGCTTTGCGGCCTCACTCGATTACAAGTTCCCATTCACGCTGGGCGTGGATGGTAACCTCTACGGCACCGATATCCATGGCGGTGACTTCGGTTACGGCTCCGTCTTCCGCATGACACCCGCCGGTGTCCGCGAGGACATCTTCTCCTTCGATGGCACCCAGGGCTCCGACCCCGCAGGCCTGACGCTGGGCTCCGATGGCAGCTTCTATGGCACCACCCAGAACGGCGGGCCGGCTTACTCGGGAACCTTCTTCAAGATCACCCCGGGCGGCACCCACACCCATCTCGCCGACTGGGGTGGAACCAATGGATCGAAGCCCAACCCCTCTTTGATCGAAGGGATCGACGGGAACTTCTATGGCACCACCCAAAACGGCGGCGCGGAGGAAACCGGAACCGTCTTCAAGATCACACCTGAGGGTGAGATCACGGTTCTCGCCGAACTCAACAACCGCGAGGAAGAGGGCATCGTCCCTTCCGCCGGCTTGATGCAAGCCTCCGATGGCAACCTCTATGGAGTCCTGCCTTACGGTGGACCGGACGATCTCGGCACCATCTACAAGCTGACACCGGACGGCATCTGGACCACCCTCCATGCCTTCAACCTGGCCGATGGCGCATTGCCAGCCGGTCAACTCGCCGAAGGCCCGGATGGCGCGCTCTACGGCGTCACGACCTATGGCGGCGAGGTCCGTGAAGACGGCGGCACCGTCTTCCGCATCACGACGGACGGGGAGTTCTCAACGGTCTATCACTTCGACTTCACTCACGGCCGCCTGCCCGTCGCCGGTCTTACACGAGGTCAGGATGGCAACCTCTATGGCACCGCCCCCGAAGGCGGCCTCACCGCGGACGGCAAACCCGCAGGCGGTGGCGTGATCTATTGCATCCGCTTCGGCGCAGAGGTCGAAACCGAAGCCGCCACCGGAATCGATGACGTCTCGGCGACACTGAACGCAAACGTGAATCCCGGCGGCTATGCCACCGGCGTGAGCTTCCAGTATGGCACCAGCCCGACCCTCGCCGGCGCGAACACGGTGATCGCAGACACCTTGCCCGCCGGTGACGATGCAGTGCCGGTGGCAGCCCCGCTGAGCGGCCTGCTTCCTGGAACCACCTATTACTGCCGTGTGGCAGCGGTCAATGATGAGACTCCGGTGGAACAGCTCGGCGAGATCCTGAGCTTCACCACGGAAGAGGCCGCAGAAATCGTGGACATCGCCGTGGAAGCGGGTGGACATGCCTTGTCCGACGGCGACTTCAGGCTGGTGGGCCTGACCAAAGTCGGCAGTTCCGTAAACATCACGCTCACGATCCGCAACACGAGCAGCAGCGCCGCACTGAGCGGCATCTCTGCCTCGCTGAGCGGAGCAGGTGCCTCGCACTACTCGATCCAGACTGCTCCTGCTTCCACGGTGGCAGGCGGCGGCACGACGACCTGCGTGGTGCGCTTCTCGCCAAATTCACCGGGTTTGAAGGCGGCAAAGCTCCAGATCAGCAGCAATGATCCGGACGAGAGCCCCTTCGAGATCAACCTCGGCGGCATCGCCTTGCCCGCTGGCTTCCCTTGGTAAAGGGGACGTTGATTGAAAATCACGCCGTCCCGGTTCACGCCGGGGCGGCGTTTTCGTTCCCGAGATCACGAAACCTTCTTCACGAAGCACGCCTTCAAGCCGATCGCGATGCCGTCCATCTTGCAGGCAATCTCGTGGTCGCCATCGACCAAGCGGATCGCAGAGGACTTCGTGCCTATCTTCAGCACTTGGGATGAGCCCTTCAGCTTGAGATCCTTGATCATCGCCACGATGTCGCCATCCGCGAGCACATTGCCGTAGGCATCCTTCACGATGCGCTCACCGGACTCTTCAACTTCCTCTTTCGGCCATTCATGACCGCAGGTGGAGCACTCGTAGTGATCCGCGTGCTCCAGCACATCTTCCATCTCACACATCGGGCAGGCCTTGCTCATGGGAAGAAAAGCACACGCCAGGATCGCGAGGAATTCAAGCACTCACCGGCGCGTGTCCTCCATGCGCCTCGCCATCCCGGAAGCCGAAGCACCGCCTCACTGCCGCCATCGCCGCTGTCAGCCGGCCGCTTCGCTCGCGAACCGTCAGTGGTTCCTCGATCTCCATCTCCGACGTCACATCATCCGCATGACGACAGGCAAAGAGGGTGAACAAAGGCTCCAAAGTCTCGCGCGGGATCACATCGCGGATCTTCACCGACTTCAGCCCTGCCGCCGCGATCCCATCCAAGGCACGCTGCTTCTGTGGTGTCGGAAAACAGAGCACGAACCATCCGCCCGGCGCGAGATGCTTCACCGCAGCCTTCGCATAATCCGAGACATCACCGCGCAACTCGAAGCGGGCATGAGCCTTCTGCGAATCCTGCGGCACCACTCCCGCGCTCGTCGGGAAATACGGCGGGCTTCCTGTGATCAGCGGGAACTTCCGATCCAGGCATAGATCCCGGAGGTCGCCATGCGAACAATCGACCCGCGGGCGCAGGCCGTTCGCATCGAGATTCGATTGGAGCAGGCGATAGCTGATCTCCTGAGCTTCCACACAGGTGAGCCGTGCCCCCTCACCCATGCCCCACAAGGTGAGCAACCCCACCGTGCCGATGCCCGTACCGAGATCGAGGTGCTCCGTGACCGGAGGCGATACCTGCAGGGCATACCACGCCGTGAGCACGTCATCAATCGAGTGGCGGTGCCCGCGCTTCCGCTGCGCAATCATCCAGCCCGCCTCGCCACCCGCATCATCGCGGCTCGGTTCGCGCCCCTGCAACCCGACCGGTCCCGTCAGGGCATCAAGCGTGATACGTTCGCCGAGCTCCGCTTCAAGGCGAGCCCGCTCTTCCTGCCAAGCGTCACTGCCTTGGGCGGAGGACGCTTGGTCAGGAAGAAAGGAGTTCATCGTGTAAATCGATCCCTTCACCAAGGAAGGGACCCGTTCTCACTTCAGAGATACTTGTCGGTCACGGCACCTTCACTGGCGCTGGTCGTGAGCTTGGCATACTTCGCCAAAACGCCGCGGGTGTAGCGCGGGGTCGGCGGGGTCCAATTCTCACGGCGAGCCTTGAGGGCCGCGTCATCGAGATCGACAGAGATGATGTTGTTCTTCGCGTCGATGGTGATGGTGTCGCCTTCCACGAGCAGGCCGATCGGGCCACCTTCGTGGGCTTCCGGAGTGATGTGGCCGACCACGAAACCGTGGCTACCGCCGGAGAAACGGCCATCGGTGATGAGCGCGACTGTCTTGCCAAGCCCGCGGCCCATGATGGCACTGGTAGGTCCAAGCATCTCCCGCATGCCGGGGCCGCCCTTCGGTCCTTCGCGGCGGATCACGATGACATCGCCATCGACGATCTTGCCATCGAGGATCGCCTTCATCGCCTCGTCCTCGGAGTCGAACACACGGGCAGGACCCGTGAAGAGTTCGCCTTCCTTGCCGGTGATCTTCGCCACGGCACCGCCGGGTGCGAGGTTGCCGTAGAGGATGCGCAGGTGGCTGTCCTTCTTGATCGGATTGTCCAGCGGGCGGATGATCTGCTGGTCGGCCGGATACTGGAGCGGTGAGTTCTTGAGGTTCTCCGCAAGCGTCTTGCCCGTGACGGTGAGGCAATCGCCGTGGAGCAGGCCGGCTTCCAGCAGGATGCGCAGCAGCGGCACCGTGCCACCGATCTGCACCAGCGCGGCCATCGAGTATTTGCCGGATGGCTTCAGGTCAGCCAGCAGCGGGACGCGCTTGCCGATCTCCGTGAAGTCATCGATCGAAAGCGGCACATCCGCGGCATGAGCCATGGCCAGCAGGTGCAGCACGGCATTCGTCGAGCCACCGAGCGCGATCACCACCGTGATGGCATTCTCGAAAGCCTTCCGGGTCATGATATCGCGGGGCTTGATGCCCTTCTGGATCATGTTCAGCACCGCCGCGCCGGCGTCGAAGCAGTCGCGCATCTTGTCGTCCGAAACGGCAGCCTGTGCCGAAGAGTTCGGCAGGGACATGCCGAGGGCCTCGATTGCGGACGCCATCGTGTTCGCCGTATACATGCCACCGCAGGAGCCCTCACCGGGAATCGCGCAGGATTCCACCGTTTCCAACTCTTCGTCGGAATACTCACCGGCGGCGTGCTTGCCCACGGCTTCGAAGACCGAAACGATATCCAGATCCTTCTTCTCGCCCTTGATGGTCGCACATCCGGGCAGGATGGTGCCGCCATAAACGAAGACCGAGGGGCGATTCATGCGCGCCATGGCGATCACGCAGGCGGGCATGTTCTTGTCACAGCCACCGATCGCCACGAAGCCGTCCATGCCTTCGCAGCCGACCACGGTTTCGATCGAGTCCGCGATGACTTCGCGCGAGACCAGGGAATACTTCATCCCCTCCGTGCCCATCGAGATGCCGTCGGAAATGGTGATGGTGTTGAAAATGACAGCCTTGCCACCGGCTGCGTCCGCACCCTTGGCGGATTCCTTCGCCAAGCGGTCGATGTGGACGTTGCAGGGCGTGACCTGGGACCAGGTGGACGCGATGCCGATGTGGGGTTTGGCGAAGTCTTCCTTCTTGAAGCCGACAGCGTAGAGCATCGCGCGGGATGGCGCGCGGTCAGGGCCGTCGAGCATGAGCGAGGAATACGGTCTGCTTGGGTCGGAGGACATGGGGCGGGCACGCTAGGGAGCGATTCCCGCGGAGCCAAGAGCGGAATATGGACGTTTCCCCCGCCCTGCTTCCCAAGAACCGTTCAGCGAGACCAACAAGAAACCTCGCACCATTCCGGGCTCCTCCGCGGGGTTTAGTGGCGAAACGCGTTTTGTTTATTTTTTTCCGTCACAGTCAAAGAAAGCGCTTGCGGTCACCTCAAATTATATCGGATGTAAATACCGCGTTAATTGCAGGTTGCTGCCCTTGCCGCGTCGCTCTCCTCCCGGAAATTGCCAAAGCCCTTTGAACCCAGGGGTAGAGGCGGAAACCCAAAATCCGCCGGTCGGAGAGTAACCGGCAAGGGCGAGCAGTCGCGACGCAGACACTCTTCGCGCCCTTGCATTTGAGTCTTCCGGCAGCCGGATTTCGGCTTCCCGCCTTGATTTGTGCAGCTTTCCGACATTTTCGGGCAGGGTTTCGGCAATTTCCCACCAATGGTGACGCGAAAGGAGCGCACCCGCTCTTGCCAGCCTCCCGGGGCGGTCTTATGGCGCTTTCGACATGGCCACTTATCGCGTGCTCGTTTCGGATCCGATTTCGGAGAAAGGCGTCGAAGCCCTCGCTGCCGCTCCGGAAATCTCCGTGGATGTAAAGACCGGCCTCAAGCCGGAAGAACTGCTGAAGATCATCGGCGACTACCACGGCCTTGTCGTCCGATCCGAAACCAAGGTGACCGCTGAGGTGCTTGCCGCAGCTACCAACCTGAAGGCCATCGGTCGTGCCGGCGTGGGTGTGGACAACATCGACCGCAAGGCATCCACCGATCACGGCGTGATCGTGATGAACACCCCTACGGGTAACACCATCTCCACCGCCGAGCACGCCTTCACCCTCATGCTTTCTGCAGCCCGGAACGTGGCACCCGCCCACGCCGAGGTCCTGAAGGGGAACTTCAAGGCTGCGCGCAAGGCTTACCAAGGCATCGAGCTCAATACCAAGCGCCTCGCCATCCTTGGCATGGGCCGCATCGGCACCGAGTTCGCCAAGCGAGCCCAAGCCTTCAACATGACGGTGGTCGCTTACGACCCCTTCCTGACCCAGGCCCGCGCCGATGAACTGAAGGTCGAGCTCGCCAAGACCCCGGACGAAGCGCTGAAGGGTGCCGATGTGGTGACGCTGCACGTGCCGCTGACCCCGGACACCAATCACATCCTGAACACCGAGCGCCTCGCGCTGATGAACAAGGGTGCGCTGGTCGTGAACTGCGCCCGTGGCGGTCTGATCGATGAGGTGGCCCTGAAGGCAGCGATCGACTCCGGCCACATCGCCGGCTGCGCGCTGGACGTCTTCGAAGTCGAGCCGCCCCCGAATGACCACCCGCTTTTCGAGCTGAACAAGCACGTGGTCCTGACCCCGCACCTCGGCGCTTCCACCAATGAAGCCCAGGAAAACGTGGGCATTCAGGTAGCCGAGCAGCTTCGCGATTTCTTCGTCACCGGAGAGATCAAGAACGCCATCAACATGCCTTCTCTCGATGCGGCAACCCGCGCCGCCATCGGCCCCTACCTGGACCTCGCCGGCGCACTCGGCAAGCTCCTCGCCAAGCTGGGCCCGGAGAATCCGGACTCGCTGCGCGTCTCCTACCACGGCGAGCTCGCAAAGAAGGACACCGGCCTCGTTTCCCGCACCGCTCTCACCGCGCTGCTCGAAGCCTCCCGTCCGGATGGCCAGGTGAACATCGTCAACGCCCCGGCGATCGCTACCCAGCTCGGCTTGGACCTCACGGAGTCCACCATCAACGCGAAGACCGAATTCAGCGAACTGGTGGTCGCCGAGCTGCGGAAGGGCGAGGACCGCTACCGCGTCGCCGGCACGATCATCGGCCGCTCCCCACGGATCGTGGAGATCGATCGCCTCTATGTGGACTGCGCCATCAAGGGCCGCTTCCTCTTCGTGGAGAACGATGACCGTCCGGGCATGGTTGGCGTCGTCGGCACCGCCCTTGGCGATGCCAGCGTGAACATCGCGAACATGGACCTCGCCCGCACCGCGGACCGCACCCGCGCGCTCACGGTGATCGAAGTGGATTCCGAGCCACCCACGTCCCTGCTTGAGAAGCTTCGCAGCACCCCGGGCATTCTCCGTGTGCTGACGCTGGACCTGTAAGGGTCCACCCTTCTCACGAATTGAAGATCAAGAGCGGAGCTTCGAAAAGAGGCTCCGCTTTTTCTTTGTCCCAGCCCTGCTTCCTGCCACATGCGAGCCCCCGGAGAGATCTGCCACTCTGAGCCCCTCGGAAAATTCCAAATCTGCCCCCGAAACTCCAAAAAAGCGACCGGGTGAATCCATTGTGCTTACGGGGATTTTTGGAAACCAAAATAAATGGCTTGTAACTCCATCTCTGGCTCACTTTCCCGTTGCCAACCCCTAAATCCGGCTCCTAACCTAAGCGCAGCACATGAAAAAACTCGCCGTTCTCGCTACTGCCATGCTCGCCCTCGGCGGCGTTGCTTCCGCTGACATCCAAGCTCCTCCGGGATCCACCTACACGGCGACCCGCAAGCTCGGCCGCGGTCTTGGCAACATCCTCTACGGATTCATGGAAATCCCTGAGCAGATCGTCCGCAAGACCGACGACCACGGCCGCAAGGCAGGCTGGTCCTACGGTGCAGTCGACGGCACCAGCCGCGCTCTGAAGCGCCTCGGCTATGGCTTCTACGAAGTCTTCACCTTCACCTGCCCGACCTACCGCGGCACCTTCAAGCAGCCGTACGAGCGCTGCGGCGAAGACAACCGCATCGAAATGAACCCGTCCGACGGTCTCTCCGAGTTCCCGCCGGAACTGGGCTTCGAGGGCTACTTCTACCACACCCGCTCGCAGGGTTGGTGATCTTCACGGCTTTTTTACAAAGCCAGCATTGATTTATTATCCCGGCAGTGGAGTCATCCCTGCCGGGATTTTTGTTAACTTTTTTCCCTATCCAGCGTTTATACCCTCCGATGCGCCCTCATCTCCTCGCCTTGGCATTTCTCAGCTCTGTTTTCCCGCTCTCCGCGGAAGTCCGGGAGTGGAAGAATGCAGATGGATCCCAGTCTTTTAAAGGCGACTATGTTTCCCAGGATCAGAAGAATGTGACTATCCGTCGTGCTGACGGCAAAGTCTTCACCATCGAGATCCTCCGGCTCAGCGATATCGACCGCCAGTTCGTGGCAAAACAAACGGGCGACACCAAAGAGGAAGCCGACCAACCGGATCCGAACGCGGTTTTCGACAACCTATGCTTCGGAGATAGCCGAGCCAAGGTAACGGAGAAGCTCAAGAAGAGCAAAATGCTGGAACAAGGGGTTGGCGACGCCTTTATCGGACGTACCGGTCTTAACGGTGTCTACCGCACCCGGAAAAAGATCGGCGGCCTCCAGTGCGAACTCTACTTCGACTGGACGGGTGGAGACACCTTGAAAGAGATCTCCCTCCAGACCCAAGCGGTCCCGAAGGACGTCTACGTGAATCGCCTGAAAGGGACTTGGGAGGAACTCGCCGAGCTCCTCACGACACTCCACGGCAAGCCGGTTCAAGCCGGGAACTTCCCCAAGGTGGAAGAACTCGATAGCGATACCTTCATGCCCTCCCACCTCTGGAAGGTGAAGGGCGGGAACGCGCTGCTGGGCGCAACGAAGCAAGGCGCCACCTGCATGGTCATCGTCCGGTTCACAACGAAGAAGATCGAGCCGGTCGAACTCGGACCTTAAGTGCCCGGAAGCACGGGGAATGCGGCACCCTGCCGCCCTCCCCTCTCACTGGCCGCGTCTGTCACCTTCATTGGTTCGTCACCCGTAGGCGGATGAAGCCTGCGTTCACGTCTTCGATCGGCACCTTGTAATACCAGGTGAAGATCTCAAAGGCACCATCATCCACTGGCGGACCTGCTTGGCTCACATTTGCCGCGGCAGTGGTACTACCGAGGTCATCGAGAGTCGCAGCGGCTTCCGGAATCAGCGTCGTGCCCGGCCGGTCCCTTCGCACGCGGCTCGAGAAGCCGAGGTAGGTTTTCCCATCTGCCAGCCCGAGCGCTGCAGCCTGATAACGCACTGCTGCCGGAAGCGGAGCGCTGCCGGCATCAAGCGGATCCGAGCCGAAGAGCCATTCGACGAGATTGGAAAGCCGGTCGCCATCCGCGTCGTCCTCTGGTCCATTCTTCCCCGAAGGAAAGGTGATCCCGCTCGCCCAAGCCGCGTAACCCGGCCGCGGGACGATGACCGCGGCAGGAGGGACAGCGAGCGCCTTCACTTCAGCGGCGTTCAAGGCACGGTTGAAGATGCGCAGCTCATCGATAGCCCCGTTGAAATAAGGGTCAGGCCATTGGCTTTTCCCGATGTAGTTCAAGGTCGGTGCCACGTTCGAAGGATCCAAGGTAATGGTGCCGGTCGAAACTGCTGCACCGTTCACGTAGATCGTCCCGGTGCTTCCGGAAAGAACCACTGCCACATGCGTCCACTCGCCAGCAGGAGCCATAGGGGCATCAAGATACTCCTGTGTTGCATTCCCACCCAAGGTGATCCCGAAGCGCATCGTCCCGGAGGCGGAATTCGGTGTGAGAAAGAGATACTGCGTCGTGTTGTTTCCGAAGTCGAAAAGCCGCTGCCATGCCGCACCGCCATCCCAACGGAAGCGGGTGACGAAGGTGGCATCGGTGAGATTCGAAATGAAGCCGGAAGGAGCTTGGAGATAGTCATCGGTGCCATCCAGATCGATGGCTTGATCGAAAAGACCGCCGGCGTAGCCGGGTGATCCACTGGCCGTTGCGGGATAGATCCCGGTGGTATCAGCGGGATTCCCATCCATCTCATAGTGGACTTTCAGGTCGGCAGGCGCCTGCACGGGCACGACAAGATCCAGGTCAGTGGCAATGACAGGCGAGATCGAGGACGTCGCACGCACACGAAAAGCAGGAGTGCCGCTCTCGGAAACAGCGGGAACGCCTGACACGCGTCCATCGGGCTCAATGGTCAGCCAAGCGGGGCCTTCCACTTTTGAATAGCTCACCGTGCCACTGGAAACAGTGGCGGCACCCGAGATCGTGCCCTCGTAGCTGCTACCGGGAACAGCCTGCGCCAGCACCAAGGGGTTGCTGGCCAGGACAGGCTTCGGCGCGATCCGCAGGGAACTGATCTCGGCAGCTGAAAGCGCGCGGCGGAAGACGTGGAACTCATCCAAGCGCCCATCAAAGTACGGATCCGCCGTAAATTGGCTGCGCCCGAGGAAGTTGGTAGCCGGCCTGAAGTCGGCAGGCTTGATCGTCATCGCCGCATTCGATGCCGCCAGGCTTCCATTCACATAGAGCCTTCCTCCGCTCGGCGAGAGCGTCACCGCGAGATGCACCCATGTCCCGGTGGCCAGCGCCGTGGTCTCGACGGTTTGTTCAGCACCTCCGTTCTTAATCACGAAACGCAGGGTATTCGATCCCGACTTCGGCGTGAGGAACATGTAGCTCCCGGTGCCATTCCCGAAATCAAAGATGCGCTGCCAGTTTCCACCGCCATCCCAATTCACCCAACTGGCGATGGTGATCTCGTCCGAAGAAGCGATCCCGGCAGGAAGGACCGCGTGATCATCAATTCCATCCAGATTGATCGCCTGTCCACTCTGTCCCGCGACGTAAGTGGATCCACCCGCGAGAACAGCATTCACGCCGCCCGCCGTGGCAAGTGCGCTATTGTTGAAAGCGTAGCGTGCGACGAGCTCGGCACCGACCACGTTAAGAGGGATCACGGCGGTGGTGATGGCTCCGCCGGATGATGCGGCGCTTACCAGCATCTCGCTCTGCCCGACATCGCCAAGGCGAGGAACCCCGAAGAGCGAGCCATCAGCCGCAACCGAGAGCCATGCCGGCCCGCTGATCTTGGAAAAGGTCAATGAACCGTTCCCGGATGCGATGAGTGGAGCCAGATCGCCGGTAAACGGCAGGTCAAGCGCCGCGCTCCCCACCGAAGGCGAAGCGACAAATTGAGGTGGCGTGGAGTTCGCCAACGCTGCCACCTGCGCATCAGTCAGCCCGGAATTGAAGAAGCGCACGTCATCCAATTGGCCGTCGAAAAGCGGGTCGGCAAACTGGCTCCGCCCCAAATAGTTTCCCTCTGTCCCGATCTGGGAGGGGTTGATGGTCATGCTCGCATTGGTGTTCACCAAGCTGCCGTTGACGAAGAGCTTGCCCGTATCCCCAGCGATCGTGACCGCGACATGCGTCCAGACATTCGGCGTCAGGGCCGGAGCATTGAGCTGCTGCTCGGTGCCGTTGTTGAGCTTCATCGCGAAGCGCAGCGTGCCACCACCGGACTTCGGGCTGAGGAAGAGATAATTCGCCGTGCCATTCCCCAGATCGAAAATACGCTGCCAGTTCGCACCTCCGTCCCACTTTATCCAGGCGGCAAAGGAGAAGTCATTGCTATCACCCAAGCGGCCGGGCAAGGCCAGATAGTCATCCGTGCCATCAAGCGAGAGAGCGCTGCCATGCTTGCCGGGAACAATCTTCGGCGTGCCATAGATGAGCGGATTGTTGCCGCTGATGGTGTCCCGCGTGCTTCCTTCGAAAAGGTATCCCGCATTCCCGGAGTTCCCGAAGTTTGGCACCACTTGCTGGTAAGCCATCGGCGCAACCCGGTCCCGATACATCGTGCCCATCGGCGTGAGGCTTCCATCATCGTAGTGCGTCTTGCGGAACCACTCGACATTGCTATAGACCGCGTAGCGCTCGATCCAAGGCGTGTTGTCCATCATCTGGACCATCGCCTCGATGGCATTGCGATTCTGGGTCACATCCGGGTCATGGGCGTTGTCCGTCCAGTTCGCACCGTTGTTAAACTCCGTGACCCAGATCGGACGTTGGGCTACATCGTAGATGCTCTTCAGGAAATTGTACATCTGCGCCGCCGCCCCCGCCGGGTCATTCTTGTTCGCGTAGCTCCGGTAATAGTGCACGGGAACATAATCCACGCGGACACCGGCGGCATTTGCCTGATTGATGAAGTCGGCGATCCAACCGTAGCCTCCATCCGTCACTGCCGGGGCACCCACACGCAAGCCGGTGGCCAGCAGATCCGGCCAACGCGCCACCGCATCACTCACGGATCCTTGGGGTGTCAGGTTCTTGTAGGCATCCTCGACCGGATTGTTCGGCTCGTTGAAGCCAAGCAGATGGTTGATCCCGCGCGCTTTCCAATCCTGATCAAGCCCCGGCCAGTATGGCTGCTGCCGGATCGCGGCATACTCGCGGTCCGCCGTGGAATTGGCGCTGATATTCCAATTGTAGTGCCACTTGGCATTCAGCGCGCCCGGATCCACATCGCATGACCCTTTCTTGCTAACCCAGCGCCACGGGAAAATCCGGATGAAACTCACATCTCCATCAAGGCCCGAGGGCATCAAGGAAACTTCCAGATCGGAATCCTGTGCCACGAAATTGCGGCTGATACCCGTGCCATTCTCATTCTGGGCGAAAGTCGCGGTGTAGCCCCGCTTCAGAACAAAGGATCGGACATTGTTCGAAAACACACCAAGGGAACCATCCCCATAGGCCGTATAAGGACCAAGGCCCCGGGAGCTACCGGTGAGATGCGCCCCGGTGAAAACCCGCAAGGGCTGATAAGCCGCGGTGTAGGGGATCACGACCGCACCCGCAACATGCTGCACCACCCTTACATTCGAGTCCGCCACCGCCACAGCACCATTCACCCGGATCCGGGAAAGAAGGCTGGAGATCACGGCCGAAGGCGTGACGTTATGAAAAAAGACCCACGAATCCTCCGAGTTCAGATGGATCGTGCAACCTGGAATCGGATCGCCGCTGCCCGTCACGTGCAGTTCGGAGTGCCCGGTCAAAGTCACCGTCTCTGAGGTCAGCGTGCTATAGGTGGATTTCTCGAAATCGAGATTCACCGCGGCTGACGCGGCAGAGGAAAACGCAGCAAGAAATGCCACGGAGATCCGGCGGAGGAGATGCAAGGGGCTGGGCATTGGGTTGGGGCGTGAGACCGGAGAGGACTCGATCTATCGATGCCTCATGAACACGCGCGGGGCTCAGCAACGGGTTCGGAGCGGGGATCGACGGGGTTGGATTTCGCCATGGTCCACAAGGAAGAGCCGGAAAAGAGAAAGGTCCTTATCCCGTCGCATCAGGGGCACACAGCCAAGTCACCCTTAACCCAATCGGGTCAAGGGCACTTGCACGTTTCCGTTGGCTGACGGAATGATACCACCCTTAGCAGGAAACCCGCGGAGATTCATCGCCACGCATTTCCCCTTTTCGTGGGAATCCCCGCCATTTTCCGGTCACTCTCGCCTCACCACTTCGTGACGAGATCGTGCAAATCACACGCCGGCGGCTTAGCGAATGGAGCCAAATCCGACATTCTCCAACGGCTCCGCGTGATCAAGGATCTGAATCGTGGTGGACGGCCCCAAGTCTGGCTTCTCCCAGGACCGGAGTACCCACACGATCTTCTTGTCAGGCGTGAACTCCACCGCTTGGACGGGCGGCTTGGTCCGATCGACCTCGCCGCTCCATTCGTTGAACCAATTGTTCACGAGCGTGTTCCCGTTCGACAGACGCCATGCGAGCTGGAGGCTGTTTAGATCGAACTCAGGAGCATCAACAGATGGCCTGATCACCGAAACCTCTTTTCCATCGAGAGTGAGCTCACGGATCGCAGCGCGCTCCGTAACGAGGATATTCCCGTTCTTCAACGGAGCCACCCCCCAAGGACGATCCGAGGACCAAGAGCGAAGCTCTTTCCCGCTGGCATCGTATTCTGAAACCTTGCCCATATCCATGTGCGCCAGCAGGAGCGTGCCGCGTGAGCTGAGACGACCATGGCGAAACTGCCCGTGAACGCCCTTGGGGTTTCCGGTAGGCACTTGGAACTCATTCTTGGTCTCGCCGGTCTTGAAGTTGACCACTCTCACCCACGCCGGGTTCCCGTTCTGCACATAGATGACGTGGTCACTGCCAATCGGCATCGCGGTGTGAATTTCAGTCCCCTCCGGAGCATCCAGATTCCAGAGGACTTTCTTCTCCGGGGAGATCAATTTCACCGCATATTGGTGGGCGATCAACAAATTGCCATTGGCGAGCAAGACCGCGTCGCTGATCTCGCCTTTTCCTGCCGGATCGTCATAGGACCACACCACTTCCCCACCCTTCACCAGATAGGCGCGCCGCTGCTTGGACTCCCCCGCGTAGAGAAAATCGTGCCGGGCAAGATCCTTTCCAGAGAGCGCATCGGTCTCGGCCGTCAGAGGCAGAGCCGCAAAGGATGAAAAAGCCAAGGCAACGCCGGAGAGCAGGTTTCGCTTCATGGTATCGAGGAGAGTCGTCCCTACGATTGCTAGCAGGACTCTCCTTTCTTCCCAGCAAGGATTTACCCCTCGCCCGATGAAGCAAAATCACTCCGGCTTGCTGCTATCCTTCGGCTTGCTCGAGTCCTTGAGCTCGGGGAAACGCAGCCCGACGATATCGCCATTCTCCAGCGCCATCTCCTCCACCTGCTCGCGGGTCGCCCAGACCTCCACCTCGCGGCGGCTACCGTTCTCTGGAACCACGCTAAGACGAGCAAAGGGACCCGCCACGAAGAGGTGACTCACGCGGCCGGCAAGGTGGACTCCTTCTTCGGCGGCGAACTTCAGCTCGATCTCGTGCGGGCGGACATAGCGGCCGTCGTCCAGCTTGTTCACCTCGCCGAGGAACTCGTAGACGAAAGAAGTACGAGGCTCATCGTAGATCTTCTGCGGCTTGCCCGTCTGCTCGATGCGGGCATTGCGCATCACCACCACCTGGTCGGCCAGCTCGAGAGCCTCCTCCTGGTCGTGGGTCACGAACAAAGTGGTGAGGCCGATCTCATCGTGGAATTGGCGGAGCCAGCGGCGCAGATCCTTTCGCACCTGGGCGTCAAGCGCGCCGAAGGGTTCGTCCAGGAGCAGGACCTTCGGCCGGATCGCGAGGGCGCGGGCAAGGGCGACACGCTGGCGCTGGCCACCGGAGAGCTCGTGCGGACGGCGCTTGTCGAGACCGTCGAGCTTCACGAGATGGAGCAACTCCTTCACGCGATCGTTGATCTCGCTCTTCGCCGGACGTTTGGAGCCGGGCAGCACCGTGAGGCCGAAGGCGATGTTGTCCGCCACGGACATGTGCTTGAAGAGCGCGTAGTGCTGGAACACGAAACCGACGCCGCGCTTTCCAGCCGGGACATCCGTCACGTCTTCGCCGTGGAAAAGCACCCTGCCACTCCCGGCATCGGCATACTCCAGACCGGCAACGATGCGCAGCAGCGTCGTCTTTCCGGATCCGGAAGGACCGAGCAATGCCGTGAGCGAGCCATCAGGAACCTCGAGCGACACATCATCCAGCGCGGTGTAGGTGCCGAAGGTCTTGTGAATGGATTGGATGGAGACGGACATGACAGGAAAGGGTTTCGGAGCGGAAAATCAGTGCCTTCTCTTGGAGGAATGGCCGGTGAAATGTTCGACGGCGGTTTTGAGGCCGAGGGTCACGAGAGCAAGAAGAGCCAGCAGGGCCGCGCAGGCAAAGGCCGCGCTGAATTGATATTCGTTGTAGAGCACCTCGACATGCAGCGGCAGCGTGTTCGTCTTGCCACGGATGTGGCCGGAAACCACCGACACGGCGCCGAACTCGCCCATCGCACGGGCATTGCATAGCAGTACGCCATAGAGGAGGCCCCACTTGATATTCGGAATCGTGACTTTCCGGAAGATCTGCCAGCCGTGCGCGCCGAGCGTCACCGCCGCCTCTTCCTGATCGCTTCCTTGGCTTTCCATCAGCGGGATCAGCTCGCGGGCTACGAAGGGAAAGGTCACGAACACCGTGGCGAGAATGATACCCGGCAGCGCGAAGATGATCTCGATATCATGCTCCCGGAGCCAAGGCCCGAACCAGCCCTTCAGGCCGAAGAGCAGGACGAAGACGAGACCGGCGATGACCGGAGAGACCGCAAAGGGAAGGTCAATCAGGGAGAGCAGGAAAGAGCGCCCCTTGAACCGGAACTTCGTGATCAACCACGCGGCGGCCAGGCCGAAGACCGTATTCAGCGGCACCGAAATCGCGGCCGCGAGAATCGTCAGCTTGATCGCCGAAAGCGCGGCATCCTCCGTAAGCGACTTCACGAAGACATCCGCGCCACGGCGGAAGGCCTCGATGAACACTGCAGCCAAGGGCAGCAGCAGGAAAAGCGTGAGAATCACGAAGGCCAGCCCGATGAGAAGCCAACGGACTGGAGCAGATTCTGTGGTGACCGGTTTGTAAGCCATCGGTTCAGCGGGACTGCCAGTTCAGGCGGCGTTGGAGAAGGTTGATCAGGAACAGAAGGCCGAAGGAAACGATCAGCATCCCCGCCGCGATCACTGCGGCTCCCTCATACTTGTATTGCTCCAACTGAGCGACAATCAGCAGCGGCAGGATCTCCGTCTTCATCGGCAGATTGCCCGAGATGAAGATCACCGAGCCATATTCCCCGATCGCGCGGGCGAAGGCCAAGGTGAAGCCAGTGATCAAGGCCGGCACTAGCAAAGGGAAAATCACCCGCCGGAACGTCGTCCAGCGGTTCGCACCGAGGCTCGCGGAGGCTTCCTCAAGCTCCGGCCCCAGATCCTCCATCACCGGTTGCACCGTGCGGACCACGAAGGGAAACCCGATGAAGGTCAGCGCGATGAACACACCAAAGGGCGAGTAAGCGCCTTTGATCCCCCACTCGGCCAGATACTTCCCGATCCAACCGGTCGGCGCATAAATCTGTGTGAGGGTGATGCCCGCCACCGCCGTCGGCAGGGCAAATGGAAGATCCACGATGGCATCCAGAATCCCTCGTCCCGGGAACCGGTAGCGCACCAGCACCCATGAGACGAGCAAGCCTAACACCACGCTGACTCCGGCAGCCGCGGCGCTGGCCCCGAAGGTCAGCTTGGCTGCCGCCAGCACTCGCGGCGAGGTGAGGATGCTCCACCACTGGGCTGGCCCCAAGCCCGCCGCCTTGATGAACAAGGCGGCGAGAGGGATCAGGATGATGAGGCTGAGCCAAGTGATGGTAATCCCCATCGACAGGCCATAGCCGGGAAGGACGCGTTGCTTCTTCGCCATTCGGATCAGTGAATGCGGCTAGCCTGATCAAACAGGAGTCATTAGGGAAGCGGAACTCGTGACTTTACTTCGCGCCGTAGGCCTTGTCGAAGGTGCCGCCGTCGTCGAAGTGGGTCGCCTGCGCCTTCGCCCAGCCACCGAAGTCCTTGTCCACGGTCACCAGCGGGATGGTCGGCAGCTTGCTGCTGAACTTCGCCAGGATCTCGGCCTTCCGCGGACGGTAGAAGTTTTCACCGGCGAGGGTCTGGGCTTCATCCGTGTAGAGGAACTCCAGATAGGCCTTCGCTGCTTCAGCGGTGCCGTGCTTCTCCACATTCTTCTCCACCACGGCCACTGGCGGCTCGGCCAGGATGCTCAGCGAGGGATAAACGATGTCGGTCTTGCCGGGGAATTCCTTCTCGATGAGATAAGCTTCATTTTCCCAGGAAAGGAACACGTCGCCAATCTCGCGCTGGGCAAAGGTGGTGGTGGAGCCGCGGGCACCGGTATCAAGCACCGGCACGTTCTTGAAGAGCTTCGTGATGTATTCGAGCACCTTCTCTTGGTCGCCACCGTATTGCTTCTCCGCCCATGCCCATGCGGCCAGATAGTTCCAGCGGGCACCACCGGAGGTCTTCGGATTCGGAGTGATCACCTGGGTGCCATCCTTGATCAGGTCACCCCAATCCTTGATTCCCTTCGGATTGCCCTTGCGGACGACAAAGACGATCGTGGAGGTGTACGGAGAACTGTTGTCCGGCAGCTTCGCCTGCCAATCGGCGGGCAGGAGCTTCGCTTCGCGGGCGATCACATCAATGTCACCGGCGAGAGCCAAGGTGACAACGTCAGCGGATTGGCCATCGATCACGGCACGGGCCTGCTTTCCAGAGCCGCCGTGGGATTGGGTGATCTTGATGTCCCCCTTCCCTTCATCCTTCCACTTCTTCACGAAGGACTTGTTCACCGCTTCATAGAATTCGCGGGTCGGGTCATAGGAAACATTCTGGAGCTCCAGAACGCCGCCGGCACCAGCCGACTTCTTCTCGCCGCAACCCGGCAGTGCAAACAGGGCAGCCAGGGCGAAGGGGATGATGAGACGTGCTTTCATGGTATCTACTTGGTTTGGATGAATCTTGAATCGATAAGAGAACTGGAACTGCTGCCCACCCGGCGGGGCATCACGACTTCATGCCGGGATCATTTCGCGTAAATCTGGTCGAAGATGCCGCCATCGGCAAAGTGAGTCTGCTGCGCCTTTGGCCAACCGCCGAAGTGATCGATGGTGACGAGTTCGATCTTCGGGAAAGTGGCCGCATATTTGGCCGCAGCCTGCGGGTCGCGGGGGCGATAGAAGTGCTTGCCCGCCAGATCCTGCCCCTCGGGCGTGTAGAGGAAATCGAGATAGGCTTTCGCTGCGGCGGTCGTGCCCTTCTTCTCCGTTGTCTTCTCGACCACCGCTACCGGCGGCTCGGCGAGAATACTCAGGGAAGGATAGACAATCTCGGTCTGGCCCGGGAATTCCTTCTCGATGAGATGCGCCTCATTTTCCCAAGAGATCAGGACGTCACCGATACTCCGCTGTGCAAAGGTGGTCGTCGAACCGCGCGCGCCGGAATCCAGCACGGGCACGTTCTTGTAGAGCTTCGAGATGAAGTCCTTCGCCGCAGCCTGATCGCCGCCGTTCTGCTTCTCAGCCCATGCCCATCCGGCGAGATAGGCCCAGCGGGGGGCTCCGCCTGTCTTCGGGTTCGGGGTGATCACCTGGGTGCCGTCCTTGACCAGATCACCCCAGTCTTTGATCCCCTTCGGGTTTCCCTTCCGGACCACGAAGACGATGGTGGAGGTGTAGGGCGAGCTATTGTTAGGAAACTTCGCCTGCCAATCCTCCGGCAGCAGCCCGCTCTCCTTGCTGATCATGTCGATATCCAGCGAAAGCGCCAGTGTGACGACATCGGCGGGTTGGCCATCGATGACCGCACGGGCCTGCTTGCCGGATCCGCCATGGGACTGAGTAATCGTGATCTTCCCCTTCCCTTCCGACTCCCACTTCTTCGCGAAGATGGCATTCACCTCTTCGTAGAATTCGCGGGTTGGATCGTAGGAGACATTCTGAAGTTCAAGCGTGGTGCCGGAGCCTTTGCCTTTTTCTCCGCAGCCCGGCAGAACGATAAGCGTTGCCAGGATAGCGGGCAGGAGTGCGTGAATTTTCATGAGATGAGAAAGGAAAGGCTCCGGTTGTCGTCAGCGCTTCAGAAGTAGAAGCGGATACCCGTGAGCCAGGTGACACCTTCGTAGTCGCCACCATTGCCACCACCGTCGAGGTGGGCGTATTCGCCACCGGCCATGAGCTTCAGCTTGTCGCCGTAGATGAAATACTGTGCGCCCAGGTAGAGGGCATGGTATTCATCACCGCGGCCTCCGCCGGTGAGAAAAGGCGCTTCGCCTTCGTAGCGATTCTGACGGATCACGCTGTCCGGACCATCGCCGGTGGTGAAAGAATAGCGGCCGACCAATTGAAGGCGCTTGGGAATGATGTCGTACATCGGCTGCACGAAGAAGCCGAAGACATCACCATCCCTGCCCTCGCCGCCGGAGCCGCTAAAGCCCTCCACTACCAAAGCCCACGGACCCTGCTCGCCCCAGAAAGTGGCGGACACCAAGTCATCATAGCGGGTGAGCAGGTAGTCATCCTTGTCGTGCCCGCTATGGATCCAATCCAAGCGGAAATCCGCCTTCTCCCAGCCGAAGCATTCCTTCGCATCGTAGCCGACACCGGCACCAAAGCTGTAAGCACCGCCGAACTTGCCGAACTCCTTGTCGGAGTCATTCGAGTAGCCACCCACCTGCCAGGAGAAATCACCTACCTTGCCCTCTGCCGTCAGGCCCAGCATGCGGTTCACGCGAAGCTGGTTGAAAACCTGGGAACTATCGAAGGTTTGCTGGAGATCGCTCGATTGCAGCCAATCGAAGTAACCGATCAGGGGCTTGATGTGACCGACGGTGAAGGTGAGATCGGAAGTCGGCTTCCACTTCACATACGCGTCTTCGAGACCGTTGTAAAAGGGGTCGAAGTTATCCGTGCTCTGGAAGGTCGCACGGACCTCCAGCTTCTTCTCGAACATCTTCGCATCGAAGCCGAAGCGGAAGCGGCGGTCTTCCCATGCATCCACGTCCCCTTGATCCGAATCCACCCAGTAATACTGGCCCTGGTACTTCCCGATCAGCTTGAACTCCTCCAGCAGCGGATTCTTGTCGTTCTTGTAGAGAACGAAATTGCTCCACAGCTTGTCGAACATCGCGGTCTCTTCCGCCGATGGCGTGCTGAAGGGATCGAAGTCGAATGCCATGCTGGTCGGGGGGATAGCAGCGAGGGCTCCAGTGACGAGAAGTCGCGGCGCTTTGGATCTCGTGAATACAGACCGGCCGGCAAGAACGGAAGACTTCCGCACTCCCGTGGCCCGGGTAGTGTTGGTGTTCATGTTGGTTTTATTTTCCCGCTGGAGAGAGGCGGCGCCCTTATGGTGTGGGTTGCTCGACTCGGGGAGATGCCTGAATGGCAGTGGAAGGAAGGCCGTGTTTGCAGCCTGTTCGGTCAGTGGATCTGAAAACGAAGCGGGACCGGATCTTGTCCCGCGATGTGAAAGTGATGGAACGTGGCTGCGGATTGCTCAGCCTTGTTCGTCGGATTTGGTGGGAAAGCGGGTCTTCTCCAGGCTTTCGACCTGGGTCACCCGTCCTTCATGGACGATGATCTGGACGGAGCCGAAGCGCAGGTCTTCGACCTTTTTGCGCACGACCTCGAGCCAGTCGGCCTGCAGGTTTTGGTCTGGTTTCAGACGATCATTGGTTCTGGTGTTCATCGCTCGGAGCGGTAACAAGTTGGGAGAGTCCTTCTAGGAAACCGTCGGCAGGATTCGCCTTGCCGCGGACTTGGGGTGCATTTGTCTTCGCGCCTGCGTGAGTGGAGAAAGGTGGTGCCACTCCATCGCGGCGCATCTTGCGCAGGGTGACTTCGACCACTTGGGCCAAGGAGTAGCGATCAAGGATGTTGGCAATCGCATTGCGCACATCGATCATCAGCATCCGCAGGCCGCAGTGATCTTCATCGGGGCAGGTACATCGCTGGTAGGCGAACTCGCTGGCGCAGCAGATCGGAGCCAGCCGTCCATCCATCCGTCGGACGATGTCACCGATCCGGACCTGCTCCGCCGAGGTGGCCAGCGCGTATCCGCCCAGCTTCCCTCGCTTCGTTTCCACCAGCCCGGCCTCCCGGAGCTCCTGGAGAATGCGCTCGATGAATTTCAGCGGCAGCCGGTTCGCATCTGCCAACTCCACTCCCGACACCACGGGAAGCCCCATTTCAGTGGCGATCCCGAGGTGAATGAGTGCGCGCAGAGCATATTCGGCTTTCTTGGAAAGGTGCATCGGCGAATGTTGACCGCAAAGTAGGGATTAAAAGTAGAGGGTCAAGCGGGTTTTTCTCAATATTGCGCAATACGCTTATATCCAGACAGCAACGACTCGATCATTGAAGTATTGCCGGAAATTTCGTCGAGAGAACCCTTGCTTGGGAGAGCTCGATTCGCGGCCTTCGAAAGGGCAACCGAGATGAGCCTCCCTAGCGAAAATCCATCCCATTCGAAAACATAACCAGCTATAATTAAGAGATTTACGACCAAAAATCCCTACCAGACCCCTTGAGCTGACCTCTGCATCCCGGAATCAAAGCCGTGGAAAAATCATGATTCTATCATCAACGCAAAACAAACTCACCCTCAATCAATTAACCGAAAATCAAAGCCACCCTCAATACCTGACCGAGAACTCAAATCGAAAAAACCTCTTGAAATCCCACCATCCTATCTTCATTAGGTTTCCTGTCAGCCGCGAGCAGGATTCCGGGAAGGAGTCCAAGTAGCGATCCGGCGACCCCGTGCAGGGGAGCAAGTTGACATGGTGCTGTTTTTCTTTGTGGGACGGATTCTTTCCGACCGGAACGGCGAATTGAAACCAACTCTTCTGCAGCCGATGACCCGTACTTCCATTGCTCGACTTCCCGACTCAGCCCCGACCCGTTGTCGTGCGATCCGATGTCGCGAGGCTTGGGCCGCTTGAGTGATCCGCCGTAGCGATCGCTCCAGCCTGACCGCCCGGGATAAATCTGAAGATTCCCGGCACGGTCGCAGGCTCATCCCAATCGACCCTTCTTCAGACGAAGTATCCGTCTGCTTTGGAGGATCATGCCTTCGCGCAGAGGCCTGCCGGGCCTCCTAACAGCTTCTCCGCTCGGTGGCGGGTTGAAAGGACGCGGACCGTGGGAACCGGTTTTTCCCTCGGTCCGTGTCCGCCCCTCTCACCGTGCTCTTCCTGGACCCATTCTCACCATGCACCGTCGTCTTTCTCTCGCACTTGCTCTTTATCTACCCGCCATCGCCCGGGCTACGGCTCCCGATCCCGCCGACCTCGAGTTCTTCGAAAAGAAAGTCCGGCCGATCCTTTCCGAGCACTGCTATGGCTGCCACTCGGCCGACACCAAGGCGGCGGGCGATCTGCGTGTGGATGACTTCAATGGTCTTCTCAATGGTGGCAACAATGGTCCGGCAGTGGTTCCCGGAGATCCGGAAAAGAGCCTTCTGATCCAGCGCATTATTCATAAGGAGGACCGCCTGTTGATGCCTAAGGAAAGCGCCCCGCTTTCCGAAGCGCAGATCGCAGATCTGAGGACATGGATCTCCCGTGGAGCCGCTTGGCCGTTTGAGAAGATCCCGGAAGACTTGGGCAAGGTCACTGCGAAGTACGAGAAGCTTCGTAAGACCCACTGGGCATGGCAACCGCTGGTGAAGCCTTCCGCACCTATCGTCGGCGATCCCTCGTGGCCGAAGGGAGAGATCGATCACTTCGTCCTCGCAAAACTTGAGAAGGAGAAGCTCCCGCCCGTGAAGGATGCCGACCCCGTTACCCTGCTGCGGCGCCTCACCTTCGACCTTACCGGACTCCCGCCAGCACCTGAAACGATCGAAGCCTTCGCAAAGGACCCCTCCCCCGCGGCCTACGAAAGGGAGGTGGATCGCCTGCTTGGTTCTCCTGCTTTCGGAGAGCGCTGGGGCCGCCATTGGCTCGATGTCGCCCGCTATGGAGAATCCACGGGGCCTTCGAGAAACATCCCCTACCCTCACGCATGGAAATACCGCGACTACGTGCTGGATGCGGTGAACCGCGACATTCCCTTCGATCGCTTCATTCAAGAGCAGATCGCCGGTGATCTCCTTCCCGCGGGCAACAACGATGAACGTGACCGATTGTTGACTGCCACCGGCTTCCTCGCCCTCGGCGTGAAGGATGTGAACCAACGCTTCAAGGTCCGCTTCCAAATGGACAACGTGGATGAGAAGATCGACACGGTCACCCGCTCCACCCTGGGACTCACCGTCAGCTGCGCACGCTGCCACGATCACAAGTTCGATCCTGTCCCGATCACCGATTACTACTCCCTCGCCGGAATCTTCACCTCCACCGAGGATGGAGCAGGCGTCCGCAACAAGATGGGAGGCGGCGGCCTGGACTACTACGATTCCAAGAATCTGATCCGCCTCTCCACGGAGATGCCCCCGCCACCCGCAGAGGAGGTCGCAGCCCTCGAAGCAAAGGTGGCGGAGACCAAGAAGGAATGGGATGAAATCCGGGGCACTCCCCGTGGTCTGAAGCCCGGCAAAAACGGCCAGCCAACTCAACGCCCTTTCCGGCTCCGCTACGAACGCGCTCAAGCCGACCTGCTCGCCCTCACCGATCCCGCCGCACGCGGCTATGCGGTCCACGGCGTACGCGAGGCACCCAAGATCGCCGACACGCAGGTGCGCATCCGTGGCGAAGCAGAGCGATTGGGTCCAGAGGTCCCGCGAGGCTTCCTCACTGCTTTCGAGGTCCCGGGAGCGCCATCGGTCAATCCTTCGCAAAGCGGTCGCCTGGAGCTGGCCAAGTGGATCACCAGCCCGCAGAATCCGCTCACTCCCCGCGTGATTGTGAATCGTGCTTGGCTCCACCTCTTCGGGCAAGGACTCGTCCGCACGGTGGATAACTTTGGCACGACCGGAGACCAGCCCTCCCATCCCGAACTGCTGGACTACCTCGCCTCCCGCTTCATTGAGGAAGGCTGGTCTACCAAGAAGCTGGTCCGCGAACTCGTGCTGACACGCACCTATCAGCTCGGCTCCGATGCACCGGAAGCTCACGAACTGAAGGATCCCTCCAACCGTTTCCTGTGGCGACACTCGCCACGCCGGATGGCCACGGAGGAAATCCGCGACGCGATCCTCGCGTCAAATGGACAGCTTCATCCGACCGCGGAAGATCCCGCTGTCAAAAAGCTGCGCATGATCGAAATGCGCGACAACGGCCAGGAGGCGAAAGGTGTGCAGGACCAAGCCGACCGCGAGCTCGCCCGCAGCATCTACCTACCGCAGCTCCGCGGCGTGATCCCGAAAGCGCTCGAAGCGTTCGATCCCGTTTCGCAGACCCTGGTCACCGGACAGCGGGATGCCACCACCGTCCCGGGGCAGGCGCTCTTCTTCCTCAATTCGGCCTTCGTTCGCGGCCAAGCCCTTTCCTTTGCCACGGCTCTGAAGTCAGACACGCGTCCTCAGGAAGAGAAAGTCCGTGATCTTCACCTTCGCATCTTCAGCCGTGATGCGTCGCCCTCCGAGATCGCACGGGCAAAAGACTACCTCACCTCCTATGCCTCAGGCTGGGAACCCGATTCAGACGAGACCTCGGCACCACAGACAGTCTTGGCCTCAAACACTCAGGACGGAGGCAACGTTGCAGACGCTGCCCAAGCGAATCCCGACGACATGCCACGCACCGACCTTACCGCAGTGGACAAGAAAGTCACGGCTCCCGATGCCGAGTCCGCCGCTTGGATGACCTACATCCAGGCGCTCTACGCCTCCGCTGAATTCCGCTTCGTCCGCTGAACGCACCTTCCATCATCCCTACTCGATATCCATGAATCCCTTCTCCAATAACCCTTCACGCCGCTCCATTTTGAAGTCTGCAGGCGCAGGCTTCGGCTATCTCGCACTCGCCGGCCTGATGGGACAGCAGCGCGCGCTCGCGAATCCCCTCATCCCGAAGCTTCCGCATTTCAAGCCACGCGCCAAACGCATCATCTTCATCTTCATGGAAGGTGCGATGTCGGGGATCGATACCTTCGACTACAAGCCAGCGGTTCAAAACAACGATGGGAAGACGGGTCCCGGCGGTGGTCGCGTGACCGCTTCGAAGTTTGCCTTCAAGCAGTATGGCGAAACCGGAAGCTGGTTCTCCGAACTCATGCCGAATATCGCCACGCACGCCGACAAATTCTGCTGGCTGCGTGGACTCCACACCGACACGCCCGCGCACCCGCAGGCCGTGGTGCAGCTCCACACCGGCAGTGCCAACGCCGCACTCACCCGCCCCAGCATGGGAGCGTGGCTGCTCTATGGTCTCGGCACCGATAACCAGGATCTCCCCGGCTACATCACCATCAATCCTTCCCCAAACTTCGGGGGGACGGTGAACTACGGCAGCGCCTTCCTTCCCGCGCACTTCCAAGGCACGCGCATCACCGACGCGGGCTTTCTCGCGAACCTCAAGGCCTCGAGCGAAGCCTCGCTCCAACGCAAGCAGCTCGATCTCGTGCAATCGATGAATCGCGATCTGGCAGCGTCACCCGGAGCCCCGGATCCCGTGGATGGCATCATCGCCTCCTACGAACTCGGCTTCCGCATGCAGGACAAAGTGCCCGCCCTGCTCGATATCTCGAAGGAGCCGCAGCACGTTCGTGATGCCTACGGAGTAAAGGACGGACCGGCGGGTGCCTTCGCACGCCAGTGCCTCATGGCGCGCCGCCTCAGCGAGGCCGGCGTGCGATTCGTCGAGATCTGCCAGCCCGGTTGGGATCATCATAACAACCTCCACAAGGGGCTCATCGAGCGCTGCGGCAATGTCGACCAACCAACTTCCGCCTTGCTCGCCGACTTGGAACAACGCGGTCTCCTGGAGGATACGCTTGTGCTCTTCGGTTCGGAATTCGGACGTCAGCCAACCGCGCAAGGACCCGACGGCCGTGATCACAATATCACCGGTTACTCCATGTTCCTCGCGGGCGCAGGCGTGAAAGCCGGCTATACCCATGGCGGCACCGATGAATTCGGCATCAAGGCGGTGGAAGGCCAGATGCACACCAACGATCTTCACGCCACCTTGCTCGCACTCATGGGTCTCGACCATGAAGCGCTCACCTATCCCTATGGCGGCCGCGACTTCCGTCTCACCGACGTGGCCGGAAAGGTCGCTACCGAGATTTTTGCCTGAGGCAGTTTCCCTGCGGTTGTGGTAACCAGAAAGCAGAAATAAGTCAGGGGTGCCATTGTGGCACCCCTGACGCGTTTCATCCTTCCACGGAAACTCAGGTCAAACCGCCAGAGCCTCGGGCTTGCGACTACCCTCAAGCTCGTTCGCCAAGCGGGCCGCCAGCGCTGAGGTGTGCAGGCGCAACTCAGGGATCGCCGTCGCTTCAAAGTAGCGCGCGCGCAGCATCGGCCCGGTCACATAGAGCCATTCGATTGGGAAACGGTCGCGGCCGATCGCCCGGTAATCGGCATGGATCTCCGCCCCAAGACGGAGCTCATCCGGCACCAGGAAGCCGCGGCGCAGCAGATTCGTGATCAGCGGATGCTTGATCGTGGTGATGTCGCGAGCCGGGCCGGTGGCATCGATGATGTGATCCGCCTCGAGCCAGCGGGTGACCGCAGCCCGGTTCCGCGGGGCAAGCCCCAGGCGAAGCCGCCCGCCCTTGCTTTCGACCGAAACGATCGTACCGCGCTTCAGATCCAGCTTCCCTTCGTCGATCATCGTTTGCAGTGCATGGAAAGTGGCAGGGGCACACTGGTGGCGATGCACCTCCCAGAAGGGACTGATGAAGCGCAGGAACTTGCGCCGATCCTTCACTGACATCTCTTGCCACAAAGAAGGCGTGGCAGGCCGCAACGCCGCAAACACATCGCGCCAGTCGCCGCCCTCCGCGCTATGATTGGTAATCGCCCGACGGAAGAGCCGCAGGCTGCGGCGCAAGTCGGAGTCCGGCAGATCATCCAGTTCCGGCGGCGAAACCGGCGATGCCTTCTCGTGAGGACGTGGCAGCAAGCCATTCCGCGAGATGGCGTGAACGGCCGCCGGTGTTCCGCGACGCTCGAGCTCGAGCACCGCATCGATCATTGTCAGGCCAGTACCGATCACGAGGACCGTGTCTCCCTGCTTCACCTTGTCGAAACTCGCAGCCAGCCGGGCAGGCAAGGTGTGTTGTGCCCAGATCGATCCCGAGAACGCCGATCCCTGGTGCCCCGTGGCAAGCACCACCCGCGCGCACATGAGCGCCGTCTGATCCTTCAAGGTCAGCACGGCGACGCTGCTACCGGGATTCGTCTGGATATCGATCACTGCACGATGATCCACTCGCAGGTTCGGGCTATGCTTCTGCGTCTGCGCCAGACAGTCCTTGATGTATTCCCCGTAGATCCGGCGAGGGAGGAAATCATCCGGCGTTACCTCATCCCCCAGCACCCGCAGGGCGTAGTGATAGAAATGGTCAGGCTCGTCCTGATAGGCGCTCATCCGGCGCGCCGGGATATTCAGAAGCGCGTGTGGGTCATCACGACGGTACGCGAGGCCGGGACCGACATCCCCGCTTTCCTCAAAGAGGATTACTGGTCGGTCCGGCAACCGCAGCGCGAGATGGATCGCAGTCAGCGTGCCGCTGAAGCCGCCACCGATGACGGCGATGGGAGTGGTGGAATGGGACATAACGACGATTGTAGTATGATTGGTATAGTATCTTTCGAAATCAAAGCCCGCCTCTAACCGCGGACGCCCAACAGCGTTTCGATCACGTCATCCATGGTCACCCAGCCGACGTTCGAGCCATCCTTCTTCACCAAGGCGGCGATATCCTTCCGATCGAGAAACCCGGTGAGGAGCGGGGTCACCGGGCTACTGGCTTCGACCTCTTGTAGAGGGCGAATGTGGCGGTGCCAGTCGGGATCCCCTCCTTCGCCATCTAGCAGCTTGTCGAGCAGCAGGTCGCGAAGGCAGACGTAGCCCGTGAGTGAATCAAAGGATCCGTCAGAGCTGACGGGATAGAAGCGGTGGTAGGGAGCCCCCAGGTCCAACAGGTTCTTTCGGAGCGTCTTGCCGGCATGGAAGGTCTTCACCTTTCCGGCTGGAACCATCAGGGTCCGGATCCGGCGTGCCGAGAGTGTCGCGGCGTGAATGATCATGATTTCCTCCTGGCGGTGAATCGCCTCTGCGGAACGGGCTTCGCCTGCCCGCGTGATCAGGTCCATGATGAGATCGCTACGCTGGTCCATGGTATCCGGGCTTCCGGGAAAACGGCATGCCGATGACCCGATCAAAGCCACCGGCATGCCCGGATAACAGACAAATCAAGACAACTGGCGCAGCGCCTTCCGCCCACGGCGGTTCACGCGTGCCTGGGCGTGAATGATGCGCACCAAATAACGCGCCACTGCATGGATCGACCGAGGATCCGTCCATTCAGCGGGCACAAGGAGTCGCAATTGCCAGCGCTCGTCAGGACGCGCAGGCCGCACATTGAAAGTCCCAGGCACCGCAATGCGCCCGCGGATCGCCGGGATGGTTCCGCTCACCGCTTCCAGTTCGCGGTAGAGAGCCGGGCTAATCTCGCCCGCCAAGGTGAACTCCTTCACGTCGGCAGCTTGCACTTCGATCAGGCCATCGGAGGCCTGTTCCTTGAATCGCTCGCCAAGCTGTTCGAGAAGATCCCATTCCTCGCGCGCCGGGGCATCCTCATCCAGTTCCAGCGCTACCGGATTGGCCACCGGCAACATCCGCAACACCGAGTTTCCAGCTAGCCGCGGGTGCTGGGTCAGGATCTCGATGAATTGGAGAAGAACCTGCGACGCCAATTGCGATGTCGGCTCATTCCAGCCGATCAGACCGACTACAGGACGATCCTGCCCGCTCTTTCCGGGACCCACGTGATTGAAGACCGGAGCACCGTATTTGAAGCCCATGAAGTAGATCGGAAAATCGATCCTTCCCGTGAGGTGCTCGGAGAATTCGCAATGCTCCACGTACCCTTGGAGCAGGCTCCGGAGGTTCTTGCGCAGGTCGGGATGCAAGGTCGTGATGTGCATGGTTTTTATTTGGTTGGTTTTGAGCAAAAGCGGATCTGTAACCCGCACGCCTATTTCCTACCTACCAGTGTATTTTAATTCGTCGAGGGAAAATTTCCCGCCCCGCATCTTCCCGACCCGCGGCCTGGTGCCGGAAAATCGATCTTAGGGAGTCTCTTCTTCCTCCTCTTCGTCGTCGGAACCTCCGTAGCCTAAGACCTCTACGGAGATCTCGGATTCCGGCTCCTCGATGACGGTCTCTGTTGCCTCTGCCTTAGCTTCGGGAGCGGGCGCAGCCGCTGTTTCGGAGGTGGCAGCGGCAGCTGTTGCCGCGTTGGTGACGGTAGCCACGCTCGGTGCCGAGGGTGCGGAAGGAGTTCCACTGCTGGAACCGCCCACCGAAATATTCCCCGCATTCACCACTTGGTTCGCCGAGATATTGAGATTTCCGGATACCCGGATGCCGGCATCACCCGCATCCACCGTGCCTTCCGGTGCAACAAGATCCACGTCACCAAGCGGCACGCCAGCTACCGTCGCCAAGGCACCAATGCCACCCCCGGTCGCAAGTCCTGCGAGGTCGGTCTGCACCGAAGCACTCTGTGGATCGATCAGCACTCGAGTCGGCGGCGCAGAGGTCACGGTCTTCGACGACGAACCGGCAGCGATGTCCCCTTCCGTGGACCAGATCACCTGGTTTCCACCCCGCAGAGTGAAGATACGGCCGATGCCGATGTTCACGTCATTCTTGGCAAAGGTGAAGATGTCACCCCCGCTCTCCGTGATGATCCCTGGAGGTGAAAGCGGATTGCCAATCGCGGTATTCGCAAGCGTCAGGCCACCGCCTGGCGTCAGCAAGTTGATCGCGCCCCCCCGTGTCGTGCGGATGCTCCGGCCACGCGTGAGAATATCTCCCGGCACCGGATTCTCGCCGAAGAGCACCTTGATTGCTTCCAGCGCGGTATCGTAGTTGCCATTCATCGCGTAGTTGCGGCCGGCATCGCGCAGGATCAGATAGAACACACCCAGTGCCAGGCGAGCCTGCTCCTCATCAGCCAGCGAAGCGAAGTCGACACCGGGAGCCAGCTCCTTGAGGTAAGCCTCTCCTTGTGGACTGTTCACGTACTCCGCAATGAAGGAGGAGAAATCGAGCGAGCTATTCGCCAAGGAAGTCGCATCAGTGATTCCCGCGCCGACAATCAGGTTTGCACCATTGCCCGGAAGCGCGGGGTTTCTCGCATTGCCGATGCTGCTGATGCCAGCTCCCGTGCCATCTGCCAGTTCAGCTCCCGCACCCAGATCCAGGTTGCGACCGGCCAGCACTTGGAGAGTGCCCGGGCCCGAGATCTGGATATCGCCCGCATTCGCCGGACTGTCGTTGTTCACCACATTCCCGCTGGCACCGGCGAGCAGGCGCAGCAGCGAGTTCGCATTCGAAGGAATGATATCCCGGCCTGCGGCGACCACGCTGGTATCGCTGGAGCTCAGGTTCTGGAGATAGAAGGCCACGTCCGTGATGTCCCGGGCCGCGTAGATCAACGCCGCCTTCGGCGAGAAGAGCGTCAGACCGGAAATATCGCCGCTTCCGGCATAGAGACGCACCGGCTCGTCATCATCGCGATGCAACAGGCCCGCGGCATGCAGCGCCTGCTTCACCTGTAGGATCGCCTGAGACCCCTCGGTCGCTCCGGTTTCACGGAAAAGCCGGTTTACGGACTCCAGGAAATTCCCCCGGGTCGAGCGCGCTTGGTTCGGATCGTAGCCAACCAACGAGGTATAGCCGAAAGGCGAGGCAATGCCCGGAATCGCATTCGGATCCGCATCGGAGACGTTGATGCGGGAGCTACCCCAGGAGCCGCTCGTGCCATTGAAGGTTACCCGTCCATTCCGCTGCAGGCCGTTGATCGCACCTCCTGCAAGCAGCTCGAGATTTCCCGTGGCGGATGGTGCCAGGGTGAGATTACCCACCAGGTTGATGTTGCTGCCGAAGGAAGTGACATCGAGCGTCGGCGGCAGCAGCGAAACAACTGTCCGGAAGGAATCCACTGACGTTTCTGCGAGGCGCAGCCAAGGCTGATAATAGGAAGCCGATGCTGGATTCGAGCGAAGCACCTGCTGGCGGTCGATCCATGCCCAAAGGATCGGCGAGATGCTTCCCGCACCGGACGCCGGCAAGGTAGCCCCTTGACGAAGCGTTACACTGCCTCCCACGGAGGCAACACTGACGCTACTATCCTTGTCGTAGGTGCTGAAGTAGGACTTCTGCCAGAAGGTATTGTTGATCCCGGGAGGCAGCAGGAAAGGATTTGCCACCGGCCCGAGCAGCAGATCGCCCAGCGAAGTCACGTCGAAGCTCCCCTTGCCGAGGAACAAGGTAGTGGGCAGCCAAGTGCTCGAGTCGAAGGTATTGGCAGTCCCACCGAGCTGCGGGATGGAGGGTGAACGTGTGGAGTTCGTCACGATGCTGCCGCCCGCTTGCAGGCTGCCGCGACCCCGCTCCACGTAGTAAACGCCAGCGTCGATGTTGTTTCCGGCACGGACGATCAGATCTCCGCCACCCAGCTCCACCATCTTGGAAGCATCGGGCCTGCCCTTCGGCATGCGGGCATTGGTAGGGATCACCGCATCCACATTGTTGACGTTGTTCCCCGCCACCAGCGTCACATCACCTCCGCCAAGCGCACCGATGCCTTGGAAGAAATTGCTGAAGTCCACCCACCAGGTCGTCGAGGCTTCGTCTCCGCCTTGCGAATTGCCGAAGGTCCCGTCCGCTTCCACGTAGCCGCGGCGATAGAGCCAGTTGTTCGGAAGCTGGCGCTGGGAATCGGCGATGACCACATTCTGGTTCGTGCGCGAGATGTGCTCGATATCCAGTCCTGCAAAGATCGAGACATCGCCCCCCGCCATGCTGTATTGCGGGGCATAGGGCTGCGGCTGCTGGTTCGCGCCCAGCGTGACCGTCCCTTGGCTCTGATCCAGCTTGGGCAGGTCAAAGGTGCCACCCATCGTCAGATCCGCCACCACCGTCCCCGCGGTGTAGATCGTCGCGAAATGGTTCTGAAGCTGCACGCTACGGCCCGCGTGGATATCGATATCCCCGGTGCCGGTGCGGATCACCTGATAGCGGTTCGCCAACGCTGCTGCCGTCGTGGCGCTGGTGCCCGGATTGTTAGTGGTCGAGCCGTTGCTGTTTGAGAAGTTATTGGTGTTGTTCTTTCCAAGGATGAGCGAGCCGGCATTCGCAGCCAAAGCCTCCACGGATTGGGTCTTCCCGAAGTCCGTCGAGCTGAAGTCCGCACCCGATACCAGTCGATATGAATAGCTCCGTGTATTGGTTGGCAGCAAAGTATTCCCGGGAAGCAGCAGCGAGTTGTAGGTCGCGAGCTCGAAGCCATCGCTGATCGTGTTGTAGAGCGTGAGATTCCCGGAAGCACGGAGGGTGAGCACACCCGCGGCGCTCTTCGTACCGAAGCGATAGCCTGCAAGATTCCAGTCAGAGGTGCTGGTGGAAGTCGTGGATCCCAGAGTGAGATTTCCCGTGCGGTTGATCACCTCGGCACCCGGTGCGAGCACAAGGATTGAACCAAGCCCCTCGTTATGTGCCAGCAAGCGGTCCGTGATCGTGGCATAAGCGTCGCTCGCGCTGCCTGCCGCGCCGAGGAATGCTTCGCCATCCGCCTTGATCTGGTTCTGGGTCGCCGTGGTGATCGTGCCCGCAGTCCCGGTCAGATCGTAGATCTTGTAACCTTCCACCAAGATCGAGGAGGCACCGGTGATCGTGGAGTCGATCGCTCCCATATTGATCTCCCCGTCTAGCTGCGGCAGGCGAAGGTGGAGCTTGCCACCGAACTTCCCGAGCGCCGCGCTTCCGGCATCCTCCGCCGCCACCGAGAGATCAATCGTGGATCCCTCTTTCAACTTCATCTCGCCAATGCCCGCCACGCCATCGCGTGAAGCACCAGCTTCCAAGGTGATCGCGCCGCCCTTGCCCGCGCTGCTGAAGTTAGTAGCGGAGGCATCAAGCACCGCATCCTTCTCGAGGACGAGATCGCCATTCGCGACCAGACGGATGCTGCCCCCGGTAGCCCCGGAAGCATCCACGGTGCCGCTGACCGTGATCTTGCCCTGGTCTGCAGAGAGCAGGAAATCCCGGGCCACCGAGGTTCCGTCGAGGGTCACATTGCCACCCCGGATGCGGAATTCCTGGCGATTCGTGAAGGATGCCGCACTCAGTTTGGACGCGAGACTTTCGAGCGAAAGCAACCCCGAGGTATCCAGCGAGAAATTGCCGTTGCTTCCTCCCTGCCCCCCCTTGGCCAGCAGGGTGCCATCGAGCACGAAGCCTCCAACGGGATTCGAAATTGAAAGCGAGCCGGCATTTCCTCCGCCCGCATGAGCGGAAAGATCCAAGGTCGCGGACTCCGCCACCACGACGTCTCCCGCATCGGCACCGAGCTTGATGCTGCCCGCGGAGTAGTAGCGTGCGGTATCCCCGAAGATCCGCCGATTGCCCGAAACATCGAGCTTGCCGTTCACCAGCACATCTCCGGTCGTTGCATGCAGCGTGAGATTGCCGCTCTCCAGAAGGATCTCGCCGCCGGCAGAGACAGAGGATCCAGTCAGCGTCAGCGTGGATCCCGGACCGCCACTGGCCAGGCCGCTGGACGAACCACTGGTCGAAGCAAGCACAAGATCACCACCCGCGGTGATGGTTCGCACTGCACCCGCAGCCCCCGTCAGGCGCGGTGCGTCGAGGGTCAGCGCGGATTGCGTGCTGAGTCCTCCCTTTCCTTCGCCAATGATTCCGCGGCTCGCCGCAAGACGCACGTCCGCGTATTGGTTAAGGGCAATCTGGTTGCTGCCAAGCCTGATCGTTTCAGCCGAAATCTCAAGCGTGCCGGAGCTGGCACCAGGGCTTGTGGAGACCGACCCGTTCGGATTCTGCAGCAGCACATCCTTTGCCACCAGACGCGCCGTGCCGCCTCCCTGATCGACACCGCGGATCTCACCCGCGCTAAGAGTGAGATTCGCCAGCGAACTGGAGCCGAAGCTCCCTGCACCGTGAAGATCGATCGAAGAATAGCTGAGCAGGCCCAGCGAGGAGGAAGCACTGAGGGTGCCCAAGAAACTATTATCCAGCACCAAGCTACCAGTTGATGGCACCGCTGCATTCGGATTCAGCATCACACTGACCCGACCGGCTCCGAACGTATAGGCATTCGCGGCCAGCGTGGCAGTGGAATCGAGAGACAATCTGGAAGTGGAGTCGAGAATGATCGACCCTCCGCGGATGCTCGCACCGGCTCCCACCGTCAGAAGCGGCGTCACCGAAGAGGTATTCCCGCTGCGCAAGACGGACGCGGCAGGATTTCCCGAAACGCGGACCAATGCACCGTCACCGACCACCTTCAAGGTATCGGCATTCGACTTCGTCGTGCCCGTGGACGCGAGCTCGGCACCAGGCGCCAGGACCAGTTCGTTCTTCGCGACGAGGATCAGGTCATCCGCGGCCAAGGGCGCGCCATCGTTGTCCACGGTGATCTTGCCACTGCTCACGGTGACCGTGGAGCTGCCGTCGCTATTGCGGCTACGCGTCCCGCCGATCAGCAGGCTCTCAGCACCGAAGGCATTCAGAGCAGTGGCATCCAGCGTGATCGCGCCCGCACTACCGCTGCTGCCGCCATGAGAAATCAGGGTATCGAGCTGCGTGCTGATATCGATGGCGGCTCCCCTGCCCCCGCTGATCGACTTCGAGGCAACTGCACCCGCGAGTTCCATCGATTGCGTGGCTTGAAAGCGTAGGTAACCGGAATCGGTTGGAAGCACCGGCACCGGAGCATTCAAGGTTGCGGCGCTCTGCTTGATGAAGGTGTTCGCGAGGAAGTCGAAGTACTGCGCGCGCTGGCGCACGACCTTGGAGGAAGCCACTTCGAATCGTGTGCTCACCTGCGGCGCGGAGCGATCTCCATCCAGGGAGTTATAGCGGTAGCCATTCACCACGCTGGCACCGCCGGGAAGCTCCAGGGATCCAAGGCCTCCGGCTTGCGAAGCAGTCACCAATACTGCCCCGGGCAGCAGCGCATAGCGCGCGGGCAGCAGCGTGTAATATCCGGCCGCCAGTGTCTTGCTTCCTTCGAGGTAGACCTTGTCGCCAACCGAGAGGCTCCCATTGGTGTAGCCGGAGGCACCCTGAATCAGATTCGAAGCAGAGGTCGAACCATTGTAAGGAGCATAGGGTGCATAGTCCGCACCATAGGCCGGGACGATCGCGTAGCTGTTGGGATTCGTCAGGATATCCACGGGGCCGCCCAGGCCGGATACCCAACGGTCGGCATACAGGTCTCCACCACCTCGGAGATCAATGGTCGAGCCCGCCTCCTGCACCAGATTCCCGCCGGAGAGTGTGATCGCTTTCTCCGGCAAGCCCCCGGCCGTGATGTCCACACCGCGCGGATCGATCCACACCGTGCCATCCGGGCTATAGCCATAGGGCAGCACCAGCGCCTTGCCCGTTTTGGGATCCACCGCAGAGACCGAGGTGATACTACCCGATGCCAGCGTGAGATCCGTAGTGACCGGGAACGGCTTCGTCGTGCCAGTGAGCCAATCCCGAGGGGCCGTTCCGCTTCCATCCCAGCCGAGTGTGATCGTTCCGAAGGGCGCTCGCAGTACGCCGCCCTGATGAATGGTGGAAGCGTAGATCCCCAGCTTCCCCCCTGCGGAATAGGGTAGCGAACGCGAACCGGAGGACTCGATGGTGATCGAGCCCTTTTGCGAACCCGAGCCGTTCTGATAATCGTAGGCGATCAGATTGAACTCGCTCGCCGTGGTCGGATAGATCTGCCCGGCACGTACCTTGAGATCCCCAGCCATGATGAAAGTGCCATTGCCACGCACATCCCCATTCTCCGCCACCAAATTTGCGGCACCGGTACCTTGCAAGCTCAGGCTGCCGACATCGATGTGGCTCGCATTGATATCGAGCGTGCCACTGCCATACGTCGCCGGAATGATGAAGGGCTGCCCGTTGTAGACGATCGGGCTGGTTTCCTCACCGGGCAAGGTCGGCGGTCGGAAGGCCATGCCGAGCGAAACAGCGCCGGCATGAATCGTGAAATTCGATTCGTTGAAGAGTATCCCCTGGTTCGCCAGGCTGACCTGACCGCGGGCATCGATGGTCACGGCCCCACGGGTCTCCAGCACGCCGCTCAAGCTCAGCGAATCGAAACCTCCGCTTTGAAACGAGTCGGCCGCCAAGAAGCCATGTCCTGAACCCAGCGACCCCGTGATCGCTTGACCAATGGGATTCCCCGATACCGGGTTTGCCAGCACCGGTCCGGACTGCGTGAGGGAAAGCGTGATATCGGAGGGCGAAGGAGTCTCCGCCACGCCATAGAAGCGGCCGGACGAGACCGACAGGGTTCCCCCCTCGGCCGAGGCACCTCCGGCGTTGCCCCGCAGAGTCGCGTCGGAGAACAGGAATTGACCGCCTGCCAACGAGATTGATCCCGCATTGCTATCCACCTGTACCGGCACCGTCTGGTTCACGCGCGGTTTGTTCGTCAGGCCGGTACCGGGAATCTTTGCAACCGGATTGGAAACGACGGACGAAGGATCGACATCGAGCGTCCCGCTCGTGCCGGAGACATCCAACGCCGCGCCAGCCGCAGCTACAATATTCCCCGAAACGGAAATGCTGCCACCACCCAGCACGCTGCCGATGCGGCGACCATAGGCATCTGGCTTCAGCACTACCGATCCAGTGGCGGAGAGCACGCTGTTAGATCCGAGGTAGGTTGTGGCCAGAGCCTGGTTCGGATCGCCGAAGATCGCATTGGTATTCGTGCTGCCCGAAACCCGGATAGTTCCCGCCGCGGCATAAATGGAGCCTAGCACTGTGGCGGTGTTTCCCTTCACTTCGACCGTTGCCCCTGGATCGGTGCGGATCACGGAGCCCTCGCCGATCACCACATCACCCCGGTGAAGCAAGAGGCCGGTCGCAGCATCCCGCACGCCGTCCGAGGAGAAGCTGAGGCTCACGGCTTGACGCTCGGATACGTCCGGCGCTCGGCCGTGTACAGCCTCGTATTCACCCAGCAGAAGCCCGCCGCCGGGAGAATTTGCCACCACGGCCAAGCGCTTCGCGATTGGCTCGATGATCGTCCCCGGAGCTACTGACACCGCGGTAAGGCCCGGACCACCGAGACCTTGGAGATTGAATTTGGTGAAGCCGCCTTGGTCGAAGAATGCCGGATCGATGTGAAAGACCCCGGACTGCCCGGCAGACCCTCCCACTTGGATCGCACCGGCTTGCAGCGTTAGGGTGCCGCCCTTCGCGCCGGATATTCCGCGCAAAGTGCCATCGAGCGAAAGCGTGCCGCCCAAGATCGAGCTAACCCTGGGATCCTTGCCAGCAAGGACGGAGATTGCACCCGCATTGCCATAGCGGCCCTTGCCATCCGAATTCATGGCATAGCCTCCGGAGACGTCCACCAGGCTACCCTCTCTCAAATCCGCAGTGTAAGCTTGGATGCTGATGCTGCCCCCGTCCGGGATCGCCGGGGTATCATAGGACGAGGCGTTGCGGTCATCCGTCACAAGACCCGCGGTGCTCAAGGTGGCACCCTCCGCGAGCGTGAAGACGCCCCTCCCCGAGCGATACGCCGGCACTTCGGGGATAGGCTGCGAAAGTGCGACCGCTGCGTCATAGGGCGAGATGTTCAGCGCGGTAAAGGAAAGCGAGCCCCCCGCAGCGGTGACATTGCCTCGGATGTCGATGTTCGAAGCCGTCAGGCTGATCGAGCCTCCGGGCGAAGTCGTGAGATTCTGCCCCTCGGCAACGGTGATCCGGCCATCCTCATTGGTTACCTCCAGATGGCCGAAACCGCTATCGGTGAGGAGGTCCGGCGAAAGATAGACGTTGTTTTTCCGATCCGTTGGAATCGCGGCAGCGTCGCCATTCTCATCGAGGACGAAGTCCCCCACATCCTCCTGCTCGACTCCTTCTTGGAAAACGATATCGAGCGCATCTGGATAGGTGACGAAGTAGTTCGGTGAGACATTCTCACGACCGCGGAAGTGCAGCGCCAACTTGGCGGCTTCCGGCAGATTGCTCGATCCGGGTTCATTCCGGATCTGATTGCCACCCGCCACCGTGTTCCCGCGCAACGTGCCATCCAGCACAATCGCAGGCGCGGTGATCGTGACAGATCCAGCATCCGCGCCTTGCGTATAGCCTTCCTGATAGCGCGTGCCGGCTGGAGCAAGCGCACGGTTGAAGCTCTCCACGACACCCCACTTCGAATGAACCACCGAGGAATTCCCCGTGTAGATCCCGGAATAAACCTGGTCGGGAGTTGCCTGCGAAATATCGACGATCTGGCCATTGCTAACCACCCGCGTCGTCGCAACCACTCCTCCTTGGAAATTTGTCCAGCCACCGGAGACATCGATCAAGGAGCCCTCGCGAACCACCGCGGCATCGCCGGCGGAAATCGAGAGCGTACCACCGGCGGTTGTGAGCTGGGCGACATCCCGCTGCACCAGCCCGAGGTAGCCGATCAAATCAGCCAACGGCGTACCAACCCACTCCCGACCCTCATAGGTTCCGGTCTTCCCGAGATCGACCACGATGGTCTCGCCCCGCAGCTCGCCATCGCGTTGCACCGGTGCCACCGAGAGCTCCGAGCCCCGCAGCTGTAGCTCGATGATATTTTGCAGAACCGAGGCAAGCGCATTCGTGGTCCCTGCCAGATTGATCACCGATCCCTTGTCGAGGAACACCTGACCACCGGTGGAGTAGAAGGTGGAAGTCGGGAGATTCGGAGAATCGACGAAAGCCCACGTGCCTGCATTGATCGAGGCAATCGCATTCGGAGCGAGAAGAATGGAGCCCTCTGCATGGTGAATATTCTTGCCCTGGATATTGATCTGGGACCGCAGTGCCAGCTTCGTACCCACCGCGGTGGCTGCACTTCCGGTCTCCGGCAAAATCTGGATCACGCTGTTCTCACCCAGGGTGACATTCCCGGTGGAGCGCCAGACAAAGGCCGAACCGGTATTGGGGTTCGAAGCCACATAGCCGGGATTGCCCACGGCATCGTAGTTCGCCAGCAAGTCGACGCGGCCATTGAGCGAGACCGAGGTCGTGCTATCGATCACTCCATTCTGCTGGATCGTCTTGCCAGTCAGTAGCGCGCTCGCACGCTGGATCTCGATCAGGCCGCTATTAGTCACCGTGCCCGCATAGGGCGAGAGCGACGAAGCAGGATCGACAACGGCCCCTACAAACACATCAAGACCGCGCAGGGAAGGATCCGAGTTGTTGTGCGCGACAACACCCACCTGTAGGCCCGCGGCAAGGATCACCTGTCCCGAGGCGGAGCTCAACGTTCCGTTATTCGTGACATTCGCTCCCGTCAGAAAGATCCGTCCGCCATTGCCATCCGCGCTCACCGGCGTGGAGATCTGCGCCCCCGCTTGCACGGTGACATCGCCAATTCGGCCTTTTCCGAGACCGTCGAAAAGGAAGACCTGGTTCGGATTGTTGAGCAACCCGTTGGTAACCAGATCATCATTGATTGGCATCGCCGATACCGTCAGTGCACCGGTATTCACCTGGCTGGAGCCGCCGAAGATGATACCGTTGTTGTTGATGATATAGACCTGCCCCTGAGCCTTGATGTTCCCGAGGATCTGCGTCGGATTATCGCTATTGGTGACCTTGTTGAAAGCGATCCACTGTCGCACGTTCGAGCCGGCTGCAGACTGGTCGAAGTTCAGCGTGGTGTTCTTCCCGATGTTGAAGCTCTCCCAATTCAGCAAGGCTTGTTGGGCGGTCTGCTTCACCGTCACCTCCACCTTGGTCCCGTTGGACGTCTGGGTGGGAAGCTCCGCACCCTGCCACCAGGTCGGGTTCCCGGTAAGCGGATCGACATCCACCTTCAAGCCACCACTACCCAGACCATCCGGCACATTCGGCAGCGGACTACCGGTAACAGGATGATTTCCCAAATTGTTCGGCCCGTTGATTGCATTGTTACGGGCCGCAAGCTGCATCGCCCGCACCGCCGCCAGCGCTTGGGTCGTCCGGGCCAGGGTGTCCGTCGTATTGGTGCGGGCCTGATTGGTCGCCGCAGGCGTGTTTCCGCCTGCAGGAGTGGAGTTCGCAGCCGGCGGTGCTGCTCCCGCCTTACCACCACCGCCACGCAGGATGTCCGCCGATGCATGCGACATGAGGACCGACATCCCCAGCGTCATGCGGAAAGCGGTATTGAGCAGGGAACTACGGAGCGTCAGGTCGGTGATCATGGCAAGTGGCGGAAATCGGATGGTCTGGAGGGGGCTTACTTCCCTAGGAGCTTCGCGAGCTCGATTTCGTTGATCGCGAGCGGATGATCCTTCAGCAGCTGGGCAAGGTATTCCTGCCGGTTCAGGCGGGCTCGCTCGGCACGCAGTTGCACGACGATCTGATCGCGCACCTGATCGAGCGGCGGCGTATGGGCTTCCTTAGCATCCAGCACTTTCAGGATATGCCATCCGTCATCCAGCTTGACCGGATCCGAAATCGCTCCGACGGCCAGCTTCGGCAGACGCTCGCGAATCTCCGGCTGGATCTGGGCCTCCGCCACCCAGCCGATCTCCCCGCCGCGGGACTTGCTAGCCACCTCATCGCTTTCCGCAGTGGCAATCGCGGCGAAGTCGGCATTCTTCTCCTTCAGCTTCTTCGCCAAGGCATCCAGCTTCACCTTCGCCTTGTCCGTCGTGGCCTTGTCCGCATCCTTCGGCGCGGCAACGAAAACCTGCGCAAGACGATACGATTTCGGCACCAGCAACGATGTCTTGGCGGCATCGTAGGCGGCTTGGAGATCGGCCTGTGTCGGAAAATCCGCGGGAACCTTTGCAACCGATTCGAGGTAGCTCTCCGTCAAGGCGGCTTCGCGGGCACGCACCAGCTTGGCGACGACATCAGGTTCCTGGTCCCACTTCTTTTCCAGAGCCTGTTGAAGAACAAGACGCTGGATTAATAGTGCCCGCACATACTGTCCAAGCGCGGCGGGATCTTTGGAAAGAGCAGCGTCCTGACCGGCTTCCAGCCCCGCGATGGCCTCGCGGATCTCATCGGTCTTCACTTCGAGTTCACCGATCTTGCCGAGGGTGGCGGGATCGGCATGGACGGCGGCAGCCGCAGCAATGAATGCAAAAAGATGGAGTTTCATAAATTTATTCAAGGTTTGGTGGTGGCGCCAGGAGCGCTGAGACGGTTGTCGATGATCTTGTCGCGATAGCCCTGCACCTCGTTCTCAACCCTCACGCGGGCGTTCCCAATGAAAGGTTCCTTCGCCGCGAGTGACTTCCCAAGGGCGAAGCCTTCGTAGCGATCGAGGATCTCGTTCGAGACATTGAAGAGCGCGATGTTCTTGCGTTCCCGATCGGCGACCGTCCGTTTGAGCACGGTCACTTCCCCGGAGAGCTGTTCGCCCTTTGCTTCATTCTTCTTCGCGGCGTCTGCGGCCGTCAGATAGGCAGCCTTCCACTTGTCGAGCGCGGCAATGTAATCGACAAGGCGCTTCTCTCGCTCCGCCAGACGGTTGTTCAACGAAGCAATGGTCTTCTCGGAAACGGCCTTGTCGTCGTTCGACTCCTTGGCCAGCGCAGCATTGCGCTTCTCCAAATCGGCCACCTTCGCTTCCAGCGTCTTCGCTTTCTGCTCGGCAGCGATCGCAGCGGCTTGAGCAGTGGCCGTTTCGCCCTGCGCGCTGCGGAGCTGCAGCGTGAGGTTTTTCAGCGCGTCCCGGAGACGGGCCGCTTCGCCATCATCCTGGGCGGATGCCGCCAGCGGCAGCAACAATGCGGTGAGAAAGAGGGCTTTCATGATCAGAACTTGGCGTTGATGTCGAATTGCAGTGTGTCGGTGCTGAGCGGCGGACCGGAGACCTCGTCGGAGCTCATCCACTTCAAGCCCACACGAACGTTCGGAGAGAGCGCCACCGCACCCCCGAGCGTGAAGCCTTGGAGGTTTGTACCCCCACCGCCAAAGTCGGAATCGGTGAAGCCGTCCACCACGGCATCGGACTCGACGTAGCGGTAGCCGATACCCCCGATCCAGTCCCCGCGCTGGTCCATCGCAGTCCGTCCGAAAAGGAAGGCCAGATACCACGCGGTATCGCCACCATCGAAGGTGCCCGTACCGGAGCCAATGCGATTGTTGACGGCCTTCCCCGCGATCTCGTTCGCATCGAATGCCGTATTCTTCAGATACTCACCCGTCAGCGCGAAGCGGATCGGGTCATAAGCCTCGTAGTCGAGGCGACCGGTCAAAGTCAGCACCTGGAAAGGCGTCGCCAGACCGTAGTATTGCCACTGGTTCGTCGTGCCAAATCCGTTCGCCGCGGTCGGAATGATGTTGCGCAGCGCCATGTAGGTATTGCCACGCTGGGCGAAGGAAGGGCGGGTCGCATCGGTATTGCCCGCATCATTCGGCCCAAGCGGCACGAAGGGAGTCGAGAGTTCCCCCTCGATGTTCTTGAAGTCATACCACGCGGCCCCAAACTTCGCCTTCAGATCATCGTTGATCTTCCACTCGATGCCGGCCTGTGCGCCGTAGAGCCACTTGTCTTGGCTCTCGAACTTGGCGGGCTGGTTCGAGGCAAAGTTCAGGTCCGTATTGTAGACCGGGAAAAGACCAGCCGCGCCAAATGCCGTAACCTTGTCATTCACCGCAAAGCGGCCGCGTGCGGCGAGACCGTCGAAGCCAAGGTCATCATCCCACATCACCTCGCTGTTAAAGAAGGGGTTCTCAAAGCGTCCCACCAGGAAGGACAACTCCTGATCCTCTTCCTTCAGCACATCGTAGCCGATGAAGGCACGATCCAGCCAGATCTGATACTTCGAGAAGTTGCCTCCGGATCCACCCAGCGATTGGTTCGGCGATACCGGTGAATTGCTATCCCCGGTAGCCACGCGCAGACCTGCGGTGAAACCCTCACCCAGCATCAGATCGATTCCCGCACGCACCCGCAGGCGGGCACGATCGCGATCCTGATCCACGTTATACTGAGGCGAGAAAAGGGTGCCGGTGGTATCAAAGGGCGCACCGGTATTGATTGCATTGAAGTTCGGGAAGGCACCCGTATTGTCATTCCCATCGCCGAAGAAGATTCCTTCGTAGCGACCGCGGATATCGCCAAAGACACGATACTTCTTCTCCTCCTCAACCTTCCCAGAGCCGTCCCGGTTATTCTCGCGGGCATCGGCCATCAGCTCCTGCTTGATCTCATCGCGGATGCTGTTGCGGACAGTCTGCGGAACATAATTCACGCTCACCTCACCTTCGGTCTTCGGCGGTGGCGGGACCGCAGCCGTCGCTTGGGCGTGAGCCTGCGCGGTCTTCGCCTCGGATTCGGCCTGCTCGATCAAAGCCAGTCCCTCTTCCTGCGTCAGCTGCCCCTTCTTCACCAGCAGCGCCACCAGATTCACCGCCATGTTCTGCGATGGAAGAGGAACCGTCGGCTGTGCGGCAGGCGCGGGGGCCGGAGGAAGCTCGGGCGCCCCCAGGTTGGGATCGAAGACCTCGTTGTATTGCTCCTGAGGGGTAGGAACCGGCACCGGCGGCAACTCCTGAGCGGCCTCCTCGGCAGAAGAGATCGCGGCTCCCGCGAGGGTGGCGGCGACCGTTTTTAGAATGGGATGGTGGGCGTGCTTTGCGGGCATGGCAATTCAGGGAAAAAGGTCAGCGTTTGCGCCCGGTCAGGCGCGTGTGGATCGGCATCGGCATGTCGGCCGGAGGCGGCTCGGAGAAACGGATGCCGATAAAATCATTGCGGAGTGCCGAATCGACCGAAGGATCGCCGGTCGAGGAACTCGGCTTGAGCGAGGTGATACGTCCGTCCGCATCGATGCGGATGCTCACCTTGACGTTGTAGGAAGCACTCCGGGTCTTCGGATTACGTCGCAGCTCTGCGGCCAGGGTGTTCTGAAGAAGCACGGCATAGCGATCGAAGCGTCCCCCGCCCCGGCGTCCGCTACCATTGCCCCCGCTCCCCCCGCCATCGCCCCGACCGGAAAGCCCGAAGCTGTTCGGACCATCGCCAGTCAGGCCAGTGCCAAGGTCGGCAGGCGGTTCTTCAGGTCCCGGTTCTTCCGGCTCATCCTGCGCTACCGGCTCCTGCTCGATCATCTCTTCCTTTTCCTCCGGCTGTTGCTGGGGTTCGGGTTCCGGTGGTGGCGGCGGCGGTGGGGGAGGCGGCGGCGGCACCTCCACTTGGACGATCTCCACCGGCTTCGCCTTCTTCGGCGCGGGGGCGGACGGCTTCGTCAGGACAAAGGCGGTGACCAAGCCGACGATACCAAGCGCCACCACGGCACCGATGACACGGCGCCTCACCCGACCTTCGTTCTCAAAATCCTCCGCACTCATTTCTATTTCGCGGGTTGGGTAGCCAGGCCGATCTTGGTAATCTTCAGACGTCCCAGGATATCGAGCACATCCATGATCACCTGGTATTGCGTCGTGCGATTACCCCGCACCACGGCAGGCAGATCCGGCGTCGCGGCCTTTGCCGCTGCCAGGCGGCGTTCAAGCTCGGGCAAGGTGATCGGCTCGCGGTTGAGCTGGATCTTTCCGGCATCGTCGATCGTGATTGCCTGCACCTTCGGAGCATTCGGATTCGCCGGCGCCGGATTCTTGCTGGCGCGGGGAAGTTCCACCTTCATCCCCTGCACCGCGGCAGTGGTCATGATGATGAAGATCAGCAGCAACACCAGGTAGAGATCCACCATGGGCGTGACGTTGATATCGTCGTAGGACTTGTCGTCTCCAGCATCCATATCCGCTTCAGTTTGAGGCTTCAGTCGCGAGACCGATGTTGTCGATGCCCACGCGCCCGAGCACCTCGAGCACGTCCATGATTCCTTGGTATTGGCTCTTGCGATCACCCCGCACCACCACCGGCAGATCCTTCGTGGACGACTTCAGCGCGCTGAGCTTGGCCTCGAGTTCGGTGATGCTCACCGGGATCGTATTGAGCGCGATTTTGCCCTCGGTATTGATCGTGATTGCTTGCAGCTTTGACGCACCCAGATCCGTGGTTGCAGACGTGCTGGCACGTGGCAGATCCACTTTCATGCCCTGCACTCCCGCAGTGGTCATGATGATGAAGATCAACAGCAGCACCAGGTAGAGATCCACCATCGGCGTGACGTTGATATCGTCGTAGGACTTGTCGTCGGCGGAAGCCATGATCAGGCGGCTTTGTCGTTGTTCGGCGCGTAGGGAGACACTTCCCCGGCCGGCGGATAAAACTCGGCCATCTTGGCCACGAACTCATCGATGAAGACCTGCATCCCGCTGGTCGTCTCTTTGATTCGGCTATTCAGGTAGCTGTAGATGAAGAGCGCGGGGATCGCGACCACCAGCCCCGCCACCGTCGCCAGCAGCGCCGAGGCGATACCCGGAGCGATGGAATTCACGTCCACCTCCCCGCTCTTCGCAATGATCGCGAAGGTGATCATCACCCCCACCACCGTGCCCAACAGGCCGACGTAGGGACCACCCGCAATGCTGATCGTGAGAAAGACCAGGCCCTTGGTCAGACGATGCGTCTCATGGACCATCCCGCCATCCAGAGCCGCGCGGATCGCCTGGATCGAGCGCCCGGAAAGGCCCTGCGTGCGGTTCTTGTCACGCTCCAGACGATGGCGGATCTCTTCCGATCCCAGGTGATAGATCTGATAGAGCGGCGACTTCTTCACCAGTGCCTGTGTGCGGGGATCCAAGGTGCCGCCCAAGCTCTTCACACTCGACTCGTCCGCATGATCCAGCGCGGTGAGATCGGAGGAAAGCCGCTTCCACTGCTGAAGAAAGGCTCGCGTGCCCTTCTGGACCGCATTCAGGTAGTTGAACTTCTGGATCGCCACCGTCCATCCGACCACGATCATGATCACGCAGACCCCGATCGCGATCCAGCCATCGAACATCATGTTCTTCGCGATATCGCCGAAGAGCATCACGTGCTCCAACGCCTCGCTGTGCCCCCCGCCGCCCTCGCTACTTTCAGCAGCCGCCAGGGTGGCCGTCCTCAATCCGGCATCGGAACCACCTTGGCTGATCGCGGCAAACTTCACCCAATCCGCGGAGCGTGCTCCCTGCGAAATCTCCAGTTCATCGATCTCTCCCACAAAGCGCGAGCCCTCCTCCGCGCCGCCGATGGTCAGCTCGCCATCCAGCGTCGGCAGGCCAGCCGCTAGCTCGCTCACCGGCTCACCATTCACGAAGAGCGAGATCTTCCCATCCGCTGCGGTCACCGCCAGATGCGTCCAACTCTCTGCCGTCACCGCCTTGCCCGGAACGCTCCGCTGGTTGCCCAGCGCCACAAGCGGGACCCCTTGATCCAGGAGGATACGGAAATCCCCGCGCCGGAAGATTTCAACTCCCGCCTTCAATGAGGATGGCTTCAGCCAAGCCGACCACGTAAATCCCTTGCTGAAATCGAGCGAAGGCGAAGCCGCCACCGTTACCGGCGCGGCACCGAGCAGGCGGGCGCCGCCGCCGATGATTGCACCTTCGGAGGAAGCAAGAGCTACGCTACCATTGTTACCGTTCGCACTGGAGTCCGCAGGGGCGGCACCTCGATCGGCCAAGTGCCAGACCAAGGCAGCATCATAGACATCTGTCGTCTTTGCCGGGGCCACCGCGGCGGGATTCGCGGAACCGTAGTAAAGGTTCACCGTGGTCGTTCCCGCTGCCAGCGAGGGCACCTTCAGCCACACGAAGGCCTCGTTGACGATCGAGTCGTATTTTTCGACCTCATGCGGCAGCAGCGTGCCGTCATCGGTCACGAAGCGGAGGTCGCTACCGTCCGCCGCCGCGCTCGCGAATTGGAAATTCCCATCGTGCAGACGCACGAGGACAGCGGCATTTTCGAGCGGCCCGGAGAGCTTCGCGGCATCCGCGCCCGTATTCAGCGTGAGTTTCTGGCGCTGGGTCCATTCCTTGTTCCACCAACCTTCGACGGCATGGAGGGGCAGACTGAGGGAGAGCAGTGCGATGACGTGACGTGCGATCATGGTCAGTAAATTAAAATTCGGCCCAACCGCGGAAAGTGACGCGGACCTCGCCGGACTCAGCGTCGGCCTGGGTGGTGAAAGGGACCCCGATGTCCAGGGAGCCGTTGTAGTGCTCTCGCAGGCGGAAGCGGGTCCCCGCGCCGGCACTGAGGAAGTTGAAAAAGGACTTCTGCGAGGGCAGCGGCTTCATCACATTGAGCGTACCAGCATCGACAAAGGCATGAATCCGCCATTCATCGGCCTGCTTGCCCTTCTCGTCCTTCTTCCCGATGAAAGAGCGGGTACGATACTCCGCCGTGGCAAAGATCCCGCTGTCCCCCAGCGCGGTCGCTTCCAGATAGCCACGGGCATTGCCCAAGCCACCGCCGCTGATCTGTTCGCTGTTCACCAGCGGTTGGCTTGATACTTGCCCTTGGAGCTTTCCAAAGAGCTGCGAGCCATCGTTCAGGTCACGCGTGTGTGAAAGGTCCCCGCGCAGGTAAATGAAGCTGCCATCTGCCTGGTAGCGCTTGCCATCGAACTCGGCCTGATCCCCGCCCATCCCCCGAAGGTGGAAGTTCAAGGAGAGATTTGCCTGCGTGAAGGAATTCTTCTTCACCCAGGAGGCGCCGTAGTTCGCACTGACAGGAAAGTATTCGATCGGAGTCTCAAAGGTGAATCCACCGATCGTCCGGTCGTCATAGGACTTCCAATCCATCCCCAGCGAGAACGTCTGATAGAAGCTATCCGTGCCCGGCAGATCGAAAAGCGCACGCAGGCCCAGGATCTCACCACGGCCAGCGACAGCGGAGCCTCCCAGCGTGGAGATATCGCTGTCCTGCTTCGTCGCCTGGAGCATCAGGCTGACTTTGTCTGAGACGCGGGCCAGGTAATAGCCGGAGAAAACCAGGGCATCGTCAGGGTTCTCCGGCGCCACCTGGAAATCGAGACCGAGCGTGTGTCCCTTCTGGAAGAGATTGCCGTAACTGATCGCACCATTCAGGCGGGTCTGCGTGGTATTCGGGCTGTAGCGGTTGTTCACCTCCAGCGAACCGTGGAGCGGGGACTTGTCCTCTACCTCCAGATCCACGTCATAGGTACCCGGCTCGACACCAGCCCGGAGCTGTGGCTTCACCGTGCGATCCGGCAAGCGGTTCAGCGCGATGATCTCGGCCTTCACCTTTGCGAAGTCAGGCACCGAGCCCTCCGCCAGCGATGGCGCTTCTTCCTTGATCCGGCTTGGCAAGAAATACTTCGCGCCCGTGACGCGCAGCCGGCCGATCTTCCCCTCCACGACCTGCAAGCGGATCACTCCGGAACGCGGGTCTTGCACCGGAATCTGCACGGTGACGGTTTGATAGCCCTTGTCGCGGAAGACCTTCTCCAAGGCAGCCCGGGCCTGCTCAACATCGTCTGCAGTTCGACCGGGACCAAGATAGGGATAGACCGCTTCCTCAATCTCGAGCGGCGTCAGCAGGGTCGAGCCCTGCACGCGATACTCGCGGATCAACAAGGTGGACTGCTGCGGGGTAGACGCAGGCAGCTGCCCCGCCACGCCAAGCAAGATTCCCAGCGCAACCACATGGGCTGGCCAGGAGAGGCGTGGGGGGAAAATGGATGAAGCGGTTTTCACGATTGCTTGTCTCGATGCCGCCCCGAGGTCGGAAGCGCCGTGATGTCACGGATGACTTCCTGCTCGTGGGTAAGATGGGACAGGGATGGCCTGGGACAGGCCCCGCAGACTTTTGGTCAAAAGGCCCCGGAGAAAGTCCGCGCGGGAGAGTTGGCGCGGTCCCCTCTCCGGGGCGTAAGGGAAGGCTTATTCGTCGCCCGGGAGCGGCCCCGGAAAGACCAGGCCACCATCCGCAGTGCGATGAACTTTCAGCGCGGCGTCATCGAGGGCGATGCCTTGCTGGGTGGCCACGTCGATCTTGATGCGATTCGCCAGCGCGGTCACGAAGTCGTTACGGAAGGTCGGACTTGGATCGGTACCCAGTGCGGTGACACCGTCGATCGGGGTGAGGATGCGGTTGTAGATCCACAGTGTGTATCGTCCGCTCTTCACGTTCTCGGGAGTGTTCTCGATGCCGTTGTATTTCAGAGCCACACCCTTGCTATCGGCGGGACGCGCCGCACCTTGGCCATTTCCGAGGACGGTTGCATTGGCATCGCCCGGAGTCACGTAGCCGACATACCAGCCAGCAGTGGCAGCAGGGTCCGCCTTCTTGTAGGCTACCGATCCGAGCTTCTGCGTCAGGGCGATCGCCAGGTTGGCACCGCTATTGTGACCGCCGGATGCCGTGATGCCGGAGAAGGTTTCATCTACCCCGTTGTTCCACTGGCGGTGATTGGAAACGACGCCACCGATGACGGCGGTGCCGATCTGGTAAGACTTCGACGGATCATGCGCAGGATTCGTCACCCAAGTGCCGGAGCCGGCAGGGCTCTCAATCAGAGGAGCATTCGCGGCACCACCGGCGGTCGGAGCCGGATCAGCCTGATAGGCCCACTGGAAGCCAAGGCCGCTACGGCCAATCTCCAACTGGGCAGCGAAGCGCTGGCCTGCATCGGTGTTGCGGCCCAGTGCATAGATCCACTTGTGCTCGTCACCGTTGCTCCAGTTTCCGGTGAAGATGGAAAGCGGTACCGCGCCAGTGTCATAAAGCAGCTTGGCCTGCTGCGTGGTGATATTGTCGATCGGAATACCCGGGCTCCCGTAGAAGCCGAGCTGAGAGATACCCACCGGGATCTGCTTCACCGTATTGTAGGTGCGATCGTTGTAGGATCCGTTGAAAGGCGAGGTGCTCTGGAAGTTGGTCGAAAGACCGAAGTCCACGGCATGTTCGATGTAGTTGCCGTCCGTAGTCGAGGTCAGCGGGTTCTCCGGGATGCCACCGTCACCGTTGCCCTCGGTAGGATCAAAACGGAATTTCTGTAGTTGGTCGGCGACTGCGGCGATCCCCGCCAGCGCACCGGCGTAGTTCGTCTTAATGATCACGTTCTGACCATTCCAAGTGCCGTTCCAAGTACCGAAGTTGGAAGTGCGGAAGGTGTCGCTCACGGTCTGGCTCGCACCACCGGCTCCGGTGGTTTTTCCGTTCAGGCCTTGGTAGGACCAGTTCGTCAGAATCCGGGAGATGGCGACTTGGGTCGCGTTGCGGTCGCCGTTCGAGGCGGCGAAGTAGATCTTGGTCTGCGCATTGGAGGCGAGGCTTCCAGCCACGCTGACAAGACCGAGGAGGGCGGATTGGGAAAGTTTCATGGGAATCGGAAAAAGTTGAATTGAAGATCGGATGGTTTGGATCAGGCCGGCTTTCATCAGGGATTCGTCACTTGGACGCGATAGAAGCCATGGGACAGGCCATTGCGGGTGGGATCATTGTCCACCCAGCTGAGCGGCGTGGCTCCGGCACCGGAGAGATGCACGTAGACCTCTGTCCAGGCTCCTGCCAGATCGTCGTTGTATTCGACCGCGTAGCGGCGATTCGCGATCGTCTGCAGGCTGAAAGTCCGCGAGACACCCGGTACCACCACCGGTGCGGACACTTGGAAGAAGGAAGCAGGATCAGTTGGGCTCGTACCCGCCACCGCCTCATCCCCATCAGTGAAGCCGTCGCCATCGGTATCCTGATTCGGATTCCCGGCGGAAGCCCGGGTGAAGCTAACCACGCCTCCGGTAGTGATGGAGAAGTAGCCGAGGTAGGTCACGGTCCCTAGATCGGAGAGCGAGGCCGCCTTGCGATGAACATAAAAGTCGATCGCGGAGTTGGCCGCACCGGCGGTAAAATCCTTCTCGATGTTCGGCCAGGTCGCGAAGTCGTTTCGGCCTTCCGTCGCCACTTGGAAACGATAGACCGGAGCGTCCGCCAAAGTACTGGTCTGGAAGGCACCCCGGGAATTGTCCGCCGAATCTGGAGCACCAGCGGTGGAGGTCAGAACATTGAAGCCTTGCCCGATCACCGAGCTGATCTCCGCAAATGCGGAGTTGTGCTGGAAACCGCTGCGTGCCGCATACGGCGTGCTCTGCTGGGCGATCGAAGTGCGCGGACGCGAAATATAGATCGCATCGTTGTCACCGGCATTGCGGCTGAAGGCCGACCACACCACCTGCTTGCGGGAGTGCCATGGCACCACCTCATCGTCCTCGGTCGTGTCAAAGGCATCGAGATCGCCGGCGAGCGCACCAATCGTCGCCACGGCAGTGGTCGATCCTGCGGAGGCAGACTCGAACTGGGACACCGCACCGATGTTCACCAGATAGGAACCGGTAGCCGGATTCGAGGAATCACGGAAGGCAAGCAGGACATGCCCTTGTCCTGCCGGGACCACAAGGGCCGCCTGCGCTGCCGTCACCAGCAGCCCCACGCCAATGACAGGCAGCGCGGATCGAATGAATCTTTGGAAAACTAATTTCATAGTATGGAAAGGAGATTTGAATCAAAAAGGCCGAAGCATCCTGAGATCCCGGAGCCGGGACCACGCAAAGCAGGGCCTGCCGCAGACAGGCGCGGCAAAAAGACCATCAACCGAAAAGACGGCGATCAGCGACAGCAACCCGCCGGAACAACAGCGAGGCTTCGGATGGAAGGGATGGAGAGTTTCGGAGGAAGATTCATGCTTGGAATCGTTGGTTCAGCGGGAGTTTCCAACCGGCAGGCACACTTGGAGGTGAATCCTTGTGGACCTTGGCTTGGGTTCGTAAGGCGGTCACCCGGCCTTACCCTAAGCAACGGGGATCGCGGGAGGCGGCCCTTTGCCTTTGATTGCTGGCTCCTCCGGCAAGAGGTCACCGTTGATCCCATCGCCCTTGGTGAGGGTAAATAGGGCGGCCTTTCGACCGCGGGCGGAATTCATACCTTTGCAGGGGGATTTGCAAGAGGATTTTGGGGAAATCGGCTTTGCGCCGCAAGCCCCCCTCTCTCGCTCCCCGCCTTCCCAACCTTCAATGAAGGAAGCACACCGAACCGTGGCCGGCTAAATGCCCACGGCCGCCGACTGAAGCCCGCCCTCTCCCGCGCTTTTATTCCCGAGAACGCACCGGCACCGTGATCCGGAACGCCGCGCTCTCGCCCGCTTGACTGAGGAGCACAATCGTACCGCCCTCCGCCTCCAGTAGTTTCTTCGCGATGCTCAGGCCGATGCCTGCAGAAGGATCCGCGCCGGCGGGACGCATGCGAAAGGCGGAATAAGGGCGGAAGACCTTATCATAATCGTCGGCATGGAACCCCGGCCCCTCATCCTGTACGTCGATGATGGCAGCTTCCCCCACCCGCTTCAGACCGACACGGATCTCACCCGTCTCGCTGAAGTTGACCGCATTGGTCAGCAAGTTTTCCAAAGCCTCGGAGATGACCCAGTCAGGACAATCCAAAGGAATGCGCAGTCCGGGATCCGAAACCCGGATTGCCATTCCCTTCCGCCCCGCAAGCGGGCGGAAGCGCGAAGCCACCGACTCGGTGGTTCCATAAAGATCATCGCACCGCAGCGAAACCCGGTCCCTGAGACCCAGCGAGGTCACCATGCTCACGGCTTTGTCGGCACTCACCTTCAGCGCACGGACCATCTTGTCCAGTGGCGGCGGAAGATCATCCGCCCTCTCATGGAGGAGATCCGCTCCCATGCGAATGCTCGAGAGCGGGGACTTCAGATCATGTAGCAGCACATCGACCGCATTCTTCTGATAGGTGCGCGCGAGATGTTGCTCGATCAACGAAGCCACGATCGAAGCGAATTCCCGAACCAAACCGATCTCCTCCTCGGTCCACTGCCGCGGCTGGCTATCGATCACGCACAGCGCGCCATACAAGTGACGGCCGGATCCAAGGATCGGAAACCCGAGGTAAGCAATCACGCCGAACTCCTCTACCGCGGGATTGTCCGCGACCAAGGTTTCCTTGCGCGCATCACAAATCACCAGAGGCCGGCGAAGCTGCACCGCATGTTGGCAAAATGAATAGCTCAGGGGGGTCTGCCTTTCTGCGGAGAGAGAGTCGGGCAGACCGCAAGCACCCACAAATACCTGGCGCCTGTCATCAATCAGCGAGACCAATGAAGTCGGGGCATTGGCTGCCTTCGCGGCAAGCTTGGTCACGGAATCGAAGTCGATGCCGTGAAGGCCATCGAGCAGGCCGGAGCTCTTCAAACTCTCCACCCGTCCGGGACCGGCATAATAGGGCCTGAATTCCATTCACTTTCGACTAATGGATACCCCTTTGGGCAACAAGAGCTATTTTCTAACTGTTCATTTGAAAGTATATGTCGATCTTTCAGAAACATGTGGGAATAACGACGCAAAATCGGACATTTGAGCCCAAATTAAGCAATATTACTCATATCTAACCCTTCCATACCCGGACTCATCCGACATCAGACCGGTTACGGCCGTCGTTACCTAGGTATTTTTCGTAGCACCCACTCCGCATTTCCCCGCCCGGCTCCACTGCCTGACGGGGAGTCAGCACCTTGCTTATTTGGCGGTTGGCAGCGAACGGAATGCAATCGCATGACGCACTGCGGGAGGAGTCGGGGCGTCCTTGCCCATCACGGCGTGCCATAGGATTTCATTCAGCTCGAAGTCATCGATCCGGTCGTATTCGCTGAAGTCCATCTTGTTCGATCGCTCCGCGCCGTAAGACAATTCGGTGTTCTTCGCCTCCAGATCCATTCTAGCAGCTTCGTGCGTGTAAGGAGTCAGGTCCTCCTGATCCGTGAAACTGTTGAACATAGGCCGTGCAGCAGCATCGTACTGGCTGAGAGGTTCGAGCCCGAGGATCAGTTCCATCGTCCGGATAAGGCTGACCGTCGAATAGAGCGTGCTATCCACGACCTTGCGCTTGGTGTAAGGCGAGATCACCAGCCCTACCGTGCGCTGGGCATCGACGTGATCGGGGCCGTTCTGGGCGTCGTCTTCGATCACAAAGATTGCCGTCTCCTTCCACAGCGGGCCGTGGGAGACATGCTCCACGATCCGGCCCAGGGCCAGGTCATTGGAAGCAACACAGGCCTCGGGCGTGAAGGCTCCCACCGTCGTTCCCGAGGTGTGGTCTTCCCCTAGGCTCATGATGATGAAGCGGGGCATGGTGCCCTCTTTGGCGAACTTGTCGTATTCGGCGATAAAGACTTCGGCATTGTCCGTATCGCGGTTCTTCTGTCCGGCGACCTTTGGGATGCCATACTCCGGGCAGAGATGCCCGATCAAACCGGGAACTCGCCCCTCCATCTTGAGAGCTCCCTGCCCGTCGCTCACCCGCTTGCCATATTCGCCATAAGCGCGATAGCTCAGACCGGCCCGCGCACAGGCATCCCAGAGATACCCGGAAGGAGCATTTTGCAGGTGGCCTTCATCGTCATCGTCCACCCCCTCTCGCTTCGAGTAGGTCAGGTGCCAATCGCGCGCGATGTAATCGGTGTTATAAGCCATCGTGCTCCAGGGATGCCCGTCGCGGCTCACTTGGCCATTGCAGTAAAGGTTATCGAGCAACACGAACTCCTCCGCGAGCTTGTGATGGTTCGGCGTCACCTTGCGCGGGAACATGCACAGAGAAGGATCCCCATTCCCCTTCGGATCGGGCCCCGACGCCAGATCACCGAACACCTGGTCATAGGTGCGGTTCTCCTTGATGATGTAGATCACATGCTTGATCGGACTCGCGTCGCCTACCCGGGTCGGGATCGCGGTCCTCACCGGATGCGGCGCTACGGTCAGCTGCTCGTCCGAATAAGGACAGTTCTGGTAAACCTTCGCGGTGTAGTCCTTCAAGGTGGTCTCATCCGGCACCGGTAGCACCGTCAGCGCTCCGCTCATCAAGGTGCCGATGTACGGATAGGGCCGCCCCGCCCTCCCCTTCAGCGGCTTTCCTTCCGAATCAAGGGTCTCCCCTTCCTCTTTCCTCGGATTGGGATGCGAGCGCAAGCCCTTGCCCACCCCGACAAGCAGGTTCTTGCCATCCGGCGTGACCGCCACCGCGGTGGGATACCAGCCCGTGGGAATGAAGCCCTTCACTCCGGACTGCCGGGGCGTTTCCACATCGATCACCGCGATGCAGTTGTTATCCGCATTGGCCACGTAGAGCGTGTCGCCATCCGGTGCGAGTGCCAGGGCATCCGGCGTGCTGCCTTCCGGAGCCTTTGGAAAAAGCGCCGTGAAGATCGTCTCCACCACCTGTCCGCGCTTCGTATCGATCACACTCACGGTGTTACTCGCCGAGCACGCCACAAACAGGCGGCCATCCTTGTGAAGCACCATCTGGTTCGGGTGATCACCCACCGGGATCTTCGCGACTACCCGGAATCCCGCCGGATCAATCACCAGAATCTGATCCCCTGCCCAATCGCTCACAAAGAGCTGCTTCGGACCAACCACGACATCATACGGACGGCCCCCGGTCGGCAGGGTATTCTTGCTACCATCCGCCAGGCGGATCGCGTGAAGCTCACCCGCGTTGATGTCGAGCGAGTAGAGCAGGCCCGCCGCCTCGTCGAGCGCCACGCCGGAGCGGAATGACTTCGTATCGGACGCAGGAGCGTCGCCCGCCTTCGGACCATCGGCATTCGCCTTCTTGCCCCGGCCCGGGCGTGACTCGGGCGCGCTGGTTCTCGTGAAGCCCCCGTTGTTCAAATCAAAGCTGTGGAGCTCTCCGTAACCGCCCCCGGACCACCAGACCTTTCCTTCCGACTTGTCGATCGCCAGACCATACCAGCTCTGCCGGCTGCTCGCGGTCGCAAGCGACTGCGGCTCGTCCCCGCCAATGTCCACGAGGTAGAGGTTGTGCCGGTTGTAGCCGCTGGTCGCAATGAGAGCCCGCTTGCCATCCGCGAGTGGAATCACGTTGAGCGGCATGTCCGTGGTCACGAAATGCTTCCCCACTGGCGTCAAATGCCAACCGTTCGGCAAAAGGTAGCCGGTTTCCGTGGGACCGGCCACCGGTCCGCGGTCCTCGGCCGCACCGGTGGAAACTAGGGCAAGGAGGAACAACAGCGAACACCAGTACGGAGATCTCATTCGGAATCCCGAAAGGCTCCCCGCGACCTTTGCCCCACCTCAAGCCCCGCTTAGTGACGAGCCGGTAACAGGAAGGATCCCCCGCTTCAAACCCGGTCGCCCCCTAACAGATCCCGGCAAAGGGCCACCGGCCGGACTCAAACCGGCAAGTTGAAGTTCAAGTTCGCCACCACCGCGTCGTTCATTTTTCTCAGCTTCGAATAGTCGCCGTAGAGTTTCCGTTAGTCTTACGTCGGAGATTGGCGCGTATGCGGAGCTAATGTCAAAATCCCTCCCGAAGCTCGAACATCTCTTCGCTTGGCTTGGCACGTGGCGACGGTTGCTGGTTCGCCAGGAACAGCACACGACCTTTGCACCGGCTTCTCCAAGCTGGCCTGCATCATCTACATCCGTTTCCGTTACGAGAACAACGAGGGGAAAAAGAGCGAGATGGCGCTCGTCACCACCCTAACCGATGGGCTGGCAATCGACTGGGCCGAACTTGCCGAACTCTACGCCACACGCTTGGGGGGCGAACTAAAGCTGCGGAATCTCAAGACCACTCTCGGCATGGGGCGCTTCGAGGTCAAAAGCCCGGCAATGGCACGCAAGACCCGACAACACGCATCCCCCGGTGAGGCCGGCTACGTGGCCTTCCCCTTCCCGAGCCAGATGGCCATCAGGTCAGCGCGGCCGTTGACGCCGAATTTGCGGAAAATTTCCGTGATGTGCTTGTGCGTCATGCCCGGGGTCCGGCCGATCTCCGCGGCGATTTGCTTTTCGCTGCGTTCGGTGAGGAGTAGGCGGGTGATTTGGCGTTGGAGCGGGGTGAGGGGAGTCTCCGCGAGGAGGAGGCCGTAGCTGAGAGCGACCTGGCGGTGAAACCACTTGATGCCCCGCAGCGCGTAGGCGGCGATGGCTTCCTCGGCAGCAGTGAAGTCCCGCGCCACGCCGACACGCTGGAAGTTGAACATGGATTCGTAGTCGTCGTTCACCGGGAAGAAAACGATGCACTGGTCGTGAAATCCGCGGGACGCATGAAAGGTTTGGTAAAACTCCTCCTCGAAATAGGCGGGGCGCATTTCCTTGCGGAGGCGGAAGGAGCGAAACTGCCCCACGTCGCGCGCGGCCCGGACATAGCCTTCGTTGACTTGCCGGCGGTTCCACTGGCCCGTCTGGCCGCGGGCGGATTCGCTGTGCGCCGGCGTGGGATGGAGGTAGCGCCCGGCTCCTGGGCGCAGTCCCTTGAGCGGATCATCCGGCACCGGCACACATAGGCGGATGTAGCCCAGCCAGTAGGCATTGCCGGCACCGATCATTTTGGCGATGCTGGCCATGAGATGCTCCAGCGCGCGTTCGGTCTCGGAGGCGGGAAAATCCGTGAGCGAATCCCATAGTTGGTGAACCCTCTCACGCTGGATGCCCGTCATGGCAATGTAGATGCAGGAATGCGCCGCGAAAGCCAGCGCAATGCCGGGTCTCGACACTCTTCATCGTGTCATAGGACCGGATGATCGTGGTCCCCGGCCGACCCGCACCAGGGTGCTGATCAGTACCCTAGCAGGGTGGCAATCGGATTGTCAGGATGCCTCCTTCACAGGTTTTGCATGAACGACCGTCGTAAACCCACACCCCGTTCCATGAAAGCTTCCCATGGAAACCCCCGCCGCGTTACCACGCGAGTTGCTGCCGTCCTCGGTGCCTCCACCTTGGCCTTCGCTCCATGTGCCCATGCGATTAACGCCACATGGATGGGAGGAGCTAGCGACGGTTGGGACAGCGCCAACTGGGATGTAGGAGGAACCGGCATTGGGACGGCTCTCCTCAACTCGAACGACGAGAGAATCTACGACCTCTATTTTGGCAGTGGCGGCTACCATGATGTCAACGGCATCGTCACGACAACCAACAGCAAAAGCCCCACTTCTCTGAACTTCTCCCAGCAGAACTGGACGCTGAATGTCGATGCCATCGGTACGGGCGCCACTGCAACCGCCCTCTACATGAATGTGAACCACACCAGCCCGGAGGTGATCGTAAATTCCACGTACGGCGTTACCTGGGGAAATGGCCTGGGTCCCAAATACTTTGACATGACCGTGGACAACGGATCGGTGCTCACCCTCAACGCCAACGTTTATGGCAGCGGGAGCCTGAACAAATATGGAGGGGGCACGGCCGTCATCAACACTCCGGACCACCAAGCCAGCGTGGGCGCTTCCGGCACCAACGTGTTCGCAGGCACGCTGATCACGGACAACCCCACCAACGACTACAACGTCCAGGGGAGTGCCACGATGAACTTCAATATTCGTCCTCGAACTTGGCTCGGGACACGAGGCGACCTGACTTACACAGGCAACGTCTATGGTGCGGGGAACTTCGTCAAATCGGGCGGCGCGACGCTGACCATGACCTCCGACATCTACTACACCGGCTCCACGACGGTCGAGGGCGGGCGACTTGTCGTCGCCACCTTCCACAATCCCTACGTCACCAGTGGCTTCACTTTCAATGGCGGTGATCTGGAACTCCGGACGGGGACGAGCCATCAGACCTACGGAAACATCGTCAGCGGCACGGGTTCCTTCACCAAGAGCGGGTCATACAATCTCACCCTGACCTCACGTTGGAATCGTGCGGACGGTGGTGTCTCTGTCACGGGCGGCCGCCTCATTGAGACTTATCCGATGAGCGGCGGAAGCTACAACCTCAGCAGCGGTGCCAACCTCACTTGGGTCGGGGGGGAGATGTTCGGTTCCACGATATCCGGCGCAGGCAGTTTCACCAAAGCCGGCAACGATGTGGTCACCTTTACCAACCCGAATACTTACACCGGCGGGACCTCCATTACCGAAGGGACCCTTGATGATTGGCATCCGCACGGTGACTACGGCATCTCCTCCGGTGCTACACTCGTCCTCTCTTCCGCCACTTACGCCACTTACGGAGGGCGCATCTCCGGTGCCGGCGAGTTGCTCAAGAATGGATATGGCACTCTCACTCTCACTGGCGATTACAGCGGCCTCCCCGCAGATTACCGGACCGGCCGCATCCGTGTGATCAGCGGACGGCTCATTGACCAGCATCCGCGAGGGAACTACTTGATCGATTACCTTGATCCCGAAGATCCCGAGCAAAGTCCCGCTGAACTCGAATTTGCGAATGCCGTCGACGTGTATTTTGGCGACGCCTCATATTCTAGTCCAGGAGCCGTCGGAGGCACGATCTCCGGCCCCGGAAACTTCACCAAAAGCGGAGTAGGAAACCTCGACCTGTTAACCCGATTGACCTACACTGGGAAGACCACGATCCAAGAGGGCAGAATCATTCCACTGGTGAGCGACGCGCTCCCCACCGGGACAGCCCTGACCGTCAATGCACCTGGCATCTTTCTGACCGCATATGGCATATCTCAGACCGTGGACACACTGGCAGGCACGGGAAATGTCAACCTCAGTACTAACAGCACGCTCACTCTCGCCAGTGCCGCCAGCGCCACCTTCTCCGGCGTAATCTCCAATAATGCTCCCGCGAGCCTCATAAAGAACGGCCCCGGCACGCAGACCCTCTCCGGAGAGAACACCTACACCGGCGGAACCTTCGTCAATGGCGGCCGCCTCATCGACCACTATCCCCACGACAGTTACACGCTCGCCAACGGCGCGGACTTGGATTTCGCCAACACCGCTCCGTCCGCCTTGAGCGGTATGATTTCCGGAGCTGGAAACCTCACGAAAAGCGGAGCCGGAAACCTCGACCTGTCCGCTCCGAATACATACACAGGCTCCACCCTGATCAATGACGGTCGCCTCATCGTCTCGAACACCTCCGCCACGAGCGGCTATCACATCCCCTCAGGCACCACCCTCGAATTGAAAGTCTCCGACGCTCTCATCAACAACAGCGCTCCGGGCACCACCACCTTTACAGGGACCGGCATCATCGAGAAAACCGGAGCCGGAAGACTCCAATGGGGCGTTCGCACCGCAAGTTTCTCCATGGCAGGCGGCTCCATCATCAGGGTCCTGGAAGGAAGCCTCATTGGCGGCTCCAACGCAGACGAGGTTTGGACCAACAACAAAGCCGATCTCTATGTGGCCAGCAATGCCACATTTGATGGCGTGGAAGCCACCTCCATCGCCAATGGCGGCATCTTCGTAGACGCCATTACCGGCGGCGGCACAATCAAGGTCGGCATCGGCGGCTCCTATGCCAACAAGATCACCTTCGGCGTGGACAACGGCAGTGGCACCTTCGATGGCATCCTGGCCGATAGCAGCGGCCCCGGAAACTTCGTGAAAAGCGGCACCGGCACCCAGACCCTCACCGGCCAGAACACCTACACCGGTGACACTCTCGTTTCCGGCGGCACGCTCACCTTGGCCAGCGGCGGAGCCCTGCGGATCAAGGTCGGTGCGAACGGCGTCAGCAACAAACTCACCGGCAGCGGCACTCTCCGACTCGACGGCACACTGGTGCTGGACCTTACCGCCGCGGGCAATTCCCCGGGAGACAGCTGGACCTTGGTGAATACCTCGACCCTTGCGGAAACCTACGGCAGCACCTTTGCGCTCGCCAGCACCCGGGGTGCCTTCACCAAGCGTGCCAGCAAATGGACCAAAGTGGAAAACGGGGTCACCTACGAATTTGAGCCGGGCACCGGATTGCTCACAGTCGCCCCCTTGACCGGATACTCCCTCTGGGCATCGCTCCATGCCGACAACCAGACCGAAGATCAGGATTACAATCACGACGGCGTCGAGAATGGGATCGCTTACTTCATGAACAACACCGGCGTCATCACCCTTCCCGGAATCGTAGGCGGCAAAATCACCTGGCAGAACGGAGGAACCCTTGCCGTCACCGCCTATGGCACCGAGTTCAAGGTTCAGACCTCGCCAGATCTCGCAAGCTGGGCAGACATCCCGACGGGTGATGCCAAGCTGACAAACCTTGCGGCATCGGTGGCCTACACGCTTCCCACGGGACAGGGCAAACGCTTCGTGCGTCTCTGCGTCACCCCGAACTAATCGCCCGGCGCGGGTTTACGAGCTGAAAACCTGAACCTCCTCACTTCAAAGACCGCCCCAACGGCTTACCGTTGAAAGGGAGCAGTAGGGCTCCGCGTCGGTTCCACCCGTGACAACATAGCGGGTTCCAATTCCAATCGACACGGAAGCCCATGAAAACATCAGCACATTGCCGCATCGGCGTCGACGCGCACAAACGTTTCAGCCAAATCCACGTGCTCGCCGACGATGGCTCCACAGCTAGGAAAGGCCGCATTGAGAACAACGATCCCGCCGCTTTCGAAGACCTTGTCCGAACGCTCGGTGGCAGATTTAAGGCGGTCTTCGAGGCCTCAATGAACTTGCACGTTCCCCACGACATCCTCTGTGTCATCGAAGGAAATGACGAGGTGGCCATGGCCCACCCGCTAAGATGCTCAATCCCGGGGAGAGGTGGAACGGATTTGATTTGAACCGGTCGGGCTCCTTTTGCCAGCGGACATCAGTTCGAACTTTATAAGGCAATATTTGGGATGAGCCACCTAAGCACTCGTTCACTCCGACCGCACAAAATGCGAACAACTCATCATAATTCAAAGTGCCACCGGCCGGACTCGAACCGGCACGCAGGTTACCCTGCAACGGATTTTAAGTCCGCGGCGTCTACCGATTCCGCCACGGTGGCATCTTGATCCACGATCCTTTCAGGACCTGTCAACCCGGCGCGAAGGATGATCATTCCCTGCCGGGAGTCTAGCCCTTCCCTCAGGATCCGCTTTCTTCCGTACTCTTTTTCGCACGTAGGCCCGGCTTGGCCAGGATCTCCACGTAGACGGACGGACATCCCTCCTTCACCGCGTCCTCCACCGCTCGCTCCACGTCGGCGGAATGCCTTGCCTCGGGGACCGCGTCCCCCTTCCCCACCTTGCAATCGAAATCCCAGAAATCCGCACCCTCGGGCAGCGGCTTGCGTCGCTCCCGCTTCAGATACTTGCGAAGCTCATGCTTGATCGCTTCAAGCGCCCGTTCCGGCTTCGGGTCTGTTCCGTCACTGGCGAGCGGGAATGTCTTCTTCATGGGCTGGCTTGTGGTCTCCCCCCGGCGTTTTGTCCACTGCTGAATCTCTCCCGGAAAAGCACCGCAATTCCGGACCTCGGACCTTGTAAATCACGCCTTTTCAAATAGTAAGAAATCGTGCGTCTTGCCTGCAAACCGTCTTTCCAAAGTCATCCGGCGCTCGGCATCATTCTTTCCATCGTTTTGCCGGCATCGGCAGAAGTCAGGGTGCAGCCACCAGTCCCGATCACCCACCGGGTCCAGGTCCAACCTATCCGCGTCACGAGAAACGACGGGATCACGATGGCCACCACCTTTGGAGACAGCGCCACCACCCTCTACATCCAGCGGCAGGTGAATGCCATCTGGGCCCAAGCCGGCGTCCGGATCGATTGGCTGCCTTTTGTGAACTACCCGAGTAACTTCGCCTATCAAGGATCCGGAAACTACGAGGTGGAAGCGCGGCCGGAGGGGGACCTGGCTATCATCGTCGACAGCGCAGGCTCCCCGCCGAAAAGCACCAGCGCGATCGTGATCAACATGTTCTTTGTCGAGATCGCCCCGACCTACCCCCACGAAGATGACAACGTCTCCGCCGGAGCCGCTTTCGTCGACTCGAACGGCTCTGCCATTCACGTCGGGGCCAATCACCTGACCGGGGCCGATGGTTGGGACATCATCGCTGCCGTCGCCGCTCGTCAGATCGGCTTCAATCTTGGGCTCAATGTCCACACCGCATCGACCGACAACCTCATGGTCAAAAACGGCGGGACCACCGAGTATCTGACCGAGGAACAGAAAAACATCATCTTCACCGACGACCCCGGCACGGACGGCTTCGACATGCTGCAGGTGGCTCCGCCGACCAATTATTCACAATGGGCCTTGGCAAACGGCCTCCAGGGCGGACCTGAAGACGATGATGACGGGGACAACATCAAGAACGTCATCGAGTTCATGCTCACCTTGGACCCCCGGGCCCCCAGCATGCTCCCCACTCCGATCGCCGGGTCTTCCGGCCTGACATGGACCCTCAACAAAAACCCCGCCGCAGCCGAAGATGGCCTCTTCTATCAGGTCCAGTCCGGCACCAATCTCACCTCTTGGGTCAATGCCGGGGAAGATGGCTCCAGCATCTTGATGACTGACAATGCCACCACCCTGATGGTCCGGCTGAATCCGGGCGTGGAAAAGAAATTCATGCGCTTCAAGGTAGACACCTCACCCGTCTTGCCAGCGATTGCCTCCCCCCTCCTGCTCTCCCGCACTACCACCTCTGCGAAAGTCGCACCCGCAGGACGGCGTGCAAAATTGCGGACTTCGGCCACCTCCCGGAATGACTCGTTATCAGCAGTCCGCAGGGCTTGTTCGAAATCTATCCACAGGTTATTCACAAGCTTTCGATTCCCGTAGTTCCCCGTCTTGACCATCGCGGAAATCGACGCACCCTGCACGCACCGGATGTCTGCCCATTTGAAAACGCTTCAGGCCCACGCCAAGACGGCTCTCAAACCCGCCGTCCAGGGCCACCTCTCCCCAGCCGAACGGATCGCGCTCTACCGCCGTTTCCTCAAGATTGAGGAGCATCGGATCAAGCTGCGCCACCGCGCCGGGGCGGGCGGACTGGAGATCGCAAATGCCCGGGCGGAGCTGCTGGATGTCGTGCTGCGCTCGCTCTTCGACCTCGCCCTTTCCAAGCGCAAGGAGGCACCGGTGCTCGCCCTCGTCGCCCTCGGCGGCTACGGCCGCGGCACGCTGAATCCGGGGTCGGACATTGATCTCTTGTTCCTCCTGCCCCGTGCCTCGAACAAGCTTCCGGAAGACCTCTCCGCCCTCGTCCAGGAAATCCTCTACCTCATGTGGGACGTCGGTTTCAAGGTAGGCCACGCCTGCCGCTCGATCGCCGAGTGCGTGGAGCAGGCCAAAGCCGACCAGCAGAACAAGACCGCACTGATCGATGCCCGTCTCATCGCGGGCGACAAGAAGCTCTTCGGCGAGTTCCAGACCCGCTTTGACAAGGAGTGCCTGACCAAGGGCCAGGAAGCGTTCTTCGAGCTGCGTCGCCAGGACCTGCGCACCCGCCACCAGAAGTTCTCCAAGACCGTCTTCCTCCAGGAGCCGAACGTGAAGGAAGGCTGCGGCGGCATGCGGGACTATCACAATATCCGCTGGGTCGCCCGCGTGAAGCGCGGCACCACGGACCTGCGCAAGCTCGTCGATGACAAGCTCCTCACCGCCACCGCGCTCCGGAAGATCGAGGCCGCCTACGATTTCCTGAACCGCGTGCGGAATGAGCTGCACTACCAGGCCGGCCGCGGCAGCGACCAACTCACCCTGCGCCTTCAAGGCGTGGTCGCCACCGATTTCCACTATCCGGAACGCAGCATCCTGCGCCGCACGGAGACCTTCATGCGGGACTACTACCGCCATACCCGCAGCCTCTATCAGCACACGAATTCGCTGATGGAAGCCTTCGAGATCGAGCAGGAGGAAATGGCCGTCACGGGCCTGAAGTCCTTCCTCATGCTCCGCTCGAAGAAACGCGAGGAGTTCGATAGCTTCATCGCGCGCGATGGCCGCATCTATCCGCTGAACAACGAGATCTTCGATGAGGATCCCAACCGCATGATGCGGATGTTCCAGCAAACCCAGCTCCGTGGTCTGCGCCTCAGCCCGCCGATGCGGCGCCTTATCAAGGCCCACCGCGAGGACATTGATCGCCCTTTCCGCTACTCGAAGGCGAATCGCGAAACCTTCCAGGCAATACTCGAGCGGAAGGGCGATGTCGCGCGCACGCTGCGCCAGATGCATCGCGTGGGTTTCCTCGGCCGCTATTTGCCGGAGTTCGGCGCGCTCGATTGCCTCGTGCAGCACGAATTCTTTCATCGCTACACCGCCGACGAGCATACCTTGCGCTGCATCGAGGAGCTGGATGCCCTGGTCGGCACCGATGACCCGAAGAAGGAAATCTACCGCCGCCTCTTCCATGAGGCGCAGGATCCCTATGCGCTCTATCTCGCGCTGATCCTTCACGACACCGGTCGCGCGGAAAACGTCCGCGAGCACACGGACGGTTCCGCCATGCTGGCTTCACGCCTCTGCAATCGCCTGCAGGTGCACGGACCGCGCCGCACCTTGATCATGTTCCTGGTGGATCACCACCTGACCTTTTGGCGCTTCGCCACCACGCGGAATATCGAGGACCCGGACGTGGTCGCCGAGTTCGCGCGCATCGTGAAAACGAAGGAGCGCCTCGATCTGCTGCTGCTCTTTAGCTACGCCGACTCGAACGGGACGAATACCGAGACCTGGTCGAGCTGGAAGGAGACCCTCATGCTCCAGCTTCACTCCAGCACCCGCATCTTCCTGAAAGAGGGCAAGGAACGCTACACAGCGTCCATCCGCTCGGAGAAAAAGGACCTGAAGGAACAGGTGAAGGGCCAGCTCAAGGATGAGGAAGATCCCGCGGTGGACGAGCACTTCCGCCGCATGCCGGATTCCTATTTCCGTTTCCGCGATGCAGCTTCGGTCGCCGCCCACGTGAAAGCCGTGCTCCGCTTGGAGCCGAAGAAGGACGAGGATGTCTTCGACTGCTCGCTGCAGTGGATCGACATGCCGGAGAAGGGCTATACCGAATTGGTCATCGCCACACATGACCGGCCGCTGCTGTTGGAAAAGATCTGCTGCGCCCTCGCTTCCGAGGAATTGAACATTCTCTCCGCGGACTTCTTCACCCGTACCGACGGCGTGGTGCTGGATATCTTCCGCGTCTGCACCACAAACTTCGAGCCCGTCTCCGACCTCGCGCTGCGGAAGCGCTTGTCGACCACCTTGAAGGAAGTGGGCCTTCTGGAAAAGTACGAGCACGCCCGCTACTTCCGTCGCCGCCCGAACTTGCTACGGCCGAAGGACGATCACGGCATGGCCTTCCCGGTACGCGCCTATGTCTCGAACGATCTGCATCCAAACTGCACCGCCATCGAGATCCAGGCCGTGGACCGCATCGGCTTGCTGCACGATCTCTTCCACGCGATCAACACCCATGGACTGAACACCGCCAATGCACGCATCTCGACCGAGAAGGGCGCGGCGATGGATACCTTCTATGTGACCACCCGCGATGGCGAGAAAGTCGGGGATGATGCACTCTTGGATCGCCTCCAACACAGCATCGAAGACTTGATCGGCAAAAAAGACGGCCAATAGGCAGGTTTCAAACACAACAGCCCGCAAATTGGGAATAATTGCGAAAAACTTTCCGCGTTTTCAGGCAATTTAGTCCTCGCCAAAAGACTCGATCCGGGCATTTTCGCTGAACCGTTTGCAGTGCACTCACACAGCAACGGCAAAGCCGGACCAAGCGGCTTGTCACATTGCTCGATACTGAATTCCGGGGGGACTTCAGCCGACACGACAAGACGGCGTGGTTCGCAAAAACCAGAAAGAACGTGAGTCGGAGTTCCGGGGGGGATAACGGCTCACGTTCTTCTGCTTTACGGGGAGGGCACGGGTACCCTTTCGCCACTCGCGATATTTTCTTTCGTGCCGGCGCAGGAGAGCATCCTCGGGAGGGAAAGCACTGGTCTCGCTTCCACACTTTGACCTTGCGCGTTCTCGCCCTGCTCCCTACCCCTCCACCCATCCTTGCGCTTCGAACACGGTCTCTCACCCTGAAGAAGCTTTTCCAGATCCTTTTGGTTTCACTCGGCTGCCTGCACCTCGCGGGAGGGCCCTATTCCCTCATGCAGGTGTATGCATGGGCAGGAATGTTGGTGAGCTATTCCAAACATGAAGGCCTGCTGCAGGGAGCCAAGGATACCTTCAGCGGAGAAAAGCCCTGCGCTCTCTGTTGCAAGATCGCCGAGGCAAAAAAGGCGGATGGCTCCCAGGAGAAGAAAGACGTCCCGCTGCCGTCGTCCATCAGCGCGGGAAAGATCCTTCAGGACTTCTTGCCATGTGAACTCGTCTCGCTGAAGCCGCCGCGCTTCACGAAAAGTTCCGCCATTTCGTTTCCGGGCCTCTGCGTGCCCGTTGAAACCGCGGGAGCCTCACCGCCGGTCCCGCCGCCGAGGATCATCGCCTGAGGTGTAGGCCGTCCTGACCAACCGGCGAGGAACAGGTGCATTCCGCCCTACATGGGCCTTCGTGTCCTCTCCCCGCCACGCTCCGCGGCTTCTGCTTCGTCATGCCCGCACGACGCTTTCCGGCCTCGCACAACCGGTTAATCCCGGAAGCGCAAGGATAAGGGGCCGGCCTCCCGTCGGGGAGACTCATGAGCACCCGGCGGGAGGAATCCTTCCTCTCCTTTCTTTTTTTCATCATCTCTCACGCATCGCGTCCGCGCGGTGCCTTTGACCCATGCACGCTTTTCAAGTTTTCAGCCTCACCACCGCCGCCCTGAGCGGCATCCTCATTCAGAACTCCTTTGCAGAGGAGAAACCCCACCAGCTCGACGAAATGGTCGTCGAGGCCACTCCCGCAGGCAAAAAGGAATCCCCTTCCCTGACCGTTCCCACGGTGAAGGATAGCCGTGCCGATCTCGAAAAGACGCCCGGTGGCGTCGAAGTCGTCGATGCCGAGCGCTATCTCACGGGTCGCGCCAGCACCGTTGCGGATACCTTTGCCCTCTCCGCCGGGGTCTTCGCCCAGCCGCGCTTCGGCTCGGATGAAGCCCGGCTTTCCATCCGCGGCTCGGGCCTCCAGCGTACCTTCCACGGTCGCGGTATCCGCCTCCTCCAGGACGGCGTGCCGCTGAATCTTGCGGACGGTGGCTTCGACTTCCAGGCGCTCGATCCACTATCCGCTTCGTACATCAATGTCTGGCGCGGCGGAAATGCCCTCGCCTATGGCTCCTCCACTCTCGGCGGCGCGATCGATTACATCACGCATACCGGCCTCACTTCTCCGGGCTACTCGGCACGCCTCGAGGCCGGCTCCTTCGGCTACTTCCGCGCACGCCTCGCAGGCGGCTTCAGCGAAGGTTCGCGCGATCTCTACTTCAGCCTCTCGCAGGCATCCCAGGATGGCTTCCGGGATCATTCTGCTCAGAACAACCAGCGCCTCTTCGCCAACTTCGGGTGGAAGATCGCGGACAACATCGAAACGCGCCTCTACCTCACCTCCGTCTTCACCGACTCGGAGCTTCCCGGAAACCTGACCAAGGCCCAGTTGGAGACAGACCCCGAACAAGCGGGACTCACCCAGATCATCGGAGACCAGAAGCGTGACTTCCAGCTCTTCCGGCTCGCGAGCAAGACCACCGTAACGAACGGGAACACCTCGCTCGATTTCATCGGCGCATGGACCTACAAGGATCTCGATCACCCTATCTTCCAAGTCGTCGACCAGCGTTCGAACGATGGATTGTTAGGTCTGACCCTGACGAATACCGATGAGCTCTTCGGTCGCGAACAACGCTTTCGCGCAGGTGTGATGTTCACGCGCGGGGAGACCGACGCCGCCAACTACTTGAACGTCGGCGGGGACCGCGGCGCGCTCGTCCAGAAGAACGATCAGATCGCGACCAATCTGGAAGCCTTCGTGGAAAGCCAGCTGGAACTCGGGGCCGGATTCACGGGGATCCTCGGCGCCGCCGCTTCCCACAATGAACGCGAGAACCGCCGCGTGTTCGGCCCCACACCGCCGAACAGCAGCTATGACCGGAGCTACGATGACTTCGCACCGAAGGTAGGCCTGCGCTGGGATGCCAATGAAGAGAAGAGCATCCAAGTCTACGCCAATGTGAGCGGAAGCTACGAGCCACCTTCCTTCAGCGAATCGGGTACCGCCGTGGTCGCGACCGAAGCACAGGATGCACTCACCTATGAAATCGGCACCCGCGGCACCCACCGCTTCGCCCGCTGGGATCTCTCGCTCTACCACGCGGATATCGAGAATGAGCTGCTCACCATCCAGATCCCGCCAGGCGGCGGTGCCACCGGCACGATCAATGCCAACGATACCATCCACCAGGGTGTTGAGCTCGCTGGAGAGATCGATCTGCTGGGGGCGGCATGGGAGGAAAACCCCGCACATCGCCTCGTTTTCCGCAGTGCTTGGACCTACGGCAGCTATCGCTTCGACAACGATCCGATCTACGGAGACAACTACATTGCTGGACTTCCCAAGCACCTCATCCGCGGCGAACTGACCTGGGAAAACGATTGCGGCTGGTATGCCGGCCCCACCTTCGAGTGGGTCCCATCCGACGCCTTCATCGACCATGCCAATACCTTCTCGGCTGATAGCTACGCGCTTCTCGGCTTCAAGCTGGGCCGCCGTGTCGACGAGGGCATCTCTTGGTTCATCGAGGGCAAGAACCTCACCGACGAACGCTACGCTGCCACTACGGGAGTCATTGAAGACGCCAACGGTAGCGACCAAGCCCAGTTCCTCCCCGGAGATGGCCGCGGCGTCTACGCCGGCATCGAAGTGAAGTGGTAACAGACATCGCCCCCCAAAAAACCAGACAATCGTCGACAGTTTGCCTGTCCTCCAATGCCCCAACGGGGCGACCGTCGATAGCCCGGGGCCAGCGCCTAGCGCGCATCCCCGGGTTAACGACGCTATAACCTTTCCAAAAACACCACTCTCACAATCGTCACCATGAAATCCGCATGGATCCGCAAGGCCCACCGCTGGCTCGGGCTTGTCTTCAGTATCACCCTGCTCATGTCGTCCGGCAGCGGCGTCCTGCACATCGTGATGACGCGCACCCAGCAAGCTCCACCGCCCGCCCGACCCTCGGGCGGTGGCCTGGAGCCCGCGTCCATCCAAGTCTCCTTGGCTGATGCAACATCCGCCTCCGGCGGAACCGGTCCCGTGATGGCCGCAAACATCCGCGCCATCTCCGGTGCTCCCTGCTACCAGCTCTTCTTCCCCGGCGAAAAGACACCTCGCTACGTCGATGCCACTACCGGGAAAGCCGACCCGCAGCTTGAGGAAACATACGCCTCACAAATCGCTTCCAGCTTCTTGGGTGGAGCGGAGGTGAAAAAGACCGGTTATCTGGAAGACTTCAACGACGAGTACATCAACATCTTCCGCATCCTGCCCGTCCATCGCTTTGATGTCGCCGATGGCAAGGGCACGCGCGTCTATGTTTCCACCGTGACCGGCAGCGTCACCCGCCACACCGATGACTCGAAGCAATTCGAAGCAAGCGCCTTTACCCGGTTCCACAAGTTCGGCTTCATCACCAACAAGGACCTGCGCGACTGGCTGCTCGGCGGCGTCACTGGAGCCGTCTTCTTCGTCTCCCTGCTCGGCATCTGGCTCTTCTTCCTCACCCGCCCCAAAAAGCGGAAGCTCGAAGCCTGAGCCCGAACCAGGCAAATTTCTAAATTCTAGAGCCCCAACGGGCGACGACAGGGAGATAGGCTAGGGTGAGCGCGCAGCGCGCAACCTTGGTATTCACCACATCACTTCCCCTGTCCCCGTTTCGGCCGACCTTGGCAGTGGAAACCAACCCCTGCATGCGCCAAACTTCCCTCCAGCATGCTTTCCCCACACCATTCTATTTCACTCCGCATTCCCCACTTCGACGTCCACCGCTGGAAGTTCGATGTTCGCCCCCTCTCCCACCTGTTATTTTCCCAGTTATAACAGGCGGAACAGGCGTAAAATTCCAAGGATCATCCCGAAACCCCGACTCATCGTTCCCTCTCCCTCTCCCTCTCCCTCTCCCCTTCTGGACAGTCTTCAAAACTCCTGATAGCCCTCAAATCCTATCTTGAGATGAACTCCCTTTCCCGCGCCTCTGCCATAACCTGCGTTCTGATCGCGGGTTTTGCGGCGGGTAGATTCGCCAGCCAACCGAAAAATCCCGAGGCACCAACTGCTACCCTCGAACCTTCGAAACTCGGGCCAGCCCGCGAAACCTCGGCCGACGACTCCACCGATGCCGCCCTGTGCCGCATCGCTGCGGGCGATCTCTCCGCTGCACGAAAGCGCATCGCAACCCTGCTCTCCCAACCGGAGTGGGACATGGCCGAAATGATCAGGCTACTCGCCGCCATCGCCCGGCGGGATGGAAAGAGCTTTGACGAAATCGTCGCCACCCTCCCCGAGGGTAACAAGCGCAACACTGCCGTCGCTTGGACACTCGATGCCTTGGCTTCGGACTACGGGCTGGTTCTCCAACTCCTGGCTGAATCCACTGAGATCTCTCGTGTCGGCTTGGATCACAGGATCCACATCACCTCCGCGGCCATCATCGATGACCCGCAGACCTTCGCCGAACTGATCGAGAACGGAAAGCTATCTTGGTCGAGTGAAACCTTCGTCAACGTCCTCAGGCGCACCTCCGTCGACTCCAAGGTCGCCGCCGAGGTGATCAAGCTCTGCAACAGCGGAAAGATCGTCGTCGACAAGAACAAGATCCTCCCGGTACTCGCGATGCAACTCTTCAAGCCCGATCTTGAGAAGCTCGCCGCGGACAGCGGACAACCGGAGGTGATGGCTGTCCTCCAACAAGAGCTGAAGGACCGTCCTTTCTTCGAGAATCCGGACGCCAATCCCGACGGATGGAAGGAGATCAGCGAGAGCCGCCTCTCCAGGGGAGTGAGCGACTTGGCCGAGTCCCAATGGATGACCACCATTCCTTGGAGCGACATCCCCGCGAGCGTCCGGCCCAAGCTCTCCCAAGCCTTGGTCGAATCCGGATCCATCACTAGAACCCTCGACTCCCTGAAGGCAGCACCTCTGGCTTCCGAGGAGAAAAACGCCATGTTGAAGTCAGCCGCGGAGTATCTCTTCTCCAACGGCGACGTGAACCAGGCCGTCGATTTCGCCAATGCCATCTCCACTTCCGAGGATGGCTCGAATGCCGGCCAAGACCTCATCGTGAGCTGGGTTAGCTATGATCCGGCCCGCGCAAAGGCCTATGTCGACAAGGTGGGCTCCACCCCGCTGAGCGATCGGATCCAGAAGCGAATCCTCGAAGTCAGCCCCTGATGAAGCCCGTAAACATTCGCTTCCACCTCCTTCTCGCTGCCCTCGGAGCTGCGGGCTTCGCCGCCGGCTATATCCGCCCGGGCAAGGCGACGACTCCCGTAGCAAAGCCATCGATCTCCCATTCGCGGGCCGATGATGTGCTGCGTTCCGGCGATCCTGAAGCCATGGCGAAGGCCATGGCTGATCTCGCGCAGGAAGATCCCGCAGCCTACTTGAAGAGCATCTCCCGCTTTCCTGCGATTGATAGCAGAAGCGAAGGCCTTAAAGCAGCGGCAGCCAAGCTGGCAACTCTCGATCCGAAGCTGGCCGCCGGGACGCTCAACAGCATCTCCGATTGGAAACTTCGCGGTGAAGCATGGCACGAATACCTGAAGCACCTCGAACACCTGCCACTCCGGAAGAGGATCGAGGTCGCCATGCTCGCAAAGGACAGGCCGGACATTCTTGTGAGCCAGGCCGTGATTCAACCCGCGTTGCGAAAAGACCTTGAGGGCACCCTCTCGGAACTCTCGGCGACGGATGAGTTCCCCGGCTATTACACCACAGCCCTCTACTACGCTTCCCAAGCACGTCCTGACGTGGCCATCAGGAGGATTCGGGAGGCGATCGCAAATGGGGAGCTTCCCCCAAACAGCGCCAACGACATCGTGGAGAATCTCTGCCAGAGCGGAAAGATTGCCGACTTGGCGGACTGGATGAAAGACGCCAGCTGGCCGCAAGGACTCGCCGTCAACGAGTGGATGGCCGGAGGCTTTTCGGCTGTCGGCCCGGAAAAGAAGGATAGGATGATCGATGTCATCACAACGCTTCCAGACATCCGTAAGAATGCCATCCTCTCGGGTCTCCCCTTGGAGGACTGCGATGCCGATCAAGCGGCCAGAGTGGTGAATGCCATCGACTCGGTGGAGCTCCAGGAAAAGGTCCTCACCAGCTGGCTCTCCGAGAACCGCAGCACCGAGGAGATCACCAGGATGTCGGAGACACTCACCAGCAGCCGGACCTTGTCGCTATTGCAATATCTCTCCACCGCGAACCGCTAAAAAAACGGCGGCAGGATCACTCCCGCCGCCGTTGAATTTGATCGGATTGATTCCACCCATCAGTGGCCCAGTTCCTTCGCCGTCCACGGCGTGGTGCGATCCTTGAACTTGGTGCGGATATCCTTCACCTGCGCTGGCGTCACGGCAGGCAGGTCGTTCGACCAACTCTGGCGCACGTAGGTCAGCACATCGGAGACCTTCTGGTCATCGAGGTCGATGAGCGGCGGCATCACGTTGGTGAACTCCTGACCGGACACCTTCACCGGGCCTTGCAGGCCATGCACGATGATCCGGATCGCCACGCTCGGGTCCTCGACCAGCCAGTCCGAACCATCAAGCGGAGGGAAAGCGCCCGCCACACCCTTGCCATCGGGACCGTGACAAGCGATGCAAGTCAGTCCGTAGATCGCGGCCCCGCGCTCATGCACGGCGGAATCCGGCTTGTTCTTCTTGTCCTTTGTCGGAGCCGGAGCCGCAGGCTTCGTGTTGAGCTGGGCCAGCAGCTTCTTGGCGAAGCCACCTTCGGACTTACCGATCTCATCGGCCAGCGCCTGCTTGGCAGCCGCATCACCGGTAGTCGAGAAACGGGCCGCCACTTGATCCAGCATGCCGGCAAGACCGGAACCACCGGCAATCTCCGTGAGCGAGATGTCATCATACCAAGCCGTGCCGGTGGCACCGCCGTAGCCGCCAAAGAGGCAGTGGACGAGAAGCTCGGAACGGTCGCCCGTTTCGACATCGGTGGAAACTTGAGTCCAATCCTTTGTTCCCTTCACGCCCTGCGTGCGCTCGCCACCATGGACGTTGAGCAGCGCGCCCGGGCCGTCACCGGCAGGCTTGAGATCCTGCGTCTTGATCCAGGCGGACAGGCGGTAGCGCGTGCGTTGCTTCACCTTGACCGTCACGGCAGCTCCGCAGTCGGAGTTCTTCGCGGAGGAGATCGATAGCGCCATGCTGCCCTCGCGGCCATCTGGAGAAGCGGTGAGCTTCACGCCATCACGGTCACCCACGTAGAAGCGCAGGTCCGTCCAGTTGGCAGGCTTGCCACCGGCGACATCGGAGAAGTCCGGGTTTGGCATGAGGTTCGGCATCTCGGCTGCGGCCTGGCTGCCTCCGAAGCCCGCCGCCACCGCTGCAGCCAGCACGCCCGGTGCCTGACGGTTCGCGGCGATCTGCCAGCCGTCCTTCAATGGGGTATCTTGGGAGATCTTCGACTCGTTCGCGGTGATGAGAGCAAAGAGTGCCTTGCCCACTTCCACATCCACCGGACCACGGGAGATCGCAACCATCGCATCGGCGAGGTCGCGGGCGTCCTCGATCTGGAACTTGCCGTCCACGATCAAGCCTTCTTTCAGCTGCTGCGGGGTGCCGCAGATGATCCCCGCACGACGCACCGCACGGACCTTCGAAGCAAGTGCTTGGCTGATCGTGGAAGGCTCCAGGGCATTCAGTCCGGCCAGCGCGTAGATCGCATGGGCAGCTGCCCGATCACCGCCAGCAGCCACTTCCGTGAGCTTCGGAGCGAACACCTTGTTGCCGCTTTCGATCAGCAGGCGCTGGGCATGCAGGCGCCAGAAGAGGTTCGGATGATTCAGGCCGGCCAGCAAGGTCGCCGGCTTCTCCGGATCGAGTCCAGGATTACTGTCATCCGGCGAACCGCCCGGGTAGATCCGGTAAATGCGGCCGAACTTGGTATCGCGCAGCGGAGTCTCATAGGCATTGCCCTTGCCGTTGCGTGCATCAAGGCCGGAGGATCCTTTACTTGGGGTTGGGTTGTGCTGGATGATCAGGTTGTACCAATCGCACATCCACACTGCACCATCGGGACCGACTTCGGCACAGACCGGGCCGGACCACGCATCGGCGCTGTTGTAGATATTGTTGTTCGACTGCACGGACTTGAAGCCCGCGCCTTCGCGGCTGACCTCGAAGACCCCCGCCAGCTTGCCGGTACCTTCCGTGACAAAGGCGGTCTTCTCACGCCACGCTTCCGGGAAGCGCTCGGCGGTGTAGAAAGCATGACCTGCACCCGCGGTGTAGCGGTCGAACTGGTCGACCTGCCGGATATCCATCGAGCTCGGATTGAAGATCGGATTGCTGTCCGCACGCGGCGTGCGCGGTGTCTGCAAACCCGCGGCATCGTAGTCTGCCTTCGGATGCGTCAGGTAGAAGGACGGGTTGCCATTCGCGGTGGAACCCATGATGTCGAAATCCGACGTGGTGCCGAGGCCCCAGGTATTGTTCGTGGTCGGCTGGAGATACTCCAGCTTGGAGCCATCCGGCTTGAAGCGGAAGACACCTTGGTTGAACTGATGTTGGACGCCACCCACCGTGCCCTTGAAGCCGGAGTAACCAATTGTCGCGTAGATCCAGCCATCGTGGCCGTAGCGCAGGTTCGACACGCCGGCGTGGGTATCACCCATGTTGAAGCCGGTGAAGAGGACCTCGCGGACATCAGCCTTGTCGTCGCCGTTGGTGTCCTTGAGGAACAGCATGTCGGATCCGTTCGTGCAGATCACCCCGCCATTGGCAAAGACGAGCGAGGTCGGGATCGAGAGCTTGTCGGCGAAGGTCGTGAACTTGTCGGCGCGGCCGTCATTGTCCTTGTCTTCGGCGATGATGATCTTGTCGTTGCCGATATTCCCCTCATGCAGGTTGTTCGGGTAATCGACAGTCTGGATAACAAAGGCGCGGCCCTTGTGATCCCAGTTCACAAAGATCGGGTTCACGATGTCCGGCTCGGAGGCGAACAGCGCCAGCTCGAAGCCCACCGGCACTTGCGCCAGCTTCATCGACTCTTCCGGCGAGATCGGCTTCTGGGCCTTTGTGATCAGCTCGCGCTTCAGGTATCCCGGCAGCTCGACCTTTTCTTCTTCAAGCTTCGGCAGCTTCAGGTTCTGCAGCAGGCGGTATTTCTCCGGCCCCACGCTCCAGAAGATGCCGCGCTTGATGAAATCGTTGAACTCATTGAGGTCCCACACGCGGTGGTCATGGCCGGCGGCGGTGTAGAAAACGCGGCCCTTGCCCTGCTCGCGCACCCAGCTCCATGGCTCCTGGTCGCGCTTCTCGAGGATCACGCGGTCGTCGCCTTGGTTGTCGTGCTCGTAGGTTTCATCCCAGGCTTCGAAACCATCGTAGCCCTTCATGATCGGGTGGCTCTTGTTGACATTCGTCACCTTGAACACACCGGTTGTGTGGGACTTGAAGCGGCCACCGACGAGCTTGATGAACTCCGGCGAGCCTCCGTAGCAAGCGGACGCACAGTGGATCGGCAGGAAAGCTCCGCCATTGTTCACATACTCGGTCAGCGCCTTGAGCTGGCCGGCAGGCATCGGGCCGTTCTGGTCCCAATTGCCGTACATCAGGAGGGCATCGTATTTCTTCAGCGTATCGGCATTGAGCGCCTCCGCCGGATCTTCGGTGTAGGTGAAGTCGATGCCCTCGACGCCGAGGTGTTTCTTGATGCTCCGGTAGCGCGTCACCGGATCATGCGCGGCATGAGCGGCAGTGGGGGCACCAAAGAACAGGACTTCGAGACGCCTGGCTTCCGGCTTCGGAGCGACCAGGGGTTTCGCCAGCACCGCACCAAGTGCGGCCAGAGGCAGGAGGATAGAAAGACGAAGCGCGTGCATGAATATCGGTTGCAGGTGGATCAGTCGCGGTTGCCAACGTGGCCCAATCGGGCGGGTTTTCAAGCTGACGCAGAAACGCTGAGAGAGCTTGTAGGATTGCGGGAAGCACTTGTATGTTTTTGCCAGTGGACACACCCAATGACCTCCGCAAGTGGATGGAAGAGCTCCCCCCGGGACAGTTCCGCCATCTTTTCGACCACCTCCCGGGCACGCTCTTTTTCGCCAAGAACCGCGAGGGACGTCTCATGGCAGGAAACCCCGCTTTCGTGAAAAGATGCGGATTCCAGAGGGAAGACCAGATCGTCGGTCTGACGGACAAGCAGATCTTTCCTCCCCGCCTGGCCGACAAGTACCACCGGGACGATGAAAAGGTGATCACCACCAAGCAGCCCCTGCTGGGCCTGATCGAACTTTTCCCAAATTCCCAAGGCCGCCCCGAGTGGTTCATCACCGACAAGCTCCCGCTCTTCGACAAGCACGGGAATGTCTGCGGCCTCTGTGGCACCGTCCGCTCCTATGAAGAACAGCGCGCGGCCATCCAGCCCTACTTGGAGCTCGCCGAGGTGGCAGAGCACCTGAAGGCCAATTTCCGCGAGCGCTTGGAAGTCGCCGAACTGGCAGAGATCGCCGGGCTTTCGGTGCGGCAGTTCGAGCGGAAGTTCCGCAAGACCTTCCAGACGACCCCGCGCAGCTACCTGATGCGGATGCGGGTGATCAAAGCCTGCGAGCTCCTCGCGGGATCAAATCTCCCGATCACGGAGGTGGCTCTCGAAGCAGGCTTCTACGACCATAGCGACTTCTCTCGCCAATTCCGCAAGCACATGGGCCAAGCACCCACGGCCTATCGACGGGAGAAGCGCGGCGGCGGCCCGAAACTGCCTCGATAGGAGAATAAAGGTCGCGTGGTAATCTCTCACGACCGGTTGCACCTCCGAAAAACGCCTCTTAGATGCCTGCGATGAAATTCTCCTTTCTCATGGCCGCCAGCCTTCCCTTCGTGTCCACCGCCTTCGCCGGGGTGAAATCCGGCCACGCCGAGGCGGAGCTAATCAGTGGCTCAGCCTCCTACCAAGCCGGCAAACCGGTCGCGGTCGGCATCAAGCTGAAATTCGACACCGGTTGGCATGGTTACTGGATCAACCCGGGCGAAGCCGGCATGCCACTCTCCGCGAAGTGGACCCTCCCCGAAGGCTGGAAGGCCGGCGAGCTGCGCAATCCGATCCCCAAGCGATTCAAGACCGGCGAACTCTCCGGCTACGGCTACGAGGGCGAGGCCGTGTACCTCGTCGATCTCACCCCGCCCGCCGGTGCCAGTGGCGAGGCCGACTTCAAGGTGAAGCTCTCCTGGCTGACCTGCAATGACAGCGCCTGCGTGCCTGGCGATGTGGAGCTTTCCCTGAAACTTCCCGCAGGCGACGGCGCTTCCGGCCAGTCCGGCGAAGCGATTGCCGCGGCGAAAAAGAAGATGCCCGCACCTGCGAAGGACACCTCCCTGACCCTGGAGGAAAACGGGGACAACCTGACTCTCACGATCAAAGGACCGGAAAGCCTCGATCTCACCGGAGCGAAGGCTTTTCCGGCCACCCCGCAGGTCGTAGCCGACACCACGGACCTCGTTTTCGAGCGGAAAGAAGGAGTCTGGGTGGCCGAAGCACCAAAAAATGAATACGCCGAGGGCCAGATCGCTCTACTCGATATCGTCCTTTACGGGGGGAAGGTCGCCGAACCGCTCTCCGTGACGTGGCGTGCCGCAAAGTGACCGTATTTCCGTTGGACAGCACCAGCTCCCTCGGCAGGGTCATCGACGAACCTGAGAATCCCCTACCCACTGAAATTGATTATGAAACAACACACATTCCTCGGTGCCGTGGTCGGCGCCATGATCTGCAGCGCTACCGCCTGGGCCGTCGAGCCGGGTGAAGCAGCACCGGCCTTCACCGTGAAGAACACGAAGGGCGAGGAAGTTTCCCTGTCCGATTACAAGGGCAAGGTCGTGGTGCTCGAGTGGATCAACTACGAGTGCCCCTTCGTGAAGAAGCACTACGGCAGCGGCAATATCCCGAAGCTTCAGGAGACCTACACCGGCAAGGGCGTGGTTTGGCTTTCGGTGAATTCTTCGGCGGAAGGCCAGCAGGGTTACCTCGCCGGCACTGAACTCGCCGACCGCTCCAAGAAGGAAGGCAACAAGGCCAGCCAGATCGTCCTCGATGCCGATGGCAAGGTCGGCAAGGCCTACGGCGCCAAGACCACCCCTCACCTCTTCGTCATCGATAAGGAAGGCAAGGTCGCCTACAACGGCGCAATCGACTCCAAGTCCACCACCGACGTGGCTGACATCGAAACCGCCGACAGCTATATCTCCGATGCGCTTGATTCGGTCCTCGGTGGCAAGACCGTCGAGAAGGCCAAGACCCAGCCCTACGGCTGCGGCGTGAAGTACGCCAAGTAATCGGGCCATCCGGGACGAGTTCCCATTTTCGAAAGAGCCTCCGGGAGACCGGAGGCTTTTTCTTTGTCCGCATCAATCCCCCGGAAACGGATCCGCCTCCAACCTCGTCCGAATCTCTTCCACGGGAATCGCCGGCTTCGCCGGGCGCTCGGCACGTCGCAGGATCACCAGTCCGATCGCGGTGAGCGCGGTGAACACGATCAACAGTACCAGCGCAGCACGGGATCCCCTCGGCACCTTCGTCATCATCCGGCGTACCCGCGCTTCCAAGCCACCTTGATGAGCCATGGCCAGCGTGGTCGCAGGAGCCTTCGCCGAGGCTGCCAGATCGCAGAGAACGTTCGCGTAGCGGTCCGCCCGGAAGCCATCCGCCACCACCGCTTCATCGCAGGCAAACTCACACTGATCCGCCAAGCGGCGGGACATCCACCAGACCAGCGGATTGCACCAGTGAAGCGTGCAGGCCACCGCACCAATCGCCCGCCACAAGGGATCGCGGCGCTGGTGATGCTTCATCTCATGGGCGAGAACCGCTTCCCGCGTTTCCGGCGGCCACTCTTCCCATTCCGCAGGCACGAAGATCACAGGACTCCAGATCCCCGCAGCCACCGGGCCCGGGTAGCTTCTCAGAAGCCGGACATCGACGATCAGATCACCCGCTTCACGCACGCCGACGCGCTCGGACTCACGGCGCCACTTCAGCAATTGGGCCAGCGCGGTCACCAGACGCTGCGATGCGATCGCCACACCGATGCCCCAGATCCACGGCAACCACCGCATGAACGCGGATTGCTCTTCCGCCACATCCGCAGGAGGCAGCACCTCCCACTTCGGCAGAAAGAACAACAAGGGGAACAGCGCAAGCAAGATAAGGGCGCACAAGGTCAGCCGTGGATCGCGCGCCACATCACGCCGTCCCGCCAGCCACACGGCGGTGGCAGCGATCAGCGAGAAGGCGATGGCGGTCGCGATCATGGCAGGCGGCTCCGAATCTCAGCCTCCAACTGACGTGACTCCTCGCTTCGGGTGAACGCGGGAAAATCGGCGATCTCAATCTCCAAGTTCTGATCTTGCAGATTTCGCCGGAGCGACATCGTGACATCGGCTCCCTCCATCTCCTTTGTATACCAGAGCAGCGGGGCTCCGGGCTGAGGCATCGTTGTCACTCCTCCGAACGAGTAGCCCCGCTTTGAAGCCATTTCCCCCATCACCCGCTTTGCCTTTGTCTGGCTGAGGCTTTGACCTCCCGGCACTGCGGATGCGGGCCCAGAAAGGGGAATGGTTGCTACCGCGGCAGGATCGCAGGCAACCAGCAAAGGCGAAAGAAGCAGCGGAATGATTGAAGAACCTTTCATAGGTTATAGGGTCGCCCTGCTACTTCGAATCTTCGGGTCCGATCAGCTTGCGGATCTTCTCGATCTCTTCCGTGCTCAGTTGCTGGTCCTTCGGATCCAGCAAGGCGGCCACCAGCTTCTCCGGCCGGCCTTCAAAGAAAGTGGAGAGCAATTGCTTCAAGGCGGAGCGCTTCGCCTTCTTTTCCGGCACCGCCGGACGATACACGTAGCGGCGCGAGTCCTTGCGAAATGCGACCAGACCTTTCTCCATCATCGTCGCAAGCAGCGCCCGCACGGCGGAGTAGGTAGGAGCATCCGTCATTTCATCCAGCACCTCCTGCGCCGTGGCTTCACCCTTCCGATACAAAATGTCCATCACCTGCCGCTCACGGCGGGCCAAGCTTTCCGCATTGCTCATGACTCAGGAATAGCGCCTGCTGGAAAAGCCGCAATTTAAATGTTGAAAAAACTGCATTTAAAATTTGACCATCTGAACCCAAAATGCTGTTTTTCCAGCACCATGAAATTCCTCATGCTGCTGACGAAATCTCCCGCCCTCCGGAGAACTCCCCTCCTACTCGCCTCCGCCCTTACCGCGCTGTGGCTCTCCAGTTGTGCCAGCAACGCTCCTCTAGCCGGGAGCAATGACTACAGCCCGCCAACTCCTGCTACCACTGGCGAAAATGCTTCCGACATCGTCACTGCCGGACTTCGTAGCGGGGACGGTGCAATCAACCGCAACAACATCGATTACCTCCTTAACAACCCGAGGAAATCCGAACGGAAGGCTGCTGAGGAACGTCCCGGCCTCGCCACCGGCTTCGGCGAACAAGTCGAATCACCTTGGAACCGCCAGTCCTTCGTCCGTGCCTCGTCAAAGCCCGACGGCACCGGCTTGGTCTACTATAACAATCGCGAGGGCATCGACGCCATGGCCGGTTCCAAGTCAAAGACCAATAGCACCCAGCTTATCTCCGGTGAGAAAATCGAATGGGGCATCAAGGGTGGCATGAGCTACCTCCCCACCTACATGAACTATCTGTCATGGGGAAACCACAACCGCCGCTTCGTTGTCGGCAAGAAGGACTCCAGCTACTCGATCACCCTGAAGAATCGCTGCAAAAGCCGCTTGGAGGTCGTACTCAGCGTCGACGGGCTCGATGTCATCGATGGCAAGACCGCCTCCGTCAGCAAGCGCGGCTACGTGATCGCTCCGGGCGAAACCCTTGAGGTGAAGGGCTGGCGCACCAGCCCCGAGACCGTCGCCCGTTTCCGCTTCTCAAGCGTGGGCGGATCCTACGCCAATCTCTCCACCGGTGAACACCGCAATGTGGGCGTCATCGGTGCCGCGGTCTTCACGGAAAAGGATGTCGATCCCTGGACCTGGATGCCGCGCGAAGTGAATGAGCGGCTGAACGCAGATCCCTTCGCCAAAGCGCCATGAACATCTTCAAGGTCCTCTCGCCCGGTTTCCTGAGCCTCGGCTTCTTTGCGGTCGGTCTCTCCTGCATGACCTTGGGGACCTGTAGCGCCCCTACGGCCACTGCGACTGCCTCCAGCCAAGAGATGGAGGCAGCCCAAGCGGAGCCCGAGCTCCTGCTCAGCGCGAAATGATGTGGACGCCCTTCTTGCTGCCGGCGGCAAACTCCAGTTTGCCGTCGCCATCGAGATCCACCGCTAGCACTTGGCAACCGACGCCGGAGTCATCATCCACGACTTCCGCGTCCCACTTCACACCGTTGCCTTCCTTGCGATTGAAGAAGATCACCGCCAGCGCGGGATCTCGCTCGCCAGGATCATTGCCATTGTGCGCCCAGAAGCGCTTGCCGGTGATGAAGTCCATGCGCCCATCGTTGTCGAAGTCTCCGGCCTCCAGCGCATGCAGTTGGCTGAATTGAAGCCCACCCGGCCCGGTCTTGCTCGGGTCTTCCGGAAGGATTTCGTGGCGTTCGAAGGTCACCTTCCCGTCCTTACGACGATTCTCGTACCAGACGAGGCCGTAGCCATGACCATTGAGGCTGGTAATCATGTCATTGTCGCCGTCCTTGTCGGCGTCGAAAACCAGCATCTGGGCTCCGCCCGGACCAGCGAAAGGCTCGGGGTGATAAGTCCACGTGCCTCCCTTTTCCTTCGGCTGCTCGAACCAGCCCTGCTTCTCAATGATGTCCATCTTGCCATCGCCACTCAGATCCCCCGCTCCCAAGCCGTGGGTATAGGGTGAGTCGGTCCGCTTTTCGGAAATCGCAATGAAGGACCACGGCTTGGTCACATCGGACCAATCGACCTCGGCGTAGCCGAACTTGCCACCCTGCTGGCAGACGAGTTCCTTTTTGCCATCGCCATCGAGATCCAGCCACAGCGGACTCTCGGTAGCGGCCTCGGTCATCACCCGATGTGCGGGCCAATCCCCTTCCTTGCCGGGGTTGATGTAGAGGGTCATGTCCTTGCCCGGATGGCTGGCCATGAGGATGTCGTTGCGACCATCGCCATTCAGGTCTTCCACCCAGCTCAGGAAGGAATCTTCCATGTAGCCGTTGATGGGCATCGCACGGCCCGGGCGGTAAAGCTTGCCCTCCTTGAAATCGGGGCCCTTGAACCAAAAGGCACCCGCGACGAGATCCTTCACTCCGTCCCCGTCGAGATCCCCGGCCGAGAGGCCTTCCGTGAGGAAGTCTTTGGTCAGCACCCTCTTGTGCCAAGGCGAGCCTCCCTCGGGAACTTTTGCGGCAGAGTAGGCCAGCACGAACAGGCCCGCAGGCAGGATCAGAACGATGGGTTTCATGAATCGATGAATCGGAAGGAAACGTTGCCTAGCTCCCGGTCCTTTCGCGCCTGATTTCTCCGGATAGCAGGATTGCCCCTTGATACATCGGCCCCGCCGGGATCGTCTGATGGAAGCATGAACCGCCGATTCTGTCTCCTCTACCTTTCCCTAGTCCTGCCCCTCGCCGCGAAGGAACTTGCTCCCCTGCCAGACACCCTTTCCGCCTACGTGCTGGACCCCGCCCCGGAGCCTTCCGGATTGCTGCTGAGAAAGGGTGATCGCGTCGCCATCTGCGGGGACTCGATCACGGAGCAGAAGCGTTACTCCGTCATCATGGAGGCCTATCTCACGGCCTCGCTCCCGGAGCTTGAAATCACCTGCCGCCAGTATGGCTGGAGCGGTGAACAGGCGGGCGGCTTCCTCGGTCGCCTGCAGAGCGACGTGCTGCGCTTCCAGCCCACCTTCGCCACCTCCTGTTACGGGATGAATGACTTCCGCTACGTGCCCTACAACGAGCAGATCGCAGAGGAATACCGGAAGAACGAAACCACCATGGTCCAGGCCTTCAAGAAAGCCGGGGCCCGCGTCCTGCTCGGTTCCCCTGGCATCATCGATACCGTGCCGCATTGGGTGAAAAGCGCCGCCGGGACGAAGGAGGACCTCAATCTCTCGCTCTCCAAATTCCGCAACATCGGCATTCAGATCGCCGCCGCGGAGCAGGTCGCCTTCGCCGATGTCTACCGGCCAATGCTGGTGGCCGACTACGATGCGGAAAAACTCCACGGCCCCGATTTCATGGTCGCAGGCAAGGACGGCGTGCACCCCGGCTGGGCAGGCCAAGTGGTGATGGCTTATGCATTCCTGAAAGGCATGGGCATCGATGGTGATCTGGGCACCATCACCTTTGACGCCACCTCCGGGAAAGCCTCCTCCAGCTTCGGACACGAAGTGATCTCCAGCCAAGATGGCAAGATCACGCTCAAGAGCACCAAAATTCCCTTCAGTCCCGGCCCCGGCGATCTGAAGAGCGACGACTCGATCCGTGCCGGGCTGGCCCTGATCCCATTCGACGATGAATTGAACCGCATCACCCTGAAGGTCGCCTCTCCTTCCGCGACGAGCTATGAAGTCACATGGGGAGAAACCTCGAAGACGTATTCGTCCGAAGAACTGGCGAAAGGCGTGAACCTCGCGAAGGACTTCCAGACCCATCCGCTTCTTCCGGCCTTCAAGAAGATCTGGGATGCCGTCGCCGCGAAACAAGAATACGAAACCCGCCAGATCAAACAGCTGGTCCACGGCCCCGAGGGAGCCGCCGATCTCGAAGGCACCTTCGCCGTGACGGAAAAAGCCCGGGCGCCGCTCGCCAAGGCAATCGCCGATGCGAAGCAGCCTGTGGAACACGTCATCACCATCAAGGCGAAGTAAAGCATGTACACCGAAACGCCTGCCGTCACGAAGACGGCAGGCAAATCGGGGGACCAGCCGGCTTACGCCATGCTGTGGAGGCCGACCACGTTGCCATCCGGATCGCTGAAGATCCCGATGAAGCCGTGCGGCGGAATGGCCATGCGCTCTCGGACCACCACACCACCTGCCGACGGGATCCGGGAAAGGACATTGTCGAGTTCCCCTTCCACATTCAGGTAGACCATCGTGCCACCGGCACCCGGCTTGCACTGGTCACAGGCTTGGGTCAGGCAGCCACCCACGCCGAGTTCCTGGTTGAAGTTGAAGATGGCCATGTTGCAGTCGGTCGTTTCCGACTGCACCTGGGTCAGCTCGCTGCCAAGGATGGTGCCGTAGAAGTCCTTGGCCTTGCCGAGGTCGCTCACGAAAATCTCAAACCAGTTCAGTGCGTCGTCTTTCATGTTCGTTTGGAGTAGGATCTTGGTTGCCCGGGTCGTCCGGGTTCACGTCGAACAGGAAAGCACGGCCTACTGACAACCCTATGTCAGGAGGGTTCTGGAAAATGTTCGGGGGCGAAAAAAGGACCCTGAACAGTGCCCCGCCTACTCTCTCACACGCCTGCGGATCCCCGCCGTTCCCAATGCTGCGATACCGCAGAGGGCCAAGGAACCCGGCTCGGGAACTACCGTCAGGGTGAATGGCCTGCGATCTTCCACCGGAGTGAAATTTTGCTCCATCACCAGCAGAAAGGAGCCGATCGTGGTTAGGCTAAAATCCGTCTGCTGGTACATGCCTGAGGAGGAGAGGATGCTGAGTGAAGTGGGGAGACTCGCATCGCTGAACAGTGTGCCCGTCGGATCCGCTAGCAGGATCGACAGTCCCGACACACCCATCCCCAGAAAGGTCTCTTCCGGGGTGGGCAGAGGGCCGACCGCAATCCGGATCCCGTCTCCATCTGGAGTATCATTCCATACCGAAATCCCGGAGCCTGCGTCTCCTACACCGGAAATAGTCTCGCTACCCAGCTTGATCTCCATCGAGGAAAGCGGCCCGTAGGACTTCGAGTTCACTTCGTTTTCTTCCGCGGGCCCTGTTCCCGGAGCTAACTCGGAGTCGAAGGAGAAAGTCACCACCAGCGGGGTCGATGCCGACCCGCCGTGCTCGGAGGCGTCGATCGTGGTTTCAAATCGCATGAACACAGTGGCGGCCGGTGCCAGCCCAGTGAGAAGGAGCGAGGCGAGAATCGATTGCAGATTCATAGTTTAATATCGGATGAACAACTTACGAGTTATCACAATTCATGCCATGATGACAATCAATCATCACCACGAACCTGACTTCTGCTCATGGAAGAGCACCGGCGGCAAGGCACACCGCTGGGCGACTCAGGCTTCTAAACGCCTGAAAAAACATCCGCATAGCGCCCCGCGATCTCCATCGCGGCGTCATGCATCGCTTCCCGCATCTCCGGCGGTTCCACCACCTGCACCCGTGTCCCGAAGCTCATCAGCCAACTCGTCAGCCAGTGAACCGAGAAGGCAAGGATCTCCATTTTCACCCGGCCATCGCCAAGCTTGTGCTCCACCACCGGCGTGCAGGGCATTTCCGCGCGGAAGCGTTCCACGACCTCCGCCTCCACCACCACGGTTGCCGGGATCAACTCGTCGCTCTCGATGAGCTTGTGAAGGAAGTCCTTCACAGAAAAAGAGGCGTGCCCTTCGTAGCACTCCTCCAGCGCCTCCCAACTGGTGAAGCGGTCCAAGCGGAAATCCCGGAAGTCCTTTCTCAGACGGCAATAGGCGATCAAATGCCACTGCCGTGAATAGAAGACCACGCCCAGCGGCTCCACCACCCGATAGGTAATCTCTCCCTTGTTCCCCGCATTGTAGCGAAGGGCCAGGCAACGCCGCCGCACGATCGCATCTTGGATCGGCATCAGGGAGTCCCGCTTGTCATCGGAACCCGCCCGGCGGAACCAGACGCCGACCACATTCTTCAAGCGATTGAGATACTCCTTCTTGTCCTCCGGCAGCACGGATTTGATCTTCAGCAGCCCCGCTTTCAACGAAAGCCTCAGCGATTCATCCGCGATCTGCTCCGTGACCTCGCCGCTCATGAAAAGCGCTGCCGCCTCATCCTCCGTGAACATGACCGGCGGCATGTGGTAGCCGCGCATCAGGCTATATCCCACGCCCGCCTCCGCGATGATCGGCACTCCCGCCTCCCCCAATGCCCCGAGGTCCCGATAGACCGTCCGCACGCTGATCTCGAAATGCGCCGCGATCTGCTCCGCCGTGATCACCCGCTGGCTTTGCAGCAGCAGGATCATTCCGGTCAGGCGGTCGATTCGATTCATCGGGAAACGCTCCCATGCTAGGAGTTCTGAAGAACACTACAATGCCGGATTCACCTCCCAGGGACAAAGCCCCATGAAGGGACCGTGAAAAGGCGATGCAGAAATCCAACCGCGTTTGACAGAAGGCATATCAAGCAACTATCTGCCTGATCATGTCGGAAAAACCCATGATCGGCAGCAACCAGAAACAGCGTTATGGGGGCGCGATTCCCGCTTTGCTGGGACTTGCCTGTTCCCCGCTGGCTAATGCCCAGTCGCCCGCCACGCTTCCTGAGCCGCTGGTCATTTCGAAGGTGCAGCTCGTCTTCTCCGTGGTCTCTCACTACTCCCACCTCGGTGAGCGGATCAATTTTTACAACGTAAAGGGCGTCCCCGCAGGCAACACCAATTACGCGGTGCCCCATCTCGTGTGCGACCCGATTGTGACGCTCTACAATCCTACAAACGCCACGGTGACACGAGGAAAGGCGCGCGTTGCGATCAATGACCCTCCGGTGGCCTTCCGGTTCAAGAAGAACGCCAATTTCCTCCGCACGGAGTTTTGGAACGGTGAGTTCCACGGGCTGGGCCGGTTCCAGATCGCCAACGAAAAGAACCCGTCCGTACGGAAATCGTTCACCATGCTCCTTCGAGAGATGGGCCCTGCGTCACCTGGCGCTGCCCTTGTTCTGATGCCCGGTGAAGCCAAGGAATTCGCTCCTTGGGTGGAAGCCGATTGGACCTGGGGAAAGGAAACCGCAGGTGGCTACCTACCGCGATCGTTCTCCGATTGGAACTACGACAACAACTTCACCAATCGCGACAACCGCACCAACAATCAGTTCGGGGTAGAAGCGGTTTCCGGCTTGGACCTGCGAGCCGGCTTCCAATGGGAACACCTCTCTTACACCACACGTCCGCTTGCCACCCGCTACGATTTCGAGCAGGCAAACAACTGGGATGCAGGCTGGGTCGGGATCAAGCTGACCGATACTTTCAACGTCGAAGTAAAGCCCTCCCGGACTGTCTCCCAGGCAATCCTACCCGACTACTCGGTCGATCTGCTCGGCGGCAACATCGTGGACAAGGTCCGCGACCTGCGCCGGTCGTTTCCTTTCAAACTCCAGAATCTGAGCGTTCCCAATCCCTCCGATCCTGTGATTTCGAGGACTTTCAAGGTGGGGGATCTCCTGCAACAGCCGGCGGACATGACTCCGGGAGGAAAGTCGCCCATCGCGGTCCTTACGATGATAGCCAAAACACAGGCCCTGCTGGAGAATCGCTTCTACGAAAAGCCCGCCCTTCCCACGGAAGATCTCTACGAGTTCGATTTCCGGGAGATCTCGGATTTTTCAGACCCCCGCCGCTTTTTCGGCCCCTCGGACGTTCCGTCACAAGATCAGTCGATCCTTAGGACCACGCGTTCAGGAAACACCTTGGCCTTGGACGTGGCCTTCGGCCTCGCAACCGGATCCTGGAAAGTGATGGGGAGTTCCTCGCTCACCGACGGCTTTACGGAAGACCTCTCTTCCCGCGCCACCTTCATCCCGGGTCCGACGGACTCGGGCATCGGAAAGGTGATCATCGATATCACAGGGATGGGTGAGCACTACTTCGTAAGGCTGGAGCCGGCGTCCTGATCCAAAGCAACCAAGAGGACTCATCCAAAAGAGAAGGTCCGCGCCAGCCGGAGGGAAGCTGAACGCGGACCAACGGGAGGTCGGGTGAAGGAAAATCTCCGGACTCAGGGGGTCTGGTAAAAGATCCCGTGCTCCGAGCTGATCTGGACGATGCGGTCCATGTCCGGACCGCCGTCGCGGTGGAATTCCTCGGTGCAGCGCGCGAAAAAGGTGTCGAAGCCAGCCGGGATCGCTTGAACGAGCATCTTCAGCGGCGTCTGGCCGGCGTTCCGGTAGCTATGCACTCCACCCCGCGGAAGGTAGAGGGTGGTGCCAGCGGGCACCGCGGCCCACTCGCCATCCCTGAAAAATTCGGCCTCGCCCTCCAGCACGTGAAAGATTTCTTCCTCGTTTTCATGCCAGTGAGGCGGGGGCCCGCCTCCGGGCTGTGTCACCACGGTGAAAAGGGTACATTGCCCGCCGGTCTGGGCACCCGTCAGCAGGAAAGTGACACGATCACCAAAGGCATCGTAAACCGGGGCATCTTCCGGCAAGGTAACCACCGGGGGGAGAAGGACGGGAGCGCTCATTTCCAGTGAGGCATGACAGATCCGCCGTTCTCTTTCAATACACCCTTCGGTGCATCGATTTACCCCGTGGAACACTCTTTCTGGTGACGGTGCACGGTTCCTGCTCTAACGGGCTTGGATGACGAGGGAACACGAACGCTTGGACGAGGATCTGAGCCGGGGGAAAAATTGGAAACGCTGGGGTCCCTACCTCAGCGAGCGCCAATGGGGGACGGTGCGCGAGGATTATTCGGAGTTCGGGAACAGCTGGGGAGAGTTCCCCCACGACCATGCCCGCCGCCGCGCCTACCGCTGGGGCGAGGACGGCCTCCAAGGCTGGTGCGACCGCCAGTGCCGCCTCTGCTTCGCTCCCGCCCTATGGAACGAAAAGGATACCATTCTGAAAGAACGCCTCTTCGGACTCGGCGGAAACGAGGGCAACCACGGGGAGGACGTGAAGGAGTGCTACTACTACCTCGATTCCACCCCCACCCACTCCTACACGAAGGCGCTCTACAAATACCCACAAGCCAAGTTTCCCTACACCGAGATCCGCGAAAAGAATGCCCTGCTCGGCCGCGAAGGCCCGGAGTTGGAACTTGCCGACATGGGAATGTTCGACAACGGACGCTATTTCGATGTCGTCCAAGAGGTCGCGAAACGCTCGCCGGAGGACATCCTATGGCGTATCACCGTGACCAATCACGGGCCGGATCCCGCGCCCATCCACGTGCTCCCCACCCTCTGGTTCCGCAATGTGTGGAAGTGGGGCAGCGAGCGCGAAACCCCGCTGCGCAAGCCATCCATCGCCCTCCATGGCGACCACGTCTTCGCCTCTCACGAAACCCTGGGGGATTACCTCTTCTATGCCGACTCTCCGGATTTCGATGACGATGAAGAATGGCTCTTCACCGATAACGAGACGGACTACCCGGCGATCTACAACTTCGGCGGGCCTTCGGAGTATGTGAAGGACGCCTTTCACAAGCTGCTGATCCAAGGGGATAGGGAGGCCGTTTCCCCGCTCCCGATGGGCACCAAGGCAACCCCGCACTTCCATTTCATGGTCGCACCCGGGGCCTCCGTGACGGTCCGCTGCCGGCTTCACTCCACGCTTGCCAATAACGACATCCACGGTCTGGAGCAGTTCGAGGAAACCTTCACCGAACGCATCGCGGAAAGCGACGCCTTCTACAGCGAGGTCATCCCCAAGGGTCTCTCGCACGAGGAGAATCTCATCTGCCGCCAGGGATATGCGGGCCTGCTCTGGACGAAGCAATTCTACCACTACGTCATCGAAGATTGGCTGAAGGGCGATAGCGACGGCCCGCCACCGCCGGAAGCGCGCCTCAAGGGACGCAATTCGGATTGGGGCCATTTCTTTGCACGCGATATCCTCTCAATGCCGGACAAGTGGGAGTATCCATGGTTCGCCGCGTGGGACTCCGCTTTCCACATGATTCCCTTCGCCACGGTCGACCCCGATTTCGCGAAGGACCAACTGCTGCTGCTGCTCAGGGAATGGTACATGCACCCGAATGGCCAGTTGCCGGCCTACGAGTGGAATTTCTCCGACGTGAATCCTCCGGTCCACGCTTGGGCGGTGTGGCGCGTCTACAAGATCGCGGACCCGAAGGGCCAGCGCGACTTGCTCTTCTTGGAGCGCGCCTTCCAGAAGCTGCTGATGAATTTCACCTGGTGGGTCAATCGCAAGGATATGGAGGGACGCCATGTCTTCGGCGGCGGCTTCCTCGGCCTCGATAACATCGGGGTCTTTGATCGCTCCCACGCACTTCCTGACGGCGGCAAGCTTCACCAAGCCGATGGCACGGCATGGATGGCTTCCTACTGCCTGCTCATGCTTGCGATGTCGCTGGAACTCGCCGCGGAGAAGCCGGCCTACGAGGACATCGCCTCGAAGTTCTTCGAGCATTTCGTCAGCATCACGGACGCCATCAACTCGCTCGGCGGCACCGGCCTCTGGGACGATACGGATGGCTTCTACTACGATCAGCTCATCATCAACCACGACGACCCGGTGCCACTGCGCATCCGCTCGCTGGTTGGCCTCTTGCCCATGTGTGCGGTCACCGTGCTAAAGCAGACCACCATCGAGTCCTTGCCCGGCTTCCGGAAACGCATGGATTGGTTCCTGAGCAGCCGCCCGGAGCTTCTGAAGTATATCAATGTCCGCCGTCACACCGGTGACAAGAAGTCCGCACTCTGCCTGCTGGCCATTCCTTCCGAGGCTCAGCTCCGCAAGACCCTTCAACGCATGCTGGACCCGAAGGAGTTCCTTTCCGAATTCGGGATCCGCTCCCTGAGCAAGGCCCATGAAGAGGAGCCCTTCGTTTTCGAACATGGCGGCACCACCAATGAGGTCGCCTACACGCCCGGGGAATCGAACACCGACATGTTCGGAGGCAATTCAAACTGGCGTGGCCCGATTTGGTTCCCTACGAACTTCCTGATCGTGGAAGCCCTCGAGCGTTACCACCACTTTTACGGGGATAGCTTCAAAATCGAATACCCCACCGGCTCCGGCGTGCAAAAAACTCTCAAGGAAGTCGCGATCGACATTTGCGACCGCCTGATCTCGCTTTTCACCCCGGACAAGAACGGATACCGCCCCTGCTTCGGCGAGGCGCATCGCTACACGGATGTTCCGCACTGGCAGGAACTCCTGCTCTTCCACGAATACTTCCACGCGGAAACCGGGGAAGGCCTGGGGGCATCCCATCAAACAGGCTGGACCTCGCTTGTAGTCCGCCTCGTCCGGGAACGCCGCGAAAAACTCTGCCACAAGACGCTCTGAGCCCTGTCAGGACGTCCTTCCAGGCAAAACAAAGAGGCGACCCACGCGGGTCGCCTCCTTTGAAAAGCCGTTTGATCCGGCCGAAGCGGGATTACTTCACGCCCTGCTTGGAGAGGCGCGTACCCTTGGTGGCACCTTGGCGGGCCTTGAACTTCGGGTTGGACTTGCAGATGACGTAGAGCGTGCCCTTGCGGCGCACGACTTGGCAGTCGGCGTGGCGGCGCTTCATCGAGGCGAGAGAAGAAAGAACTTTCATGGCGCTAAAAGGGCGTGTCGTTTCGGGGCCGCGGACCATAGGGACCCGGGCAGGCATGTAAAGCCGATTCTCACGTGAAAAATCGTGTTCATTCGACCGCTAGCGTGATTTTCTCTCTGCGCGCCCCGGGATGAGCGAAAATTTCTACCAGAAAACCACCACCGCGCCGACCACGTCCTTCGACGTTTCCCTGCGCCCGCCCGTCTTCTCGGAGTTCATCGGCCAGGAAAAGGTCAAGGACCGCCTGCTGCTGATGGTCGAGGCCGCGCGCCAACGGGGCGACGTGCTGGACCATGTGCTGCTCTCGGGCCCGCCGGGGCTTGGGAAGACGACCTTGGCAAATATCATTGCCCGGGCAACCGGCTCTCAGCTCCACGTCACCTCCGGCCCGCAGATCGAGAAAGCCGGCGACTTGGCCGGGGTGCTGACGAATCTCCAGAAGGGCGACGTCCTCTTCATCGACGAGATCCATCGCCTTCACCCGGCGATCGAGGAATACCTCTATCCCGCGATGGAGGACTTCCGGCTGGATATCATCATCGACTCCGGTCCGTCTGCCCGCTCGATTCAGCTGAATCTTCCTCGTTTCACCTTGGTGGGCGCCACCACCCGCTCCGGGATGCTCACGGCACCGCTGCGTTCGCGCTTCGGACTCGTGAACCGGTTGGACTACTACACGCAGCAAGAACTGGCCCAGATCATCGAACGTTCCGCAGGGCTGCTGGACATTCCGATGCAGCGCGATGGGGCCATGGAGATCGCCGCGCGTTCCCGTGGGACCCCGCGCGTAGCAAATGCGCTGCTCCGCTGGGTCCGCGATTACGCGCAGGTGAAGGGAAATGGCACCATCACCGGCCCAATCGCGGACGCCGCGCTGGCGATGATCGAAATCGACGCCCAAGGCCTCGATGAAATGGACAAGCGGATCCTGGAAGCGCTGATCTACAAGTTCAACGGCGGTCCGGTGGGCGTCGGTTCGCTGGCCGTGGCGGTTGGCGAAGACGCAGCGACGATCGAGGAAGTGCACGAGCCTTTCCTGATCCTGCAGGGCTACCTCCAGCGCACCCCGCGCGGCCGGATCGCCCTTCCCGCGGCCTATACCAAGATCGGTGCCACGATGCCGCCTCCGGCGGACGGGCAGCCGACCTTGCTGTGACCCGGCCCGCTTTCCCCCTTTCCCTCCAGCATATCCAAACCTATCCTCCCCGCGGATGTCCGAAGTCGTCACCCAAACCATCGACCGCTGCCGCGCTGCCGGCCTGCGCCGGACCAAGGCGCTGGAGGAACTCATTGTGACCCTGCTGGACTCGCCGCGGCCGATGACCCTGAGCGAACTCGCGGCCTCGGAACGGCTGCGCGACCAGTGCGACAAGGCCACCGTCTTCCGCCTGCTCCAGCGCTTGGCCGAGAAGGGCGTGGTGCGCCGTCTCGGACTCCATGAACGGGCCGCTTATTTCACGCTGTTGATCCCGGGACGCCACCAGGACTACCTGATCTGCACCGAGTGCGGCAGCATCGAGGCGGTGAAGGCCCCCTGCCCCGTCCACGAGTTGGAAGACGAGATCCGCCGCAAGACGGGCTTCCGCAATCTTTACCACGAACTGGAGTTCTTCGGCACCTGCCCCGCCTGCGCATGAACCGGCTTGTCCGCATTGCCCTCACGCTCTTCGTCTCCGCGACCGTCCTGATCTTCCTGGTGCTCCAGCGCTTGCAGCGCGCCAAGGAGATCGGGGTAGGTGCAGATGCCAACGAGCTGAGCCGGTTTGCCAAATCCGAACTCCAGATGGCCTATATCGGCATGGGGATCGTGGCGATCATGCTGATCGCGGGCGTGGTCTTGATCATCACCGCCATCGCCAAGGCGAAGAAGAAGCCTGCGACGCATGGATGAGGAGCTGGAGGCAGCCTTCCTGAAGTTCATGGAGGTGGAGCGCAGCGCTTCGCCGCGCACGCTCGCCAACTACCAGCTGGCGATGGAAGCTTGCCGCACATGGTTCGGCGAACGCTTCCTTGGTTGGAGGGAAGTGACAGCGGATGAGTTCCGGCGCTGGCTGTTCGAGATGATGAAGGCGGGGCTTGCGAAAGCGACGATCCGCCTGCGCTTCGCCGCGATCCGGTCCTTCTACAAGTATCTCGTTCATCGCCGCGGCCTTGCGAAGAGCCCGGTGGCGGAGGTGCAGCTTCCGAAGCCGGAGAAGAAGTTGCCGGTGGTGCTGACAATCGCGCAGATCGAGGAACTGCTGGCGCTGCCGCTGCAGGTGCCGCTCTACAAGCAGACGCAGCCGTGGATGCCGCTGCGGGATGCGGCGATCCTGGAGCTCTTCTACTCCTGCGGGCTGCGTATCTCCGAGTTGCGGGGGCTGGATGTGAAGGACATCGACATCCTCGGCGAGAACGTCCGGGTGATGGGCAAGGGCTCGAAGGAGCGGATCGTGCCGATCGGTGGACCGGCAATGTCGGCGCTGCAGCGCTATCAGCGGGAAGCGGCGGTAACAAACGGGCCGCTGTTCCTTGGCAAGAGCCGGACGCGGATCACCCAGCAGGCGATCGACTTGCTGCTGAAGAAGTATCTCAAGCTAAGCTCGATCCCCTTCAAGATCTCACCGCACAAGCTGCGGCACAGCTTCGCGACGCATCTGCTCGATGCCGGGGCTGACCTGCGTTCGGTGCAGAGCCTGCTAGGCCATGCCTCGCTCTCCACCACGCAGATCTATACCCACGTGACGAAGGAGCGGCTGCGCCAGGCCTATGACGAGGCGCATCCCCGGGCGAAGTAGTGCGACGAGAGCCGCTGCTTACTTGGACTGCTCCAGCATGCGCAGCAAGGGAGCTTCGGCGCGGGAGCGGATGTCCTCGGGGATCTCCACCTGGGGGCTGAGGTTCTCCAGGCAGGCGTGGAGCTTGGTCAGCGTGTTCATCTTCATGTAGCGGCAGTCCGCACAAGCGCAACGGTCGGTGGGACCGGCGATGAGGTTCTTGTCCGGGCACTCCTTCCGCAGGCGGTGGAGCATGCCGCTCTCGGTCACCACGATGATGTCCTTCACCGGGGCATTCTTGCAGAAGGTGATCATCTTCTCGGTCGAGCAGACCTCATCGGCCAGCAGGCGCACGGCCTGGGTGCACTCCGGATGAGCCACCACGAGGGCACCGGGATGCTCGGCTTTGATGCGGTTGATCGAGTCGCGGGTGAACTCGACGTGGACGTAACAAGAGCCCTGCCAGAGATCCATCTTGCGGCCGGTCTGCTCCATCACCCAGGCACCGAGGTTCGCGTCCGGCACGAAGAGGATCGGGCGATCCGCCGGGGCCTTGTTCACGATCTTGATCGCATTGCCGGAGGTGCAGATCACATCGCAGAGCGCCTTCACGTGGGCCGAGCAATTGATATAGGCGATGACGTAGTAGTTCTTCTCCGCATTCGCCTTCAGGAAGGCCTCCAGTTCGGGGCCGGGGCAGGATTGCTCCAGCGAGCAACCGGCATCCTTGTCCGGAAGTACGACGACCTTCGTAGGATTCACGATCTTCGCCGTCTCCGCCATGAAGTGGACGCCGCAGAAGACGATCACATCGGCATCAGTCTCCTTCGCGTGGTAGGCGAGGCCGAGGGAATCGCCGACATAGTCCGCTAGGTCCTGGATATCGCCGGTCTGGTAATTGTGGGCCAGGATGACGGCATTCCGTTCCTTTTTCAGGGCGAGGATCGACTCCTTCAGGTCGAGAGCGGCGGTGGGCATGGCGGAAACTAGGGTAGGCCGGGCGGGAGGGCAATGGCGGAGGTAAAATGACCCACCATCAATCTTCCAATCATCAGCCAATCAGTGACTTAGAGTGGATCCGAGGGGGTCGAACGCGGGGTAGGAGGCGCTGGATTCCCGTATTTTTCATCGCGCACCGGGCGGAGGGTGGAAGGAGGGGCGATCCGGTGGGAAATCGGGGTGATTCCGGTGCCTGTTCCGCCTGTTATATCAGGGAAATTAACAGGCGGCCGGGCTGCTGAGAAGCCGGACAAGTCCCCTCCCCCGCGGATCGCTGGGAGCCGGTGAAAATCCAGCGCCGCAGGTGCATGTTCCGCCTGTTATAACAGGGAAAATAACAGGTGACCGGGTGGGATCGGGGCCGCTTGGCCGGGGTGGAGAAGGAAAGGAAAACGACATGGGGAGAGTTTGCCACGGAGGCGGTCTTTTCGGAACTCCTTTCCGTGGTCCTTTTTTGATCCCCCGACCCTACGCATATTCGTCCTTCACTCCCCCTCTCCGCCCGTTAGGCTTCCCGCTCAGAACCGCCACCATGTCCAACCTGGAAACCCAAGCCTTCCTTCGGAAGCTCTGGCCCGCCTCCAGCCGTCTGCGCTTGGTGGCACCACTGCTCGTCTATAGTTCGGCGAGTTCGAATGTGAGCCGCGAAAGCGACATCCCACTCAATGATCGATGCGGATCTAGTGGAGAGCCCTGTCGCAGCATCGAGCTAACATCTCCACTCTCCCCAATTCCTAGCGGGTTCTGAATCCTCGAAACCGAAAATTGAGAGACTCTGAAAGCGCTCTACGAAAATCCACCCCATCCCCAACCATATGAGTCAGGTACTACATCCACTACCACCCGACGCAGCTCGTGTTATCGAAGGCCTTCGCGACACAGGATACCAATTCAATACCGCCGTTGCTGATGTTGTAGATAACTCAATCGCCGCAGACGCAAAAAACATTTCAATATTTTTGAAACAGGATTACCGCGGCAACATTTCACTTCGAATCTACGATGACGGAGTTGGCATGACAAAGGATGGCGTCTTAAACGCGATGACCTACGGATCACAAGTCCGGACATCGAAGGCCAGCTTGGGCAAATTCGGACTTGGTCTTAAAACAGGATCGACCGCCTTCTGCCGCCGTCTGGTGGTCGTGTCTAGAGCCAACCCAGAAGACACTCTGATCACGGCCGCTTGGGACATCGACCACGTCAAAATCAGCGGCAAATGGGAAATCACGATCGGCGAATCTTCGCCCTCAGAGAGCAAGTTTTTCAACGAGGTCCTCGCGGACAAAGCCGGGACGCTTGTGATCTGGGAAAAGATCGACCGGATTATGAAGGCTTATAAGGATCCAACAGGGCCCTATGCAAAGAAGGCCTTCGAAAAGATCATTGATGGCCCCAACGGGCTCCGGCAGCACCTCGCGACAGTCTATCAAAGGTTCTTGGATCCAGCTGACAATCGCGCCACCAACATCAAAATTGCTCTCAATGGCACCCCAGTTGAAGCGTGGGACCCATTTTGTGTTGGAGAATCAGAACTGGTGGGGGACGAGAATATTTCTGTGAGTATGCCGGGCGGTAGCGTCGCCGAATTTCGCATTAGGGCATTCATTTTGCCACGAAAGGAGGAGTTCTCTTCCGAGGAAGCGAAGGAAAGGGCGCGAGTCGCGCCGGCAAATCAAGGCATCTACGTATACCGAGAAAACCGCTTTACCCATGGCCCCGACTGGCTCGGATTGTTTGCTAGAGAGACGCACATGACACTCTTGCGCATCGAGTTTTCCTTCGACCATCGTCTCGACGAAGCGTTCCAAATAGACATCAAAAAATCACAGATAATCTTGGATGAGGCGATTTCTGTATTCGTAAAAGAATTTCTCACCCCGAGACGACGCGCAGCTGATTTGCTTTCCCGAAAAGGTGCTCGAGAGAGTGTCAAGAAGACCTCTCAAAACGCTCATGACGGATCTAATCGGAACATATCTTCTAAAGAGGATCAAGTCATTAAACCCAACATTAAGAGCTTAGACGCAGCTTCGGGTGAAGCAGTTCTTGTAAATCGACTCGGCGAGGTTCGACTTAAACTTCAAATCGGCGCATCAACGAGAAGAGACGAAGTCCATATTCAAACTGTTGAATCCATCGACGACGGACTCCTTTGGACTCCTGCGTTTATTGACGGCCATTGTGCGGTCAACATCAACCGTGGGCACCCTTACTATACGAAGGTCTATGTTCCAAATTTATCGGAAGGAGTAACTATACAGGGGATGGATGCGTTACTTTGGGGGCTAAGCGTCGCTGAGTTAAACTGCATAAGCGAGGATACCAAGACCACATTCGAGGACCTTCGCTACGAAGTCTCGCGGAACCTCAAGAAACTAGTCCAAGACCTACCTGAGCCAGAATTTTAGTATAAATGCACTGGTTACACGCGGAAACCTTCATTTCTCGTCGCTTGGGCTTGCCGGTAATGGCACATCTCTCCGCTGAGAACCGTCTCGCCCCCCAAACAAGCGGGATCGGCAAGTTTGGTAGGCTCCTCATCGAGCGAAGAGGGAACGCAGACGCCAAGGCTCTAGCAGCTTTTCCATCTCTAGCAATCGCTGCCGCCACACAAAAGGAGTTCACACTCCCTGTAATCGGCAACGATTTCAGTTGGCAGGGGCCCGCCATTTGGTCCTCTAAGAGAATGAGACTCAACCTGATCCTGAGGAGGCAAAGAGTCGTTTTGAAAGAGGTTCTCCCCAACCAAATGACCCAACTTCTCGGGGACGTTATCGCGCCAGCCGTTGAATTGCCCACAATCTTGGTCAGAATTGAAAACGCTGTTGCCAACGTGCTAGCATTTAAAGGTGACGCCTCCGAGATGAATTCTCAACGGTATAACCCTAGGCCGCCCAGCGAGGAAAAATCCATGGCAATATGGCCCCACGGCACTATTGAACCATAGATGATCATGATGCCCCACTGTCCATTGGCATGTCTACATTGAAGTCCACCATATCATCTTCAGAGATGAGATTCGGATACAAAATCGATCCCATCACTCGATTCGTTCAAGCCTGTAGCCAAGAGAAGCACTCATGAAACTCAAGCTTGAAGGCACAACGATAGTGACCTCCTCACTCACGGAACAGCCCCCCCCTACAGCAGAGGAAATATATGAGATTATTTTTGAGGGCAAGGATACCCTTCGGGGCCAAGCGATTGCTTCGCAGGAATTTTACGACCTAGGATTGCAGTTTTCCGACACTCCCGCCAGTCCCGCAATCCTGATTACCGTAGATGCATCCACTCCCGGTGAGCCCTCGATAGGCTGCTTACTAGCAGGAAAAATCGGAAGTACTACCGCACCAGCCACACTGGACTACGTCATCATCGATAAAATCTGGTATCCGCTCCCTCAAAACACGCTTTCGGAATTTTCAAATGTGATGCTTCAATCTCAAATTTCGAATCCAGCGGCACTGACTATTGGACAATATCTCGAAATACTTAAACGCGCGCCAAATTTCCTCGTTGTCGACCATGCCGCTGAGCAATTGGCTGCCCGAACTCTCTCTAAAAGTATTCCGACGCTGACTCTCTCTGGTCTAGAAGCCACTCCTTATGACTATCAGCAAGTTGGTATACGATGGCTGAATTTTATGGCACGCCAAGGCGTCGGCTCCATTCTCGCCGATGAGATGGGTCTTGGAAAGACGCTGCAAGTCATCGCACTTCTTCTAGCAGAAGTTCAGGCCAACCGGCAGCCAAATTTGGTCGTCTGTCCGGCGACTTTGACTGAGAACTGGCGACGGGAGATCACCCAGTTTGCACCGTCCTTGAAGGTGCTTGTCCATGCCGGCCCCAGCCGCACTGGACTTTCAGACCAATTGGCCGCAGCTCACATTACCGTTACCTCATACGAAACCATGGCTGGAGACATCTCCATATTCCGAGTGGTCCCTTGGAACGTGGTGGCCTTGGATGAAGCTCAAAATATAAAAAATCCAACCGCTCGACGCACAAAACGCGCCAAAGAACTGCCAAGGCGCATTGGCATCGCGATCACCGGGACGCCGGTTGAAAACAATCTTAAAGATCTTTGGTCGCTATTCGACTACGCACTCCCGGGGCACCTCGGGACACTGTCCGAGTTTCAAATGCAGTTTCCCGAAACGGAGACGGGAGCCAAAGAACTCGAATCACTCGTCTCCCCAATTATGCTACGAAGACGTATCTGCGATGTGGCGGCCGATCTCCCACCACGTATAGATGTGCCAATAGCAATCACCATGGACGACCGATCTTCCGAAGCATATGATGAGATACTTAAAGAGGCAGCAGCTAAGGCTCCCGAAGCTCCTGGATTAGCTGCTCTTGTGCACCTCCGAATGTTCTGCGCTCATCCTTGGTCCGTTGGCAAGCTGCGTGATGTCAGCTTAGCGATTGCCTGTAGCCCCAAGCTCGAAAGATCCTTTGAAATTTTAGAGGAAGTCTTCACAACCAACTCCAAGGTCATCATATTCACCTCTTTCAACTACACTGCGAGGCTACTCGAAAGAGAGATTAAGCGTACATTCCGTGTGCCAACATGGCTAATTAACGGCAGCGTCGCGGTGACAGACCGCCAGTCGACAGTCGATGAGTTCACCCGAATCCTCGGCTCCGCCGCCCTCATTCTTAACCCTAAAGCGGCTGGAGTTGGATTAAACATCACGGCGGCAAACCATGTAATCCACTACAACCTCGAATGGAATCCAGCTGTTGAAGACCAAGCCTCAGCTCGCTCCCATCGCAGAGGTCAAACTCGGCCCGTCACCATTCACCGACTCTTCTACGCCGACACAGTAGAGGAAGTCATTTATGATCGCATGATACGCAAGCGAATTTTGGCCGAGAATGCGGTTATCGGAACAACCGGAGACGCGGATGATCTGGTCGACATATTAAACGCGCTCAAGCTCAGCCCCCGAATCAAATCATCATGAGATCCACCGTAGAAAAGGTGCTTAGCGCCAATGATACCGGAGAAACCCATGCCCACCAAGCTGGTCTACTTATCCCTAAAAATATCGCGAGACTTGAATTCTTCCCAAAGTTGGATCCTTCAATCAAGAATCCCCGCTGCGTGATCGATCTGCGAGACGCTGCCGGAGAAGAGTGGACCTTCAATTATATTTATTACAATAATGCGCTGTTTGGTGGAACCAGAAACGAATATCGCCTGACAAGCATGACGGAGTTCCTACGTCATTACGATCTCAAGGAAGGAGACACCGTAGTTTTCAAGCGGCCTACAGGTCGATTCTACGGTGTCGATTACAGACGGAAGCACCAAGGCCTGACAACTTTTCCAAGTGGTCGAAAAGTTCTCAAGTTGAGCGGAAACTGGATAATTCTGGATACCGACGACTTGTCATGAATGCTAAGAATGAGGCCCACACGCAAAGTATCGCATCCAAAAGCGCCCCCCCTGAAGTATGCCCTCAAGAATGCTGACTCAAGAGCAAGAAAGCTTAGTAAACGCAGCTTTTCGCCCCCACATTCCGATCGACGATCCTAGTGACTTTTCCGGTCGCGAAAACGAAAGGGAGCGTGTACGGGATGCCCTCGCAGTTCCCGGCCTCCATTTGGTCGTTTATGGTGAGCGCGGCTGCGGCAAAACCTCCCTTGCTTACGTTTCTACCAACGGCGTGGAGCGCGTAAAGGTCTTCTGCGAGCAGAATTCCGATTTCAATCAGCTAATGCGGACTGCGGCACTACAGATCCAAAAATCTGATCCTGAGCGGCTCGTTTTTGACGCCCAAAGGAACACGCTAAGAGTCGCTGGTACCGCGCTTTCTCTTGGAAACATGACAGGTAATGATCTCCTATTCATCATTCCCGACAACAAGCCGCTTTGTATTATACTCGACGAACTCGACAGAGTAAGAGACACCGACGCAATCTCAGCCGTTGCTGAACTAGTCAAGAACGCCGCCACGAACAAGCCCCTTCTCACTTTGGTCATGGTTGGCGTCGCAGCAACTGCTGGTGCCGTGCTACGCGGCCACGCATCGAACCATCGTGCCATTCGCGAACTGCAGTTGGATCGAATGCAAGAAGACGAGCTAGACGGTATTTTGCGACATGGAGAAAAAGTACTGGAGCCTCTCGGCCTCAAGTTCTCCGAGGAGGCGACATCGGAGATTTTACGCCTCTGTGACCGAATGCCCTACTATCTTCATTTGATGGCCAACAATGCCGCCAAAGCAGCTCTGAAGGTTGGATCACCCATAGTCGAAACCGAAGATCTTGTTCGGGGCTGTATCGCGGCGGCCAGCGACGCGGATCAGCAGCTGCGCGAGATATACGAGCTTGCAATAAGATCCTCCAACGGAAGCCGTCTCCATCAGAGAGTGATCTGGGGGATGGCCAACCTGACCGCGAAGAACAACAACATCGCGGAGGTCGTTGAAGAGGCGGCCAAGATCGCCATCGGCCGCCCCCTGGGAGCACCGTCTAGAAAGGCCGTCGGCTCGGCTCTTAGAGGCCTCATTCTTCCCAGTCGGGCCCAGATCCTAACACGAGCCGGACACGGAAACTACACCTTCACCAGCCCGCTCATGAAAGGCTTTATCCGCCTCATCCGCCAAGGTCAATGAACCCTGCCCAGTTTCAGAACGTCGCCTTGGATATTCTGCGGAACTACTGGCGCATCAAAGCGGCGTGTGCCCTTTACACACGATCGCCTGAGGTAGTCGACGTCACCTTGGAATACACTAATGTGCCCGCCGTCGGAATGGTGACGAGTCTTCTCGCGAGCGAACCGGGTTCCGATGCTATGTCTGCGCTTGAGGATTTCGTTCACCGCCGACTTCCGCGTGACCTGCTATTAGCACTTATTGCCGAGTTTGAGAGTCGTTTGGTAGTACGCTTGACTGCACTTTCAGAATTGTCTTCGGGAACGTTTGGTCAGCTGCAACGCAGAATCGAAAGCAGACTTATCATCTCTTCTTCACTAGTTGAAGATTTAGACGAGATTCGATGCCGTCGCAATGACATGATCCACAATAACGATAGAGCACAATCCAATTATGTCACAGCAGCTTCCATGGTGGCACCTCGCGCTTATCCTTACGTAAAGGCGGCTGTAATAGGCGACAATGTGAACCCTGATCCGGCTTATCTCACATATGCGACTGACGTTTTGATCAGGTATTCAGATGAGATTGGCTGAAGTCCTCGATAAGGGGCCGGAGCTGAATCCGATACAGCTCGGTAGCGGATTGGCGGGTGCGCAATGGCCAAGGGACGGGGTAGGCTGGAGCTCAGATCAGAGAAAAAAGGCCGCGGGCGGAAGGATCGGCTTCTGTCCCATTCCGTTCCAATCAAGGCGTGAGTTCCGTGTGCCCCTTCAGGGCACGGAGGTTTGTGGGGGCTTGCTTACCCGGGGTTGAGCGCGTTCCGCGCTGACCCCGGGCTTTCTACGGCTGCCCCGTTGGGGCATTGGAGGTGGAAGAGAGGAATTGAGATAAGAGAGAGGATGGATGAGATCAGAGATCAGAGAGGAAAGGCAGAGGGGGCGGAGGCATTGGGGGGATGAGGCCCACGGGGCTTCCGGGAGGAAGCCCGTCCGCGTTATGGCGCTTTGGAAAGCGCCACTCCGGAGAGTCGGAATGGTTTCGCGATTCGCAGGCGATGTCAGGCGTGCTCGCGAGGTGGGGTGTGGAGGGAGATGGGCGCTGTTGTTAGGCCGTGCAGGATGAGCGCCGCGGGCCGCGTCGCCCTACCTCTTAGAGCCGGACTGGTGGGGTGGTCTGGAGGTGGGATTGGGTGCGGGGAAGGCGGTGGGGTGTGGGGGGAGATCGGCTTTGTTGTTAGGCCGTGCAGGATGAGCGCCGCGGGCCGCGTCGCCCTACCTTTCAGAGCCGGACCGGTGGCCCCCCCCTCAAGGGGGGATTACGTGCGGGAAGGAGCGGGGCGGTAGCGAGGGTTGGGGCAAAGAAAAAACCCGCCACGGCCTTTTTGGAGGGGCCGGGCGGGCTTTAGAGATGATTGATTGGTGCCGAGGGGGACCCGATTACGGGTTCACGCCTTGGAGGTTGCCCTGCTTCGGCGGGTCCTGCTTGGCAGGAGCGGAGGCGGGGGCTGCTGCGGCAGCGGGCTTGGCGGCGGCGGCAGGGGTCGACGGGGTGCCGACATTCGACTTACCGACGAAGATGGCGCCAGGCTCGATGGAGAGGACCTTGGCCTTGATGTCGCCGACGACTTCGGCGGTGGCCTTCAGCTCGACCTTTTCGTTGGCGATGATGTTGCCGTGGACCTTGCCGTAGACGACGACGGTGCCGGTCTTGATCTCGGCCTTGAGGCGGGCGTTTTCGCCAACGGTGAGATTTCCATCGGACTGGATCTCGCCCTCGATGCGGCCATCGACGACGAGGTCATTGGTGAATTTCACGGTGCCCTTGATCTCGACATCCGAGCTCAGGACATTGCGGGAAGGACCGACGGGGCGCTGCGGGGCGGCGCTGGCAGCAGAGGCCTGCTGGACCGGAGCGGCGGCGGCAGGAGCGACCGGCTCATAGGCGGCGGGCGCAGGGGTCGGAGCGGGATTGTAGGCCGGAGTCGGAACGGGGGCGCTGGGCTCGGAACCTGGCTTGTTGCCGGTGATCTTCTGGAAAATGTTGTTACTCATCTCGTGAAATTAGGATCGAAATTAGGAGCGCAGGAGAATTGAAAGTCAATTTGATTCCCCCCGGGCTTACTGGCCTGGCTGGGGCTGTGGCGGGGTGGCACCGCCCTCTTCCGGCTTGGCTGGAAGCACCTCGCTGGGCTTCGCAGGTTCCTGGCCTTCAGGGGTGGCGGGTTCTTCCTTCTCCGGCAGCGCGGGGACTTCTTCCACCGGGGCGGCGGGGGTGGCGCCTTCGCCATTGAGGATGTTGCCGAGCGGGTTGTTCCCCATCTCGCCGGTAAGGCCGGCACCCGGGGTGAGCTCCGGCTTCAGCTCGGCACCGGGAGTCGGTGCGGGTGCTGGCGGGGCCTCGATTTCCACGGGCATCTTGAAATTGACGAGCTGCAGGTGTTGCTGAGCCAACTGGCCAAAGGGGCTGGCCTTGTAATCCTCGCTGACCTTCTTGTAGGTGGCTTCGGCCTCGGAGAGCTTGCCTTGGGCCTTCTCGATATCGCCCAGGGAGACGAGGGCGTAGGGAGCAAGGAAGCGGCTATCAGCACCATCCGCGACTTCGCGGAAGAGGGCGGCGGCTTCATCGGTCTTCCCCTGCTGCATGAGGCGGGTGGCGAGACTGGCCTTTGCCGAAGGAATGCCGGGATGATCCGGGCTGTCCGCGATGAATTTCTTGAGGGTCTCGATGGAGGCGTCCTGATTGCCCTCGTCCCATTGCTTGCTGGCGATGAGGATGGCGGCGCTGCCTGCAGCAGGCGTGCCTTCGTGCTTTTTCGGCACTTCCTGGAGATCAGCGAGGGTCTCCGCCTTCGAAAGGTCTTCACCGGCACCGTAGGCGCGGCTCTCTTTCATGCCCTTCATGACGATGACGGCACCGCCTCCGAGGGCAATGAGCACGCCGAGCACCATGAGGCCCTTTTGATTGCGATCCAGAAAGGCATCGAATGCAGAGGGGCCGTGGGAGATTTCGGCGAGCGGACGCGGGGTATCGGCGGGTTCTTGGGCCATGTGGCGAGTCAAGCTTGGTGCGGACGGCGATTAAGGAGCCGGGTGGAGCGAAATCAATGACGAATTCCCCGCTGCGGGGTGCCGATTTCCAATGGATCCCGATTTTTCATGGCCAGCGCGGCAATGGCCTCCCTAATGTCCGCGCCAGATGGCCGCAGCGCTTTATGTCATCGCAGGAGAATTGAGCGGCGATGCCCACGGGGCGGGGATGCTGGAGGCCCTGCTGGCGATGCATCCGGAGCTGAAAGTCCACGGGGCCGGTGGTCCGGAAATGCGTGCGGTGGCGGGCGACGGGATCCGCGATTGGGTGGAAGAGGCGGCGGTGATGGGCCTGTGGGAGGTGCTGAAGCGCTACGGGTGGTTTAAGCAGCGCTTCGACGAGATGCTGGCGGAGATCAAAGGCATCAAGCCCAAGGTGCTGGTGCTCATCGACTACCCGGGATTCAACCTGCGCTTCGCGGAGGCGGTGAAGACCGCGCTGCCAGAGACGAAGATCATTTATTACATCAGCCCGCAGGTGTGGGCGTGGAACAAGGGCCGGCTGCCGAAGATGGCGCGGCTGCTGGACGAAATGCTGTGCCTTTTCCCCTTCGAGAAGCCAATTTTCGAGGGTGCGGGGCTCAAGACAACTTTCGTGGGCCATCCCCTAGTGGATGAGCTGGAGGAGGAGCGCGAGAGCGTGCCGCGGGATGAAAATCTGGTGGCGCTACTGCCTGGGAGCCGCGAGCGCGAGGTGGCGCGGCTTTTCCCGATGATGCTGGATGCGGCGCGGCGGCTTCACGGCAAGCGCCCGGAGACGCGCTTTGAAGCCTGCGGGGCTTCCGCCAAGCTGACCGGGCGGATGAGGGACATGGCGGCGAGCGCGAACATGTCCGAGCTGGTGAGGATTTCGGAGGGCGGTGCGCATTCGCTGATGCAGCGGGCCGCCTGCGGAGTGGTGGCGAGTGGCACGGCAACGCTGGAGGCAGCTTATTTCGGCCTCCCTTACTGCTTGGTTTACAAGGTAGCGTGGCCGACTTACCTGGTCGCGAAAGCGGTGGTGAAGATCGAGCACATCGGCCTGATCAACATCTTGGCGGATGGGCGTTTGGTGGAGGAATTCATCCAATCCGACGCGGATCCGCTGCATGTGGAGCAATCGCTTTCGCATTTCCTGACCGACGATGCTTTCCGCGAGGAGACACGGAAAAAGCTGCTTTCCACGGCGTCAAAGCTGGGCGGGCCCGGGGCACACTTGCGGGCAGCCTCGGCGATTTCGAGGTGGCTGGCGAAGTGAAGGGCGAGGCCCGGGCTGGAAGTTCCCTTTCAATGCCCGCTTGCCATCCCCGGCTGATCCGCTACATCCGGCCCGTCATGAAACTGACCACCCTCTTCGCCGCTGCAGCCGCCGGACTTTTCCTTTCCTCGGTTTCCTGCGAGCGTCATTCGTGGGAAGAAACCAAGGCCCTGCACGAGCAGCACGGCGCGCACGGCCACGGTGACAGCCACGGCGAACACAAGGAAGGTGAGCACGGCCACGCGGAGAAGCATGGCGACGAGCATCCCGTCGAAAAGGCTCACTAAGCCTTCCTCCGGTAGCTGAGGAAACATTCGCCGGTCTCCGGACGAGGATCGAACTCGATGAGTTCGTATGCCCCTGAGGCTGGTAGGAATTCGCCGGGAACGCCGCTGATGGTAGGCGCCGCACGGCCGCCGAAGATGGTGTGGCCGGCCCAAGTGAGATGGATTTCATCGATGGCGTCCATCGCAGCCAATTCGCGGGCAAGCTCCCCTCCCCCTTCGCAGTGGAGGTGTTTCACGCCGATGGCGGTGAGCTCTTGAAGGAAGCTGGCAAGTGAGCCGGTGTGGATGGTCGCACCGGGGATTTCCAGAGCCGGGCCTTCCGTAATCAGGAGGTGGATCGGTCCACCTGCAGAGTGAAAGAGCGGGTGCGCGGGATCGAATTTCCCACCGCGGGAAACGACACAGCGCAGCGGATCGCCGGAGGCCTTCATGGTCATGCGGTCCGCCTCAAGGGTGCCGCGGCCAACGAGCAAGGCATCTGCGCCTTTACGGAGTTGAAGCAAGCGCGCGTGGTCTTCTTCCGAGGTCCAGCCGGAGGGACGCCTTGCCACGGAGGAGATCTTGCCATCGGCGGAGACGGCGAAGTTGATGCTGATGTGGGGACGGGTCATCGCTCAGCGGAAATAGATGGCATAGAGGAGCGGACTGCCCAGCCCCAATGCGATCTCACGGATCAGGCGGCGGAAACTTTCCTCCACAAGACACGGACAGCCCAGCTGACCAACACGATCAACGCGATGAGCACCACCATAGACAGGCTCTCATTCCTCTCGGCGAGTTGGAGAAGAGACGCACGGGGAAATTTCGGAGGCTCCGGCTCTTTCCAGTCCTTCCAGAAATCAGGATGCGTGTCGGGATGCATGCGTTTCGCATAGCGCTCGTCCTGATAGGCGATCCACTCGGCATCCCTTTGCATGACGGCTGCGCGGGCTTTCTTGAAATACGCATCGACCCGGCCGATCTCCGAGAAGCCCCCGGATGGCTGCGGCACGACTTCGGCCCTCACCTCTTCCACCGGGTGGAAGGACCTTTCTCCGCTATCGTAGAGCTCCCTGCCACGGAGATAGGCAAGATGAGCAAGCGACATGGAGCCTTGGGAATGGAGGCAAAGCTGGAGCGTTTGAAAGGTGTCCACACTTTCCCATGCAGCACCCATCTGGATGAGTCCGGTAAGACCTTTTCGCGCCTCCTCCAGCGTAAAGCCTTCACCACCGTTCCTCCTGGGAGCAAACATCCGGTCTTGCTCCAGATAAAGGAAGTTGATCGTTCCATATTCCGGAGGGCTCTGGGCATCGAGCAACCAGCGGATGAGCTTGTATTGAAATTTTTCCCGTCCGAAGTGGGCATCGGGATTCAGTTGGAGAGCCTGCCTGATGAATGTCTCCGAAGCCTGCAGATCCGTTAGATCCGCGGATCGCTCCGCTTCGGGCTGAACGATCCAGCGAATCAGCAGGAAGGTGCCGAGATTGGACAGATAGCGATAGCGCTCCTCGTTCGTTTCCTCGATGGGCATGGATACGAGTGCTTCCGCTTTTTTTGCCATCCAAATGATCGCATCGTCGTGGCGGCCAAGCCGGCTGCAGGCGACACCGGCATCATCATAGAGAGCGAGCACGCCGGGCTTTTCCTCCAGCTCTTTGGTCACGCGTTCGAGACGCATTTCATAGTATCGCGCCGGATAACGATCGAAGCGACCGGTGGTCGCCGTCACCGTATCAAGCCTACCCTTTGCTTCCTCCTTCAGAGTATCCCGATCCCAGATGCAGGCACCCGCAGAGAGGATCGACAGCAGCAGGACGAGAAGGATGCGGAGCATGGATCAGGATATTCGCGGGAACTGTCGGCTCGCAAGCTTCCTCAGCATTCCAAGCCTGAAGAATCAATGAGCGCCGCGCGAAGACTCCTGACTTCAGTCCATCCACCAGCCCATCGCGTCATGAGGAAACTGGCCAAGAACGGCGAAGGTTCCAAGGACCATCGCGATGGTCAGTGCTTCGACGATGACGGTTTTCCGGCACACGCCCCACTTCACGGCACACGCAAACAGCGAGAAGGCGGAAACCGGCAGAAAACCCAACAGCGAGAGCGTGGTGATCAAGTGTAGGACCGAACTCAGATCAGAGATGGACTTCGGATTATCCACGCCCCCGATCGGAATATGCCCGAGCGTCGCCCACGCAATGAGCCATTCGATGAGAAACGCGAGCACCGGCACGGTGGGAGGCACCACCGCTAGAAGGAGGAAGGCCAGATCGCCTCTGGCAAACCCACGGATTGGCGGATTCACGGCAGCTAAAGCGGTTGGCTCGGTCGTCTCCATGGATTGCCGATAGGGAACGTAGATCCTCCACCCTAGGGCCCGCCCTCCCCGCGCCCAGCCTCAAAGCCTGAAATCCGCATGAAAGGCGGGGATTTTCCGGGGCTTGCCGGAGCGCGGAAGACGCGTATGCTCCGCGCCATGAGCAAGCCCCAACCGAAAATCACCGCCTATCTCAAGACCTTCTGCGGCTGGAGCGAGGGCGTCCGCGCCATCATGCGCAAGTATGAGCTCCCCTTCGAGGAGAAGGACATCATCAAGAATCCCGCCTTCCGTTGGGAAATGGAGCAGCGCAGCGGCCAGCAGCTTTCCCCCTGCGTGGAAATCGACGGCACCATGCTCCCCGACATTTCCGGCGAGGAAGTCGAAACCTGGCTCATCCAGAACGGCTACATCGAGCACGACGAAGCCGCTGCCGATGCCCCGACGAACTCCGCCTGCAGCGACGAGCAGCACGCCGCCATGGCCCGAGGTGAATTCCCGGCCAAGCCCGGGAAGATCCGCTTCCTCGGCTGAGGATTTCAGCAAGGCCCGGCGCTCCGATGATCATCATAGCGGGGCGACTGGGCCGTTCCGGGTCGGGCGGTAGTGACGCCGCCGATGATTGCATCGCATGCCCAGCCCGAGCATTCCATGGCGACTTAAGGGAATCATCCTCCCCGCCGGAACGACCCAGTCGACCTGCTAGGATTTCCCCACCGGCTCAGCCCGGCCGGGCTGCCCGTTCCAGTCCAGGATCCAGCGATACTGGCTCGCGGAAATCGAGCCACGCGAGAGAGGACGGGTAACAGACACCGCTTTTTCCGTCTCCATCAGGATCCTTTCTGCAAAGGCTCCGGCCCCGTCCTTACCGGGCTCATGGATCTTCACCTGCAGCGCCATCTTCGACCGCACGGGGAAAGCGCCTGGGGCCTGAGCGCCTTCGGTCTTTAGCGGCCCCCAAGCGATCGCGGGGAAGACCCCGGCGCATTGCGGCGGGATCACTTGCCCGATCACACCGCCACCCTGTCCGCGAAAGACCGGCAGGATCGCCCGGGCCGCAACCATCGGCCGGGCCACCGCGTTACGGAAGACGTGCTCCACGTCAAAATCGAAATCGCGCCACCCATCCTTGGGTTGCCGGACGTCCGGCACTTGAAGCAAGACGTCGATCCGGCCGAAGTGCTCGAGCGTCTCCGTCACCGCATCCGCCATGTCCGCGGAATCTCCATCCCTCACGGCCAAGGGCAGGAACTTCTCCCCCGTTTTTTCCGAAGACTGCTTCCCAGACACCGCGGCCAACGGGCAACCGCGCCGCTGCAGCGCGGTCCGCAGCAGCCTGCCGAAAGGAGTATCGGCACCGGTAAGAAAAATCACGGGGCTCATCACGCCGCGCAGCCTGCCGGAAAGCCGGGCACACCGCGTGATTTTCCGGTTGAACGGTCGATTCCGTGGATTTGCGGCCCCGGGACTGCGGCAGACGGACCGCTCATCCACCGCTAGCGACCGCTCGCACGAAAAATCGGGCCATGCCCGGGTCCGCCCGCTAGGCAGGTCCCCGTCCCATGCAGCTGCGATTTTCCGAAACTCCGCAACCCGTTGCGCGCGACCAGCGCTTCTGGCTCGGTCATCGCGCCTACTGGTATTGCCAGTTGGTGGGCTTGTCCTTGGGCGCGGGACTCGGCTGCTGGGCCGCCTGGCTGGAGCCAGCCACGGGTGATAGCATCGCCATGGCCTGGCTGCGGGTCTTTGTCACCTCATCCCTCACGCTCACCATCACCCACGCCTACCGATGGCAGATCCTCGCCGGTAGATGGAAGGAACTCGGCCTGCGGGCCCTTATCCCGCGGGTGCTTGCAGGGTCCCTGCTGTGCGGCATCCTCCTCGCCACCGGCAGCCGCCTGATCGATCCTGGCGGCTGGGCGCGCGCCAGCGAACGAGCCGGGGGAAGCGCAAGCATCGTGATGCTTGTGTCCATCTGGTTCTCGCTGAACTTCGTCGGTTGGTCGCTGCTCTACTTCGGCTACCACTATCACACGGCATGGGAAGAAGCGCGCGTCCAGAGGCTCCGGCTTGAAGTCTCCGCCAAGGAAGCCGCTCTCGCCTCCCTGCGTGCGCAGATCCACCCGCACTTCCTTTTCAATGGCCTGAATGCCCTCCGCGATCTCATTGAGCATGATCCCACCCGTGCCCGCCAGATGGTGACGGAACTCGCGAAGCTCTTCCGCGCTTCCCTTTCCTCGAACGACGAACCGCTGGTCCCTCTGGCCGCGGAGTTGGACACCGTGGAGGCCTATCTGCACATCGAGAAGACCCGCTTCGAGGACCTCCTCGATATCCAGCGCTCCGTGGATCCTGCCGCGCGTCACGCCCTGCTCCCGCCCTTCCTGCTCCAGACCTTGGTGGAGAATGCCGTGAAATACGGCATGTCCGCCGAACGCTCCCCGATTTCATACGAGGCGACCATGGAAGACGGAAGCCTGGTCCTTCGCGTGCGCAACCGCGGTTCCCTCGGCACCGCCACCAACTCCACCGGAAAAGGAATCTCCATGGGCCGTGAGCGGCTGGCCATCCTCTTCGATGGCCGCGCACGGCTCGACCTCACAGAGGACAACGGCGAGGTGCTGGCTCTCGCACGAATCCCCCAGAATTTCATTGTCGCATGATCCGGGTCTTCATCGTGGACGACGAGAAACCGGCGCGGCGGGAGCTCCTGCGCCTGCTTGCCCCGCATGCCGACTTCGAGGTCACGGGAGAATTTTCCTCTGCTGCAGAAGCATCGCATGCCCTCACCAAGCTGAAGCCGGATGTGATCTTTCTGGATATCCAAATGCCGGATCTCTCCGGTCTGGATGCGGCGGAAAAACTGGCGGGCTCGGAGGCGAGGATCGTCTTCGTCACGGCCTATGCGCAGCACTCGCTCCAGGCATTCGAGGTCGCGGCTTTCGATTACCTCTTGAAGCCGGTAGATCCGGAGCGTTTCGCCAGGACGCTCGATCGCCTGCGTCAGCAGGGCTCAAAGCAAGAGCCCACCCCCGAAGCCGTGTTGAAAGAAGACGACCGCATTTTCCTGCGCAGCAGCGGCCGAAGTTGGTTTCCTGCGCTTGCTTCCATCTTTCTGCTGCGCTCGGAGGGCAACTACACGCGCCTCCACTTCGATGCCGAGTCACCCTTGATCGGACGTTCCCTGAATGACTTCGAGAAACGCCTGCCTTCCGCAATGTTCTTCCGCGCCAACCGCACCGAGATGGTGAACCTGCGCTGGATCGAAGCGACCGAGGATTGGTTCAGCAATTCCATCAAGGCAAGGCTCCGCGATGGAACCGAAGTAACACTATCGCGCCGGCAGTCGCGCGTGTTCCGTTCTCAATTCGGAATGTGAAGGGCCGTCAGGAAAACAAGGCCTGCACCATATCCACGCTCTTTCGGCCCGGCAGCACGCTGAGCTCCATCTGGTTCATCACGTAAGCGAAGCTCACGCCACTCTCCGGATCGCCAAGCGCATGGCTCCCTCCCGCGCCGGGATGTCCGAAGGCGGATGTGGACGGACCATAAAGCTCGCGAATTTTCCGGCCGCTGGCATCCAGCGGATCGAGCTGGCAACCACAGGAGAAGGCAGTCGGCTGAATCAGCACCTTGTCATCTCCGGAAACCTGCATGTCGCCGAGCGCGTGACGAACCTTCTCGTTCAGGGGGCTCTCGATCGCTCCGATCGCCGCCTGGTAAAACTTTGCCAAGGCGCTCGCGGTGCCCACGCCACCCATCGCCGGCAGACCGGAAGACCACGCCTTCGGATCATTCATCTCCTGCACCGAGTGAAGCCCGCGCGGTGACCCGAACGCGCGACGGCTGAGCGTGCCCTCCGTATTGAACTCCCGGTAGAAGCCGCTCTGCAGATCCTCCGCAGCCGCCTTTCCCGGATAGAGTTTCGCGACGCGGCTCCATTGCGCTTCCGGAAGTCCGATCCAAAATTCGAGCCCGAGCGGTTCCGCTATTTTTTCGCGCCATAGCGCACCCAGTGTCTTTCCCGTGAGGCGTCGCACCGGCTCCTCCACCAAAGCCCCGAAAGTCCGCGGGTGATAGCCATGCCCCTGTCCCGGCCGCCATGCCGGCACCTGGGCTTCGATCGCAGCGACGACTTCTTCGTGATCCCAGACCTGCGCACGGCGATCCAAGGCTGCGAGCCCACATTGATGCGAAAGAAGATGGGCAAAGGTCGCCTCCCCCACAGGGAAGCCCGGCCAGATCTCGCGCACCGGCGTATCCGGTCCGAAACCCTTGGCATCAAGAGCCAGCAGAAGAGTCGCGGCCGATGGCCCCTTTGTCGCCGAATAAACCGGCACGAGCGTATCTGCCGTCCAAGGCCGCAGCTGTTCCTTTTCGCACCAGCCTTGGGCTGTCGAAAGGATCTCCTCGCCCCGCCACCAGACACTCACCGAGGCTCCGAGCTCCCCGCGAGTGCGAAAGTTTTCCTCAAAGACCGAGAGCAGTTCGCCAAGTGCGGACGGAGACACGAAAAAGAGATGACTAATTTCTAAGCACCAATTTTCAACCGAATTTGTGCTAGCCCTGACGGCCAACGCCCATCCACAAAGCATGGAGCATCGAAGAATGCCAGCCCGGCACGTCCCTCGAGCCCCGACTTCGATCCAAGACCTTTCCGATGATACCAGAGAAAAACTTGATCGACCTCATGGTCGAAATGGGAAAGCCCGGATTGATCTGCCTGCTCGCAATCGCGGGTGGCTTGGCCTTATCGATTTTCATCCATAAAAAACGGATGGGATTCCGCCAGCGCATGGCAACACTTCCGCTTTCAGCCCTTCCTCTCTTTATTGCATTTCCGGAGCGGCTCATGGTTACTACCGCTTGTTAAGCGGGATAGCGTATACCCTCGACCAGGGTGCGATGTTTAGCATGGCTTGCGAGGTCACCATCCCCTTCCACGACCCTCTGTTAGTTTTAATCTTGGGGTCCGCCGGAAGCGCATTCCTGCTGATCACAAGCACGATACTGCTATACAGAAGCGATTCGCCGACAAAAGACGACGGAGTCTGATTGGAACCGCGAAGGTGCCCGCTCTGTTCAAGACAATTGCGGAAGCATCGCTCCGTCCCGAGAAAACTCCACGGATCCGCCGCGCGTCAGCGAGCGCTAACAAGGGGATGCCAGCGATAGCCCGGGGAAAATTGCTCCATGGTATCCGGCCCATTGAGCTTTTTCCAAACACCCTCGCTCACCACCAGCCCGTCAATCGATTCAAGGTCCCTCTGATCCAGTTCGTGGATCGTGCGGAAGGCTTCCGCCTCAACTCCAGCAATGGCATATCGGAAAGCAGGGGCACTCCGGAGCTCTTCATAGAGAAGCAAGGCGATCGCGGTAAGCTGGACCCGCTCCTCCTCGCTTCCGATTCCTGACCTCGTAACGTTCATGGGACAAATCTTCGCCCACCAATCTCCATCGAATTCAAAAACGCCCGGATGACAGGGATAGGAGATTCCGTTTCCAAGCGTCGCCGTGAATCCCTCAAAGTGTCGTGCGACAGCTTCCGCCGCAGACAGGGTCCCGCATTCCACCGAGAGAGAAAAAATCCAAGCCATCGCCTCTCTCTCAAATCTCCCTCCTGAGCGACGCCAGATCGGTATCCTCCTGCGCCGTCTCGCGGAGGGAGGAGTCCATCTCGAAAGCACGCTCGAGGTGGGACTCCGCACGCTTCCTGTCGCCGAGAACGGCGAGGTAGCAGGCGATATTGTAATGAAACAAGGGATCCTCGATCAGCGTGGCGGGCCCCTTGAGGAGCCAGTCCCGGGCCGCGAGAGTATCCCCGGTTTCATGCAGGCAGTACGCCGCGTGGATGAAAAAACGCGCCTCCTTCGGCTCCTTCATGCAGAGCAGGCGACCCGTGTCCGCGGCCGCATTCCAGCGGCGGGACTCCATCTCGGCCAGCAAGCGGAGCTCCAGCGCGTGCTTGCGCATCCGGTCGCGGGCGGAAAGCCCCGCGAGTTCCGACAGGGCTTCCTCTGGCAAACCCAGTTCGAGCCAGCCCAGCGCGGACCTCAAAATCCGGAGGTCATCCATTGCTGGAACGCTAGGCGAAGCCGTGCTGCGGCGCAACCTCCCATTTATTGGGAAATTGCGCGCCAGCCGGGGAATGGCGTCTGATTTTCAGCTACCCGCGCGAACCTTTACCGGGACAGGAGCGGCCTTCGGCCCCTTCGAGAAACGGGCGACTTCTTCCCCGGCCTTTTTCAGGACTGCGATCAGGTAAGCATTCAGGAAATACTCCTTCAGCAGCAGTTCCCGGGTCTCCCCTTTCGAATTCTTGCGGGCGACTTTCATGGTATTCTTTGGTTTCGGAGGACCGAGGTGATCGGCCTCCTCTGATAGAGCGAAACTGCACCGGGCTTTCGTCTGCGCATCCGAAAAGTTCGGCATCGGCGCTTTTGATTTCCCCCATTCGGCGCTTTACTCCGGCGTGCCCCAGATTTCGCGGGAAACGACCGAGAAAATCCTCGCCGCCACGGACATCGTGTCGGTGATCGAGTCGTACCTGAATCTGAAGCGTGCGGGCTCGGTTTATAAGGCTCTTTGCCCTTTCCACAGCGAGAAAACCCCCTCCTTCCAGGTCAATCCGCAGCGACAGACCTTCAAGTGTTTCGGCTGCGGTAAAGGCGGAGACGCGATCACCTTCGTGCGGGACTACGAAAACCTGACCTTCCTTGACGCTGTCAAGAAACTGGCCAACCGGGCCGGGGTCACGGTGCAGGAGGAGGCCTACGATCCGAAGGAAGATCGGGCAAGACGGCAGCGAGGTCGACAACTCGACATCCACCGGGAAATCGCGGCTTACCTCCACAAGATGCTCTTCACAAAGGCAGCGCAGGGCGCGCGCGAGTATATGAAGTCGCGCGGCTTCGGCAAGGAGATGGCGGAGCGCTGGATGGTGGGCTGGATGCCGGACCGCGAAGACATCTTCAAGGACTGGGTGCGGCAGATGAAGTTCAGCGGCCGGGAGATGGTGGATGCGGGATTCTTTGTGCAGAAGGAGCGCGGCGGCATCTACGTCCGCTTCATGGACCGGCTGATGTTCCCGATCCGCAATGATCACGGAGATGTCATCGGTTTCTCCGGCAGACATATCCGTGACGACCAGACAGGCGGGAAATACATCAACTCGCCGGAAACGGTGGTGTTCAAGAAATCCAACGTGCTCTTCGCGCTGGAGAAGGCGCGCAAGGAGATCATGGCCCAAAACTCCGTGCTGATCTGCGAGGGCCAGCTTGACGTGATCTGTTGCCATGAACAGGGCATCAGCCATGCAGTGGCTTCCCTTGGCACCGCGCTGACCGAGCAGCACGCCAAGCTGCTGCGGCGCTACGCGAAGAGTGCTGTACTGTGTTACGATGCCGACAAAGCGGGGATGGATGCCACCGAGAAGGGCTTCCGCGTTCTGGCACCGGAAGGACTGCCGGTGCGGGTAGTGAAGATGCCCGTAGGTGAAGACCCGGATTCCTACATGCGCAAGCACGGGCCGGACGCCTTTCGCGAGAGCTTGGCAAAGGCGATGGATTTCTTCGAGTTCCTGATCGACCGCGAGACCGGGGAAAAGGGCCTGACAGATGTCCAATCACGGATGGCCTGTGCGAAGAAATGCGCCGACCTGTTACGCTTGGTGCCGGATGCCGTGATGCGCGAGGACATGATCAACCGGGTGGCCACCCGCTTGCGTATCGGGGTGCCAGAGTTGCGGGAAGCGGTGGCGAAGGAGATCCGCTTCGCTAGGAACAAGCCGGCGGCGCGCAGTGAGCGAGTGTCGAACGCCGAGTCCGAACCCGCCCCATTCGTCGCAGAGCCGATCGCGCTGGATCCCGTGGTCGGCTACCTTTGCAGCCTGGCCCTCCACTCTCCCGCGGCGCAGGAACGCATCGGCGAGCAATTCGAGGCCATCCACGAGGCAGCGGATCACATCGAGGGTATCCCTTTGCTTGAGGCGATCCTCTCACAGCGGCCGGATCCCGGCTCCCATGTGGCGGTAAACAGCTTCATTTCTAGCCTGCCGGAAGAGCAGCGCCTAGCGCTTCATACAGACCCGACCTTCCATCATGACCCGCCAGAGAATTCTCTCGGCGCGGCCGACGAAGCACTGGCTCACCTGAGCGCCAAAGCCCTTTACCGCCGGGATCTGGCGATCAAGGGCCAGCTTGGCCGGTCGGACCTTCCCTCGGACGAGATGTTCCGTCTCCTCCATGAAGCAAAAGAGGTTGCAGAGTTGTTGAAAGGCTTGGACCAACGCTATATTTACAACGATCGATTCGCTCCCGTGAGGAAAGCCCAGAAGCCACCTTTTCCGCGCGGAAGCCGTTCATTTTCAAAGCCAGAAAACAATCCTTGACGGTACCGGAAGCGCCCCGAATATTCCCGCCCGCTTCGGACCTAGGTCTGCTTGCGCTATAATGGGAGAATTTTGCCTGAAATTCCCCTTCATCTCTTCGCTGTCCATGTCCACCAAGAAAGCTGCTGCCGCTGCCAAATCGAAGGCTTCCAAGCCGACGTCTAAGACGGGTTCCAAACCCGCGCCCGCGAAAAAGCCAGCCCCGGCCAAAGCCACGAAGGCTGCGAAACCTGAGCCGAAGGCCGCCTCCAAGGCGAAGCCCGCTCCGGTCGCAAAGAAGCCCGCCCCAAAGGCACCGGCCAAGCCGGTCCCTAAGGCAGCCCCAGCCAAGCCCGCGCCGAAGGCAGCCGCCCCCGCCAAGGTGGAAAAGCAGGACAAGCCCGCCGCCAAAGCTCCCGAGAAGGCAGCCCCAGCCAAGGCCGAAAAGTCGAAGTCGGCCGTCGCCGAAAAGAAGATCGAGGCAGCCACCCCTGTCACCGCCGAGGCCCCGGCCCGCGCGGATGGCGAAAAGCCGCGTATCGACACTCCGGAGATCCAGGAAAAGATCCGCGAGCTGATCAAGCTGGCCAAGGAGCAGGAGTACCTCACCTACGACGACATCAACGAAATCCTGCCGAACGACCTCGTCGAACCGGCGGACGTGGAGGCGATCATGGAGCGTCTCCGCAACATGGAGTTCGACATCATCGATGCCTCCGAGGTCGACCGCTACAAGGACAAGAAGCGCGACGACGACGCCGATGACGTCGATGACTCCAAGGACCAGAAGCTCGATATCCTCGACGACCCGGTCCGCATGTATCTCAAGCAGATGGGTCAGGTCCCGCTCCTGACCCGCGAGCAGGAAGTCGAAATTTCCAAGCGCATCGAGGATGCCGAGATCGAGGTGGCCAAGCAGCTTCACCTCTTCGGCTTCACCGCCGAATGCTACCTCGACCTCGCCGACAAGCTCCTGAAGGGCAAGGAGCGCTTCGACCGCGTGATCCTCGACAAGAAGATCGAGAGCCGCGAGCGCTACATGAAGATCCTGCCGAAGCAGTGCGAACAGCTGAAGCAGCTCCACGAGGAGAACGACGATCTCTTCCGCCAGATGTCCGCGAAGAATCCGCGCGGCAAAAAGAAGCTGGAAGACCAGTTCGCAAAGAATCTCCAAACCCTGCACCGCCTCTACACCCGCTTCTACTTCAAGCAGAAGGTGGTGGAGGACTTCTGCGAACAAGTGGAAGACTACCAGCAGAAGTTCTGGAAGTACGGCCGCAAGGTGCAGGCCGACCCGGAGGACAAGGAGTTCGTGACCAAGCTCCGCGAGATCCAGCAGCGCTGCTGGCATGAAGTGGAGCAGTTCGACGAAACGAACAAGAACCTCCGCCACTGGCTGAAGGAAGCTCTCAAGGCGAAAACCGAGATGGTGGAGGCGAACCTTCGCCTCGTGATCTCGATCGCAAAGAAATACACCAACCGCGGTCTCTCCTTCCTCGACCTGATCCAGGAAGGCAACATGGGCCTGATGAAGGCGGTGGAGAAATTCGAATACCGCCGCGGCTACAAGTTCTCGACCTACGCCACCTGGTGGATTCGCCAGGCCATCACCCGCTCGATCGCCGATCAGGCCCGCACCATCCGTATCCCGGTGCACATGATCGAAACGATCAACAAGCTGATGCGCGTGCAGAAGCAGTTGGTGCAGGAATACGGCCGCGAACCTTCCCCGGAAGAAATCGCCGAAGAAATCCACCTTCCCGTGGAGCGTGTCCGCGCCGTGCTCAAGATGGCCCAGCAGCCGATCTCGCTGCAGGCTCCAGTGGGCGATTCCGACGACACCTCCTTCGGTGACTTCATCGAGGACAAGTCCGCGGACAACCCGATGGAAGAAGCAGGCTTCTCCATGCTGAAGGACAAGATCAAGGACGTCCTCGATACCCTCACCGAGCGCGAGCGCGAGGTGCTGGAGCAGCGCTTTGGCCTCAAGGACGGCTACAGCCGCACGCTGGAAGAAGTGGGCCGCCAGTTCCAAGTGACTCGCGAGCGTATCCGCCAGATCGAGGCGAAGGCGCTCCGCAAGATGCGCCACCCCACCCGTATCCGGAAGCTCGAAGGTTTCATCGAGCTGCCGGGAGCCTAAGTTCCCTTTTCAAAAGAGCCGGTTCCGCAAGGGACCGGCTTTTTGTTTGACTGATCCGGCTTTTAGAGAACGGGGGCAGGAGCTAAGGAGCCGCCGTGGAATATCTCCTTCCTGTTGCGGCCTCGATTCTATGCTCCGCCATAGGCATGAGCGCCGTTGTCTCCGGCTTCTGGCGGAGATCTCGGAAGCGCAAGCTCGTCGGCTTGGGCCTGACCGCAGGACCGTGGCTTGCCTGGCTGGGTCTTGCGGCCCTTTCCCCCGGCATCGATGAGTGGAATCCGCGGATCGAATCGGATGCTGCGGTTCTCGGACTCTGGAACGGTGATGGCTATGGAATCGATCTGAAGACCGATTCCACTTTCATGCTCTCCACGCGGGACGGTCAAACCTTCGGGAAATGGAAACGGGATGATTGGAACCTCTACCTGACTGGGGAACACCAGGAAGAGCGCTACATGCGCTTCGTCGAAGACGGAGGAGATTTGCTGCTATTGCCGGTTCCTCCGCGAATTCACGAAACGTACACGCCAGGCCCGATCATGCGACGCCCGTGATCGGTTTACAGCCCGCCGAGACCTCCCAAAATAGCCCGTGGCTGGCAGTAGAAAATCAGCCCCTGCTTGTGCAAAACTCCCGCACAAGTGCCTTCGATCGATCCTTCCTTTTCTCAGATTTCCCGGCGGGCAATCCAGTTGCATCCGCCGGCTGGATCAGACCGGTGCCTGTTAATTTTCCAGCTATTAACAGGCGAAACAGGCTCGCGAACCGGAGATCACCGCGGGCTTTTCCGGGCTCCGTTTCACTCGGAATTCATGAAGGAGTCGCCCCCCCTCCCTACTCGCCTACGATTTGCTGCGCGACGGTGCCCTTGGAACGAAGCTTGAGATTCAGCATCTCCACGCCGAGGGAGAAGGCCATGGCGAAGTAGATGTAGCCCTTCGGGATGTGGAAGTGCAGGCCCTCCGCCATCAGCGCGGTGCCGATCAGGATCAGGAAGGAGAGCGCCAGCATCTTCACGGAAGGATGCTTTGACACATAAGCGCTGATGGCACCGGAAGAAACCATCATCACCAATACCGAGATGACGACCGCCAAGGCCATCACCGAGAGGTTCTTGGCCATGCCCACCGCGGTAATCACGGAATCCAGCGAGAAGATGATATCGATCATCGCGATCTGGACCAGCACCGCACCGAAGGTGGCCACTGCCTTTGCCTTGTGCCCTTCTTCCTCATGCCCTTCCAGCTTGTGATGGATCTCCTTCGTGGACTTCCAGATCAGGAAGAAACCGCCACCCAGCAGGATGAGGTCCTTCACCGATATGCCCAGCGCGCCGCCGGCGGCCTGAAGCTTCTTCACCACCTCATCGCTATACATCGCATCGTGCAGCGCCGGATGGATCGGAATGTGGAAGACCGGGTCGACGAGTCCCATGATCCACTTCAGGGTGAAGAGCAGCAGCAGACGCATCACCATCGCGAGCCCCAGGCCGATCAAGCGCGCCCGCTTGCGATGCTCTACCGGCAGACGGTCCACCAGAATCGAGATGAAGACGATGTTGTCGATACCGAGAACGATCTCGAGCAGCGTCAGCGTGAACAATGCAGCCCAGGCGTTGGGATCGGCAAACCAGGTGAAATCAAGGATCGAGGCAATCATTCAGGGGAGGACGTATCGCTAAGGAGAAAATAGAATCAGTGGGCTTTTCCGCCGCGGAGCTTCTTAAAGCCCGAGACCAGCAGCAGAACCAAGGAACCGGCCACCACGCCAAAGATGCCGTTGAGAAGCGCAGGAATGATCGCACCACCGACGGCCCCGGCACCATGGCCGACATGCTCGATCCAATGATGAACCACCGGGATGCCGTGTGTCACGATGCCACCCCCCACCAGGAACATCGCGGCAGTGCCCAGCACCGAGAGGAGTTTCATCAGGAAAGGCGCCGCCCACAGGATTGCCTTGCCGCAGCCTTGCGCCGCAGCGGAGCCACGCTGGCTCAGATAGAGGCCGAGGTCATCCAGCTTCACGATGCCGGCCACCAGGCCGTAGACACCCACGGTCATGATGATCGCGATCAGGGAGAGCGTCATCACCTGGGTCGGGAAGGGCTTCGTCGCCACCACACCGAGCGTGATGGCAATGATCTCGGCAGAGAGCACGAAGTCAGTGCGGACGGCGCCCTTGATCTTCGCCTTCTCGTCGAGTTCGCCTTCCTTTGGAGCGGTCAGGTCCTGCTTCGCTTCTTCCGGAGTCTTCTCGTGCTTGTGGAGGAATTGATGAGCCAGCTTCTCGACACCCTCGAAGCAGAGGTAAAGGCCACCTACCATCAGCAGGGGCGAAACGAGCCACGGTGCGAATGCGCTGATCACCAGCGCTGCCGGAACAAGGATCAGCTTGTTGACGAAGGATCCCTTCGCCACGGACCAGACCACGGGAAGCTCCCGCTTCGCCACCACCCCGCTGACCTGTTGTGCGTTCAGGGCAAGGTCATCCCCCAGCACACCCGCCGTCTTCGACGCGGCGGTTTTCGTCATCACCGACACGTCGTCGAGGATCGACGCGATATCATCCAACAGGGTAAGCAAACTCCCACCAGCCATGCCCACGCATCATGGCCCCTAACCCACGGGGCTGCGCAAGGGGAAATGGTAATGGAATCCCCTACGGATTTCCCAATTGCCGCCTTTTCTCAGGCAGCACTGAATTCCAGCGCCCGCTGCTTCATCTGGGTGGCCATCAGATTCAGCGCATTCGCCCGGGTCGGGGCGAGGTGCTCTTTCAGGCCGGTTTTGTCGATGAAGGAGAGGTCCGCAGAGAGGATCGAATCCGGAGTCTCGTCGTCGAGGACGCGGACGAACAGAGCGATCATCCCCTTGGTAATCACCGAGTCGGAATCCGCCAGATAGCGCACCTTTCCGCCCTCACTGCGTGCCTCCAGCCAAACCTGCGACTGGCAGCCCTTGATCAGCCGTTCGGCCGTCTTGAGCTCCTCCGCCATCGCCGGGAGCTTGCGGCCGAGACCGATCACATACTCGTAACGCTCCTGCCAGTCCGGGAAAAAGGACAGTTCCTCAAGAATCTCCTGCTGTTTGTCGGCGATGCTCATCGCGCCCACAGGGAACGGCGGCTCCGGGCGGAATGCACGCGGAAAGTCCCGGCGGCGGGAAAACGCTCACTCCTCCGGGATCGTCACCGGGATCCGCACCACATTGTTCTCGTAGTTGAATTCCGGCAGGATGCCGTCCGGATTCACGATCAGCTCGAGCTGGTAGTCACCCGCCGGAAGGTCGCCGATTTCGATCCACTGGCCGGGCAGGCCGCTGTCGTAGACATCCCCCCAACCGGCCTGGATGCCTTGGGCGGCACAGTTGAAGCGCTTGCGGGTAACAGCCCCCTTGTCCCAGCGGATGTTGTCGAGCAGGCAGAAGCTCACCTTGCGACCGCTGCGGAGCTCATTGCCCTCGAGATCGAGCAGGCGGGAGGCGGCGAAGCCCTTGAAGTGATAGTGCCCGTGGCACTCGTGGTATTCAAAGAAGGGATTGCCCTCGGGATCTGGCATCACGATGTCCTGCGCGCCGATATTCCGGACCTCGGTATTGTAGCGCAGCAGCCTCCGCTCACCGGCACCGATCAGGCCTTCCTGCACCTCGCAGGAAAGCTCGGAAAATTCCTCGGTGCTGACGTAGGGGCGCAAGGCATCCGCCCACGGCATCAGGTCCGGGCCGTCACCGGCCACCGCAGCCATCAGGGTCTTGCCAGAGAAGGCCGCAGTAGCATCCAGCGCGATGTAGTAGTCACCTGCGGTGGTTTCCGGGATCACCACACGAGTGGCGCTCCGCACGGTCGGCTCGCCTTTCACCGGCTTGCCCGCCGGAGGCACCTCACCGTGGAGCACGGAGATCATTGATTTTCCTACCCCGCCTTCCGTATGCACGCTGAGACGCTCTCCCGCGCCCACCGTGACACGAAAGATGTGCCTGCCGCCCTTCAGCGAAGCCAGATGGGAAATACTGCGGGTGTTCTCCAGATCGATCACATCCCCGGCCGGGCGGATTTGATAGATCGCCTCGCCTACCGGGCCTTCCTGTCCCGTGGAAGTGTAAGCGCGGGCCTTCACCGTGGTGTCACTGGTGATCGGGACCGACGTGGGGACGGCCGGGGATCCCGAAGTCGGATCTTCGCCATCGGTGGTGTAACGGATCACGGCACCCTTGGTCTTGGCCTTGACCACACAAGGAACGTTGCCGGGATAGATGCCCGGAGGAGGAGTGAAAGTCGGCTGGGGAATGGCGCCCTTTATCCGGGTCGTCTGGACATTGAGCTGCAAGCCGGCGTAACCGCCATCCGCCTGCAGGCCGACATACCAGACGCCGGGCTCGGGATTCGGGATGCGGATCTGTTGCCGCGTCCCGGGGTAGCGGGACCGGAAGTCCGCATCGTTGCCGTTGTAGGAAGGATGAGCCCCCTTTCTCACGAAGAGATCCACGTCCCCCGCCCCGCCGCTGGTGAGAACGGTCAGCCGCGAAGTCGCCTCCGGCACGATCACCTTGTAAACCACGAAGGCGTGGGGATCGGAAGAGACCAAGCCGCGCATCGGCAGGCCCGGCTGGACGATCTTTGGGAATGGCGTGGCAACGAAATGCGCGCGCGCGGGGAGAATCGCGAGCAAACCCAGCATGAGGGTGAGGGCAGGCTTCATGGGGGCAGCCTTCCCGAAACTTCGTCGCAGGAAAAGCCCAACTTCCCTCTCCCTGAAGAGTTATCTGAGCATCGAAAGCGCCCGGTCCACGGAAGAAACGAGCGTCTCCACCTCGTCATCCGTGTTGTAAACGGCGAAGGAAGCCCGGGTCGTGCCCGTGACCCCGAAGCGGGCCATCAGCGGTTGGCAGCAATGATGTCCGGTCCGTACGGCTACGCCCATCTGGTCGATCAAGGTCCCGAGGTCGTAATGATGCACCCCCTCGATGCCGAAGGAGAGCGCCCCGGCTCGATCATCCGGCCCGTAGAGCCGGACCCCTTGGATCGAGGCCAAGCCCTCCGCCGCCTTGCGGATCAGGCGGTTCTCATGCTCATGGATGGTTTCCAAGCCGATGCCATTCATGAAATCGAAGGCTGCCGCCAGCGCGATCGCACCTTCGATGTTCGGTGTCCCGGCCTCATACTTGAAGGGCAGGTCGTTGTAGGTGGTCTTCGCAAAGGTCACCTCCTTGATCATTTCTCCCCCGCCCCGCCATGGTGGCAGGGAATCCAGCACTTCACGCTTGCCCCACAAGATGCCAACGCCCGTGGGCGCGTAAACCTTGTGACCGGAAAGGGCGAGGAAATCGGCCCCCAAGGCCTGCACGTCGATGGCCAGGTGCGGCGCAGCTTGCGCGGCATCAATCACGACCAGCGAACTCGCGGCCTTGGCAGCATCGATCATTTCGCGAACCGGATTCACGGTTCCGAAGGCATTCGAGATCCAATTGAACGCCGTAACCTTGGTCCGGTCGGTCAGCAGGGTCTTGAAAGCTTCCTGATCAAGCGTGCCGTCGTCGTGGCAGGGAATCACTTTCAGCATCGCCCCGGTCCGCTCGCAGAGCATCTGCCAAGGCACGATGTTCGAGTGGTGCTCGAGGGCAGAAATCAAGATCTCGTCCCCGGTGGCGATCCGACCGGAAATCGTGAGGATCGAGGCCACCAGATTGATGCTGTCCGTGGTCCCCGCGGTAAAAATAACCTCCGCCGGATCAGCGGCATTCAGATGGCGGGCGATGGTCTCCCGGGCGGCTTCGTGGGCCTCTGTGGCGGCACGCGCCAGATGGTGGGCCCCGCGGTGGATATTCGCATTCAGCTCCTCGTAATAGCGGCGGGAGGTGTCGAGCACGGACAAGGGCTTCTGGGTGGTCGCCGCATTGTCCAAATACACCAGAGGCCGCCCGTTCACCTTTTGGGAAAGGATCGGGAACTGCTCACGGACCGGGGAAGGATCAAAGGCCATCTGCGCGGAAGGGAAGCGAGGAAGGGAGCGGATGCACGTGAAAAGTCCGCGCAGCCTCAGGGCTTGGACTGGGGTGGCAGGTGCTCGGTGCAGTATTCCTTGCCGTCCGACGTCACGAAAAACTCAAGATCCGCCGGATCGCGCTCGGTCCGCTGGCAGACCTCGCATTTGTGGAAAGGGACAGCTTCAGGAAGCTTGGACACATTAAACTTCCTCCGGCGTTGTGCCGCAGCAACCAGCGACTTGCGACCGTGGATGACGTCCGGAAGGACCCACAGACAGTAAGGAAGCATGGCGGGGACAATGACCAAGAGAAACGAAGGAGAGCTGATGGCCGCTAGCCCCAGCAGAACCGCACTGAGCATCGCGAGAAATCTCACCTGAATCGGGATCAGGAAAAAGATCGCGAACTCGACCTTCGGAAACAGGGTCGCAAAGGCGAAAAACAGAGAGGAATACAGCATCGAACCCGCTCCTCGACCGCCATCAAAAATCAACTGGCTCACCGCCATGCCCACCCAAACCGTCAGGATGTAAAGGGTGGTCCGGGTAGGTCCCCAAGCACTCTCCAGAGAGTCGCTGATGAGGAAGGAAATCATCACCGCGAAATAGAGAAACAGCGCGCCCACGGGCGTAAACCCGCCGCTTCCCATCGGAGCCAGAATGAAGGTGAAGATCCTCCATACCTCGCCGCGCTGAAAAATCGCCTCGCGATCGAAATCCAAGAGCTGGCCGATATCCGGCCTGGCCCACTGGCACGCATAGGCGATCACCCCGAGGAAGGTGAGGTATTTGAAAAGTCCGGGGAAGGAGAGCCACTCCAGCCGCCGTTCGATGCTGTCGAGCCAACGCACGGCGGCAGGAAAGCCGGGCCGGCCCCACCTGACAAGGCACAAGGGCGATCCGGGGTTGCCCGGACGGACATCCCGGCTAGGGTCCGGCAGCACGCATGAGCGAAATTCCGGCTTCCATCCCCGCGGTCGATCCCGCGTTGGAGAAGACCCGGAAATACCTGCCCTGGGTGGTGGCAGTAGCCCTTTTCATGCAGCAGCTCGACGGGACGATCGTGAACACGGCGGTCCCCACCATGGCGGAGTCCCTGAAGGTGGCCTCGCTGAGTCTGAAATCCGTGCTGACCAGCTACACCATCGCGATTGCGGTGCTGATCCCTCTCAGTGGCTGGCTAGCAGACCGTTTCGGGACGAAGCGGGTCTTCGGATTTGCGGTCGCCATTTTCACGATCGGTTCGCTGGCATGCGGTCTATCGCTCAATTTGCCCATGCTGGTCGCCTCCCGGGTGCTACAGGGGATCGGTGCTGCTTTCATGATGCCGGTGGGGCGGATCGCGCTGCTCCGGACTTTCCCGAAATCCGGAATCCTGCGGGCGATGAATTTTGTGATCATCCCCGCCCTGCTTGGCCCGCTGCTGGGCCCCTTGATGGGCGGGCTGATCGTCCACTGGCTGCCGTGGCGGATGATTTTCCTGATCAATATCCCGATCGGCATCCTCGGCCTGTGGCTGGTGAAGAAGCACATGCCGGATCACAAGGGAGAAACCTTGGATCCTCTGGACACCCGGGGCTTCCTGCTCTTTGGCAGCGGCGTCGCGCTGCTCTCCTGGGTGCTGGAAATCTTTGGCGAGCATCGCATGGATATCCTCGGGGTCAGCATCCTCGCGGCGATCTCACTGCTGCTGATCGGAGCCTACTTCTGGCACGCGAAGCGTTTCCCCCAACCGCTGCTGCCGGTGGATCTCCTGCGCATCCGCACCTTCCGGGTGTCGGTCGTCGGGGGCTTCGTCACGCGGCTGGGCATTAGCGGCATGCCATTCCTCCTGCCTCTGCTCTATCAGCTCGGGATGAAGTTCACGCCATGGCAGGCGGGCCTGCTGGTGATGCCGCAAGCGCTGGCGGCAATCGGCATGAAGCTGCTGGTGCAGCGGATCCTGGGAACCTTCGGCCACCGACAGGTGCTGGTCTACAACACCATCTTGATCGGCCTGATGATCGCGGCCTTCTCCCGCGTGGGACCGGGAACCCCGGTATGGGTGATCCTGATCTTCAGCGCCATCCAAGGTACGGTCTCAGCCCTGCAATTCACCGCCATGAACTCGCTGGCCTATGCGGATACCAGTGATGCGGAAGCGAGTGACGCGAGCACGATCGCAAGCACTGCCCAGCAACTTTCCATCAGCTTCGGCATCGCCTTTGCCTCCCTGGTCACAGCCTGGTTCCTCGGCGGAATCGATCGCTCGGATTCCGAGACCCTGGTGCCCGCCCTTCACAAGGCCTATCTCCTGTTGGGCGTGGTGAGCATCGCCAGCTCAGCGACCTTCCTCACCCTGAAGCGAGGCGATGGGGCGAACGTGAGTGGCCACGGCCGGGCCACCCCGGCAACCGAAGGAGAATGAACCTTTCCCCCCTCCAACAGGGCATCCTTCGTGCTTCCACCCAGCCTGGGCACTCCAAAGCAGTCCCTTATTCCCATTGGCGAAAAGAGCTCTCGGGAGTATTTTCCAACAAAAGAATGAGCGACCCCGGAGCCAATGCACCGATCCAACTGCAGGGCAAGATCTTGCTCGCGGACCCGTCCCTTCACGACGGGATTTTCGACCGTTCGGTGATCCTGCTCGCAGACCATTCTGCGGAGGAGGGAGCCTTTGGCCTGATCCTCAATCATCCTACCGGCCACAACGTTGGAGATTTCCTGAAAGAGGAAGCCTTTGAGCCGCTCAAGAACATCGCGGTGCACCTCGGCGGGCCGGTTTCCAAGGAGCATCTGACCTTTTCTGCCTTCTGGTGGACGGAGGACGAACGCCTGAAGTGGCATGTGCGGATTCCCGTGGAACAGGCGATCCGCCGCAGCCGCCAGCCAGGAACCTTGGTCCGCGCCTTCGTCGGTTACTCTGGCTGGACCGCGGGCCAGCTTGAAGGGGAAATCCGCCGGAATACCTGGATCACCACCCGTCCGACCGCGGATCTGCTGGGCCAAAGCCACGACCGGGACCTCTGGGCAGGCATCCTGCGCTCCCTTTCTCCCTACCACCGGGTGTTGGCCGAAGCTCCGGACGATCCCCGTTCCAACTGAGCCTTACCTAATTGGACTAGCCAAGCCCGGTCCCCCGGCGTAGATCCAGCGCGCCGTGGCGGATACCGTGACCCAGTTCTTCACCATCAATGATGGACCTATCCGCCTGCGCGAAGGCGGCGAGCTTCCCACAGCCACGCTGGCTTACGAAAGCTGGGGCGAGTTGAATGCGGAAGGGACAAACGCGATCCTGCTTTTCCACGCCCTATCCGGCTCCCACCATGCCAGCGGCTTCAATCCCCAAATCCCCGGGACCGGCCAGCTCTGGCAACCGGAAATGCACGAGGGTTGGTGGAGCGACATGATCGGGCCGGGCAAAGCGCTCGATACGAACCGCTTTTTCATCATCTGCGCGAACTATCTCGGCGGCTGCTACGGCTCGACCGGACCGGCCTCGATCAACGAGGCGACCGGCAAGCCTTGGGGCTCCGCCTTCCCGCACGTGACGGCAGCCGACCAAGCTGAAGTGCAAGCCAAGCTTCTGGATCATCTCGGCGTCGGCAAACTCCACGCGGTCGTCGGCCCTTCGGTCGGCGGGCTCATCGCGCTTACTTTCGCGACGCGCTTCCCGCAGCGGGTGAAGAACGTCATTTCGATCGCCTCCGGCTACAAGACCACGGTCTTGAACAAGCTGATCCTTTTCGAGCAGATCCTCGCGATCGAGAACGACCCCCATTTCAACGGTGGCGACTACTATGACAATAGTGGACCGCTCTACGGTTTGGCACTGGCGAGGATGATCTCCCACAAGACCTTCGTCCACCTCGATGCCATCGAACGGCGCGCGCGCCAGGACGTGGTGCAGCCGGATGACATCCTCGTGTGGTACCGGGTGCGCGATCAGTTCCAAAGCTACATGCTCCATCAGGGGAAGAAGTTCGTGAGGCGTTTCGACGCGAACACCTATCTCCGCATCAATGACATGTGGTCCCGCTATGACGGCGCTCACGAAGGCGATGCCGAGACGCCCGCAGACCTCTTCTCACGCTGTGCCGAGGCCGGACAGAAGTGGCTGGTATTCTCGATCGACTCCGACTTCTGCATCTATCCGGAAGAGCAGACCGAGCTCTCGAAGCATCTTGAGGACGCGAAGGTCAACGTGATGCACCTCACGGTACATTCGGACAAGGGCCACGACTCTTTCCTGCTGGAGCCGGACTACTACACCCCCCACATCTCATGGATGCTGGGTCAGGCGTGAAGCCGCGCTACTTCGTCAGCCGCCACACGCCGAAGACATTTCCCATCCGGTACTCCCTGCCTTCGTCGACCTTTCCGCAACGGAATTGGTTGCCATCGAAATCCGCCCAATAGGCGGGGCAGGGATTCATGAAGGCGCCGAGATTCACGATGAGCTTGCCGCGCTTTTTCCAGACACCGGAGCGATGGAAGTGTCCCTTCACGACGATCTGGGCGTCAGGGAAGTAGCGTTCGGCGAAATGGGCGGCAGCGTCCGCTTGCATCGCCCACACGCGCAGCATCTCGAAAGCCCGGCGAGGTGGGCGCACGGCATCCATGGCGCGTTGCCAGAGATGTCTTCCTTTCGGATACTCGGCGGCCCGCAGGACGATGGCGATTTTCCGGGCAAGCTCGATTCGCACGGCAGGGTCGCCATTCGCAGCTTGGTGCTGCTCCCAGAGCTCCCTCACTTGTTCATGCCGGGTGAAGGACTCCCGGCTCCAGGGTGAGCCTTCGGCGAAAAAGGCATCGCCATGAGTGACAAGGATGCGTTTCTCCGCGAGTTCGATCCAGCCAGGCCCGGGCCATCCGGGGTCATGATTGCCAGAGAGAAAAACCGGCTCGGCTCCTTCTTCGGCGCAGAGCTCCTTTAGCTCTTCCAGCATCTCCGAAGAGCGTTCGCGAAAAGGACGCGCCAACTCCTGCCAGGTATCGCCATTGAAGACCACGGTGCCCGCACCGGCAATGAGGGGACGCAGGCTCTCCACCGACTGAATCCGGGAAACCCGGTGGCCGAGGTGCAAATCGGAGAGAATGCGGACCGGGGCGATCATGCCTTCGCGAGGGTCCGCTGGCGGACGGCTTCGTAAAGGCAGACACCCGCGGAGACGGAAACGTTCAAGCATTCCACCTGGCCGGACATGGGGATCTTCGCAAGGAAGTCACAGTTTTCCTCGGTCAAGCGGCGCATGCCCTTCTCTTCCGCGCCGAGCACTAGAGCGAGCGGCCCCTTCAGATCGAGATCGTAGATCAGCTTGTCGGTGTGATCGGTGGTTCCGACGATCCACACGCCGGCCTTCTTCAAATGCTCCATGGTCCGCGCGAGGTTGGTCACTTGGACAAAGGGAACATGGTCGGCTGCACCCACCGAGATGCGGCGCACCGTTTCGGTGATGCTGGCGGATTTGTCCTTCGGTGCCACCACGGCGTGAATGCCGGCCCCATCGGCAGTGCGGAGAATGGCACCGAGATTATGCGGGTCCTGCACGCAATCGAGGATCAGAATGAAGGGAACCGGTTTCTCCGCCACGATCTGCATCAGGTCGTCTTCATCGAGCGACGGCACGGAGGAAGACGACGACTCAGGCTCGTTTTTCCGGGCGTGGCGGTTGTCACGGGCTTCATGCTCGCGGCGGCGGGGCTTCATGTGCGGAGGATGGAGGAGGGCGAGCGGTGAGGAAAGAGCGGAGAGGACGAATTCGCAGTCAAAGACGGAGGACGGAGGTTCCGCATTTCGCATTCAGGGTAAAGCAACAGGCCTTCCTCCCAGCTCCCTTACGGCGGGGTTTGGCAGTCCAACAAGAGAAGGCAATATGGCGTCAATCCGCGTTTAAAACCAAGAAAACCGGCAATTAAACCTAATCGATAAGGATCGATGCACGTTCTCGACGGGCGGTTCGCTCTTCCGGCCGTTCCCCTAGCGACGTTCTAACAGACCACATGAGATTCCATTCCCCTCGCGAGAGTGTTTCGCGCTCCCGCCTTCTTGCCCTTTCTTTGACGACCGCCCTCGTTACGTCCCATAGCCTCTTCGCCCAAGAGGCAGCTTCCCCGCCAAAGCCTCTGGAGGAGATGGTGGTCGAGGCCAGCAAGCCGCAAGGCCCGGTGGCGAAGATCGCCGAGGCCCCGACCAAGACGAACCTCCCCCTGTTGGAAACCCCTCAATCGGTGTCGGTGGTGAGCCGTACAGAGATTGAACGTCGCGGTGCTCAAAGCGTGGCGGAAGCACTGACCTACACGCCGGGCGTGGTGGTTGGCGTGGGCGGCGAGGACAGCCGCTTCGATGACATCTTGATCCGTGGCTACGATGCGGGCAGTACTTCTGCCAACATGTATCGCGATGGTCTGCGCGTCCCAACGGGTGGCCAGTGGACCCGCAGCCAGTTTGATGTCTTCGGCATGGAGAGCATCGAGGTGCTCAAAGGTCCTTCCGCTGTTCTCTACGGACAAGTGGCTCCCGGCGGCTTGATCAACCAGGTGAGCAAGCGCCCGACGGCACACCACCGCGGCATGGCCTCGGTGCAGTACGGCAGCTTCGATACCTGGCAGGTGGCGGCGGACAGCAGCGGCCCGTTGGATGCGGAGGGGCATTTCCTCTATCGCATCGCCGGTCTTTATCGGGACGGTGGTTCGCAGGTCGACTACACGGATCTGGAGCGGAAATTCATCGCGCCATCCTTCACGTGGAACCTCTCGGAGGACACCTCGCTGACCTTGCTCGCGGCGTATCAGGAAGACCGCGGTGGCTCGACCTACCAATTCCTTCCGGTCACCGGGACACTCTATCCCGCACCGCTGGGCTACATCCGCCGTGGGAATTTCTTGGGCGAGCCGGATCACAATACCTTCGACCGCGACCAGTGGTCTCTTGGCTACGAGCTCAAGCACCGCTTCAACGAGGTCCTGAGTTTCCAACAGAACGCCCGCTTCGCCGACGTGAGCACGTTCTACGAAGGCGTGGTAGCGGGCCGCACGGTTCCGACGGCCAGCGGGATGATGTCTCGCCGGGCGGTTCGCGGCATCGGCGACTCGCATAACTTCACCATCGATTCCCGGCTTCAGGCGGAATTCGCCACCGGCGAGGTGGAGCACACCATGCTTGCGGGCTTCGACTACATCCGTGGGGCATGGACGCACCTGCGCACCGGCACCAACAACGTGCCGCCGATCAACATCTTCCTCCCGATCTACACCGGCATCACGGCTCCCTTCACGCCTCAGGTAGCCCAGGATGTGACAGAGAGCCAGAAAGGCATCTACGTGCAGGAGCAAATGAAGTGGGGAGGATGGCACCTGACGCTGGGTGGGCGCTACGACAACTCCGACATCGAGCTTCTCAACACGATCACCAAGGCGACAACGATTACCGATAGCGACGCCTACACAGGTCGTGCGGGTCTGCTCTACCTTTTCGACTCCGGAATCGCGCCCTATGCCAGCTATGCGACATCCTTCGAGCCGGTATCCGGAACCGATGCCAATGGCGCGCCCTTTGACCCGAGCGAGGGCGAGCAATTCGAAGTCGGCGTGAAGTATGAGCCGAAGGATTTCAACGCGCTCTTTACCGTTTCCGCCTTCCAACTCACCCAGGAGAATGTGCTGACACTGGATCCCAGCGATCCCCTCTACCAAACCCAGACGGGCGAGATCGAACTGAGGGGAGTCGAACTCGAGGCAAAGGTAGCTTTGGCAGAAGGCCTGGCCCTTACCGGTGGCTGGACGCTCATGGAGTCCGAGATCACCAAGAACAACGACGGCAATCTGGGCAACGATTTCGCGAACGTGCCATCCCATACCGGTTCGCTGTGGCTCGACTACACCTTCCAAAGCGGGCCGCTCGAGGGATTGGGAATCGGCAGCGGTGTCCGCTACGTCGGTGATCGGTTCGGCGACAACGCGAACGTCTATCACATCCCGTCCTACACCTTGGTCGATGCAGGCATCCGTTACGACCTCGGCAAATTGAGTTCCGCGCTGGAAGGCACGCGCGTTTCGCTCACCGCTAGCAATATCGCCGACAAGACCTATGTGGCGAAGGCGGAAACCGTTTCGTCCGCGAACTACGGCCCGGGCCGTAGCATCAATCTCAACCTCAGCTATTCCTGGTGATGATCCGTTCCTTGATTCCCGCCCTTGTCCTGACCTGTGCCCCACCGGCTTCCCTTTTGGCACAAGAGGTCGCAGCCAAACCTTTCCAATTGGATCGTTGTGAGGAGTTCGTCCTGAAATCACAGCAGTGCGGAGAGTATCGCATCATGGTCTCGCTGCCGGAGGGCAAGCCCCCGGAAGGCGGGCATGCCATCACCTACGTGCTGGATGGCGACGAACTCTTCCCCGTAGTAACGAGCGTGCTGCGGCTTCAAGCGGGCACCGGAAAGCTCTCGAAGCACAACGGCATCACGCCCGGCATCGTGGTAGGCATCGGCTACGGGGGCGAATCGCGCCGGGATCTGGACTATACCCTGCCCTCCCCTGCCGGCCCGCCCGAGACTTATCGGAATGGCAAGCCTTACCCGCCGCGCGAAGGCGGAGGCGCGGAGAAATTCTTCGCGTTCCTCGACACGGAGCTGCGTCCGGTGATCGAGAAGAAGTACGCGGTGAATCGCGAGCGCCAGACCCTGATGGGAAATGGCTACGGAGGACTCTTCGCCCTGCATGTGCTCTTCACGCACACGGATGCCTTCCAGAGCTACATCGCTTCCAGCCCCTCGGTATGGTGGAACAACCGCTACCTGCTGCAAGAGGAAGCCGCGTTTGCGGAACGGGTGGCGAAGTCTCCGGTGAAGGCGCGACTGGTGATGACCGCGGGATCGCTGGAACAATCGCTGACCCGCATTGAGGCAGCATGGCCGGAAGATGAGCGGGAGGAGCATCGCCTCAAGATCACAAGGCGCAAGATGGTCGACAACACTCGCGAGCTTGCGTGGCGCCTGGAAGCACTGCGCGGACATGGCTTGTCCTCTGAATACCGGATTTTCGAGGGCGAGAGCCATAAGTCGGTCGTGCCAATGGCGATCAGCCATGCGCTGCCCTTTGCCTTTCCCCCTCCATAGGCCGACCCGGTAGCAACCGGGCATCGCCGGTCGTCGTCTCTCGGCGGCGACCGGCGAGCTTCTTGTGCGCGATGGTCTGGATGACCGGGAACCAGGAGAAGCGAGGCATGCTCCCAGGCTAGCAGGGGCCGGAGCTTCCGGAACTTTTCCCAGTGGGCCCCGGTCGTGCAGTCCGGGCTTGATTCGGAAAAATCAGCCGGAGGCAGGCACCTGTTCCGCCTGTTATATCAAGAAAAATAACAGGCGGGCCTGCTGCACTGGAAGCGCGTGAGCGCTTTGCCGGTGGTTCTACCGGAGGGGAGGCACTAGGAGAAGAAACCCCAATGGTCCCCTCAGTAGTCTGCGACGGGAGAATTCGGCAGCTCGCTGCCCAGCTCGGGGACCTTGGCCACGAGTTCATCGATCTCCTTGTTGAGAGATTCCCACTTTTCCTCCGACCATTTCAGCGGGCCGTGAAGTTTCTTGCGGAAGCGGGCAAGCCGCTTTTCCTGACCTTCGATGGCGTAGGACGAAAGCTTGCCGAGTTCCTTGGCCGCAGCTTCCGCACGCTCGGTGCGATGGCAGATCATCGCCAGATCATTCCCGGCTTCGATAGCCGCGACGACATCACTGTTGTCCTTGTAGCGATCCGCAATGGCCCCCATGTCGAGGTCATCGGTCAGGACCAGGTGCTTGTCGAAGCCGAGTTGCTCGCGGAGCAGGCCGGTGACGATGCGCTTCGAGAGCGATGCCGGGCGATCCGGATCGATGGCCGGGAAAAGCACGTGGGCCAACATCACCGCATCCAGCTCGGGCATGAGTGCGGTGTAGGGAATGATGTCCTCCTTCAGCAGGTCCGGAATGGTGGCATCGCTCACCGGAAGATCGAAGTGAGGATCGGAGAGGGCGCGCCCGCATGCCGGGAAATGTTTGGCACAGGAGCGCACGGCGCGCTTTCGCAGCCAGCGGTTCCAGCTGCCCGCATGATCGATCACCTTCTGTGGATCACGTCCCCAGCACCGCCCGCGCAGAGCATTCTGGACGCCGGGATGATGATCGAGATCGAGAACCGGCGCGAAATCGAGATTGAAGCCGAGCAGGCGAAGCTGGTCACCGATGAGCACACCGGCGCGGGCGCTCAGAAGCGGATCCCCTTTCGCCGCGAATGCATTGGCCGAGGGCAAGGCCGGGGCGATGTCCTTGGTGCGAGTTACCCGGCCGCCTTCCTGGTCAATCGCGAGGATCGGCTCATCCACCGAGAGATCGCGGAGATCATCGGTAAGCTTCCGGGTCTGGACGGCGCTGACGATGTTTCGCCCGAAGAGGATATAGCCTGCGGGCTGCAGCTTGCGAAAGAGCGCGGCTTCTTCCGGAGTGATTTCCGGACCTTGGACGCCGAGCAAAAGCAGATGACCGTTCACAAGAGGAGCTTGTGATGAAGGTCGCCCCATGGAAACGGAAAAGAGGCGGGAAAACCCCGCCTCTTTTCGAAAAGCCGATCCCGGTTACCTCGATATTATTGTTGGCGCTCCTGCATCTGCTGAACGCGGCGATGGAGACGCTCGGAGACATTCGTGGGAAGCGAGGTCGAGTTGATCCAGTTGGTGGCTGCATTGAAATCACGGCGCATCCAGCCGCCGATCATGCGGTCATACATGCGCTCCTGCTCGCGGGCATCGGTAATCTTCCCGATGTAATTCGCGGCGAGATCAGGTGCCTGACCAAAGGAACTCCAAGCAAACTGCTGATACACGCGGTCATTCGCATAGGCGGCGTTCTGATCGAGGAAATCGGCAGCAGCCTGGGGATTCTCCAAGGCCAAACTGGAAGCCACCCCGCGCAGGGCATTGGTGCGGACATCACCGCTCGGCAGAGTCTTGTAATAGGCCATGGCGGCGTCCTTGTCCTGCTCCATCCACGTGGAGAGCACATTGTCCATCGAACGCTGCGCAGCCTCGCCCGGATTCTCGGCAAGCCATGCGGCGGTGCCGGCGGGATCCTTCGCGGCGAGAGCTTCCGCCACGCGGCCGATCGCGCCCTGCTTCAGATTGTCATCGGTGATGGCAGTCGCCCACGCTTGGGCCGCCTCGGGACCTTGGGCAAGGATGGTGGGCAGCAGCGCGGCCATCGCTTCCCCGCGCTCCTCGGAGAAATTCATCGAAGTCAGCAATTGGGAAGCGCGCACCGGATCAGTGCCCGCGAGCCCCTGGATCACGCCGATCATCCAAGGATTCCCGTCTTCTTCATCGCCATTGAAGTGTTCCTGCGCCCAGCGGATCGCGCCATCGGGATCGGAAGCCGCCCAAGTGCTGAGGATGGTGTTCCGCGCGAAGCGATTGCCGGTATTCGCCTCGGCATAGGCCAAGGCTTGAAGCGGATCCTTCTTCGCCCAAGCACTGAGCAGCATCGAATACTCGGTCATCCGGGTGTTCGTCATGCCGAGCCCGCGGAAGGAGGCAACGATCGACTCGAATTCAGCGGGATCGATGGAATTGATGAATTCCATCCAAGCCTTGTTCCGGTCCATCGGATCGCTCAGGCGCATCATTTCCTCCATCTTCGCCACCGCGGCTTCGCCCCTTGCCGTGGCACCCTTCGCTTCGCCGCGCGCGCCATCGCGCGCACCGGAAAGACTGCCGCTGCTCTCGCCGCCACCCAGCGAGCGGCGGGAGGACTTGCCGGACATCTGGGATTCCGCGGCGGACTTGTCCGCAGTCGCATTCCCGGCCGGTGCCGTCATGCGACCGGCGAAAAAGGCTCCCGCGCTGGCGAGGACGACAGCTCCGGCGATGGTGAGATTCTTGGAAGACATGGACGCTTGCAGGTTTTAACGGCGCCGAAGAGGCGATTCGTTCGTTTTCAGAGGGATGAACAGCCCGCTTGATTCCAATTTCAAGCGGGAATGGCCGGGCTTATTGCACCTTGGTGCCCGGTGGATTGACGATGATCCGCGCTTCCGGGTTGTCCCGGATGTAGGCGAAGGCCCAACCAAGCAAGACCGAAAGGCGGTTTCGGAAGCCGATGAGGAAGGCGATGTGGATGAAGAGCCAGGCGAACCAAGCCAGAATCCCACGCATCTTCAGCTTCCCGGCCTTCACCACCGCATGGTTCTTCCCGATAATGGCCATGAAGCCCTTGTCGAGGTAGTAGAAGGGATCCCGCTGTCCGCCCGGGCGATCCTTTTCCCGCTTCAGGATCTTCGCGATATGGCGGCCCATCTGCGAAGCGGCGGGAGCGAGTCCGGGGACCGGTTTGTCATCCGCATCTTTCATGCGTACGATGTCTCCGGCGACGAAGATATCCGGCATGCAGGGCAGCGAGAGATCAGCCTGCGGAGTGATGCGTCCGCCGCGATCCGCCAAGGGCACGCCGAGCATCGCGGTCAGCGGCTGGGCTTCCACGCCTGCCGCCCAGATGATCGCCTCCGACTCCAGGACGGTGCCATCGGTGAAATGGAGAACTCCCTTCTTCACGTCGTCCACGCGCATCCCGGTCCAGACCTCGACGCCGATCTCCTTCAGACGCTGACGGGTGTATTCGCTCTGGTCCTCATCGAAGGCCTCGAGCACCCGGGCCGATCCTTCGATCAGGACGACGCGCAGCTTCGAGGTATCGATGCGGCGGAAATTCGAGCGCAGCGAGCGGTGCACGAGGTCCGCAAAGGCACCCGAAAGCTCCACGCCGGTGGGACCACCGCCAACGATGGCCACGGTCATGAGGCGCTTGCGCTCGGCCTCGTCATCGGTGAGTTCCGCTCTCTCAAGATTCGAGAGCACGGTGCGCCGCACCGCTTGGGCATCGGCGAGCGACTTTAGAGCCAAAGTGTTTTCCGCCCACTCGGTCTTGCCAAAGTAGGAAGTCCGCGCGCCAACAGCGAGGAGCAGGTAATCATACTCGAAATGGTGGCCCGACTTCCCCTCGGCGGTCTTTTTCACCGGGTCGATCGCCGTGATCTCATCCATCAGCACGGTTACGTTCTCCGCGTCTTCCAAGATCTGACGGATCGAGCGGGCGATGTCCGGTGCCGCGAGGGACGCGGTGGCGACCTGATAAAGAAGGGGCTGGAAGAGGTGGTGGTTGGTTCGGTCCACCAAGGTGACGGAGAAGCGGGAATCCCCGGCGAGAGTTCTTGCACACTCGAGGCCCGCGAAGCCTCCTCCGATGATCAAAACGCGGCTCACATTCTTCTCCGTGGCTGCCATGCCAGAAGTCTCGCAGATAAGTGAAGGAATTCAACGGGAGCTTGTGAAAATTTTCACAAGCTCGCAATCCTATACAGATAAGCGATTTACGCAACACCCTCAGGTAAATATTAAATCGTTCGTTTGACACCCGGTCCGCTTGAATCAATTTTGCCTCCATGAGCGCGGTAGCTGGTGATTCGAAGGTTGCGACGAAACAGCGTCTGATCGAAGCGGCGGAAGCCTTGTTTGCAGACGAGGGATTTGACCGGGTGTCTGTCCGGGACATCACAACGAAGGCCGCGGCCAATGTGGCAGCGGTAAATTACCACTTCGGCAGCCGTGAAGGCTTGGTGGCAGTGGTCATGGCCCGGTACATCAATCCGGTGAGCGAGGAGCGACTCGCCCGGCTCGAGGCACTGGAGCGCCGGGCCGCGGGCAAGGCACTCGCCGTGGAGGAAATCCTGGATGCTTTCATCCGCCCCTTCGCGACGCAGGTGCGCCGCTCGGAGCTTTCCGAAAAACTATTCTTCAAGCTCATGGGCCGCATGTTCGGCCAGCAGGGCTGCGAGCTTCCACCCGTGGTGGAGAGCCTTTTCATGACGATGGTGGGTCGCTTCCACAAGGCCTTCACGAAAGCCCTGCCGGGCCTCTCGTCCGATGAAATCTGGTGGCGCATGCATCTGATGTCCGGCTCCATGATCCATACGATGGCCCACTCCGAGACGGTCCTCCGGCTTTCCTCGGGAGAGTCCGGGAACCCCACCATGGAACAAACGCTCTCACGTTTTATCCGCTTTACCGCTGCTGGCATGCGCCAGGGCATCGAGGAATCCTCCGAAGAGTCCAAACCGAAGGGGCCGCAGGAGGAGTTCCCGTTCTAACAGAGCATCCCTGAATGCATCCCTCCCGCGCGAGCGCCATCGTCATGGCGGCACTGCTCGGTGCCTGCGCCCTTCAATCGCCACCCTCCCGGAGTGGCGAAGCCGGAGACATTCCGGGCTCTTGGTCAGCGACCAAGGAAGCCCGTGCGGGTGTCGATCACCACTGGGTGAGGAAGATCGGAGGTTCTCCTTTGGAGTCCCTGATCTCCGAAGCACACAGCGCGAATCCGAGCCTGAAAGCCTCCGCGGCCCGGGTGGACCAGGCGGCCGCGGTGGCGAAGATCGCCGGTGCGGAAAGGCTGCCGACCGTAGGTGCGGGGTTACAGGGCTCCCGACAGAAGCAGAACTTCAGCGGCATTCCCGGAGTCAACGGCGGATCGACTAGCAATAGCTTCGGCGTCTCCCTGCAGGCGGCGTGGGAAGTCGATCTGTGGGGCAAGGCAAAGGCCGGCACGGAAGCCGCAATCGCCGATGCCGAGGCGCAAGCACAGGCGGACCGGGCGCTGCGTGCGTCCTTGGCCGCGCAAGTTTCCAAGGCATGGCTGGCCGTCGCCGAGACCAACGAGCAAGTGGCGCTGGCCGAGCGGAACGTGAACTCGCGCAGCGAATCGACGACTCTCGTTCGCGAGCGCTTCGAGCGGGCAATCGCGGAAGATGGCGGCTCGGCAGCGCAGGTGCGCCTGACCGAGACGGAACTTTCCTCCGCGAAGTCGGAACTCGAAAGCCGCAAGGGCGAGCGCGAACGCGCACTGCGACAGCTTGAGCTTTTGTTAGGCCGCTATCCTTCCGGCAATGTCGCCACTGCGGCGAAGCTGCCGAAGCTACCTCCACCCCCACCGGCGGGCCTGCCCTCGGAGCTGCTGCTGCGTCGCCCGGATCTGCTCGCGGCAGAGAGACGCTTGGCCGCTGCGGGTCGTCGAGCGGATCAGGCGGAAAAGGCGCTCTACCCGAGCATCAGCCTGACCGGCAGCCTCGGCACCTCGACCGATCAGCTGGAGAAGATCCTCAGCAGTTCGGCCGGCGTGTGGTCGCTGGGAGGAAGCCTTGCCCAACCCATCTTCCAAGGCGGACGAATCCGCGGCGGGATCGAGCAGGCAGATGCCGCCGAGCGCGAGGCCGTGGCAGATCTCCAGCGCGTGACTCTGGATGCCTTTGGCGAGGTGGAGCAGGCGTTGGTCACCGAGATCTATTTGCGCCGCCAAGTGGCCGAACTCGAACAGGCGGTGACGCTGGCTGAAGATGCCTCCGAGCGCTCCAACGAGGAGTTCCGCAATGGCACCGGTGGCGTGCTCACCTATCTGGCTTCCCAGAACCAGGAGATTCAGGCTTCGTCGGCCTTGGTCACGGTCCGCAGACTTTTGTTAGACAACCGCGTGAACCTCCACCTCGCCCTTGGCGGGGATGTGGTATTGCGCGGTCCCTAGATACCCCGCTCCATGAAACGCATCGTTCGCATTGCGATTGCCGTAGTGATTTTTATCGGGGGCCTGTTTGTGGCCGCCGGATTGATGAAGTTAAGGAAGACGCCCGAGCCGTCGAACCCTCCCAAGCCGGTGCATGAGGTGGAGCTGGTGACGGCCCGCCGCCTGGACTTGAAGGTGATGATCCCCTCGCAGGGGACGGTGGAACCGGCAACCGTCACGCGGGCTGCCGCGGAAGTCGAAGGGACGGTGATCGCCGTGTCCCCGGATTACGAGGTCGGCGGCAATTTCAAAACCGGGGAGGTCCTGTTAGAGATTGACCCCTCGGACTACAAGGCCGCGCTTGCCCAGGCGGAGGCATCCCTCGCCGATGCCAAACTGCAGGTGGTGCAGGAAGAAATGCGGGCCGAGCAGGCGGAGCGCGACTGGGAGCGGATCGCAAGACCGGGCCAGACGCCGAACGACCTAGTGCGCCGCATTCCGCAATTGGCCGCGGCGCGTGCCAAGGTCGATGCGATGCAGGCGGCCGTGGACCGCGCCATGCGGGATCTGGAGCGCACGAAGCTCCACGCCCCCTACGATGGGCGCATCCGCCAGAAGCTGGTGGATCTGGGTACCCGGGTGGGCAAGGCAACGCCCCTCGCCGAATTTTACGGGACCGACATCCTGGAAGTGCGGCTGCCGGTGCCGAGGCAGGATGCGGCATTCTTCAACCTGCGCGGCCAGGAGATCACGCTCACCGAGTCCGGCGGAACCGATCGATCCTGGAAGGCGGTGGTAGACCGCACCGAAGGTGAGATCCAGCGCGCGAACCGCTCGATCATCGTGGTGGCCCGCATCGATGGAAAGATGAAGGACGCCCCCCTGCCCGGCCAGTTCGTCCACACGGAGATCGAGGGTTTGACGATCGATCACGTGGTGCGGGTGCCCCGGCGGGCCTTTGTGAAAAGCGACCGCGTGATGGTGGTGGGCGATGGCCATACGGTGACGACGCGCCAAGTGAAGGTGGTGCGCACGGAGAAGGATGACGTGCTGGTTTCCGAGGGAATCGAGGACGGCGAGCAACTCTGCGTGACCGCGTTGACTGCGGTGATCGAAGGCATGGAGGTGAAGGTCGTTTCCCGTGACGGAAAAGCGGTCAGCCCTGAAAGCAGCGAGCAATGAAAGGCCTCATCTTCTTTTGGGCGCGAAACAAGGTCGCGGCAAACTTCCTGATGTTCGCCCTGCTGGTGGGTGGCCTTGTGACCTGGATCCGCCTGAAGAAGGAGATCTTCCCGGAGATCTCCTCGAACTACATCACGGTCCAGACCCCCTATCCCAATGCGACGCCGGAGGAGGTGGAAAAGGGCGTTTGCTTGCCGATCGAGGAAGCGATCCAGGACCTCGATGGCATCGAGCGCCTGACCTCGACCAGCACGGAAGGGATGGGCGTGGTGGTCGTGGAAGTCAGCACCGGAAAGGATACCCGGAAGGTGCTGAACGACGTGAAGAGCCGCGTCGATGCGATCCAGAATTTCGCGGAGAGCGTGGAAAAGCCGATCATCGCCGACGTGCTTTTGAAGCACCAGGTGATGAGCATCGCGGTGACCGCGGATACCGATGAGCGCACGCTGCGGGCGCTGGCAGAGGGTGTGCGCGACGATTTGCTCGCATACAAGGGCAAGGCACCAGCGACAACTTGGGACAAGATCAAGAACAAGGCGGCGGATACCGTGCTGGGCGAGGCTCAGATCACGCAGATCGAACTGGTGGGCGTGCGCGATCACGAGATCTCGATCGAGGTTTCCGAGAAGATCCTGCGCGAGTATGGGATGACCTTCGAGCAGGTGGCGAATGCCGTGCGCTCGACATCCATCGACTTGCCCGGCGGCTCGGTGCGGACGAATGCGGGTGAAATTCTCATCCGTGCGCAGAACCGCCGCTACGAAGCCGGGGAGATCGAGGACATCACCGTCCTCACCCGCCCCGATGGCAGCGTGGTGAAGCTCCGGGATGTCGCCAAGGTGGTGGATGGCTTCAAGGAGGAGGATCTTTATTCCCGCTACGACGGACATCCCGCGATCCTTCTGAATGTCTTCCGCACCGGTGAGGAGGATACCTTGCGGGTGGCCAATCTGGTGCGTGATTTCGTGAGCGAGAAGGCGTCCCATGTGCCGAAGGGCGTCAATCTGGAGATCTGGAACGATGAAGCGGTCTTGCTCGAAGGCCGCATCGACCTGCTGCTGAACGACGGTTTCCAAGGTTTCATCCTCGTTTACATTTCGCTCGCGCTTTTCCTGCGGCCGGCCTTGGCCTTTCACGTGGCGCTGGGGATTCCGATTGCCTTCGCGGGTGCCTTGATCGCCCTGCCTTACGGCGACATCTCGATCAACATGATCTCGCTGTTCGCCTTCATCCTTGTGCTGGGCATCGTGACCGATGACGCGATCGTGGTGGGAGAGCGGGTGAACGAACGCATCGACGCGGGTGAGCCTGCACACCTCGCGGCTCCGCGCGGTACCTGGGAGGTGATGAGCGTGGCGGCCTTCGGGGTGTTCACGACGATGATCGCCTTCATGCCGATGTTCGGCGTGCAGGGGGTCAGCGGAAACATCTGGCGGCAGATCCCGTGGATCGTGATCCCGGTGCTGCTGGTCTCCCTGATCGAGACGAACCTCATTTTGCCATCGCACCTCGCGCACCTGAAACCGGTGGATCCGAACCACCCGAATTTCTTCCTGCGCCTGCAACAGAAGATCGCGGGAAGCCTGGATCGCTTCGTGAGGGGCATCTACGGCCCGCTGCTGGAGAAGCTGGTCTATTGGCGGCACGCGACGGTGGCGGCCTTTGCGGCGGTGCTTTTTATCACGCTCGGCCTCTTGGGTAGCGGACGTCTGGTGAAGTTCGAGTTCATGCCGCGTGTCGAGGCAGAGGTGATCAGCGCGAAGCTGACCCTGCCGAACGGCGTGCCCGTGGAAACCACGGAAGAGGCCATCAACAAGCTGGAGGATGCGGCCCTGGCGATCCAGAGCGAGATCAAGGACGAGCATGGCCGCCCGATCATCAAGCACGTGCTCTCGAGCGTGGGCTCTCAGCCTTACACGCCGGGACTGAGCTTCAGCGGGGCAAAGGGCGTGAACGTCGGCGAGGTGACCGTGGAGCTGCAGGGCGCGGATTCACGGAACAAGCCGGAGCTTCTGGCGGATGCGATCATTGCGGATTGGCGCAAGCGGGTCGGAGCGATTCCCGGCGCGGTGGAGCTTTCCTTCCAGTTGCAGACTTCCGCGGGTGGCAATGCGGTGGACTTGGAACTCACGGGGCCGGACATGGAGCAACTCGACGCGGCGGCGGAGTTTGTGAAGGAGAAACTGGCCACGCAGGAAGGCGTGATCGACATCGGGGACAGCAACCTGGAAGGCAAGCGCGAGGTGAAGCTGGCCGTCACGCCGGAGGGTGAAGCGCTCGGGCTGAGGCTCGATGACATTGCGCGTCAGGTCCGGCAGGCTTTCTATGGCGAGGAAGTGCAGCGCCTCCAGCGCGGCCGCGATGAGGTGCGGGTCTATGTGCGCTATCCCTACGAGGAACGCCGTAGCTTGCAGAATCTCTCCGATATGAGGATCCGCACTCCGCAGGGTGACGAGGTTCCTTTCGTCGAAGCGGCGGAGGCGGAGGAAGGCCGCGGCTACGCCTTGATCCGACGCGCCAACCGTTTCCGCTCGATCAACGTCACTGCGGATATCGATCGCACCAATCCGAATGCGAACGCGAACGAGGTGGTGGAGTGGATGCAGCTGGATGTGTTCCCGGAGATGAAGCGGAAGTTCCCGACGGTGATGTGGGGCTTCCAAGGAGAGCAGAAGGACCAGCGGGAAAGCGTCTCCGATCTTTCGAAGGGCTTCGTGCTGGCCTTGATCGGGATCTACATGGTGCTGGCCTTGCCGCTGAGGAGCTACCTCCAGCCGATGATCGTGATGTCGGTGATTCCCTTCGGGATGATCGGCGCGGTGATCGGCCACATCTTCTTCGGGATGAATTTCAGCGTGATGAGCATCATCGGGGTCATCGCGCTGGCCGGCGTGGTGATCAACGAGAGCCTGGTACTGGTGGAGTTCATGAACCGCTACCGGCGTGAAGGCCACACGGTTCGGGAAGCCGTCCTGAAAGGTGGACGTGCGCGTTTCACGCCGATCTTCCTGACCTCGGTGACCAGCTTCATCGGCCTGGTGCCGATGATCTCGGAAACCAGCGTCCAAGCGAAGTTCCTGATCCCGATGGCTGTCAGCCTGGCCTTCGGCGGCCTGATCAACCTCTTCAACACCCTCCTGCTCGTGCCCTGCGTGTATTGCCTCTTCGAAGACATCCGCGCGCGGATCTACACGAAGGAGGCGCTCCAGCGGCATGAAGAAGAACTCGCGCTCGATGCGAACGAGCACGCCTTGGAAGAACCTGTGACGACCTCTTCCTAAGGCTCACTCCTCACACTGCTTCTGTAGCATCCCGAGGACTTGGCCCCAGGCGAAGTTGCAGAAGCCGAGGAAGGGGCTGCTTTCATCCCAGCCGTTGTGATGGAATTCCAGCTTGGTCAGCGTTCGCCCGTCGTCCTCCAGTCCGATCCATCCACCGGGACTTTTTTCCTCCGACAGCTCGAACAAGATGCGCGTCCCCGTCCATGAGGACGCGGGGCTTTGGGCGGGATGCTTGCTGATCACTTCCCACTCCACCCTGCGCGCAGGCACCAGATCTGTCACGAGGAAGCTCACCTCACCGTGCCTCTCACCCGGGTCATGGGAAAGCACCAGACCTTGCGGAGTCTTTTCCTCCGTGTGGGGCGCCCACCATGTTCCAAGCCCCTCGGCCGTTGCCAGCGCCTGATAGACGCGGGAAGCGGGGGCATCGATCCAGAGTTGATGATAGAGGGTGGCCATCGGAGTCAGGGATTCGTTTCCGGTGCCACCATCCGGCAAATCTACTTTTTCTCAAGCAACTCGATCTTCTCGCGGACGCCTTCCAGCTCCTTCGCCGCTTCCGGATCGTCCTTCGCCTTCTTTTCGAGCTCCTTTTTCATCCGGTTGAGCTCCTTCTTCTGCTCTTCCTTTACCTTCGCGGCGAACTTCAACTCCTCCTGCTTGTCCTTATCAAAGTCCTTCAGGGCCTTGTAGGGAGTCAGCGGCAGTTTCAACTCTGCAACCAGGGTTGCCATCGATTTCAGGTCGAAACGCGACAGGGACTGCGAAGCGGCACCCGGCTGGGGGCCCAGCTTCACCGCATTGCAGCTGAGGGAAAGCTCCACGCAGCCGAGAGGCTGGCCCTGCTCCGAATAAAAGACGAAGGCGTGGTGTGGCTCGTAGGCTTCCATCACCGGGAAACGCTTCCCGTCGGTGGACGCTGCGGTGAGGACCCGCTTTGCCTGCTCGGGAGTCAGACGGACCTGAGCGGTGGTGAGCGCGGTCAAGGCAGCGACATTCACAAGCGGTTCGCCTTCCTGCAGGATTCCATTCGCGGGACGGCCCAATCCCTGCGGATTTTCCGGTTTCGCTTCGGTCTTGGGAGCATCGGCGGCCACTTCCACGGCTTTTCCATGGATGTCCCCTTCAACGGGGTCCCTCAGCACGTAACCGACGCAGTAGGCATACGGGGGAATCAGCTCCGCCGCCTTGACGGGAGCCGCTTCCTCGGCCCGGAGGAGCCCGGAACCGAGGGAAATAAGAACCAAAAGCCGGTGGCAGAGACGCATGCGGAAACCGATACCGGCTCCGCCCGGGAAGGAAACAAGAAATCCCCATCGGACGCGCCTTCCGAGGTGGGCGGAATTGCCCGGATCGGACACGATTTCCCTCCGGAAACCGGGATCCCGAGGATGGTTTCACCCGGCTCCGGCGAGCGCCGCCCCGCGTTCTTCTGAAGCCCCGAAATGATTCCCGGACCTGCCCGATCTGGGCCAAATCTGTAATCATCTTTGTCAAACCTGCTATGACAGGAGGATGCGGCCGTAGCCACATTTGGGATTGTTGACGCCAAGTCACGGGCGTTTGTGGAACGTAAGACAGTCTGGACGGAACGGCTCACCTCCCAAGGCGCGGCCTCCGCATAAACCCCTGTCGAACCCAAGCCGCTAACCCATGACACTTACAACCCGATTAACCTGTACTAGCATTGCCTCCCTGCTAGCCGGATTCACGATCACCCCTTCCACATCGGAAGCCGCCCAGTTGGCCTACGAGGGATTCGACTATGCCGCCGGCGCTGGAAACCTGACCGGGAATACCGGCGGCTTCGGCTGGGGCAGCGTCTGGCAGACTGTCAACAACGGCAGCGCCGACGTCGTCGACGGCAGTCTCGTCGCGGGAGCCAGCTCACCGACCGGATACGACCTGCTTTCGACCGGTGCCAGCAACAACTTGCCGAGCAACCGCCGCGTGGGCCGCAAGCTCGACACCTCCGCAAGCGGCCCCTTCGGTGCTGCCGGATATCGCGACGCCAATGGCCTCATCGGTGCCACCGGCAAGACGATCTACCTCAGCTTCGTCCAGCAGCCGAATGGCACCAGCGCCTACTACGAGTTCGAGTTCCACCGCGGGGACCTCGGAGATGGCGGGCGGATCGGCGGCATTGGAAACGACCAGGGCGGCGACAACGTGAACCTGCGCGCGCCCAATGGCACCCACACCTTGATCGGCCCTGGCACCACCGAGGCAAACTTCTACGTCGTCCGGATCGACTTCAAGGATGGCAACGACGACGTTTACGTTTACCGCAATCCGACGTCACTGACCGAACCAGGGGTGCCTACCCTGACCCGCCTTGGCGCGGCAGACATGTCCTTCGACGGCCTGTCCTTCGGTGCGTTCAACAACGACCGCACTGTCTCGCACGACGAAGTCCGCTTGGGCGAAAGCTGGGCAGACGTCGTGGTTCCACCGGTTTCGCAGCCCACCTTCGCGCAGCAACCGCGTTCCTCGACGAGCTACGCTGGCGGCACCGTGGAGCTGAAGGCACGGGCAAGCGGCAATCCCCTGCCCTCTTACCAGTGGTTCAAGGGTAGCAACCCGATCTCCGGCGCGACCGGTGCTACCCTTACCCTCTCCAACATTCAAGCCGGCGATGCGGGACTGTATCATGTCACGGCCACGAACTCGCAAAACACGGCGACTTCCGAGAATGCCCAGGTGACCGTGCAGACGACGCCAACCGGCCTGCTGGCTTACGAGGGCTTCGACTACAATACCGGCTCCGGCAATCTTCCGGGAAAAGTCGGCGGCCTCGGCTGGAGCGCGGCTTGGACCCCCGTCAACGGCGGTGGCTCCGGCGTGAATGCCGGCAACCTGGCGGCCGGAAGCAATGCGCCCGGCGGCTACGACGCTCAATCGCTCGGCAACAGCAACTTCATGCCGAACAACCAGCGCGACGGCCGCTTGCTGGACACCTCTCCCGGTGGACGCTTCGGTGCCGCAGGCTATGTCGATGGCAGCGGCAACATCGGTGCCGATGGAAAAACGATCTACATCAGCTTCCTCCAGCAACCCGACGGAACGAGCTTGTTCTATGAGTTCGAGTTCCACCGCGGCGACCTTGGCGACCCGGGACGCATCGGCGGTGTCGGCAATGACACCATGGCTGCCAATGTGACGCTGCGCACGGCTGGCACCCAGACCCTCATCGGCCCGGGTAGCACCGCGGTGAACCTCTACGTCGTGCGCATCGACTTCAAGCCGGGCAACGATGACGTCTACGTCTATCAGAACCCGCTATCCTCCTCCGAGCCCGCCATCCCGACGCTCGCGAAGATCGACGCTTCCGACATGTCCTTCAACGGCATCTCGCTCGCGGCCTTCGTTAACAACCGTACGGTGAAGCATGACGAAATCCGAATCGGCCAATCGTGGTCGGATGTGGTCTTCGGCACCAGCCGCCGCGAGCTGACCTGGGTAGGCAATGGCACCACCAACGCCTGGAACACCAGCGCCGCCAACTGGACCGCCGGCACCGGTGCCACCACCTTCGCGAATGGCGATGCGGTAACCTTCGACGACTCCGGCTCCGCCACTCCGGCGGTGAATGTTCCCGCGAACGTCGAGACCGCACTCCTCACCGTGAACAACGACACGGTGGACTACACGATCAACGGCCCCGGCTCGATCGCGTCCTCCGGCGCACTCACCAAGTCCGGCAGCGGCGCACTCACCTTGAATGCCCCGGCAAGCTTCGGCAACGCGGTGGTGGTCAACAACGGTTCGCTCACCCTCGGTGGCACCGCCACGGCAGGCGGCGACCTCAAGGTGGAATTCGGGGACACGACGCTGAGCGGGGAGAACACCTTCACCGGCAGCATGAGCGCCAACAATGGCACCCACGTTCTGAGCGGCACCAATACCTTCTCCGGCTTGGTAGGCGTGAATGCCAACTTCACCATCACCGGCACCACGAACATCACCGGCACCGGTGGCACCGCGATCTACATTGGCAATCTCGGTGGAGCAAACTCCACCGTGACCATCGAGAACGGTGGTTCGCTGACGATGACCGGCGCCTTCAATGACGCCTGGGTGATCGGCCGTGATGGCGGCAGTGGCTCCTTCGTCCAGAACGGGGGCACGGTCACCTACAATCCGACCAACCGGGGTGAAGCCTTCATCGGCGCAGCGGCGAACGGCGGCACGACCGCCAGCTACGAGATGAATGGCGGCACGCTGGAAATGAGCGCGAAGCGCCTCGGTCTCAGCATCGGACCGATCGTCTCGACGCTGACCCACAACGGGGGTGCGATCAACGTGCGCCAGCTCGATCTGGGGGCCAACCTCAATAGCGGCACCGGCATCTACAACCTCAACAATGGTGTGATCACGATCGGTGCAGGCGGCATTACCACCGCCACCCAGCTCTATGAGATCAATCTCGCGGGCGGCACGATCGCTGCAGCGGACAACTGGAGCACGCTGATGGCGATGGAACTCACGACGGGTCCCGTCACCATCAACACCGCGGACAAGAAGATCGGCCTCTATGGCGCGCTCACCGGCACCGGCAGCTTGGTCAAGAACGGCACCGGCACTCTGGTGATGACCGGCTTGAACGATTACACCGGAGCCACCACCATCAATGCGGGCACCCTCGCGGGCTTCGGCAATAGCGATCAGTCCGCCCTGAGCGTCGCATCCGGCGCGACCCTCGCCCCCGGTGATCCGGATAGCTCGCCGATCGGCAGCTTCATCGCTCCATCGATCAGCCTCGCCGCTGGCTCGACGCTGGCGCTGGAAATCGACAGCACCTCGGACTTCGCCGACCAAGTGGCCGTGATGGGGAGCATGAACATCTCCGGAGCGAATGTCAGCTTCAGTGAAATCGGTGCAGGTATCGTCCCCGCCGGCACCCGCCTCGTGATCATCGATTATAGCTCGGGTTCGCTGATCGGCACCTTCGCTGGCTATCCGGACGGCGCGACCGTTACCGTGGGAGCGAATACGTTCACGCTCGATTACACCGACTCGAACTGCGTGACCCTGACCTCGACCACCACCCAGACCCCTTACATGGCTTGGGCGGAATCGAAGGGACTCGATGACTCCCCGGGCAAGGAATCCGGCTTCGACGTGGATCCGGATCAGGATGGAATCGCCAACGGCCTCGAGTGGGTCCTCGGCGGCGATCCGCTGGCGAACGATGCCGCCTCGCTGGTTACCGTGGCCGGCAGTGCTGCCAATGGCCTGACGCTGAGCTTCACCCGCGAGGAAAGCTCGATCGGCAACGTGCTGCTGGATGTGCAATGGGATGCCGATCTGGATGGAAACTGGACCGATGTCCCGGTGACCCAAGCGGGCGGCCCTGCCGCCAACGGGGTAACCGTCACCGTGAACCAGGCAGCCACGCCTGACACCGTGGAAGTCCACATCCCGGCTTCCAATGCCGTGGGCGGCAAACTGTTCGGACGCTTCCACGCGAACGAACCCTGATCGCAGAACTATTCACCCGTAGGTTATTTTACGGGTTCTTGGGAAAGAAGGGGGCGCACCCAGCGCCCCCTTCTTGTTTTTTTGCGGAGTCGGAAAAACGACCGGCCGCCCACTTCATCAAATGAGACAAGTTACGATTCCGCAACAAATCGTCTGTCTATGTGATAATTTCGCGAAGCCAGCATGAAGTTCTAGCCTCTACCTTACGCTAGGGTTACACCGCGGAGTGCACGTCTCTCAACTAGCCGCTCTCCTTCTCCTGCCTGGTGTGGCAACGGCAGCTCCGCTCATCACCCAGAGCCCAGGACCACAGACGGTAGAAGCTGGCGACCATGCGGTTCTATCCGTGGTCGCTTCGGGAGGCACCCTTTCCTATCAATGGTATCGCGGGCCGGCAGGCGATGTTTCCTCGCCGGTTTCCGGAGCGACCGGTCCGCTGCTGGTGAGCCAGCCCGTTCAGGAAAGTGCAACTTTCTGGGTCAGGGTCACGGATGACACCGGCTCGGCGGACCGTTCCGCCGCGGTGACGGTGACGACTCCCGTGTCCGGAGTCTTGAAAGGGATGGGCAACAATAGCTCGGGACAGCTGGGCGGAAACATCACAACCAAGCGGATCAGCCCCCTGCCGATTGCCACGGACGTGACCCGAGTCTGGACCAACTCCGCGTACAATGGCGGCCACACCCTGTTCCTGAAAAGCGACTCCAGCCTATGGGCGCTGGGATACAATTCGAATGGGCAGCTCGCTGATGGGACCCTCTCGAGACGGGAGAATCCCGTCCAAGTGATGAGCGACATTCTGCAAGCCGCAGCCGGAGGATTCCACAGCCTGATCTTGAAAACCGATGGCGTCGCTTGGGGCGCAGGCCTGAACAGCGATGGCCAACTGGGGATCGGGAGCAATCTCTACGACTCACCCCCCAAGGAAATCATGAGTGGCGTGGTACAGGTGGCAGCGGGCACCAGCCATAGTCTTTTCCTCAAACGCGATGGAACACTCTGGTCAGCTGGCTATAACAACTATGGACAACTGGGCGACGGCACCAATACGACCCGGAAAGCGCCTGTGCAGATCGCTGAGGGGGTCGCAAGCGTATCTACCAGCTCGAATCACAATCTTCTGGTCAAGGCCGATGGAACCCTGTGGGCATGGGGGAACAACAATCGCGGGCAGCTCGGCGATGGCAGTATTGCCACGAACAACTCACCCAAGCTGATCGCCACGACTGTCACGGACTGCGAAGCAGGTGACGAACACAGCTTGTTCCAGAAGGCCGATGGAAGCTGGTGGGCCATGGGTGGCAATTCGAGCGGCGCTCTGGGAGACGGAAGCGTCGTTCTCTACCGTAACAACCCTGTCAGTATCGGCAGTGACATCATCCGCGCCGCAGCGGGCGAAGACTCTAGCATCCTCCTGAAAATCGATGGAACGCTGTCTTTCACCGGATCTAACACCTTTGGCAAATTCGGAGACGGCACCACGATCGGAGCTTTCAGTGGCCAACCCAAAGCGACCTCAAACCATGCAATCCGGATGGCAGCGGCAGGACAAACGAGCCTCTTCATTGATGCCACTCCTGTCATCATCCAGCAGCCGCTGGATCAGGCGATTCTCCTTGGTGGGTCCGCGACCCTCGCGGTCACCGCGGAAGATCCGGAGACTCTTTCCTACCAATGGTATCAAGGCCAGCAGGGCGACACCTCCTCGCCTCTCGCCACCACCCCGGACTTCACGACCCCATCACTCACGGTCGATACGCCCTACTGGATCCGGATCGCGAATGCAGAAGGCCTGACCGACAGCAGAACCGTCTGGGTAAAAATCGCCAGCACTCCCGTCATTCAAGCCGGGCCCGTCGCCACGGCCACGCGCGCGGGTGAGGGAGCAGTGCTATCCGCGAATGCTACCGGCGGCGCGCTTTCCTACCAGTGGTACCAAGGCAGCAGCGGGAACACCACCACCCCTGTCCCCGGTGCCACGGGAGCGGTGCTGGTGGTGCCACCGCTATTCGAAAGCCGCAGCTTCTGGGTTCGCGCCAGCAACCTTGCCGGTAACGCCGATACCGCCTCCGCGGAGGTCACGGTTATCCAAGTTCCAGCTGCCTCGCTCAGGGGAATGGGATCGAACAGCAGCGGCCGACTTGCCAATGGTGACGCCTCCATCCGTTACTTTCCGGACTTTTCGTCTTATCCCGTGATCGGCTTCGATGGCGGCTGGGACTTCAGCCTTCTTCTCAAGCCCGATCATGGTCTTTGGTGGGCTGGCTATCCTAGGGGAAGCAGCCCGGTTCAAATCGGCTCTGGGGTCATCCATTCTTCCGCCGGAAGAAATCACGGCCTCTTCCTGAAACAGGATTTCACCCTCTGGGGAATCCAAGGCAACAGCGGAGGACAGCTGGGAGATGGCACCACAACTACCCAATCCACAGCCGTTCAGATCGCCACCGGCGTTGCCCGGATCGCGGCGGGTGAAAATTTCACCCTGTTCATCAAGACCGACGGAACCCTGTGGGCCTGCGGTATCAACAGCACGGGCCAATTTGGAAATGGTTCCTATGAATCCAGCCGGGTGCCAGTGCTCATCAATCATGGGGTGACGGATGTCGTGGCCGGAAGGTCCCACGCTCATTTCCTGAAGACCGATGGAACGCTCTGGGCCAGCGGCTCCAACGCGGAGTCCCAACTCGGTGATGGCACAAGCGTCATGGAACGCTTGTTACCCATCCAGATCGCCAGCGACGTGAAGCGCCTAGCTGGTGGTGAAAACCACACGCTGTATCTGAAAAATGACGGAAGCCTGTGGGCCACGGGCGGCTCCGGGAGCGGAGTTCTTCCCAAGAAGATCGCAGCGTCCGGAGTGACCCGCATGGCTGCCGGTGGCGGACACAGCCTTTTCCTGAAGGAGGATGGCACGCTCTGGGGCTCAGGCGACGATACCTATGGTGAGTTGGGCGATGGTGGTTCGCCCACTCCGCGCCCTGACCCTATCCTCATCGCAAGTGATGTGCTTGATGTCGGCGCCGGGAACGACCACAGCCTTTTCTCCGACCGGAAGCCGGGCATCAGCAGTCAGCCCGCAAGCGCTCTCATCTCCATGGGAACGACGACGACCCTGTCCGTCACGGCCGCAGGTGAAGGACCATTTTCTTACCAGTGGTATGCCGGCGCGAGCGGTGAAACGGCTCACCCCTATCCGGGTGAAACAGGTCCCAGCTTCACGACTTTCCCCATCGCGAATGTAAGCAACTTCTGGGTGCAGGTGAGCAACCCCCATGGCACCTGGAACAGCAATACGGCGACCATCAGCGCTGTAGTGGAGCCCACGATCTTGACTCAACCGGTCAACCAAACGGCGGCAAGCGGGCGCAATGTAGCCTTCTCCGTAGTAGGCAGCGGCCTCGGGATGACCTACCAATGGTATCTTGGGCAACCGGGTGACACCTCTGCTCCGGTTGCCGGTGCCACGAGCTCCTTTTTTGTCACACCGCCTCTGAACGGCAGCCAGACCTACTGGGTACGGATCAAGAACCCCGCGGGAAGCGTGGATAGCATCGCAACTACGGCGACCGCACCGGAAATCATTCCATCCGTCCTCGCTGCAAGCGGCAGTGACGCTTACGGGCAGATCGGCAACGGGACGCCCTTGGCAAACGTATTTTCCTTCACGGACATCGCCCAACGGGTGGTCCATATGTCCGCGGCAGAAACCCATAGTCTCTTTGTGACTGACCACGGCGAGCTGTGGGGCATGGGTTCCAACATCCATCAGCAACTCGGCGGATATCCATCAAGTCCCCGTTCATCCCCGGTAAAGTTAGCGGACAATGTCGTGCAAGCCTACGCGGGCAGGTATTCGAGTCATTTCCTGAAGGAAGACGGAAGCCTCTGGACCATGCCTTTCTCCTATTTTTCCAACGGAGCTGCCCCGGTCCAAATCGCCACTGGGGTGGCTCAAGCATCGGCCGGGGAAGGTTACATCCTATACATCACCACGAACGGAAACTTGTGGCAGGCTGGGAACCCGGGCTCCTTCCCTGGCAATTTCGGCACCAAGTCAAACATCGACACCAGGGTTCTGCGCTGTTCAGCCGGGCCACGACATTTTCTCTACATCAAGGCGGACGGCACTGCTTGGGGACGGGGGGAGAACACCTACGGACAGCTCGGCCAACCGAATCAACTCACCGCCAATTCTTCCATACAAATGATGAACGGGAACACCCCGCTCCTCGCGAGCGACGTGGCGGCAGGAGAGGCCCACAGCCTGCTCCTAGCAAGCAACGGGGGAACCGTATGGGTGACCGGTCGCAACAATTCGGGACAATTGGGAACGGGCAATCTCACTAGCCGAACCTCGTGGGGAGCTATTTCCCTCAACTCCGTGGCCGCGGTTTTCGCAGGCGGAGAACAGAGCTTCTTCCTGCAATCCCAAGGAGTCCTCATGGGAACCGGTCGCGGTAGCTCGGGCCAATTCGGAAACCAGATCAACAGCAATCGCTCGACCCCGGGACAGATTGCCACATCGGTAACGCAAGTGGCGGCAGGGAACACACACACTTTGATCGGGATCGGAAGACCGCTGATCAAATCTCAGAGCCTTCTAGTCGGCGCAGCATCAGGCCAAACGGCAACCCTCTCCGTAAGTGCAACCGGCTTTCCCAACCTGAGCTACCGCTGGTATGCGGGTGAGAGTGGAAACACTTCCCAGCTAATCTCCGGAGCAAACGCCGCGAGCTACACTACTCCTCCTTTCTCCGGACCCGCGTCCTACTGGGTCCGCGTCACCGGACCTGCGGGCAGCGTGAACAGCCAGACGATCCGCGTCTTCGAGCTTACAGTTCCGGAATTTCTCAAGCAGCCGCAGGAGAGAAGCACTGCCGCAGGCCTGACCGCGATTCTCAGCGCGGACGCCGGCGGCGGCGAGATCGTTTATCAGTGGTACTACGGCCTGCCGGGAGATACTTCCAATCCCGTGCCGGGAGGAACCTCCGCGACACTCGAAACACCTCCGCTCGCTTCCACCACCACCTTCTGGGTCAAGGCGAGCAATGCCGCGGGCTCCACCAACAGCCAGGCGGTCACCGTCACCGTGGTTCCAGGGGTGATGATCTCCTTCGGTAGCAATGCCCATGGCCAACTCGGCGCGGGATCCATCACGGAACACACCTCGCCCTTACAGATTGCGGGGGGCGGGAGCTCGGTCGTCGGAGGGAATACCCGGACCCTCCTGCTCAAGAATGATGGAACACTCTGGGGTGCCGGCTCGAATAGCTACTACGCGCTAGGAACGCCTTCGGGAGAGGATCTCACAAGCTTCTCCCAGATCGACAGCCATGTGGACTCGGTTGACAGCGGTTCCCTCTACAGCATGTATCTGAAAACCGATGGCACGCTGTGGGCCATGGGCTACTTTGATTGGACCGTCAATGGCATGATCCTCAGTGAAGTGCCGGTCCAAGTGGCCAGCGGTGTCGTAAAGTTCTCGGCCGGTGACAATCACTTCTTCTACATCGATGCCGAAGGCACCCTCCACGGCGCGGGCGACAACTTCTGGGGACAGTTGGGAGATGGCAGCCGAATTGATCGCGAGGTACCAGTGATGATCGCGACCGGCGTGGCAGATGTGGCGGCAGGCAGCAATCACACGCTCTTCCTCAAGCAAGACGGCACTCTGTGGGGGACGGGCTGGAATCCCTTTGGACAAGTCGGCACCGGCAGTGACGAAACCATTGACGGAACCCCGATGCTGGTCACCAGCGCGGTGAGCAAGATTTACACCGGGCGTGCCCACAGCTTCCTGATCAAGACAGACGGCTCCCTGTGGGGCATGGGAGCGAATAGCTACGGGCAATTGGGCCTCGGCAACACGAGTTCTCAGGATACCCCTGTTCAAATCGATACCGGTGTCGCCCTCGCTTCGGCTGGTGGCGATCACAGCATCTACCTCAAGAATGATGGCACCCTGATGACCATGGGAAGCAACACCAGTGGCCAACTTGGAAATGGCGGCTACCAGAACAGCCTCACTCCTATCGTTCTCGCACAAGACGTCGTCCACGCCGACGCGGACAGCGAGAGCAGCTATTTCATCAAGACGGGTGGCACGGTATGGGCAACCGGAGCGAACACGAGAGGCGAGTTCGGCAACGGCGTTTCCTCCTACCAAGCGGTTCCCACGATCATCGAGCAGGACGCGGTGGCAAAGGTCGCGGTCGGTCCGAACCATAGTTTCTTCATCAAGTCGGACGGGCAACTCTTCGGCATGGGGCGGAACATCACCGGACAACTCGGAGACGGGACGAATGGAACACGCTTCAGCCCGGTATCCATCGCCAGCGGAGTAGCGGACCTTTCCACTTCCGGCTCCCATACCTTGATCTTGAAAACTGACAAGACGCTCTGGGCCACCGGAGCCAATGACGCGGGCCAACTGGGAGACGGAACCCGCATCGATCGGAACACCCCGGTTCAGGTCGCCACGAATGTCATCGCCGCCACGGCCGGCGGGGAATTCAGCCTCTTCCTGAAAGACGATGGCAGCCTCTGGGGCATGGGCGATACCTACGGCGGCCAGCTTGCGGCGAGCAGCGGCCTGGTCGCCACACCCAAGCAGCTGGCCACTTCGGTGAAGCGCATGGCCGCAGGAGACAGCCATACCCTCTTCATCAAAACCGACGGCACCCTCTGGGCCATCGGCAGGAACTCGGAGGGACAGTGCTTCAAAAGCTCACTTTCGGGAAGCGACCACATCCCTCGCCAGGTCGCTACTGATGTCATCGACGTCGCCGCCCACGGAAGCCACAGCCTCTACGTGAACACCAGCGGCGAACTGTGGGTCGCGGGGAACAATTTCCTCAATCAGATCGCGCCGGATTCCCTCGGCTATTCTTCGGTCGGAGAACCGGTCAAGATGGCTGACAACGTATCCCGAGTCTGGACCAACGCCTCCGACAGCCTGTTCCTGAAAACGGATGGCAGCCTCTGGCTTATCGGCTTCGGGCTCGGATGGAATGACGACTTGCGCAACCAATGGTATCGCCGCGGCTATCCGCAAAAGATTGCCACCGGCATCGTCTCTGCCGCCAGCAGCGGGTCCCATTCCTTGTTCGTTACGGTCGGCGCGATGATCGGCGAAGCGCCCGAGGACGTCATCGTCCCCGCCGGAACCGCGGCGGAGTTCTCGGTGACCGCCTTGGGAAATGGCCCGATCAGCTATCAGTGGTATCGCGGTGAAAGCGGTGACACTAGCCAGCCCCTCCCCGGTGCAACTTCCCCTACCTTCACTTCGCCAGCCTCCAGCATGCCTCTGCTCTATTGGGTTCGCGTCTCGAACGGACACGGCCATCAGGACAGTCGCGCGGTGATCCATGCCATCGAGGGACTCGGCTACACGGACTATCAGGCCTGGGCTGCGGGCAAAGGCTTGGAGGACATCTCCCCCTATGCCGATCCGGACCACGACGGCCTGACCAACAGGATGGAGCGCTTCCTGAATAGCAATCCGCTCGCCGCAGAACCGGCGCTGCGACCGACGGGCTCCCTCGTCCCCGGGGAAACATCAGGACTCGCGATCACCTTCCGGGCCTCGGAATCCAGCTACTACGAAGTGGAGTGGTCTCCCGACCTGATGACTTGGACGAGAATCAGCGACGTCATCTACCCGCACGTCATCGAGCAGGACCTCGAGGGCGACGGCTCGACCCGCCTCCTGCGCCTGACAAAGCCGATCCAGCCAGGTGAACCTACTGGTTTCCTGCGGCTCACGGTCCCTGAGGACGAGTAGCGCCAGGAAGAGCGGCGCTTTGGCACCGGAAACGCTTCACGAAGAAAAATTCGTGTCATTCCCTCACGCGAAGGTTTGAATCGTTCCAGCACCCGATGCCGCTCCTCGACGTCCGCAATCTCACCACCCGTTTCCACACCCGCAATGGCGTCGTCCATGCCGTGGAAGATGTCTCCTTTTCCGTCGAAGCCGGGCAGACACTCGGCATCGTCGGCGAGTCGGGATCGGGCAAATCGGTCACCTGTTACTCGCTCCTCGGCCTGATTCCCCAGCCTCCCGGCCGGATTCATTCAGGCACCGCGATGTTCGACGGGATCGACCTGCTCAAGGCCACCGGGAAGCAGCTCCGAAAGATCCGCGGCAAGCGGGTCTCGATGATTTTCCAAGATCCGATGACCTCGCTGAACCCGTTCATGCGGGTCCGCGAGCAACTCACCGAGCCACTCGAACTTCACGAGGGCCTCAGCGGCAAGGCCGCCCTCGACCGTGCCATCCAATCGCTGGCGGAAGTCGGCATCGCCGAGCCGGAAACGCGCATCAATTCCTACCCGCACGAATTCTCCGGCGGCATGCGCCAGCGCGTGATGATCGCCATGGCCCTGATCACCCGCCCCGAACTGCTGATCTGCGATGAGCCGACCACCGCTCTTGATGTGACCGTGCAGAAGCAGGTGCTCGATCTGATCCGCGAACGCCAGCGCACGCTCGGCACCGCCGTGATCTTCATCACCCACGACCTGGCCGTGGTCTCTGAAGTCTGCGACTACGTGAATGTAATGTACGCGGGCCGCATCGTCGAAAGCGCGCCAAAGGCCGAGCTCTTCGCCCGTCCGCTGCACGCCTACACCCGCTCGCTGCTGAAGAGCATCCCCGCGATCCATAAGAAGGGTGAGGAACTCTATACCATTCCCGGACTCCCACCGGATCTCGCCCACCCTCCGGCTGGCTGCGCCTTCCGCCCGCGGAATACGCTTGGCAAGGCCGAGCTCTGCCTGACCGAGCAGCGCCCGCCGCTTGCCGACAAAGGCAGCAAACACTTGGTTCAGGACTGCCCGGGCTGCCTCGCCCGATAAGCTCCGTCACGAAGCCGTGATCGCCCAGCGCTCGTGATCGCGCCAGCGGCCGCGCACCTTCAGGTAGCGCGGTGAAAATCCTTCTTTCCTGAAGCCACAGGAAGCGGCCAGGGCGATCGACCCCTCATTGCCCGGTTGGATGTTCGCTTCCAGACGATGCAGCTTCATCGTTTTGAAGGCATGTTTCAGCAGAAGCTGAAGACCCTCACGCATCAGCCCTTTGCGCTCGTGCCCGGCAAAGGCGTAGTAGCCTAGGTAGCCACAGTGAAACATCCCGCGGATCACGTTGCTGATGTTGAAGACCCCTACCAGCTCTTCCGTGTCACGGCGCACCACCAGGAAAGGATAGTAAACCGGAGCCACCATCTTCTCCAGATAGGCCGTGAACTTCGCCTCGCTATCCGGCGCGGCGATGTAGGGCTTGTGCAGCGCCTTGCTCCGTCGCACCGCCTCCGTGAAGGCCTGCATGTCCGATGAAACGGGCGGCCGAATGTAGACGCGGGTTTTCATCACGAAGAGCGAGGTCCACCCGCCGTCACCTTCCGATCATCAGTCCTTCAAAATACCATTGGGCGAGCTTCCAGCCTCCGAACATCCAGATCAGGGAACCGAGGATCAAGAAGGGCCCGAAAGGCAAGGGACGGCCGAAGCCGATGCGGCCGAGCACCGCAGCCAAGATCGCCAGCAGGGAGGCGGCGAAGAGACTGAAGAATACCCCCATCCAGCCGAAGAAGGCACCGATCGTGCCGAGCAGGTGGACATCGCCCATACCCATCGCCTCCCGGGGAATCACGGCGCGCGCCGCTTTGCCATCCAGCGCCTTCAGCTTTTCGATCTCGATGGTCCGGCCATCCGGAAGCTCGATGCCTGTTTCGCGGATCGTGAGCACACCGGCCTTCACCTCTTCTCCGTCCAGACGCAGCTCGCTGCACTCCACGATCAGCCGGTCCGTCTTCCGATAGAAAATATCCCACCAGCCGATGCGTTCGCCGTTCATCTCGAACCAGATCGGATCTTCCTCATTGTCCGGTTCGATCAAGCGCCACTCCACCGGATTGGAAAACTCCATCTTCTTTTTCCCGAAGGCCATCTTTCCCAACCGCACCACCACCCACAATCCGCAGAAGCCGATGATCCAGCCGATCACCGATTGCTTCAATCCGTCCGCGATCAAGGGATCACCGGACGCCCAGCCCGCCATGTCCGGCAGCTTCGGCCACAGTGCGGCCGCCACCAAGCCCGCGATCGACAGGGCCGTGGTAAAGGACAGCGGGATCACCATGTGCTCCGCATCGATGAAAGTGATCGAGACAAAGAGTGCGATCATCAGCCACAGCGGGAATATCACCGCCATTTCCAGCCTCAGAATGGACCCCAAATGCAGGGAATCCCGGACGAACCACCAGACCGCCGCAAAAAGCAGCGCCGTGAGCAATTCCACGGCGAAGTAGCGGAAGGAAATCGGCGCCTTGCAGTTCGAGCACTTGCCGCGCAGCCACAGCCAGCTGAGCAGCGGAATGTTCAGGCTCATGGGAATCGCCGCCTTGCATTTCGGGCAAAAGGAGCGCTTCGGTTCATTCACGGAAAGCCCAAGCGGCACGCGGTAGATCACCACGTTCAGGAAGGAACCGATGCACGCCCCGATGAGGAAGGCGGGCACGAACCAGATGGGATGGGCAAGGGAAGGGAAAATCTGGATCAAGGTGGCGACATTCAAACGCATCCCGATCATTTCGGAAATCCGAAATTTCTCCCGCCCCGCTTAGGGCGCGGCCGCTTTCCCGTCCAGCAGCCCCTGAAGACCCTTCCAAATGTTCTCCGCCACCTTCTCCTGACCTTCCTTGGTCGGGTGGATCCGGTCGGCTTGGTTCAGGGATTCGATCCCGCCGACCCCTTCCAGAAGGAAGGGCACCAGCGCCGCGTCCTTCTCTTTGGCGACCTTCGGGAAGACCTCTTTGAACTCCCCGGTGTACTGCGCGCCCATGTTTTCCGGCATCTGCATGCCCGCAACGAGTACCTTGATATCCGCCTTTTTCGCCCGCGCCTTGTCGATGATGCCGCTCAAGTTGGTCTCGGTCTGCTTCGGAGAAATCCCGCGCAGGCCGTCATTTCCGCCGAGCGCCAAGACGAGGACATCCGCCCCCTGCCCCAGCGCCCAATTGATCCGGCGCAGTCCGCCCGCGGTCGTATCACCGCTGACGCCTGCATTCGTCACCGTGTAGGGCAGCCCCGCGGCATCGATTTTTTTCTGCAGCAGCGCCGGGTAGGCCTCCTGCGGGTCCAGCCCATAGCCCGCCGTGATGCTATCTCCCAGAACAACGACACGCTTCTTCCCGCCGTTTGCATTCTGCGCGGTCGCGGGGAATAGTGCGGAAACGGTTAGTAAAATCAGCCAGAACGCAAAGGTCTTCCAAGATGTCATCTTCTTCCGCCTCCAGCCTGAACCATGAGCCAAGCGCTGTCAAACCGCCCATCCTTGAGGTCCGAGACCTACGGAAGGTCCACCGCACCGCCAGCCATGAACTGACCGTCCTGCGCGACATCAACTTCAGCCTGAAGGAAGGAGACACCTGCGCGATCATCGGCCCCTCCGGCAGCGGCAAGACCACGCTGCTCGGACTCTGCGCCGGTCTGGACGACGCCACCAGCGGCTCCGTTTTGCTCGACGGGCAGGCCATGGAATCGATGACCCAGGACCAGCGGGCCGCGCTCCGGAACCGCCTCGTCGGCTTCGTTTTCCAGAGCTTCCAGCTGATCCCGACCCTCACGGCGGTCGAAAACGTACTGGTTCCGCTGGAACTCCGTGGCGAGACCGGTCGCCAGAAGGACGCGGAAAATCTGCTCGCCCAGGTCGGCCTCGGTGACCGTCTTGATCACTATCCGCTCCAGCTTTCCGGCGGGGAACAGCAGCGCGTCGCGCTTGCCCGGGCCTTCATTCATCGTCCGAAGATCATGTTCGCCGATGAGCCGACCGGGAATCTCGATGCCGAGACCAGCGAGCCCATTGTTGAAATGCTCTTTCGTCTCAATCGCGAGGCAGGCACGGCGCTGGTGCTCGTGACCCACGATCCCGGTCTCGCGGCCAAGGCTCACCGGGTCATCAAGATGAGCGGCGGAAAAATCATCGCGGAGGAAGAACATGCCCTCTCCTGATCCCAAGCCCCTGCCTTCGAACCTGCTGGCCGCGCTTTTCCACCCTTGGACTTGGCGCATGGCTTGGCGCGACAGCCGTTCCCAGCGCGGACGTCTGGCGATCTTCTCGCTGGCGATCGTGTCCGGCATCGCCGCGCTTGTGGCGATCCATTCGCTGAAGCAGAGCGTGCAGACTGGAATCGAGACCCAGGCCAAGGCCCTGTTAGGCTCGGACCTCCAGATATCCTCCCGCCGCGTGATCACCGAAGAGGAGATCGCGAAGGTGAAGGCGATGGCAAAGCAGGTGAGCCAGGAAACCAGCTTCACCTCCATGCTCTTTTTCCCGAAATCGGATGCCGCACGCTTGGTGCAGATCCGCGGGATCGATGGCGGCTATCCTTTCTACGGCGCAGTGGAGACCCAGCCCGCCGACGCATGGAAACGCATGCAGTCCGAGCCCGGCATCCTTCTGGAACCAGCCATGCTCGATCAGTTCCAGTCAAAGACTGGCGATATGGTAAAGCTCGGCGAGCTTGAGCTTCCCATCCTCGGCGTGGTGACCAAGCCCGCCCCTCGCGCCAGCCGTTTCAGCGGCTTCGCACCGGAAGCCTACATGCGCCACGAGGACCTGGCTCGCACCAAGCTGCTCGGCGTCGCCAGCATGAGCTCGCACCTCCTTCATGTGGAACTTCCCGCGGGCACCAATTCCCAGCAGATCAAGGAGCGCATCCGCAGCGAGATCCCGAACAACCCCTGGCAGATCGAAACTCCGGAGAACCGCCGCGAACGCTTGGGAGACGCGCTCGATAACTTCCAGCAGTTCCTCGGCATCATCGCGCTCGCGTCCCTGGTGCTGGGTGCCATCGGCGTGGCCGGTGCCGTGCACGCCCATGTCGCCCGCCGCATACCTACCATTGCGATCCTGCGTTGCCTCGGCTGCCCACGCCATCTCGCCTGCGGGATCTATTTCGTGCAGGCAGGCGTTCTCGGTTTTCTGGGTGCCCTGTTAGGCGCGGGCTTGGGCATCGCCCTGCAGACCGGAGTGCTGGCCTACTTCCACGACAGCATCCCCATATCCGTTTCGCCAAGACCGGAGTGGAGGGTGGTCGCCGAAACCACTGCCTCGGGCTTTGCCGTGTGCTGCGGCTTCGCGCTGCTGCCGCTGCTGAAGATCCGCCGCGTCTCCCCTGCGGCGACCCTGCGCGGCGGAGCCACCTTGGAAGGGCACCCGCTGCGCGCATTACCGGTCTACCTCTTGTTGGGCGGTTTGCTGGTCTTGCTGGCCCTGCACAATGACCCGAATTGGAAACGTTCCCTTTCGATGATCGGCGGACTCACGGCAGCCTTCGCGATCCTCGCGCTCGTCGCCCGCGTGCTCATGTTCATCACCCGGCGCATCGTCAACCCGCGCTGGCCCTATCTTCTGCGCCAAGGCATCTCCAATCTCCATCGCCCACGGAATCAAACCCTCCTCTTCCTTCTTTCCCTAGGACTCGGAACCTTCCTCCTCGTCACCATCCTGCTGACCGGAAACCTCATCCAGCAGCGACTCAACATCACCCAAGGTGCCGAGAGTCCCAATCTCTATCTGGTCGATGTACAGCCGGATCAAGTGGATGGCGTGAAGGAAATCCTCGCCCAACAAAAGCTCCCGCTGCTTGAGAGTTCCCCGATGGTGACCATGCGCGTCGAGTCGGTGCGCGGCATTCCCGTCCGCGACGCTCCGAATGTCCCACGCTGGGTCGCGCGCCGCGAATTCCGCTCCACTTACCGCGACTACCTCAACCCCACCGAGACCCTCATCGCTGGCGAATGGAACAAGTCGCCCGCCGAACCCGGCAAGCCGGTGCCCCTTTCGCTCGAAGAGCAGATCGCAAAGGACATGAACGTTGGTATCGGCGATGAAATGACACTGGATGTCCAGGGAGTCTCCATCCCGGCAAAGATCACCAGCCTGAGAAAGGTCGACTGGAGCCGCTTCAATCTGAACTTCTTCATGGTCTTCCCGCCCGGTGTCCTCGAGGACGCCCCGGGCTTCCACGTCGTCACCACGAAGACTCCTTCCGCCTCGGCATCCGGGGAGCTTCAGCGCGCATTGGTGAAGGACTACGCCAACGTCTCTGCCATCGACCTGACCCTCATCCTTCAAACGGTGCAGGACATCCTCGGGAAGATCTCGGCGGTCGTTTCCGTGCTCGCTGGCTTCACGGTCCTAGCAGGTCTCCCCATCTTGATCGGCACCCTCCTGAACGGCCGCGATGTCCGGCTGCGGGAAAGCGTGCTGCTCCGCACCCTTGGCGCCTCCGCCAGACAGGTTCGCACCATCCTCGTCATCGAGTACGCCACTCTCGGGCTGCTCTCGGCACTCACCGGCGTGCTGCTCGCGGTCGCCGCGAATAGCGCCCTCGCCATCCTGCTCTTCAAGGCATCCCCTTGGCCGGATCCGTGGTTGTTGGCAGGTGCCTTCGCCACGTCCACCACCATCTCCATCGCCGGCGGACTGGCGCTCAGCCGCGGGGTTTGCAATCACCCCCCCTTGGAGATCCTTCGCAGCGGTGTCTAACAAGGCAGGATGCTCCTCAACTTCGCATTTTCCCGTCTTTCCCTAACAAATAGCGTGATCACGTAAGCCATCCCTCCGCGATCCCGGAATGGGGCTTATTCATCGCGCAGGGCATGGTCAGGGCATGAAGCACGCACTGCTTTTCCTCGCACTCCTCGCGACGGTCCTGCCGCTCTCCGCGCAGCAGGCCCAAAAGCCCACCGCTGTCGAAGCGGCTGCCGAAACGCCCGCCATGCGTCACGCAGAGGAAAAGGAGGTCATTGCCGCCAGCGCCGCCTTGCTCGCCACCTCGGTGGATCTCCGCGAAGACGGCACCGCCCGCACCACCCACCAGATCGGACGCTTCTCCAATCGCATCGAATTCAAGGGCCTCGGGATCGATGGGATCATGAAGGCACCCGTCACTGAAGCCGACCGTCAGAAGGGCATCTCGCGCCGCTACATCGCCCTCATCCGTTGCAAGGCCCACCGCATCTGGGATGGACCGATGGTCGAGTGGTCGGAATGGCGGGAAAGCAGCTACGGCTTCTTCCCTTCCTCGATCGTCGTCGAGGAGATCAACGGCACCCTGAGCGCCCACGCGAAGCGCCTCTCCAATTTCAGCCCCGGCATCGATTCCACGATGGCGGCAGCCCGCTAGGACAGCACCGGTTTTCTCCGCGGACTTACGCCGCGGACGAGTTTTCAAGGCCTTGTTCTGAAACTTACCATGGCTGGTTCCGCTTCGTGGGCGGGCCTTGAAAACACCCTTTAACCCGATCCGCCGGATCATGGGCTCCGTCCCGTGGTCCGGCGTTTCTCCTTTTTCCAAGAACGCCGGACGAGGAACTCACGATTTCCGGCCTTTTCGCGGCGATCTGCTCCTGTCGCCGGAAAAAAATGCGCTCTCCTTCAAACACGTTGGGAATGAGTGACCCCAAAGAAGCTCTCATACATCTCGTGTCATCCTTTTCGAAATTGAAGAGGAAAGCTCGTTTCACCCGTAGAACAAGATCGCATCCTGAACCGGACCTGCGATCTTTCCGTCCTTCAGTGTTCCATGCCAGTGCCTTCCCGCTTCTTCCTCCTGCGGTCGGCCCTCACGCTGTGCGTTTGCACGGCGGCGCGGGCGGATGACTTCGCGGCCACTTATGAAGACAAGATCCTGCCCATTCTCGAGGATCATTGCTTCTCCTGCCACGGCGAGGGCGAGGACAAGGGGAAGGTCAGCTTTGACACCTTCGGCTCCACGGAAGAGCTGATGAAGCAAACTTCCCTCTGGGACCACGCCCTCCGGAACATCCGTGCCGGCTTGATGCCCCCGGCCAAGAAAAGGAAGCCTTCCACGGAGGACCTCGCCACCCTCGAGGAATGGATCAAGCGCGGCCCGCTGAAGCTCGATCCCGAAAATCCCGATCCCGGCCGGGTAACCCTTCGTCGCCTGAACCGCGTCGAATACCGGAACACGATCAAGGACCTCACCGGCTACGATTTTCGCACCGACGAAGAGTTCCCCGCCGACGACACCGGCTACGGCTTCGACAACATCGGCGACGTCCTGAGCACTTCCCCTCTCCTGCTGGAGAAATACATGCAGGCGGCGGAAACCATCATCGCCAAGGGCATGCCGATGGAAAATCGCGTGACGCCCCAGCGGAATCTCCCCGCAGGCCTCTTCCGCGGCCAAGGCGAAGGCCGCACCGGCGATTGGGAATACCGACTCTCCCTCTACGATCCCGCCGATCTCACGGCCGAGGTGAAGATCGAAAAATCCGGTACCTACCGCGTGGTCCTGAATGCCACCGCCCGCGGCTCCTTTTCCTACGATCCCGGTCGCGCCAACGCCATCTGGTCCGTCGAAGGCCGCAAGCTGCTTGACCAAGAACTGAAGTGGAGCCCGGCCCAGAAGATGGAGTCATCCATCGAGGTAAAGTGGGAGGCGGGCAGCTATCCGCTGCACCTCACGCTTCAACCGCTGGTCGACAAATCGCAGCAACCGCCGGACCTCGGCGACGGCCCCCCGAGTGTGAATCTCCACCTGAATGGCATCACGCTGATCGGGCCGATGGAGGAGGAGCACAAGGTGCATCCACCCAACTACGAACGCTTCTTCACCCGCGACCAAGCGCCCGAAGATGCCGCGGAGCGCGAGCAATATGCCTCCGAGCTCATCCGTCGCTTCGCCACCCGCGCGTACCGCCGTCCGGTGGATGAGATCACTGTGCAGAAGCTGACCGGCTTCGCGAAGCAATCGATGGATGCTCCCGGTGGCACCTTCGAGAAGGGACTCGGCCGCGCCATCGCTGCGATCCTCGCTTCCCCGCGCTTCCTTTTCCGCATGGAGTCCACCGTGCCGGAAAGCGATCCCGCCGCGCATCCGCTGCTCGACGAATATTCGCTGGCCTCGCGACTTTCGTACTTCCTCTGGTCCACCACCCCGGACGACACGCTCTATCAGCTCGCCGGGAAAGGTGAGCTGCGCAAGAACCTCGCCGCCCAGATCGAGCGCATGCTGAAGGATGAGCGCTCGGATGAATTCGTGGAAAACTTCGCCGGCCAATGGCTGCAAACCCGCGATGTCGAGGGCGCGAGCATCGATGCCCGCGTGGTCCTCGCGCGCGACGCCGGCACGGAGAGGGAGAACACCGAGCGCTTCCAGAAATTCCGCCAGCTCAACACGGAGATCGACGAAGCGGAAAAGGCTGGCAACACCAGCAAGGTCGCGGCCCTCCGCGATGAACTGGGAGAGCTCAGGAAGAAATTCCGCGGCCAGCGCCGGGTGGAATTCAGCGGATCCCTCCGCACCGCGATGCGCCGGGAAGCGGAGATGTATTTCCGCCATCTCCTCCGCGAGGATCGCAGCGTGCTGGAGCTGATCGAGACGGACTCGACCTTCCTCAATGGCGAGCTCGCAGCCCACTACGGCATCCCGGGTGTCGAAGGCGGAGACATGCGCATGGTGAAGCTCCCGGAAGACAGCCCCCGCGGCGGGATTATTACGATGGGCTCCGTACTTGCGGTGACCTCGAATCCCACCCGCACCTCGCCGGTGAAGCGCGGACTCTTCATCCTGGACAACGTGCTGGGAACCCCGCCGCCGCCCGCACCGCCGAACATCCCTTCCCTGGAAGCTTCCGAGAAAACCGCGGACGGCCGCGAGCTGACCCTGCGCGAGGCGCTGGCGATGCACCGCGAAAAGCCGCTCTGTTCTTCCTGCCACAATCGCATGGATCCTCTCGGTCTGGCATTGGAGAACTTCAACGCGATGGGCCTCTGGCGTGACCAGGAGCGCGGCCAGCCGCTCGCCTCCCCCGCCGGCCAGCTCATCACCGGTGAGATGTTCAAGGACGTCCGCGAGCTGAAGCACTTGCTCGTCACCGCCCGCCGGGAGGACTACTATCGCTGCCTCACCGAAAAGCTGCTCACCTACGCAATCGGACGCGGCCCGCAGCCCTGCGACATCACCACCGTCGATGCCATCGTCGAAAAGATGGAGCAATCCGGCGGCAAGTTTTCGACCCTGATCACGGGCATCATCGAATCCGCCCCGTTCCAAAAACGCCAACGACCCTCGACATGAACGCCGTCACCAATCGCCGCCGCTTCCTCCGCGGCATCGGAGCCTGCCTGGCCCTGCCATCCTTCGAGGCCTTCATGCCACGCGCCATGGCCGCCTCCGCCGGAGCCCGGGCCTTCGCCACCACGGCCACCGGCGCACCGCTGCGCATGGCCTTCCTCTACTTCCCGAACGGTGCGATCCAAAGCCACTGGACCGCCTCCGGCAAGGGCGCGGACTTCAGGCTGGAGAACACCCTCGCCCCTCTCGAAGCACTCAAGCATCGCGTGCAGGTGATCTCGGGATTGGAGCACCTCAATGCCGACCCCGGCAATGACGGGGCGGGCGACCACGCCCGGGCAAACGGCACTTTCCTTACCGGCGTTCGCGTGAAGAAGACCGCAGGCAGCGACATCTACGCCGGCATCTCCGTGGACCAGATCGCTGCGCAGCAGATTGGCAAGAGTACGCGCTTTGCCTCCCTCGAGCTTTCCGCCGATCCGCACCGCAAGTCTGGCGGTTGCGATTCCGGCTACTCCTGCGCCTACGAGTCGAACCTCGCGTGGCGCACTCCAACCTCGCCGCTTTCCCCGGAGTCGAATCCCCGTCTCGTCTTCGAGCGGCTTTTCGGCGCAGGCAACCACGGGGAAAGGGGCGACAGCTTGGCCCGCCGTCGCGAGCAGCAGCGCTCGATCCTCGACTTCGTGATGGAAGACGCGAAGGCGATCCAAGGACAGCTCACCAACCGCGATAAGGCGAAGATGGACGAGTATCTTACCGGCGTGCGCGAGATCGAGCAGCAGATCGTTACCGCGGAAAGCTTCCAGAATATCCCGGATCCGGACATGGCCACGCCCGATGGCATCCCGCAGCGCTACGATGAATACATCAAGCTGATGTTCCAGATGATGGCGCTCGCCTTCGAGACGGATGCCACGCGCATCTCCACGATGCTTCTCGCACGCGATGGCAGCAACCGCTCCTTCCCGGAGATCAATGTCGCCGAAGGCCACCACTCGCTCTCCCATCATCGCGAGGACAAGGACATGATCCAGAAGGTCACTCAGATCGACCTCTTCTACGCACAGCGCCTTGCGGAGTTCCTCGCACTCCTCGAGTCGAAGCAAGATGCCGACGGTCAAACCATCCTCCACAATTCGATGATCGTTTACGGTTGCGGCAACTCGGATGGCAACCGCCACACCCACGCCAACCTGCCCATCGTGGTAGCCGGCAATGGCGGCGGTGCCCTGAATCCGAGCCAGCATCTCACCGCGCAAGCCACGCCGATGTGCAACCTCTACCTGAACATGCTGGATGCCATGGGCACTCCCTCCCTGGACCGCTTCGGCGATAGCACGGGACGACTGGCGGGCGTTTGATCATCATGAAAACGCTGCTCGCCGCATTGGCACTCCTGCTTCCACTTCATGCGGAGGGGATCCTGCTCTGGCCGGCCGGTGCTCCCGGCTCCGAGGGCAAGACCGGCGAGGAGGTGGTGAAGAAATCCGAGAACGGCGAACTCACCGTCACCAATGTCCACAAGCCCACCATCACCCCTTACCTTCCCGCGAAGGAGAAGGCCACCGGAGCAGCGGTGATCGTGGCACCGGGTGGCGGTCATTCCATCCTCTGCGTGACCCATGAAGGCAGCAATGTCGCCGAATGGCTCGCGGATCACGGGATCGCCGCCTTCGTTCTCAAGTATCGCCTCGCGAAGGAACCCGGCTCCACCTACACGGTCGACGATCATGCGGTGGCAGACATGCAGCGTGCGATCCGCCTCGTCCGCAGCCGGGCCAGCGAATGGAACATCCGGCCCGATGCCGTGGGCGTCATGGGCTTCTCCGCCGGTGGCGAAGTCTGTGCGCTCGCCAGCATGAAGTTCGGGCCGAAAGAGTCCGATGCCTCCGATCCTCTCGACAAGCTCAGCGATCGCCCCGATTTCCAAGCCCTGATCTATCCAGGCCGCTCTCAACGGATCGAGCCCTTCAAGGACTCGCCACCCGCCTTCCTCGCCGCATCCGCGAATGATCGCCCCGACATTTCCGAAGGCCTGACGAAGGTGTATCTCGATTTCAAGAAAGCCGGCGTGCCGGTGGAACTGCACCTCTATTCCGGTGGCGGACACGGCTTCGGCATCCGGCCCGGAAAGAATGCTCCGGTGGATCAATGGATCCTCCGCTTCGACGAGTGGCTGAAGGACCGGAAGTTCGTCCGCTAAACAACAAACCCGGCACATCGTGCCGGGTTTGCAGAAACTTGGCTTGGCCGGCCCTTAGTAGACGTCGCGCAGGTAGCGCTTGTCCTTCTTGAGCTGGTTCACCCACGCCGCGGCGTCTTCCTTGGAAAGACCACCGTGCTGTTCGGCCACGGTGTGGAGCGCGGCATCGACATCCTTGGCCATGCGCGAGGCATCACCGCAGACGTAAAAGGCGGCACCATCTTGGAACCACTTCCAGAGCTCGGCGCCTTGCTGAACCATCAGGTTCTGCACGTAGATCTTCTCCTTCTGGTCGCGGGACCAGGCAAGATCCAGACGCTGGAGCGTGCCGTCCTTCTGGAATGCCGTGAGTTCCTCGGAATAGAGGAAGTCCGTAGCCTGATAGGGGTTACCGAAGAAGAGCCAGTTCCCACCCTTCGCGCCGCTGATCTTGCGCTCTTCGAGGAAGGCGCGGAACGGCGCGATGCCGGTGCCAGGGCCCACCATGATCACGGGCGTCTCGCCGTTTTCCGGCAAGCGGAAGGCCTTGTTGGAGTGAACGAAGACACCCGGCTTCAGACCGTTGGAACGATCGGAGAGGAAGGTCGAGCAGATACCACCGCGCTTCCGGCCGTAGGTGTTGTAGCGGACGATGCCCACGCAGAGGTGGACTTCACCCGGGTGTGCCTTCGGGCTGGAGGCGATCGAGTAGAGGCGCGGCTGCAGCTTCTTCAGCGTGCCCACGAAGTCTTCCGCATCGGTGAAGTCGGCCGGATGGTCGATCACGAGATCGATAAGATCGCGGCCCCAGCAGAAGTCATCCCATGCCTTCTTGTCATCCGCTTCCACGAGGGAGCGCAGGAAGGGCGAACCGCTGCGGGCCTGCCACTTCTGGATGAGGGACTTGTTGAGGTTGCCGATATCGTAGGAAGAAATGAGTGCCTCGCGCAGCGGGGCCTCGCCGCCGTCAGGCAGCGGCACGGAGGTGTTCGTGTTGAAGGGCAGCGCGGCCATCAGCTCATCCACCACATCCGCCGGATTCAGAGGATAAACGCCGAGTGCATCGCCCACTTCATACTCAAGGCCGGAACCATCGAGCGAAAGGGACACGTGGTGCGTCTGCTTCTCGCCGGCACCATTGAGATTGTAGTTCGCGACGATGCCGGACGGGAACGGATTCTTCTTCGAGTATCCCGTTTCGGCCTGCTCGACTACGGCAGCGGCACCATTGCCCGATGCCGCACCCGCGGGAGCGAGCACCGAGAGCACGCCATCCGACCACTGTTTGAAGGGACCGTCGTAGTCCACATCGCTATCGATGCGCTGGAAGAAACGGGAAGCACCGAGCTGCTCGAGCCGATTGTCGAAATCGATCCCGCACTTGCAGAAGTCCGGGTAGTTCGTGTCACCCAGCGCGAGGACGGAGAACTGGACGCCCTCCATGCGCGGGGCGGAGTCGCTCAGCAGGAAATTGTAGAGCTCCGCGGCATTGTCCGGCGGCTCGCCATCACCGTAGGTGGAGGTGATGATCAGGAGATTCTTCTCCTGCGGCAGGCGCCCACGATCATAGGCACCCATGTCGAACACTTCCGGTTCGAAATTCCCCTTCTTCAGGGACTTCACCAGTTTCTTGGCCAATCCTTCGGAGTTACCGGTCTGCGAGCCCCACAAGATCGTCACCGGAACAGCCGGGCCGGAAGCTTGCGGTGCGGCCGCGGCGGCCCCTGCCAGCAAATTGGACAGAAATTGACCGAGCCAGACACGCTGGTCGGCGGAAAAGGGTGCGTCTTCGGGGATCTGGATGAAAGAGGACATTGATGCAGAGCGGCCCCCGGGGCCGGGGGGGCGGAAGATGATACCGACGGCGGGCGGGTTCAAGCGCGTTTCATGCCACCGGGCGATCCGCACGATTCGTTTGATTGAGAGCCAATGTGAGCCGGACTCATGGAAAAATCCGGACACGTGAGGTGTCAGCTTGGCTCAATGAGCCCCGGACATAGAGCCCCAGCGGCTCGCCGGAGCCCTTCTCAATCCGCTTTTCTAAGTACCGTCCCCGAAGAGGGGACCGCCCGCAGCGCAGCTCAAACCTCCCCGTCGGGGTAGAGCTGGTGGTACTTGATTGCCTCCACGCCCACGGCGGCGGCGGTGCCGAAGATCGTCTCCTCAGTCGCGGTCCGCGGCACTTGGGCACAGGGCCGGGCGAGACCGGCGAGGATCTGGCCGTAGTTGATCGCCCCGGCGCAGTGCTGGAGCAGCTTCAGGGAAATGTGCGCGGCGTCCAGGTTCGGGAAGACCAGCACGTCCGCCGGATCGCGGTGATCGGCGTCCGGCAGCTTGATCTCCGAAGCGGTCGGGTCGAGCGCCACGTCCGCTTGGACTTCACCGGTGATCTTGAAATCGAGGTAGGCTTCCTTCGCCTTGTCGATGGCCAGCGCGGCAGCGGCGGCCATTTTCCGGGCTTCTTCGGTGCCAGCCGAGCCCTTCGTGGAGTGGCTGAGCAGTGCGATCCGCGGCTCGCGGCCGAGGAAGTGCTTCGCCAGTTTGCCGGTTTCGATCGTGATCGCGGCGAGTTGATCAACCGTCGGCTGCGGAATCAGGCCGCAGTCGGCGAGGAAAAGGATGCCGTCGCTGCCGAAATGCTGCAGGTGCGGGGCCACCAGCACCATCATGCCAAACATCTTCGGCACGCTCGGCAGCGGCTGGATTGTGTGCAACAGGGCACGGAAAAGGGTCGCGGGCAGGCTCTTGTTTCCGCCCACCAAGGCGTCCGCCTGGCCATACTGGACCATCATTGCGCCGAAATAGTGCGGCCGGGAGACCACGTCGCCGGGGTCCGCCGCAGAGAGCTTCCGGTAGCGCTCCACTTTCGCAAAGCGTTGACAGAAAAGGCCGAAGTCCGAGGCCTTGGCCGGCTCGATCACATTGACGAACTTCAGGCTGACACCGTTTTCAGCAGCCAGTCCCCGGATCGCCTCGCGATTCCCGAGTAGCACCGGCGCAGCGGCTTCCGCCGCCACCAAGCGCTCGGCGGCTCGCAACACGCGCAGGTCCTCGCCCTCGGTGAAAACGATACGCTTCGGGTGACTCCGGAGCTTCTGGATTTGGTATTCCGTGAATGGATTGCTGCCTTGGAGCTGACTGGAAAGATCGGTCGACATCGGAAATCCCGGCGGTACTTGCGCGTGGCCAGCACTCTAGTATTCCTAACGAAAATCAAGCAACCCGAAACCCCGCCCGTTTCGTGCCGGCCGACTACCACACCCACACCCCCCTCTGCCGGCACGCCACCGGTGAGCCCGAGGAATACATCGCCGCCGCCCGTGCCGCCGGGCTGACAGAGTATGGAATCTCGGATCACGCCCCCGCCCGCCCTGAGCCTTTCGACGATTGGCGGATGCTGGAGAGCGAACTTCCCGCTTATTTCGAGTGGATCGAGCGCGCCCGCAGCGCCGCCGGGCCCCTCCCCGTCCGCGCCGGGATGGAGTGCGACTGGCTGACAGGCTGTGAAAGCTGGATCGAAGAGCTTTCGGGCCGTTACCCGTGGGACTACCTCATCGGCTCCGTCCACTACCTCGGAGCCTGGGATTTCGATAATCCGAAATGGCTGGGCCGTTGGAAGGACGAGGATATCGACCAGGTCTGGACCCACTATTGGAAGACCTACGCCGAAATGGCCCGCAGCGGCCTCTTCGACATTCTGGGCCATCCCGATCTGGTGAAGAAATTTTCACATCGGCCCACCGGAGATCTGGCTCGCTTCTACGAGCCCGCCATCGAAGCCATCGCGGACTCCGGCTGCGTGATCGAGCTGAACACCGCGGGCTGGCACAAGCCCTGTGAAGAAGCCTATCCGCATCCCCAGTTCCTCGGCCTAGCCCGCCAAGCAGGCATTCCGCTGGTGATTTCCTCCGACTCCCACGCGCCCGGCGAGGTCGCGCGGGATTTCGGGAAGGCGATCGAATGGGCGAAGTCGGCGGGGTATCGTGAGACGGTTTTGTTTGAGGGGCGGAAGCGAAGCACCCAGATCATTCCTTGAGCCCTTGATCTCCTCCGGATGAAGAGAATCCTCGTCACCGGCAACGCAGGTTCAGGCAAATCGACCCTCGCACGGAAGATCGCGGCGGAACTCGACCTCCCTTACCATAGCTTGGACCGCGTGGTGTGGCAGCCGGGATGGAAGAAGACCCCGAAGGAGGAGCGCGACCGACAAGTTCGCGAGCTGACGGATCAGGACCAATGGGTCATCGATGGGGTCTCCTATGCCGTGCAAGAAGTGGCGGACACGGTGGTCTTTCTTGATATGCCACGCCGCCTCTGCTTCTGGCGTGCTTTCAAACGCAACTGGAAGCATGCCTTCCATTCGCGTCCCGAACTTCCTCCCAATTGCCCGGAGATCCTGATCGTCCCAACTCTGTGCCGGATCATCTGGAATTTCCCTGGTGCGATTCGGCCGGGAATTTTGGAGCGGATCGCGAAAGCCCAACCGACGCAGAGCAGCTTTCACGTGACGTCGGGTGAGGATCTAGCGAGGCTTCTCCCGGCACTCGGAGACGCACGTTCCGTGAAGCATTCTCAACTCGAATCATGAACCTCGGATTTTTCGCCTCTCACGGTGGCTCGAACATGCAGGCCCTCATCGATGCCACGAAGCGTGGCGAACTCGAAGCCCGGCCAGCCTTGCTGATCTCGAACAACCGCAATTCCCAAGCCACTGTCCGGGCCCAGCAGGAAGGCATGCCCTTCCTCGTCATGAATTCGGTGACCCATCCCGACTTCGAGGCGCTCGACCAGGCGATGCTCGACGCGTTGCGGGAACACCAAGTGGATCTCATCATTCTGGCTGGCTACATGAAGATGATCGGCCCCAAAGTTCTGGAGGCCTATGACAACCGGATCCTGAACATTCACCCTGCCCTGCTGCCAAAATTTGGCGGCCACGGAATGTTCGGCCAGCATGTCCACAAGGCCGTGCTCGAAGCCGGTGAGACGGTGACAGGCGTAACCATCCATCTCGTGAACAGCGAGTATGACGAAGGCCGGATCATCGCCCAAGCCGAGGTACCGGTGATGCCCGGGGACACCGTGGAATCGCTGGCAGCCCGCGTGCTGAAGAAAGAGCACGAGTTCTTCGCGAAGACCCTGCAGGATGTGGCGAGCGGGAAGCTGGAGCTGTAGAAGCGCGGGGAAGGACGACGAGTTTTTCGACAACACTCGAAACGCTGCAAGCCGCGTTTCCGATGGCAATCAGTGACGATGTCGCGATCGTTGCGGGTCTTCTTATCCCCTCTACGAGACCGCTAAACTCCTTGGCCTCAGGGTAACTTCAACAGCGCCGCGTCTCACTGGAAAACGTGAAGCCGCAGAAACCCGGCCAAAGAATGGAGATGACACCTGCGCCCATCTGCCGCTAGAGCCCCACACCCATTCCGAGAATGGGGACCACTGGAAGAAGTTCCGGGAGGGTTGCCGCTCTGGCAGACTCCGCTCATGTCACTTCGTCTTCCACCGGCTCTCTCCTACCGTTTCCATCCCGATCGCCTGTTAATTTTCCAGTTTTAACAGGCGGAACAGGCTGTCATCGTGGGCTGCATGAAGGAGGCATCCACCCAACCCCGAAAGCCTCGGCTGGGAATTACACCCGCCGCTTCGGTAGAGGTCGGGATCTTGGCGATGATCGCATTTCTCGCCCTATGTGACAGCTTGGCAATCCGGCTGATCAACTGGCTTTTCTGAGGGTCCCGCAGGCATGGTCGAGGAGTGTTCCCCGCTCTCACGGATTCGAGGGAATCACCTCGCCGGAGAAATCCGTTTGTCCCTTGCCTGCTGAAGACCGGCCTCATAGGCCGTCTCTGCCAGCTGACGATCTTTCCCCTCTGGAAGCTTTTTCAACCACTGCGCGGCAGTATCCGGATTCTCGGAACCCCAGCGGGCCACGATCTCTTGCAGCCCCTCTGCCCGCGCTTCCGGGTCGGTGCTACGCAAATACCAATCCAAACCCCGCGGCAGGCTTACGGGATCAAGCGAAGCCACCACCACGGTCGCGGCTCGCATGAACTCCTCCGGCGGAAGCGAAGCATCCTTCAAATACTCGCGCGCCATGGCCGGCTCCGGATGTTGCTTCAAAATCTGCTCCAGGAGATCGGGGCGGCCGCTTTCACTCACCCGCTTCAGCAGCACGGGAAGACAATCCGACGGCAGCACCATCAGCACGTCATCCAGCGTCGCTCTCAGCCTGGCGCCCTCCAAATCCATAAGGCCGGACAAATCGCCCGCGGCCGGACTAGCCGCGATTCCCGCAGCGAGCCTCAGGCTCGCAAGGTCGAGCGGCTCTTGATGGCAGTAGATCGGTTGAAAAGTCTTCTCATCGAGAGGAGGGCTGGTCTTCGTCTGCTCTTCAAGCCACGCACAGGCCGCCAAGGGATCGCGCGCCATCCAGGAGCGCACCACGTAGAGGAAGGTATTGATGATTCCACCCTTGAGGGCGAACTCGCACGCCAGCTTCGGGTCCTTATCAAGCAAGCCCGATGCCGCCACCTCATAGATGCCCGATGCGATGACATCCGGAAGCATCGCGTCACGGATATCCTTCGGCAGACGAGCCAGATCCTCCGGCGTCGCATTCAGAAGATCGTCCCTCACAAAGTCCCCATCGCGGATGCCAGGCTCCTTCCGGGTCAGAGCATAGGTGAGGAAAATCTTGTAGTATTTCCCAAGATACTTGGCGGCGCTGAACTTGGGTTGCTCGGTTCTTGCGATCTTCGTCGCAGCCGGAGAACCGTCCGCGATCTCAGAATTGATCTTGGCCTCGCCTCTCCCCAAGGCCGAGTTCCGTGCCACCAGATCCTTTTCCAGCCCGGCCAAGCGGACCGACTCCTGCCGCTGCCTCAAGCCGAGCACGAGTGCGCAGGCGATGATAAAGACAAACAGCAGCTTCATTCGAAGATCTCGGTTGGAAGTTGCAGTTCCTCGAGCTCCCGCGAAGTGAGGCCCGATTTGCGGAGCAGATCTATTGCCTCCCCGGCTCCCGGACTCTCCAACAAATCATGAAGCACGCCCGAACGAAGATCAGGATCACCGAGGAGCTTAATCCGCTGCAGGGCATCAGCTGCCCCCACGGCGGTGGTGCCTGCACGGCTGATGTAAGCGGCCAGCATCGCTTCGTCGGGATTCCTCTCCCACTCGGCATCGAGATTCTCCTTCGTTGCGTCAGGAGAAGAACTGATGGTTCTCGCAAGGAAGGCACCGATCGCCGCCGACGATTGATCGCCCGAACCCGGCTCCCGCAGCCAATCGATTCGCCCTGCGATATCATCGGATTTCATTCCCTGATAGAACCGTATCCCACCATCCTCCCGGTAGGGATCCCCTTCCGCTGCAGCTGCCAGAAGCTCGAGGGCGCTAGCCCTGCCGCCAGCCTGCTCGACCCACTCCATCACCTCGGCGATTGATTTGCCTTTGGTCTCGTATTGGAACATCGGGAGAAGCGCCTCACGCCGCTTGCCGGGATCCCGGATCTCGAAGGCCATCGCCAGGAAATCCTCTGCCTCGCCCAGCCCGCCCCGGCTCTGGATCACCCCCACCCGCTCTTCCTCGCACAAGCTGTGATAGAAAGCATCGGCCTGCTCCCTGTGCTCCGAATAAAGACCTCGGTAAATCGCACTGGCCATCATCGGGGCCACCTTCAGAGACGCCAGCCGGCCCGATTCAATCCCTTCACGATACCATGCAAGAGCCTTCTCCGGATCGGTCTTCGCCCAGTCAGGAGCCACCCTGACCGCCCAGCCCCACAGCCCTTCCTGGCCTTCTGTCCCAAGCCGATCCGCCAGCATCCCGGCGGTCGCCACCACGCGCTCCGGGGAGACCTTCGGGGTCCTTTCGGAGATGTAGGCCAAGAACAAGCGATTGATCAGTTTGTTCCGGCGATCGGGGTGCAGATCGATGGTCACTGCTTCCGTCAGCAGCTGCTCCAACTCCTCCTCGCTCATGCTCTTTAGCCGGCGGTTCGCCTCCGCGCCCTTCAGGGTGGCCCCGAGTTCATCCGCGCGGATGAGATCCGCCAGGATGAGAAGGTTTGCCCGCGCAGACCTCGCCACCACTGAAGTCTTACTTTGGGTTGTGCCAACAAGAGCGCGCTCGCTTCCCTCACTCAGGGAGCTCTCCAGAGAGGCGATCCGGTTTCGAGCGGAAGCATTCGCCACGGCTTGCAGCGAAAGAGGCACCGCGCTGAGAAGCAGCGCCACGACAATCCATGTAGCGGGATGGAGTTTCATGAAGTGAAGCGAGTGACCTACGAGGGAGTAAGAGGACAAGGCCGCAGCACCCGCCGCTGGAGAAACGGAAACGGCGGCAAGAACCGAAGCCGGAGCCGCTTGGGAAAGCGTCGTGCTGAGCCCCATGGCGAGCGTACCGCTGCTTACCGCCACACCACGCTTGGTGAGTGAGACTCTCAATCGTTCCAGGGCACGTGATCCCCGCTGGCGCCACGCAGCGGACTCACCGCCAAATTGGCGCGCCATTTGTTCGAAGCTCAGGCCGTCGAAATACCTCAGGAAGATGACTTCCCGATCCTTCTCCGAGAGCCCGTCGAGTGCTTGGTCGAGCAGTGGCCCGGCTTCCTGCCAGGCGGTCTCGCTTTCGTCCGGGCCATCGGGAGCAGGCAGGTTTTTCATGCGGTCTTCGTGGCGGCGTTCGCGGCGGAGAAGCTTCGCCGCCTCATAACAAGCGGTGCGATGGAGCCAGCCGGAAAGGCTGGGAAGATCCGTGAGACGGGACGCTTTCCGGGCGAGGATCAGCAGGGAATTTTGCGCCGCCTCCGAGGCCAGGTCTTCGCGCCCGGTGCGGCGCAGCGCGGCATGATAGAGGAGCCCGGCGTAGCGCCGGGCGAGGATGGCAAAGGCCTCCTCCGACTCTCCGATCGTCCAATCTCTCAACAGTGATGCGTCGCTTGGGGCGCTCATTCTCACCCTTTATCCCCCGCTCCCATCGCTAGTGTGACAGGAAAAAACCCGAGCGTCTGATTTTGGTCTTCATAGCAATATTAAGAGACAAATTTTTTGAATAAAACCGCTGCTATGGTATTAAATGATCAACAAAACGTCGGTGAAGTGTGGCGATGCGCTGCACTCCCTTCTAGATTGCCTCCTAACCTCCAGACCCCATGGGACTCGATAAACTTACCAACAAGCTCCAGGAAGCCCTCCAGGCCGCCCAGCGGCTGGCGTCGAAGTCAGCGCACCCGGAACTGAAGGGCACCCATTTGCTGCTCGCCCTGCTCCAACAAGAGGGCGGCCTAATCACACCTATCCTGCAAAGCGCGGGTGTGGACCTTACCAAACTGAAAGCCTCCGTAGCCTCGGCGCTCTCCCGCGAGCCAAGCCAGCAGGGTGGCACTACCCAGCCGCAGATCAGCTATGGCCTGCGTTCCACTCTCGACGCCGCGGACGAGATCCGCGAGGCGATGGGTGATGATTTCCTTAGCGTGGAGCATGTCTTGCTCGGCGCACTGAAGGCGGACTCGCCCGAAGGCAAGCTGCTCAAGGAAGCCGGTCTGGATGAAAAGAAGGCCCGCAAGGCCATCGAAGGCATCCGCGGTCCCCAAAAGGTAACCGACCAGGATCCAGAAGGGAAATATCAGACGCTTGAGAAATACGGCACCGATCTCACCGCCCGCGCTCGTGAAGGAAAGATCGACCCCGTGATCGGTCGCGACAACGAGATCCGCCGCGTCATGCAGGTACTCTCCCGTCGGACGAAGAACAACCCCGTGCTCATCGGCGAACCCGGTGTCGGCAAGACCGCCATCGTGGAAGGTCTCGCACGCCGCATCGTTTCCGGTGACGTTCCGGACTCGATGAAGGACAAGCGTATCATCGTGATGGACGTCGGCGGCATGCTCGCCGGAGCGAAGTATCGCGGTGAGTTCGAGGAGCGTCTCAAAGCATTCCTCAAGGAGGTCACCGAGTCCGCCGGAGAGATCATTCTCTTCATCGATGAGCTGCACACCATCGTAGGCGCGGGTGCCAGCGAGGGCGCGGTGGATGCCGCGAACCTGCTGAAGCCTCAGCTTGCCCGTGGCGAGCTGCGCACCATCGGCGCAACCACATTGGACGAGTATCGCAAGCACATCGAGAAGGACGCCGCGCTTGAGCGTCGCTTCCAACCCGTGATGGTCGGCGAGCCCTCGGTGGAGGATACCATCGCAATCCTGCGCGGCCTGAAGGAGCGCTACGAGGTGCACCATGGGGTACGCATCCAGGATGGCGCGCTGGTTTCCGCCGCGATGCTTTCCGACCGCTATATCTCCGATCGTTTCCTGCCGGACAAGGCCGTGGATCTTGTCGATGAAGCTGCCTCGCGGCTGAAGATCGAACTGGACTCCATGCCAACGGAAATCGACCAGATCGAGCGCGGGATCCTGCAGCTCGAAATGGAAAAGAAGGCGCTCGAGAAGGAGTCCGACAAGGCCAGCGTGGCCCGTCTTGAAAAGGTCAAGGAGGAGCAGGCGAACCTCAAGGAGCAATCCGCGGCGCTCATGGCACAGTGGCGGAATGAGAAGGAGGTCATCGACAAGGTCCGCTCTGCCCAGGAACGCATCGATGCGCTGAAGACCGAAGCCGAACAGGCCCAACGGATCGGCGACCTGACCCGGGCTTCCGAACTCACCTATGGCAGCATACCGGCAGCTCATCGCCATCTGGATGAAGCCAAGGAACGTCTGACCGAGCTTCAAAAGTCCGGTGCGATCCTGAAGGAGGAAGTCACGGAAGAAGACATCGCCCGTGTGGTCTCGGTATGGACCGGCATCCCTGTCTCCCGCCTGCAAGAGGGCGAGAAAGAGAAGCTGGTGCATATGGAAGCGCGCCTCGGGGAACGCGTGATCGGCCAGAAGAAGGCGATCAAGGCGGTCTCCAACGCGGTGCGCCGCGCCCGCGCCGGCCTGCAAGATGAGAATCGCCCGATCGGCTCCTTCCTCTTCCTTGGACCGACTGGTGTCGGGAAAACGGAACTGTCAAAGGCACTCGCCGAATTCCTCTTCGACGACGAGCACGCGATGGTGCGCATCGACATGTCCGAATACATGGAGAAGCACAGCGTCTCACGCTTGATTGGCGCGCCTCCCGGCTACGTCGGCTATGACGAGGGCGGGCAGCTCTCCGAGCACGTGCGGCGGAAGCCCTACTCGGTAGTCCTTTTCGACGAGATCGAGAAAGCCCATCCGGATGTCTTCAACGTGCTGCTGCAAGTGCTGGATGACGGACGAATCACGGACGGCCAAGGCCGGACCGTGGACTTCCGGAATACGGTGCTGATCATGACCTCGAACATCGGCAGCCAGTTCATCCTGGACGAATCAAATGCCGAGCAACGCGAAGCGAAGGTACTCGAAGCGCTGCGGCAGTATTTCCGCCCGGAATTCCTGAATCGCATCGATGAAACAATTATCTTCGACCGCCTGCAGCGCGAGGAGTTGACGACCATCGTCGACATCCAGCTCGACCGGGTGCGCAAGCGCTTGGCCAAGCAAGGACTGGCCCTGGCCCTCTCGGAAAAGGCGAAGGAATACATCGGCAACCAAGGTTACGATCCAGTCTACGGCGCTCGGCCGCTCAAGCGGGCGATCCAGCACCACCTGCTCGATCCCCTCTCGCTGGAAATCCTCGATGGCAAATTCAAGGACGGGGACGTCATCACCGCGGACGTGGATCACGGCACGGTGACTTTCAAGGTGGATTGAAAGGGTCACTTCAAAGCCGCCACGACCCCGCTTCTGAAAACGGAACACCCGGCCCGGAAATCCGGACCGGGTGCTTTTTCTTAACCCGATGAATGATCTTTCGTTCGATTATTCGACGCGAGCGCGGATGAACTCGATCGGATCGCCGGTCACCGTACCCGGGCTACGGAAGGTCCGATAGCTCCATCCGGTCTGCAATGCGGGCAGTTCGCTTTGGATGGCGGTGGCATCGGCGCCGGTCACCTGGTCGACATCCAGGCCCCAGCTTCCGAGATTGTCGCCAGCCTCGATCGTGTAGGTGATGCCATCACCCACCGCAGTGAGGGCTGTCGTGCCGCTGAAGGACGAAGCCGCAGTGCGAACCGGAAGGGTCAGCGTCAGCGTCTGTTGGCCGCCCACGGAAGCGATCTTCACAGCAATCTTGCCTCCCGTGGCTCCGGACAGTGGATTGCCGTTGAAGGCGAACTCCGCCAGGTTAACGAAGCCGTCGCCATCCGGATTCGCTGTCGACGCGCTGTCACCACCCGTCAGGCCGGCTGCCGTCGCCCAGTCGTCATAGGGTGTAGCCGAGCCGGTGCTCGTAACTTCCAGAAGGCCGTCGCCCGTGATCAAAGCTGACTCGAAGTCAGCCCCCAAGGCAGCGATAGAACCAATACGGCCCCAAGTACCGACTGCCTGAGCAGTGCCATTGATGAAGAACTTGTTCACCGTATCCGTCTGTTGGTGGAACAAATCAATCTTGGCATCGGTGGTCATCCGCAGCGAGGAAGTGTCGGCCAGATAGGGAAACTGCACGGAGAAGATCCCACCGTTGAGAATGGTGTCGCCCGTGTAGGTGCTGTTCCCATTCACATTGATGGTGTCCGGACCCGCGTACGTCAGGCTGCCGGTGCCAGAGACGACGTTATTGAAGTCGAAGGTATCAAAACCTTCGGGTGCCGTCCGGTCGATGACCAGCGAGGCATTGTTGATCACATTGGTCGAGCTCAGGCTGCCGGTCGCCCCCCCATTTCCCATCTGCAGGACGCCCTGGCTGATGGTCGTGGTCTGCTGATAGAGGTTGTCGTTGCTAAAAATCAGAGTCCCTGGACCGCTCTTCGTAAGCGTCGCCGTGGAAGCGGAGCCCGAAAGAATACCGCTGAATTCGGTGATCGCATTCTGGACGTTGAAGCCCTTCGCGCCTCCACCGGTTGCGACGGCGCCGGTGAACAGCAGGTCGCCGGTTCCCGCGCTACCGAAGGTGGTGTCAAAGCTGTAGGAGATCGGGTTTGCCACTACACGATCGGTCGCATCCGACGAGCGGACTCCCGCACCCCGGAAATCAAGCAGCCCACCTTCTCCGAAAACGGTCTCGTTCGATCCGATCGCAATCGTTCCTGCCCCAAACCGGGTTATGCCGGTATAGGTATTTGCCGCAGTGAGAGTCAGGGTGCCGGTGCCTGCCTTGGTCAGGGCACCAGGATCCGCACCATTGGCCGCCGGCCCCGTTCCCGAGATGACATTGCTGATCGTGAGATCGTCGGACCGGTTCACGATGAAACCGGAAGTAGCAGAGCCGATGTTGATGGGATTGCTGTTGATTGCTCCTGTCGTGCCGCCGTTACCGACCTGCACGAAGCCGTTGTTGATCACTGTATTGCCGGTGTTGAGGGCGCTTCCGGTGAAGATCAGGCGGGCGTTTCCGGCCTTGATCAGATCCTTGGCACCTCCACTTTCGGTCACGCTGCCACTGATGATGATATTCTGACCGCCGTCGGCCTCGATCGTCGCACCTGCGCCAGCAAGGGTAATGGCACCGGACCATGTGCCGACTCCACCGCCTTGGTTATGGAGAATGCCACCCGCGTTCAAGGTCACCGGGGTGGGTATGGTACGAACGCCGTAGGAACCCGCGCGAGCTCCCGAGTTCACCGTCACCGTGCCGGTGGCGCCGCCGAAGCCATTGTCCGTATCCTCCGAGTAGATGCGGCCCGCATCGGCGATGATATGGATCGGCGTGGCACTGGCATCGCCCCGGAAGGCGATCAAGGCCGTGTTCTTCACCGTCAGGGTATGGCCGTTGCCGGTGATCACACCGCTACCGGCTGCCGTGGTACGGCCGATGTCAAAGCGACCTACCCCGCCGAGGGTCGCATCTCCTGAGAGGATCAGGTTCTTGACCCCCGCTCCCTGATCGACGCTTGTCGTCGACGAGTTGATAAGAGCGCCAGCATTGGCGACCCCTGTCCCTGCAATCGTGTAGGTGTAGGCGCCGGAGGCAATGGTGCCCGGCGCCTGTCCCGAAATATCGACCTGGGCACCGCTGGCGACAGTAATCCCGGAGGTCGCGCCGAAAGCATCGCGACTTCCCATCCGGAGAACGCCCGAATTCACGGCGATGGCACCGGTATAGTTCTGGCCATTTCCGCCACCCAGGGTGGTGAGACCCGTGCCATTCTTGGTGATCGAGGCTCCTCCGGTGATGAAGGCAGGGCCGTTGATGGTATAGTCGCTTCCCAGATCATTCTGGAAGGTGATGCTCCGCGGCGAAACGTTTGTTACGATGCCGACGGTTTTCAAAGACGCCGTGTTCGGGAAGGTGACCGAATCGAACTGGAAGAACTTATCGGAGGTTCCCGTCCAGTTAGCAGTGGTATTGATATCCCAATTCCCCAGAAGAGTGGCACCGGTCCAGGTGACATCCCCCGCATCCACGGAAACATCGATCGATTTGCCCGCGGTGTTGTTGGTGAAAGCAAATCCCCGGTAGGCCGTGTTTCCTCCAGCAAGGGCGAAGTTGGTTTCATCCCCGCTAAGCAGGAAACCATCATAGCTGATCACCTTTACAGGAGTGTTTGCCTGCAAGGCACCCATCAAGGTGACCGTGTTGGTTCCGGAAACACTCAGATCCAACGATGTGTTGAGGGACTGTGGAGTGTCCGCTTGCACTGTAAGATTGACCCCTTGGAGGTCGATCTCACCCGCGACATCCGCCTCCCCGCCAACGGTTGTGCCAGCGACGGAAGTGAGGGATCCGCCAAAGGAAGCGCTCCGGAGAAATATTCCTCCCGCATTGTTCGTGAACTTCCCAACGTAGCCGGAAGTATCGCCCGCCAAGGTTAGGCTCCCCGCATACGTAGTAGCTCCGTTCAAGAATGACCCCTTGGTAATATCGCTTTCACCCGAGAACGGCCCGGTAAGGGTGAAATTCCGCCCTACCGGCATCGCCATCGCCTCGGTATTGAAGGTCCATGAGTTCTCAAGAGTGGTGTCCTCAACGTTGCCTCCGAGTTGGAGCGTGGAGTTGCCGTTCATGATGACGGGACGCGTGAAAGCCCTGAAGCTTCCCGAGTTCCGCGAGATCATCAGGGTCGAGCTTCCGTTCACCGTGATATTGCCGGTGCCACCGACACTGAACCCTTGGTTGCCACCAGCGTTGAACTTAAGCGAGCCTTCCTCCACGATGAAATCTCCCGACCCGGTGAGATTGAAACCGAGAATGACGAGCTGGCCGGAGCCCATCTTCGTGATATTGCCATTCATGGTCAATGTCCCGCGGGGCGTTGCGGAGGCATCATCGTTGGTGCTGCGCAGGAACAAGCCTCGATCCGTCATCACATCGCCGAGATCGCCGGCCACGCGGATGGTCTCAGGCTGGCTGAAACTGAAATTTCCCCGGAAGGTGGGACCTACCCCTGTAAATGCCCCGTCGGCCACGATCCCGTTGCCGATGGTGAGCGTGTTTGCGTTGGTCTGAAGCGTGAAGCCGCTGGTCCGCGTCCCGGTCGTTCCGACGGTAACGCTGCCGACGGTATGACTGGCGTCATTCAACGTCAGCCCGTTTGTCGTGGTATCGTTGATGATGATGTTGTCCCCGGCCGCAGGGAGCGCGGCGGGATTCCAATTGGCCGTGGCATTCCAGTTCACGCTGGTAGTGCCATTCCATGTGCAATTGGCTTGGCCGTTCGCGACCATCGGGGTCAGGAACCAGCCAACAGGCAACGACAGGGCAAGCAACTGCTGATGCAATCGATGAGAGGTCATGGGTTTTCGAGCGGGTAATGTAGGGAACCGGCCGGGTTAAAATGGGTTTGGCCAGCCCGATAAATCAGTCTGACAAATCTCATTTTTGGTCAAGATTACAAAGGGTTTCAAGCCATCTTGTAATACAAAAACCGACCTCAACCCCCGCTGCGCGATCACGCAACTCGCTGTTTCCCTGTCACTTGGAAACCAATCCTGTAAAATGCGCGGATGGGTACTTTTCTTGAATCATGTAAATCCCTCGTTCGGGTAGCCCATGCAAAGCCCCGACGACTTGTCGGACGGAGATTTCCCGCCGTGTAATGCTTTCCACTACCTGTCGGAATCCGCGACACCTCCAACAACGAGCAGGTTCTTTTTCTGCAGGGCTGCTTCAACCGCTTTGATCAGGGCATCCTTGCTTCGGCCTTCCAAGAGGATCTCCAGTTCCTTGAAGGGAAGTTCCTCGGGCTTGCAGTCGAAGGGAAATTCAGGAGGCACCGGAGCTTTCATCGTCGAGGGAAAGCGGTAGTTCCCGTCACCCATGTCTTTCACGTCGGGATGCTTGACGAACTCCTCCACAGCCTTGTTGTAGGCTTCTCCTTCTTTCTCGTAGGCCTGCATCCGGTCGGCATTTTTTACCGAGGCTGCGATGAACCGCTGCAAGCGGGCGGCATCGGCATCGCCATCCAGATGCATGAAGTAATAGGTGAGCAAGAGCCCGGAGTGATAAAGCTTCGGAATATTCTCGTTCGGCATTCCAAAGAGGCCTGCCGTTCTCGTCCTCCGGCCTCCCGGCCCCGATGCAGGATCAGACTCCGGCTCCTTCCCGCCATTCTGCTAGGCACTGGTGGTCATCGAAAAGGCATCGCCAAGCGGGTAGGCAGGTTCCTGCTTGTTGTGCTCCTTCAGCGCGTTGAAGTGGCTGTTAGGGCTAAAGGCACCAATCCGCATCGGCATCAACTCCATGTACTCCGCAGCACCTTCGATCAGCCAGATTGGCATCGTCTGGAGTGCATCATCCATCATCATGTGAGTGAGCTCGTGGATCAGCGTCTTCGTCGTATAATCTGAAGTCCGCTGCCATCCCTTCGGAGTTTCCTTCAGGCCAAGCGACTCGAAGGGCACCATGAAGACCTTTCGCTGGGTCATGTAAACGCCGGCACTAGCCGCGGGTGCACCCGCCTGGATATAGGCCTCCCGCGTGCGATAGAGCTCGGCCCGGAAATGATTGTCCTTCGGGCGGGCCAAGATGCCCCAGGGCGATGCATCGAGCAGACGGTAGGTGCCCTCGAAAATCCTGCCGATATCTTTGACCACCGCCGGAGCCAACTCCGCTTCGGACACGATCTCGAAGTGCTGCGTCCTGTAGATGAACTTGCCATTCGCCGGAAGCGAGCTGACCTGGATCTCATCAAGGTTGATCTTGATGTCCGTCGGCCAGCCTTTCCACGGCTTAGGTAGCGGCCATCCTTGCTTCGAAACAAACTCGCGATCGGCCTCCGAGAGACGGGAAAGAGGAATCCTCGAAATCTTGCCGGTTCCCGCGAGCCGGATCGCGACGGAATCGCCTTCGGTTCCCAGCATGAGACCGGCGATCTTTTTTCCGTCCGTACTGGTCCATTCCCGCTGGCTGCCCGCCCCTTCGCCAAGGACGCACGGACAGGCCAGCAGGGCCAGAATCGCAGCAAGGCGGAGCTTCATTGGCTTCAAAGATGGACTCCGCCTTTCCCCGGTCAAGATCCGCTAGATCCCCCGGTCTGCGGGGACGCAGCAGGAGGCAGCGGCGGCGGCGAAGACTTCTTGAACGAGCGAAGGGCCAGGACTCCGCCCAAGGCCAAGCCACCGAAGAGGAAAAATGAGGCCTGAGCGATATCAGGCTTTTTGCCGTCCTCCAGGATCACCGCGTCATCCGCTAGGTTCTTGTAGAGATCCGCGATCTTCCGCCGCCTCTTGTCATTGGAATCGATGCCAAACTGGACCAAACCTTGGACATCACGTGCGGGCCGCAGCTTGTCCACATTCTTTAACATGAACTCGAGGGCCTGTTCCTCGCTGAGGGATTCGTCCAGCTTGTTCCCATCGTTGATGAACTTCACCAGTTGCGGATCCTTGGTGAGCAGCAGCAGCTTGATCGGCTCACTGCTGGAGTCGGAACCGGGAGCCACCACCGGCACGTAGATTTCACGCGCCTCGGACTTTTGAGTGATCCCGGCATTATAGACCGCGTGGATCGTGTCCAGTTGGCCGCCGGTCACCTTGATCCATTTCGCGTCCGGAACTTGCTTGAGGAAGTCCTGGATCGAGACCTCAACCGGTTTGCGGTTCGAGAAGACGGTATAAAAACCTTGGGCGCCGCCGACGACGAGGACGACGGAAATGAGCGGGAGAAGACAGCCGAGACGCATGTGGGTGTAGTTGTAAGGATGAATGCAGGGATGGCTTATCTCTGCGCTGTCCCGCTGACATTTGTCGAGAAAGGCCTTCCCCGGATGAGTGAAGAATCCGTGAAATCCCCCTTACACCCGCGGAGTTCACGGGGTCCTGGGATAAAGGAGATGGGAGGACCTTCTTTTCTCGAAGGATTCCAAGGGAGCCTCCCACGCAGCCTTGATCTGCTCCAGCGTGCTCCCCGCCGCAATCGCCTCCAAGGATTTCGCATCACCCAGCAGCTTGCTTGCCTTCCGCAGCTCCAGCTTGTCGCCATGGTTTTTCTGAAGCACACACGCAAGCGTGATCCCCAGATCCACGGGCCGGAAATTCTCGCGATCGGTAACGATGAAGCGGACGCCCCGGCATTCTTCATTGGCAAAGACGCTTGCCGAAGGCGTGAAGCGGACTGGAACGAAGCGGATGCCTGGAAGCCCGGACTTGTTCAGCTCGGCTGCCAGCAGGCGATCATCCAGATACGGTGCGCCCAGTACTTCGAAAGGTGCGTCCGTCCCCCGTCCTACGCTAAGCTTGCAGAACTCAAGCATCCCGACGCCCGGGTAGAGCAGCGCCGCCGTGGGCCCACGCATATTGGGCGATGGGTTCCGCCAGGGCAGCCCGGTGCCGTCGAACCACTGCACGGGCTTGCCCCCCTCACAACGGATGACGCCGAGATCGGCCCCGAATTTCTGCTCCGAATTGATCATCCGCGCGAGCTCCCCAACCGTCATACCGTGGCGCAGGGGGATCTCGTGCGCAGCCACAAAGCTTCGCTCGCCGGTGAGAACCGGCCCCTCCACCCGCGGGCCGATCGGGTTTACACGGTCCAAGACGAGGAAACGGATCTTCGCTTTGCCAGCTGCTTCCATGCAATTGGTCATGGTCGAAACGTAGGTGTAAAAGCGGCAGCCGATGTCCTGGATGTCGAAGACCAGTGTATCGATTCCCTTCAGCTGCTCTTCCGCTGGACTACGACGTTCCCCGTAGAGACTATAGACAGGCAAGCCGGTCTTATCATCCGTGGTATCGCCAATCTTCTCGTGGTCTTCTTCGCCACGGATACCATGCTCCGGCGAGAACAGGCAGACCAACTCGATGCCGGGCGCAGCGCGCAGGAGGTCGATCGTGGAATTTCGATCCCGATCGATTCCCGTGTGATTCGTGATCAGACCCACCTTCCTGCCCCGCAGTTGGCGAAACTCATCGCGCTTCAGAACATCGATGCCATTCAGCACTTCACCGGCAGCCTTGGTCGCGACGGGCGGCGGGTTATTCTCCAGATCCGGAGCAAGAGCGCCGGGGACATAGGCGAAGTTGAAGTCCGGGATCGCTTGGGCGGCCAGATTGCCGAGCAGGCGCTGCAGGCTGATGACGTTTCCCTTCTCATCCGGATGATTGCGGTTCGAGAGGAAGATGACACTCGTCTTTGAAAAAGGATCGATCCACAACCGCGTGCCGGTCCAGCCGGTGTGACCATAACTACCGATCGGGAAAATCTCGCCTCGCGGCCCCGCGTAGGGCGAATCGATATCCCAGCCAAATCCACGGCGCGCCAGCCCGGCCGGCGATTGCACGGCGGTCATGCGGGCTACGGTCTCCGGCTGTAGCACTCTCACACCATCCAGCTTCCCCTGGCCGAGGAGAAAGCGGGCGAAGCGGCCCAGATCATTGATCGTGGTGAAGACACCTGCATGGCCGGCCACTCCACCCATCCGGCGCGCCGTGGGATCATGGACCACGCCACGCAGCACGCGACCATCGGCAAGCTTTTCGGTCGGAGCGATCCGGGCCGTATCCTGCGGCATGGGCGAGGTCTCCGGATCAAAAGGACGGTAGCCGGTATCCTTCATCCCGAGCGGCCCGAAGACTTCCCGGGTGCAGAATTCATCCAGGGGTGCCCCCGACACCCTTTCAACGAGAAGTCCCAAGAGGATGAAATTGATGTCGCTATATCGATACGCTGTTCCGGGCGGATTCGGCAGCGGCTCAGCGCATGCCATCTTCAGCGCCGCACCCTTCCCTTTCCAATCTCCCGATGGAGGCAAGCCCGCACGCAAGCCGGAGGAATGAGTCAGCAACTGCCGAACCGTGATCGCTTCTTTGCCATTTCCCGTGAACTCCGGGAGATATCGGCTGAGCGGAACTTCCGTATCGATCTTGCCCTGCTCGACCAGCTTCATCACTGCGGTGGTGGTCGCCACCACCTTCGTTAGCGAGGCCGCGTCGAAAATGGTGTCCTCGGTCATCGCCTCCACCGCGGGCACCAGCGAGCGAGATCCGTAAGCCTTCTGATAGACGTCACCGTTGTGTTCCATGCGGAAGACCGCGCCTGGCGTGCGCGCGTCGGTGATCGCTTGCGAAATCGCATCATCAATGGCGGCCAGCCGGTCCACGTGAAAGCCGGGCCCAGCAAGGGCAGCAGCGGCCGAAAGAAGAAACATGGCGAGCAAGCGGGTGAAACGCATCCAAGGCATCATGGGAAAGAGGAGCAGATCAGGTCGAGTCCGCTTCTGTTACGACCGATGAAGCCCGAACTTGCTCACAACCGCAGATCCGCCGGCTAGATCTCCTCCGACTCCAGCACACGCTTTCCGGGAATTCCGGCGATCGCACCGCGCAGCAGAGCCTTCGCGATCCGCGCTGCGGGGACCACCCGATAGCGCCGCGGCACCACCGGCCGCATCGCAGTGAGCGCGAAAACCGCGAGGCTCTCACCCAGCCGTGTCTCCTTCCGAGCCCCCCAGATCACCGAGGGCCGCACGATCGTGATCGAGCAGTAACCCAGTTGGTCCAAGTCGCGTTCCACCTCCCCCTTGGTCCGCAGGTAAAAATTCCGCGACCCCGGATCCGCGCCCACCGAGGAGTTCAGAGCGTAGCTGCGTGCGCCATTCTCCAGCGCATGCACCGCGACTTTCAACGGGAAACCATGGTCGATCTGTTTAAAGGCTTCCTGCGACCCAGCCTTCCTGATCGTGCTACCCAGCGCACAGATCACGGCATCCACGTCCCACCACGGCTCCTCCCCGCTCAACGACTGATACTCCACCACCGGATTCTCCAGCCGGGGATGGGCCGGCAGGGCGCGGCGAGTGGGCGCTACCACGCGCTCCACCTGCTTGTCCGCGAGAGCTAGCCGGAGTACCTCGCTTCCGACCAAACCCGTCGCACCTGCCACCAACACCGTTGCCATGATCCGGGCAAGAAAGCAGGCATTTGAAAAGGGGCAAACACGAAGCTGAGAGTATCTTTAAAACTCACCTCAAAGCCTCCAGGTTATTCACATTTGGGATGTGGATAACTTTATTCACATTCGACTTCTTTCCCGCTAAAACTTCATCATTCAATGTGAATAACTTGTTAAAAATTTAGCTTAAATCGAAGGTTCGATACGATCCTTCCAAACAATTCCCTTACCGGCCTGAATCGAGCTCTTGCCCGGGTCATCAAGGCTCCCTCAAGCTGTTTCATCATGAAGCTGTGGCACCTGCTTTCCCTGCTCCTCACGCTGGCCTCTTCGGGCCCCGCAAATGCGCTTCAAGACGCCGTGGACTGGGAGAAGTTCCTTGCCGGACATGACCCGGTTTGGACCCGAATGGGGACGGATTGGTGGGAAGCCCCCTTCATCGGCGACGGGGAGCTGGGCATGATGGTGCGGCTGGCTGGCGAGAAGACCCTACGGTTCGATGTTGGTAGCAACCGCGTCCACGATCACCGGACGGATGACATCTGGAAGGGCAAGGTCCCGGACGCGATCGAGGTTCAGAACCGCGGACGCCTGCCGATCGGGCGCTTCGAATTGACGACGGAAGGAGTCATCGATCCGGCGAAATCCACCGCCCGGATCGACCTCTGGAACGCGGAGGCCCGGGGTGAACTGGTGACCAACAAGGGCTCCGTCAAATGGCGGATCTTTGCCCACGCGACGGACCGGGTCGGCGTGATCGAGCTCGAACCGAGCGGCGGCGAAACGGGTCAGGGCCTCGATTTCGCCTCCGAAGAGGCGATCAGCCCCCGCGAGAGCAAGCTGCCCGCCGATCTCCGGGAAGCTCGCAAGCCGAACCCGAAGCCCTACCGAGCCGGCAGCGCCAGCCGCGGCGGCGTGGTCTGGGATCTCGCATCGGGCGGCCAGACCGTCAGCACTTGGCGCCGCAATGGCCATCGCCTCTTCTGGACCGTGGAACATCGTTTTCCCGACAAGGATGCTGCTCCCCTCGCTTCCGCACGCGTCGCGAAGGCCGCGGACACCCCTTTCGAGGATTGGCAGGCCTCTCACCGCGCGTGGTGGCACCAATGGTACGGGAAGAGTTTCTTCAGCTTCAGCGATCCCTATTGGGAGTCCTTCTACTGGATCCAAATCTACAAAATGGCTTCCGCCACTCGTTCGGGCCGCGGGCTCATCGACAACTCCGGCCCGTGGTTTCAGCCTTCCGGTTGGTCGGCCACATGGTGGAATCTCAACGTCCAGCTCAGCTATTCCCCCTTCTATGGATCGAACCGCTTTCATGAAGCGGGCGCCCTACCCGCCCACCTGAAAAAAGGCATGGCGAACCTCATCGCCTCCGTGGATGAGAAGTATCGCGAGGACTCGGCAGGACTCGCGCGGAATACCGGGCCCGACCTGCTCGGCTGGTCCGGCCAACCGGGCGGGCGGACGGTCCGCGAACGCGAAGACATCGGAATGGAGTGCGGGAACCTGTTGTGGACCTGTCACAATCTCTACCGCCACTACCGCTGCTCGATGGATGAGGAGCTCGGTAAGGAACTCCTCTTTCCACTTCTCAAGCGCGCGGTGAACTACCACCGGCATTTCCTCAGAGAAGGACAAGACGGACGCCTTCATCTCCCGAAGACCCACAGCCCGGAATATGGCGAGGAGGAAGATGCGAACTACGATCTCGCCCTGCTGACATGGGGCTGCAAGACCCTGCTGGAGCTCAACCAGACCTTCGCCACCAAGGACCCGCTGGCTCCAGAGTGGCAGCGCATTCTCGAGAAACTCGTCCCGTTCCCGCGCGACAAGGAATCTTACCTCATCGGCGCGGACATGCCCTATGAGAAGAGCCATCGCCACTGGTCACACCTGCTGATGATCTATCCCTTGGGACTTGTGATGCCTGAGAAGGACGGCGCGGATTGGATCAAGAGTAACCTCGATCACTGGCACTCGAAGCCCGCGGCCCTCCAAGGCTACTCCTTCACCGGAGGAATCGCTATGTCCGCAATCCTGGGCGATGGCGAGCGGGCGCAGAAGCTATTGGATGGCTTCCGTCCCTTCCTGAAGCCGAACACGCTCTACCTCGAAGCGGGATCCGCGCCCGTGATGGAGACCCCGCTCCACTGCGCAACCGTCCTCCAGGAAATGGCCATGCGTAGCCAGAATGGAGTGATCCAACTTTTCCCGGCTCTCTCGCCGAAGTGGCATCGGACGATCTTCCGCGACTTCACCGCGGAGGGAGGTTTCCGCATAAGCGCCGCCGCGGGCCAAGGCAAAACCCGCTGGATCATCTTCATCGCGCCCTTCGGTGGCGAAGTCACGCTTCGCGCAAAGGGCATCGCCACTTTGAAGCGCGAAGCGGAAGCGATCACCGTTGAAGAGGACGGCAAGGACAGCCTCAAGCTGCGCTGCCAGCCAGGAGGACGCTTGGAACTCTTCGATGGGACCACCGTCATCGTCGAACCCGTGGGAAATACCGGCGAGAATCCTTTCGGACTAAAGTAGGTTTTAGATTGGGCATCGCAGGACCATCGCGGACAATACCCCGGTGAAGCGCGCACTGTTGATCGTCTTGGACTCCGTCGGCTGTGGCGGGGCAAAGGATGCCGCAGCTTATGGAGATGAAGGCGCAAACACCCTCGGCCATCTCTTCGAGCGCCACGACCTCGAGCTTCCGCATCTGGCCTCGCTGGGATTGAACCGTTTGTTAGGGCGTGAGGAACCCCGGATATTCCCAGCCTCGGAAGCAGCGCGGATGAGCGAAGCTTCCGCCGGGAAGGACACCACTACCGGTCACTGGGAAATCGCCGGCTGCATCCTTCGTGAACCTTTCGATACCTTCACCCGCTTTCCGCAGGATCTTCTCGACGAGATCGGCGGTCCCTTCCTCGGCAATGTCGCTGCATCAGGAACGGAGATCCTGGAGCAACTCGGCGAGATGCACCTGAGAACCGGAAAGCCCATCGTCTATACCAGTGCCGATTCCGTTCTGCAGATTGCGGCCCATGAGGACGCCTATGGCTTGGAAAAGCTCCATGCTCTCTGCGAACGCGCACGACAGGTCTTGAACCGCCGCGGCATCCGCATCGGCCGGGTGATCGCCCGCCCGTTCACCGGAGACCCTGCGGATCGCTTCAAGCGAACCGGCAATCGCCACGACTACTCGCTGAAGCCGCCCGGCACCATACTCAATCGCCTGCGGTCCGAAGGCATCGAGACAATCGGCGTTGGAAAAATCTCGGACATCTTCGCTGGCTCCGGCATCTCCGAGTCACATCCCACGAGATCAAACGCCGAAGGCATGGCCGCGATCGAAAGACTCTGGTCGGAGTCCCGCGAGCTTCCACACTTCATCTTCGCGAACCTCGTCGACTTCGACTCGCTCTACGGCCACCGCCGCGATCCCGAGGGCTATGCCAAATGCCTCCGGGAGTTTGACGCGTGGCTCGGCGGATTTCTGCCGGAGATCGGAGAAGACCTTCTCATCATCACCGCCGACCATGGAAATGATCCCTACCACCACGGGACCGATCACACCCGTGAACAGGTGCCGCTGCTGACGATAAATTCACCGCTGGAGGTTGAAGACTCCGCGGATTTCATCCAAGTCGCCCGGATCGTCGCAAGGCACTTCGGATTGGACGAGTAGGGCTTTCGGCATAGCGTAGCGTCGTGAGCATTGAGCTGAAAATCATTCGCATCGGCGATGAACTGGGAATCACCCTACCGTCCCCGGTCATGGAGAAGCTTGGAGTCACGGCAGAAAATCACCTCGTTCTTACCCCAACCGAGCAAGGCTTCGTTCTCAAGGCCGCAGAAGATGAATTCTCACGGCAGATGCGATTGGCGGAGGAGATCATGCGCGAGGATCGCGACGTACTTCACCTTCTTGCCCAATAGCCATGGACGAACCAGTCTGGATTCCCAAGGAGATTGTTCTAGCCCTTCATCAGCGGCAGGTGAACGAACACGGCGGTGACGCCGGCATCCGCGATGAATCACTGCTGGAGTCCGCCATCGCGAGACCGCAACAGCGCTACACCTACGATTCCTCCGCAGACATCTACGCCCTTGCCGCTTCCTATGCTAAAGGCTTGGCAAAGAATCACCCGTTCATCGACGGCAACAAGCGCACGGCCTTTGTAGTCTACCGACTCTTTCTGTTGCGCAATGGCATCACGGCTACCGCTCCTCAGGGCGACCGCTACTCGACCGCCTTGGACCTGGCCGCTGGTGATATGGAGGAAGAAGCCTTCGCCACCTGGCTTCGCCGCAATACCGCATCGATTTCATGAAACTCCACGTTCCCACCCTGATCTCCCGCAAGCGCGAGGGCGAGACGCTCGATCCGGCGGAGATCCGCCTGCTGATCGGGGGCTACACATCCGGCGAAATCCCGGACTACCAGATGTCCGCCTTTGCGATGGCCGTCTATTTCAAGGGAATGGACGCGGTGGAAACCGCCGCACTCACCAAGGCGATGCTGGAGAGCGGCGATGTTTTTCATCATCGCGCCGGTCATCCGGCGGTTGTGGACAAGCATTCCACCGGCGGCATCGGCGACAAGGTTTCGCTCATCCTCGCTCCGCTGGTCGCCTGCACCGGCGTCTGGGTGCCCATGGTTTCCGGCCGCGGCCTTGGCATCACCGGCGGGACCTTGGACAAGCTGGAGTCGATCCCCGGCTTCAAGGTCGGCATCACGATTCCCGAGGCCCAGGAACTCTTGGAGAAGATTGGCGTGGTCATGATGGGACAGACCGATCGCTTCTGCCCTGCTGACAAGAAACTCTACGCCCTGCGAGACGTCACCGGCACGGTGCCATCCATCCCGCTGATCACGGCTTCCATCATGTCAAAGAAGCTCGCCGAGTCGCTCGACAAGCTGGTCTTGGACGTGAAGTTCGGCAGCGGTGCCTTCATGAAAACGCAGGCCGATGCTCAAGTCCTCGCCGACTCCATGATTGCCGTGGGCAAGGAGATGGGGGTGGAAGTCCACGCCATCCTGAATCCAATGAGCGAGCCACTGGGCCGCTCAGTGGGCAATGCACTTGAAGTCATCGAATCCATCGAGTGCATGGAAGGCAGTGGCCCGGGGGATCTCCGGAAACTCGTGCTGGATCTGGCCGAGAAAATTAGCCCCGTTTCAAGGGAAGAACTTGAAAAGCTGCTGGATGACGGAAGCGCCAGGAAGAAGTTCGATGAGATCGTGGCAGCCCATGGTGGAAATCCTGCGGATCTCCCGAATCTCGCGAAGACCCATCACGCTCCGCTCATCCGCGAATTCCCTGCACCAGACACCGGCACGATCATGAAGGTCGATGCCGGCATGGTGGGGCAAGCCGCCTTGCAACTCGGCGCGGGACGCGCCCGTTCGCACGATGGCGTGGATCACGCCGTCGGCTTCGACCGCTTGGTAAAGGTTGGCGAGCATATCCACCAAGGGCATCCGATCTGCCGCATCCACGCCCGCACACCGGTCGATTTTGAGATCGCGGAAGCCATGCTGGAGAAGGCCATCCGGATCAAACCCTAGGAAGCGGACTCTCCATCTTCCCCCGCCCGGCTGACCCACCGGTTTACCGCCCATGCCGCGAGGCCGGTCGGCAACCAGAAACTCAGCCAAACCCAAGAAGGCGAATGCCCGAACGATCTGGCACCTAGCCACATCAAGATTGCCAAGCTGGCCTGAAGCATGGACGTGAGGGCCATCGGCTGCACGATGTCGAGCAGTGGCCCGTTTGGCGGTACACTTTCAGGAAAGGTCAGGCGATAACGCGACCGGAGCAAGCAGACCATCCAGAAGGAGGCAAAGGACATCCCGAGAAAAGCCTCGAAGCCCAAGAACATGGCCGCGGCCGTGAGGACGTGTCGAGCGGATCGTCCTTCCTCCCTAACCACAATTCCGAGGCTAAACAAACAAGATGGCGCGAGCCAGATCATCGGCAGGATCAGGATCAGGGTCATCAGATCGAGAAACGCTTTGGCGATACGAGCCCCGAACGGCATCGCTTCCTCATGTGGTCGCGGCTCCGCGCGTTCCTCCATTTCCATGATTCGCTTATCCATCGGCCTTCCTTTCCCCGCGCTTCTTAAGTGTCTGGCAGAGGATGAAGCTTCCGCATCCGGCAATCAGCCAGGAGACCAGCCAGGCCCAGTTGATCGGAGCGAAGCCTCCGATGACCGCCACGAGCCAAGCCAACAAAGCAAGGATCGAATAGATGCCCAAGCCCCTGAGAAGCGGCAGGCCGATCTGGATGGCAGGGTGAGCAGGCATGATCGGTCGCGGCAGGAGATCCGGCGGAGAATGACGCGCCCGGAGAAACCTCACCATCCATTCACAAGCAATTGCAGTCGCCAAAAACGCCAGGAAGACGCCAAAGTTCAGGCCCGCAAGAAGAAGGGAATTCAGCGGACTGACATGGCGTCCGAAAATGATCCCCAAATGAATCAGGCTGGAAAGAGCGCCTGACATGATCGGAACGATCAGGGCAATCAGCATCACTCTCAGAAAGACCACCGTCATCCCGACACCCATCGGCATCGCCGGCCCGCGCACAGGAGATATGGGAACCGGAGCCATGCTCGAAGAGGAAAAGGATGCCCTGAAGAATCCGTCAGCCAGCGCAGGGTGACGATCCTTTTCTCAGCCGGGAAACTTCCTCGCGAGCGAGAGGCGGAGCGTCAGGCAACAAACCCACAGCAAGGCCCAGGAGACGAGCCACGCCCAAGTCGTCGCAAGCCCCATCGTTTTCACCACAACCCACGCAAGCATATACAGGATCGAAAAAATCTCCGTGCTCAAAAGCAGCGGGCTCACAAACCCTCTCAAAGGGTGCCGGGGCCACGGCGAACTCAGTGGATCCACTCCTCCACAAGCATTCATCCGCATCATATGCGCTAGCCAGGCAGCCCCCTGCCCCATCAGGAGGAAAACAAGGAAAGCGCCCAAAGAGAGAAGAGAATAACCGAGAACATGAGCCAGACGTTCCGGCTCATGCACGGCCATGGCCAAACAGCTCAGACAGGCCAACAGTGCCCCGAGCAAGGGCAAGAGGCTGAGGAAGACAAAAAAATCGAGGAACATTGTCGTCCATCGAATCCCCAGCGGCATCCTGCGGATATCCGCCTCTACCGTCTTCTGGCTGATGACGGGCTCTTCCATGGCGAGAAGAAGAAGGCCCCGCCGGTAAAGGCGGGGCCGGGAAAGGAGAACTTATTTCAGGAGGGCGGCATGGAACTCATGCCAGTCGTCCAGGTTATTCAGGTTGATCGCATCCTTCGGCGCATTCGAGTCGTCGGGGATACCGTCTGCGCCGAGCACAGCCTTCCGGACCTCGTCGGCATGGATGTAACCCGTGATCGCATCATTGAGAGCCTTGATCGAGGCGGCATCCAGCTTGACGGACGGCTGGCCCTTCACCCACGTCTCGAATTGAGGATAGGTCGGGCGGGTGTCCGCGATGTGGGCGATTACCGCTTCACGATCCAAGCCGAGACCATCGATGACCATCTGGTCATAGCCTTGGCCGGCACCCGGATAGCCGTCGGCCAAGAGGCCGCGAGCCTCGAGGGAAACCTTCAGCCAAAGACGAGGCAGGTGGAGCACGCCGAGCGGACCGGTCACGCCGGAACTGATGAGAGGCACGATTTTCATAGCCTTGTTAGCAAAGACGGTTCCGGCAGCAGCGTCAAATGGCGGTTTCGCCCAATGGGGAAATTTGCAGGCCCGCAGGCAGGGCGCCGCCGGTAGCTTCACCCGACCAGCTTCTTCTTGCAAAGCTGCGGTCCGGCTCGCGTATGCTTGGGCCCATGCGTCTTCTGGCACTCTTCACCCTGCTCGCCTCCGTGCTCCACGCGCAGGAGCGCCCGAATATCCTCTTCCTCTTCTCGGATGACCATGCGCTCGACGCCATCTCCGCCTACGGCGGCCCGCTGAAAGATGTGGCCCCCACGCCGAATATCGACCGAATCGCCAAGGAGGGCGCGATCTTCACCCGCTCCTATTGCTCGAATTCCATCTGCGGCCCTTCCCGGGCCGCGATCCTCACCGGCAAGCACAGCCACATCAACGGCTTCCTCGACAATAACAATGCCCGCTTCGATGGTAGCCAGACCACCTTCCCGAAACTGCTGCAGAAGGCCGGCTACCAGACTTCCCTGATCGGCAAGTGGCATTTGGTTACCCAGCCCACCGGCTTCAACCACTGGGAAATCCTCCCGGATCAGGGCAGCTACTACAATCCCGACTTCATCAGTGCCACGGGCAGAAGCCGGAGCGAGGGCTACTGCACCGATCTCATCACCGACAAAGCCATCGCGTGGCTGGAAAATGGCCGCGACAAGTCGAAGCCCTTCGTGCTCATGTGCCAGCACAAGGCGCCGCACCGGAACTGGTCCCCCGCTCCCCGGCACTATGGCCTCTTCAAAGATATCACCCTCCCCGAACCCGCGACACTCTTCGACGACTACGCAAATCGTAGCGAGACCCTGAAGCAGCAGCAAATGAGCATCGCCAGGAATATCTCCTGGGGCCACGACATGAAGTTCAAGGGCGACAACCTCTTTCCCGAAAGCTTCACCGATGAAGGCCGGAATGGCGAGTACCAGCGCATGACCCCGGCCCAGCGCGAGGCATGGGATGCCGCCTATGAACCGGAGAATGCCGCCTTCATTGCCGACATGCAGGCGGGCAAGATCAGTGGCAGGGACCTGACCCGCTGGAAATACCAGCGCTACCTGAAGGACTACCTGCGCTGCGTGAAGGCGGTGGATGAAAACGTGGGCCGGATGCTCGACTACCTCGACAAGAGCGGCCTCGCGAAGAACACGCTGGTGATCTACTCCTCAGACCAAGGCTTCTACCTCGGCGAGCACGGATGGTACGACAAGCGCTGGATGTTCGAGCAGAGCCTCGCCATGCCCTTCCTCGTCCGCTGGCCCGGAGTGGTGACACCGGGAACGCGGAACGAGACGTTGATTCAAAACATCGACTACGCCCCCACCTTCCTCGAAGCCGCAGGCGTCGCGATCCCGAAAACCATCCAGGGCAAAAGCCTCATGCCCGTGCTGAAAGGCCAGACACCGGCGGATTGGCGGAAGGACATCTACTATTTCTACAGTGGCGAGGCCACCCACGCCGTGGCCGCCCACGACGGGATCCGCACGGAGAAATACAAGCTGATGTTCTTTCCCAAGACCAAGGAATGGAACCTTTTCGACATGGAGAAGGACCCGCAGGAAATGAAGTCCGCCCATGGCGATCCAGCCTACGCCACGATCCTCGCCGATCTGAAGAAGCGCTATGAGGAAGTGCGGAAGGAATACCACATGAGCCCGGCCACGGTTCCGATCCACCGCAATCCTGAACCCAAGTGGAAGCAGCGCCATGCAAACAAAAGCGAACTGGCGAAAAAGGGGGGCTACGATCTCGTCTTCATCGGCGACTCGATCACCCAGAATTGGGAAAGCTTCGGCAAGCCCGTCTGGGAAAAGTACTACGCCCACCGCAAGGCGCTGAATCTCGGCTTCTCCGGAGACCACACGGAGCACGTGCTGTGGCGTCTGCTGAATGGCGAACTGGAAAACGTGGATCCCAAGCTCTTCGTCCTGTTGATCGGCACGAATAACACCGGCCACCGCATGGATCCTGCCGACCAAACCGCCGATGGGGTCAGGCAGATCATCGAACTGCTGCAAGACCGCAAGCCCGACGCGAAAATCCTGCTCCTCTCGATCTTCCCTCGCGATGAGAAGCCGGACGGCCCGAAGCGACTTCTCAACAACGCCATCAACGAACAGATCAAGGACTTCGCCGATGGCAAGCGGGTCCAGTGGCTGGACCTGAGCAGCATCTTCCTGGCTCCAGACGGTAGCTTGCCCGCGGCAACGATGCCCGATTTCCTGCATCCGCGCCTTGAAGGATACGAAATGTGGGCGAAAGCAATCGAAAGCAGAATCGCAGCGCTGACAGCCACCGCCGAAGTGCAGTAATCCTACTCCCGATGAAAGCCGTAGCCATCACGCAGAAACTCCCGCTCGATCATCCCGGATGCTTCGTCACCATAGATCTCCCCGATCCTGTGCCGGGCCCTCAGGACCTGCTGGTACGAGTAAAGGCAGTGGGCATCAACCCGGTGGACTACAAGCAGCGGAACGCCCGCAAGGAAGATGAGACCGCGCCACGGATCCTCGGTTGGGATGCCGCCGGCATCGTCGAAGCGGTCGGCAGCGAAGTGACCTCCTTCCGGCCGGGTGACGAAGTCTACTACGCCGGCGATGTCACGCGCCCCGGCTCAAATGCGGAGCTGCAATTGGTGGACAGGCGGATCGCCGCGAAGAAACCGGATTCCCTCGGTTTCCCGGAGGCCGCAGCCTTGCCCCTCACCGCCGTTACCGCATGGGAGTCCCTGTTCGATCGCCTCGGCCTCACTCCGGGTGATCTCCAGGAAGGCAAGGACAAGACCCTGCTCATTCTCAGCGGCGCCGGGGGCGTGGGGTCCATCGGCATCCAGCTTGCCGCGGTCCTTACCGGCTTCACCGTGATCGCCACGGCTTCCCGCCCGGAAACCGTCCAGTGGTGCTATAAGATGGGTGCCCATCATGTGATCGACCACTCGGGCGATTGGCCCGCCGAACTGGAGAAGCTCGGCTTCAAGACCGTGGATTACATCGCCTGCTTCGCCGACACCACCGCTCACTGGAAGGCGATGGCCCAGGCAATCGTGCCCCAAGGAAAAATCACCGCCATTGTGGAATCTGCCGAAGTCCCGGACATCGGCCTGCTGAAGAGCAAGTCCGTCGCCTTCATCTGGGAATTCATGTTCACCCGGTCGATGTTCCAGACTCCGGACATGGTCGCCCAGCATGACATGCTCAAGGAAGTGGCCACGCTGGTCGATGCAGGGCGCATTCGCACGACCATGACCAAGAACGGAGGGACGCTTTCTCCACAGACCCTCACCGCTGCGCATCAAGAGCAGGAGGCCGGCAAGATGATCGGGAAGCAAGTGCTGGAAGTTGCGTGGTGAGTCCTGGAGAGCAGCTCGAAGAAGAAGGCTGGGCACTGGTCTCGACCGGTGTTTCTCCTGAAATACGGGCAGAACTCCGCGACTCGATCTTCATCCAAGAGAAGGCGGGCACCCGCTGCCTCCTGGATGTCCCCGCGGTTCGCGAGGTCGCCTGCCAATTGAAGAACGAATTGGCAGCTGCAAAGCTCCTCTCTTCGGGCGCGATCGCCATCCAAGCCATCGCCTTTGACAAGACCCCGGACACCAACTGGAAGGTGGCTTGGCATCAAGATCTGATGTTTCCCACGGCCGAAGCAGCGACGGCTTCCGGCTATGATTTGCCCGTGAAGAAAGCTGGCATCCACTACGCCCGCCCTCCCCTTCAGGTTGTCGAAGACTTGTTGGCTGTCCGGCTCCATCTTGATGTCTGCGGCACCACGAATGGTCCGCTGAGAATTTGCCCGGGGAGTCATCGCCATGGCTTCATTCCCTCTCCGGATTGCACCGGATGGGTGACTGCCCGGCAGGAGAAGCTCGCCCTCGCAGCAGAAGGCGAAGCCATCCTCATGCGCCCACTGCTTCTCCACGCATCCTCGCAGGCAACCGTACCAGCATATCGCCGCGTCTTGCATCTCGTCTATCACAGCGGGGAGCCGGTCAGGGAAGCATGGCACCGCAGTATCGGATAGCCGCCGGATCATAGACTGCGTCTATGATCGCGCGGATTTCTTTCGATTACCCCGGATGAATTGCCCGCGCCTAGGCTCGGGGTGATGATCACTACTGTTAGAAGCATCGCCTTGGCAGCCTCCACCTTGGCACTCCTCCCCGGCGCACGAGCATCTCTCACCGCGGCCTTCGACCAGAACGTCTCCGGACCGCGCACCCACAGTTCCTTCGGCGACAACATCGTCGCCGTGGGAAACTTCATGGCGGTCTCCGAGGACAACCGCGTCTATCTCTACGAGCGCAACGGCGGAACCTGGGACATCTTCGCCCGCAAGAATATGATCACGTCTCCGGGCAGCAACTCGGATGAATTCGGTCACCGCGTCCTGATGCCGGACCGGAATACCATCATCGTTTCCGATCCGCTCTTCAACGCTCTGACTCCCTCAGGCGGCACCAACAATGATCAAGGAGCCGTTTACGTCTTCGGCCGGGATGTCGGTGGAGACAACAACTGGGGCCTCATCAAGCAAATCACCGCCACCGATCACCAACTCCCCAATGCAGCCTTGTCGAAACGCCTCGGCGACGTGATGGCTTATTCGGAGGGCCGCATGGTCATCTCCGCCTCGACCGGCACCTCCACTGCAAAGTTCCTCTACGTCTTCGAGAAGGACCGCGGAGGGCTGAACCAGTGGGGCCAAGTCCCGGGGGTGAAACTGGAAGGGACCAGCCAGAGCATTCTGAACTTCGGCTATACCGTTGCCATGGCAGGAGACCTGATCGTCGTGGGATCTCCCTTCGAAGGTTATCAGGAAACCCCTTCGTCACCCGTTGTTTCAGCCCGGGGAGCAGTCTTCTTCTACGCCCGGAACCAAGGTGGCACAGACCGATGGGGACTTCTCCCCAATGGAAAAAGATACACGCCGGACGGCGCGGCAACCGACTACTTCGGGCGGACCATCTCCATCTCTGGAGATCTCATGGCCGTGGGGGCACCGGGCCGGGATCTCTCCGCAGCACAGCAGGATGCGGGTATGGTCTACACCCTCGCAAGGAATCAGGGCGGACCCGGCGCGTGGGGATTCACCCCGGCAAGGATCACCGCTCCGGACGCGGCGGGCGGGGATGAATTCGGTGCCGTAGTGACTCTCCGGGGGGATGCTCTCGCGGTCTGTGCCAACGATGATGACGTGGCCGGGGTCAACGATGCGGGGTCGATCTACCTTTTCGAGAAGAGCCTGGCGAACCAATGGCAGGCAGTGAGCGGCGGCAAGTTCTCCATCGATGTCGTGCCCGGGATCACCATGGTGAATACCGGTTTCGATTCAGAACTTTTCATGGACGAGCAGCGTCTCCTCTTCTGGTCCCGCGTTTCCTCCTTGGGACGGGTCGTCACGGACATCCGTCTCACCGGGTTCCCTCCGGCCGGCGGAGGTCTCGGCAGCATCACCTATACCCAGCAGGGGCGCGTGACCTTTTTGCCCGCCGCAGCGGGTAGCTACCAACTCCGATCCAGCACCGATCTCCAAACTTGGATCGACCATGGAGCAAGCTTCTCCGGATCACCTGGAGTTCCGGTGAGCGTGGAAACGGGTGCCGCCGGCGGGTCCCAGCGACGATTCTTCCGAGTCGAAAGCAGGTGAGCTTGTCCACCACCACCACTCCATGTAGCGAGAGGCTCATGAATGTTCATCACCTCGAACTCTTCTACTATGTGGCGAGATTCGGAGGCATCACCGCAGCGGTGCGCAATATGCCATATGGCATCCAGCAACCTTCGGTGAGCGCCCAGATCGGCCGCTTGGAAAAGGAGCTCGGGGTGATCTTGTTCAGCCGCAGGCCCTTCGAACTGACTCCGGAAGGCGTGCTTCTCTATGAGAGGATCCGCCCCTTCTTCACACAGCTTCCTGACTTGGCCGATGAGATCCGGCAGGAAGGCGCGCTCCACCTGAAGATGGGAGCCTGTCCTTCCGTGCTGCGGAACCACCTGCCGGCCCTGATGCTGGCCATGAAGGCTAAGAAACCCGGCCTTCGTATCAGCCTCAGGGAAATCCAGATGGATGAGATCGCGGACCATCTCGTGAAGCAAATCGCGGACATCTCCGTGGGAGCGGTGCTCGGCTCCTTTCCTCAATCGCTCCGTGTCGACGAACTCATCAAGGTGCCCTTGGCCTTGCTCGTGCAAGAGGATTTCCCTCTCCAGACATGGAAACAGGTCCTCACCCGGCACAAGCAGAAGGATGGCAGCATGGACCTCCCCTTGATCGCGCCGCCTCCACAAAGCGTCATCACGCGGCGCTTTCATGAAGGCCTCACCCTGTCCGGCCTTGCTTGGGAGACGGAGGTGGAGGTGGGCAATTTCGATGTAATCCGGGACTACGTGAAGCATGGCTTCGGAGTAGGGATCTCCGTGGTGATACCCGGGGTGAATCCTCCGCCCGGACTCAGGCAAATCCCGATCAAGGACTTCCCTCCCGTCAGGGTGGTAGCGGTCTATCGCCGGGATCCGAAGCCCGTTGTCGCATGGTTCGTCAGCGAGCTGAAGAACTTCGTGAAACAATACATTCCAACCACTTCGGAGAGAAAAGCCGCCCACGCCAAGAGAGACTGACGACGACTCCGGACATGGCCTAGACTCGCGACAACAAGCGGGAAATCAACGCAGGTGCCTCTTCGAAGGAGGCCACATGCACAATCTCTTGCCTGACCCTCAGGCCGTCCATCTCTATCTGATAGCGGATCCCTTCGAAGAAGCGGTCCAACAGGGCCTCACCGGACTGCGCCAGCCGCTGCTGATATGCCTGCTCCGCCTCCCGCGAAAGACCGCGAACCTTGCGATTGCGGTACGCCAGCAAACGGGGAGCCCGCTGCAGCGGGTAAATCGTGCGAGGCAGATCGATGATCACGTCACCCACATGATCGAACCACAAAGGCCCCAAGGTATCTCCAGGCGGTGGATCAAGCTTCTTGGTTTCCAGTTGGAGTCCCTCCTTGCTTAGAGCCTTCTTGAAGGCCGCGATGTCCGCCTGGTAGCTTCCTTGAATCGACCTCGGCCGGACCATCACCACTTCTCCGATCCCATTCTCCTCATCGGCAAGAAAGCCACCCTCCGTAATCAAGCGGGAGATGAAATTGTAGTAATAGCCCGTCGCCAAGCCCATGGCTGCCGAGATATCCACGATTGGCAGCCCGTAGAAAAGGGTCAGCCGGTTGTTTCCGTAGTTACTGCTCGGATCTCCCTTCCGAAGAAAGTTCAGCAAGGTTCCGCGAAGGCCGTTCTTCAGCGACTCCTCGGAAAAATCCGGCACCTTGTGCTGCAGCATCTCCCGGGCATAGAACGGCACGCCCCCCTTTCCCTCCTCCATGACCAAGATGGTCGGAATCCCGAGCGCATGGACGATTCCCAGCTCATAGAAAACATTCCCGCTCGCCTCCTCGCGGCCATCCTTCGGCGTTAAATTGAAGATGATCAGATCCGCAATGTCGATGCGGGACAAGACCCCGTCGGTGATGTTCAGCCCGAAGATACGCTCGGGAACATGGACCGTCCGATGCTCTGGACTGACGCCAGCCTCCGCCAGAAGCGATGCAAATTCAGGTTCATCCAGCAGGCACTCGACCGCCTTCTGAACGGGAACACAGGAGGCCGAGATGGTCTCATCCTCGCTCATGGGCCCGAGGATCAGGATATCGAGACGGCGGTCGCTTGACCAAGCTTGGGGGTGGAGCATGGCTTAATGGGTCGGCAGCTTGTGGAGCCGTCCCAGATCAGCATGCGCAGGACGTCTCATCCAGCTTCAAGATGGAGGCTCGCCCGCGGAAAAGAAAAGGGCCACCTGCCCGCAAGCAGATGGCCCTTCACTAAAAAGCGGAGATCAGGCCTTCTTCACATCCACCCACTGCTTGGTCCGCGCGGACTCAAGCACCGCATCACAGACATACTGTGTGCCAAGGGCGTGGCGGAAGTCGGGGTAGCGCTTCTCCTTCTGCGGGCTGTCGAGATCCTTGAAGAACTCGGCCAGCTCGTGGGTGAAGGAGTGCTCGTAACCGAGGCAGAGGCCCGGCACCCACCAGTTACCGGAGTAGGGATGATCCCCGTCCGTGGTGTGGATATTGGTCCAGCCGCGGCGATCACCAGGAACCCCGTGATCGAAGTAGGACAGATAGTTGAGATCGTGAAGATCCCAAGCCAAGGACTTCTTCTCACCGTTGATCTCGAAGGTGTAGAGCGCCTTGTGGCCACGGGCGTAGCGGGTGCTCTCGAAGATGGCCAGCGAGCCGTTCTCGAAACGGGCGAGGAAGGCACAGGCATCGTCGATAGTGACAGCCTGCTTCTCACCGGTGGCGGTGTGCACGCGCTCCTTGATGAAGGTCTCCGTCATCGCGGAGACGGAGACGATGTCGCCGTTGATCCAGCGGGCGGTATCGATGCAGTGAGCCAGAAGATCACCAGTCACACCGGAGCCGGCGGCCGCGGCATCGAGGCGCCAGAGGCCGGCACCGCCTTGGGGAAGCTCCTCGGAGATCGTCCAGTCTTGCAGGAAGTTCGCGCGGTAATGGAAGACGCGGCCGAGTTCGCCCGCATCCACAATGTTCTTCGCGAGGGTAACGGCAGGCAGGAAGCGGTAGTTGTACCACACCAGGTTGGGCAGGCCGGAAGCCTCCACCGCCTTCACCATCGCCTCACCCTGCTCGCCATTCAGCGCGAGCGGCTTCTCACAGAGGATCATCTTGCCGTGCTTGATGCACTCCAGCGCGATTTCCGCGTGGGAGTCGTTCGGCGTGCAGATGTCCACCGCGTCGATGTCCTCGCGGGCGACCAGCTTGCGCCAGTCGGTCTCGTAGGAGGCGTAGCCCCACTTCTCCGCGAAAGCCTTCACCTTCTGCTCGTCACGACCGCAGACCGCCTGACGGACAGGCACATGCGTGGTGTCGAAGAAGTGCGAAAGCTGGGAGTAGGCATTCGAGTGGGTCCGGCCCATGAAGCCATAGCCGATGAGACCGATGCGGATTTCCTTTTTCATGATGGGGAAGAGGGTGCGTCTGCTGGGTTGATGTTTGATTCAAAACGGCGTCATGCGGCGCCGGGTGTTTGGGAATGCGCGTGTTGCGGGAAGTCGAAGGTCAGCACGAGCGGTTCATCTCCCGTGTTCTCGATTTCCACACCACCGCGATTCAGCGCGGCCTGGGTGATGAATCCGATCTCGGGATAGATTTCGCCGAGTTTCATGTCCTGGTGATAGCGCACTTCGAGTTTTCCGACCCGGCCGCGTCCGCCGTTCGTGTGGAACAGCGCGGGGCTTTCCGGGCGGAAACTCGTCTTGGCTCCGGGTGCAAGGGTCAGTCGGAGAATGGAGCACTTCTGGTCGCCGAGGAAATCACCGTAAACAATCCACTGTGCGTCCACTCCCTCGCCGGAGAACTCCTTGGCGGTGATCGCCGGACGCGAATTCTTCTGAACGAAGTCGGGATCCTGGTTCGCCTCGAAGTCGAACTTGTCCACCAGGTATTCCCAGTCTTCGTGCCGGTCTTTCGGATAGTCCTCTTCCCGGCAGGCGTAGAACGCGTCGGCCGCTCCGATCCTTCCGTCAAGCGTCAGGTCCTCGGCCAGGAAATGCTCGTCCATAGTGACGTGAAGCTCGTGCGTGCAAAGGTCCGTCGGCGAGTGCAGCACGCCATTCGGCATCACGAAGCCGTCATCCAGTTTCATCATCGTGTGCGGCGACAAGTGCCGCACCCCGTTGTATTCGCCCTGACCCCAACGCTGCATGCAGGCAAGGAACTGGTCCTTGGTGACGAACGGATACAGACCCATGGCCGTGGTGTGGTAGTGCGACGGGCTGACTCCGGGGTTGTCGAAGGAATTGATGTCGTAAACCTCCCACTTCGACCAGTGAAGGTGATGGGGAATGGGGTTCAGGTTGTCGAACTTCTTGGACACGATCGGCCAGGTGACCCTGCCGAACAGGGATTGGGAAACCGCCACGAGCTTTTCTCCCATGACGGCTTCAGGATTGGTCTCGATCAGATCCTGAAGCGAGATGACTTGCCCGCCCGGAGTGAGAACGTGGGCTTCTCCTTCACGGAACGGCGCCTTCCCCGTGCGGGTATCGATGACGCCGGTTACAATGGGCACGGTGCAGCACATCCAGACTTCATCGAGGCCGGTTCCGCCCATGTAGTCCGGATAGTAGGATTTCTCATCCAGTCGAAGGCGTTTGCCCGGCGAGCAGAATGTCCGGCCGGCGTAGCGGTGCAGAAGCTGCAGCACCCCATCGTTCTGATTGAGGCAGTCATCGAGAATCGAATCCGATCCTCCGTCGATGACATCGTGATGAGGATACTCGTGCAGTTTCTCCGCAAGAATTGAAGTCGGGGCAGCCATGGTAGATAGATCCTGAATAATGGTGAATGGAGTGGCCGCCGCTTCAGAGCGCCTCGTCGACTTCGATCATCTTGCCGAGGATGGTCTCCCAGGTGCGGGCGTCCTCGAGGATCTCGTTGGGGAACATGCAACCGTCCCAGCAGATGTGCTTCATGCCGCGATCGGCAGCGCCTTGCAGCCAGAAGGTGGAGCACTTGACGATGTCCAGCTTACCATTCGGGTCATCGGCACGGCAGTGGCGGCCGGTCTTGTCGTGGCTGCCGGTTCCGTGGACCGAGCCATCGTTCTGTGCGACGTGGAAGTCGATGGTCCACGGGCGCAACGCATCGGTCAGCGTCTTGTAGGCAGGCCAGAACTCCTCGTCGGTGTAGCCTTCCTTGAGGAGGGCCGCCTCGGGAGCATTGTAGCCCATGAGGTAGAGGTAGGTGTGGGCGAGGTCAGCCTGGAAGCCGACGGTCTCCGGCATGCCGGTCGCTTCCAGCGTGTCGATCATCGCCTTCCACGAGTGCATGCCACCCCAGCAGATCTCACCTTCCGCAGCGAGGCGCTCGCCGTGTTGGGCAGCGACCTTGCCGGCTTCACGCCAAGTCTCGGCGATCTTCTTGGTATTGCCGGCCGGATCTTCCGCCCAATCGTGCACGCCCCCGGAGGAGTCGATGCGGATCAGTCCGTATTCACGCACGCCATGTGCCTTGAGGATGTCGGCGATGCGGCAGGCCTTCTCGACGGCGAGGACGAAGTTCTTCCGGTCATCGGCCGATCCGAAAGCGGAACCACCGACCGTGCCCGGCCAGACCGGGGCCACCAGCGAGCCGACCTTCAGGCCGTGCGCCGCGATCTGGTCGGCCATCGCCTTGATCGCGTCGTCGGAAGCGTCGGGGTCGGTGTGCGGGTGAAACAGGAACAGGTCCACACCGTCGTATTTGCGGCCATTGACGGAGGCGGCGGCAGTCATTTCGAGCATGCGCTCGAGCGAGATCGGCGGATGGTCGGTGCCGGGTTCCTTCCCGACCAGGCCGGGCCACATGGCATTGTGAAGTTTCATGATCTTGGGTTGTAGATGTTGGGTGGTAGGTGATCTCAGAGTCCCGTTTGCGGATGCCTCGATAGGTTAGAGAACAAAATTCCAATCGATACTGGTTTCGACGCTTTTGCCGGAGTCGCCGGTGATCTTCACCTTGCCCGGCCCTGCCGGAACGATTGAGACCACGGTGCCGAAATCCTCCGGCACGGCGGCGACGGCCTGCACCGTGCGAAGCGAGACGGTCTCGTCCTTGCGGAACTCGCGGGTGGTCGGCACGCCGTCCGCGGCAAGCGGATCCTTCCGCGAAACATCCACGCCATCCGCGAAGAACGAGCAAACTTCCTCAATGCCGAGACGGCCGAGGTGGCGCCCATGCCACGGCTCGCCATGGCGGCCACCATTGGAAATCCAGAAAATCGTGCAGGGAAAATCGGCAGGGTTCTTCAAAGAAAACCAAACATAGCCCTCCAGCACCGCTGCCGACCACGCGAAGGGCTGCTCCGCGCTCGCTGGCTCTGCCATCACCATCGCCAGATCCTCATAGCCTTGGCGTGAGGGATAGCGGGTCAGGTCGGTCGTCCCGCCATTCGCCAGCGGCACCTCGCGTAGATCTGTGAAGGCACCGTGAGGCTTCAGCGCACCGTATTCGCGGTTCAGCGGATTCGAGAACAGCCCGTGATACACCGAGCCCCAGCGGAAAGGAGAAACACTTACCCTGCCCTCGCCTTCCGTCAGATTCGAAAAATCAATCACCGGGTGGTTGCCGTAGCTATAATCCCCCTCTGCCCCGGAAATACGATGCTCGCAGTAGATCGCGGTCTCGCCGTCCTTCAGCGTCAGGATCTTCTCGATCCACGCGCCGGACTCCGGGTCATCCAGACCCAGATGCAGCATCTCTTCGCCACCCGCCACGATCTTCCACTCGCCATTCGCCGAGGCACCGTGCGGCGGGCCTACTTTCTGCCCGCCGAAAGGGAAACAGAGGAAGTCACCGCGCAGCACTTTCAGCAGCACCGGCAGGTTTTCATCGACCTCTCCCGGCTCCCACGGAGCCAGCGCATAGGGCAACACAACCCGTTCACCGAGCGTGAATTCCACCGGCGCAAGATGCCCCCCGCGCGATGTGACTTGAAGCCTAACCCGGTCGTGGGATAGACACCAGCTTGGTTCGCCGTGGATCACGTCGTTCATAAGGAGCGGGGCGATTCAGAAAAAATCTCACAAAAACGGAAGCAAAATCACATTTTGACGAAAATTGGAATGGCAGCCCTGATTCCCGCCCGATAGGGAAAGCGGCACCATGAAAATCGGCTTCAATCTGCTCCTCTGGACGCCCCAGCTTCAGGAAGACCAATTCCAACTGCTCACCGATCTCAAGGGCGCTGGCTATGATGGCGTGGAGCTGCCGATTTTCTCCGCGGACGTGGAGCACTACAAGAAAGTGGGCGAGGCCCTCCGCGACAACGGCCTCCGCTCCACCGCCGTCACCGTCATCCCGGATGAGGCCCACAGCCCTTGCAGCCCGGAAGCATCCCACCGCGCCGCTTCCGTCGATTACCTGAAGAGCATCGTCGACTCTTGCCATGCCGCGGGCACGGAGATCCTCATGGGCCCTTTCCACCAGCCGCTCGGCGTCTTCTCCGGAAACGGCCCGACCGAAACCGAGTGGAACCACGCCGCCGAAGTCCACCGCCAGGTCGCTGAGTATGCCCAACAGGCGGGGGTGAAAATCGTCATCGAGTGGCTGAACCGCTTCGAGTGCTACTTCATCACCACCATGCAGCAGGGAGCTGAATACGCTGCATTGGTGAATCACCCGAACTTCACCACGATGTTCGACACCTTCCACGCGAACATCGAGGAGAAGCACCCCGCCGAATCCCTCCGCAAATACATCAAGAGCGTCGGCCACGTCCATATCTCCGAGAACGACCGCGGCACTCCCGGCACCGGCAATGCCGAGATCCGCCAGAGCATCGCCGTCCTGAAGGAACTCGACTACAAGGGCTGGCTCACCATCGAAGCCTTCGGCCGCTCCCTCCCGGAACTCGCCGCCGCAACCCGTGTCTGGCGCGATCTTTTCCCGGCCCCGGAGGAAGTTTACACGAAGGGCATCGCCTACATCCGCGAGTGCCTCGGATAAAACCGGTCCGGCAATCCATTCCGCTTCAAGAAAGGCACGCATCACCCGATGCGTGCCTTTCGCTTTTGAGAGGCTCCGAAAAAATCTTCACGGCCGCTTGGCCGATTCTCTCCGGAATCTCGTTTGGCTCTTTGGCGGCACTGGAGCCGCCATCCACCAAACCAAACGAAAGGATCGCCCATGTTAGCCGCACGCATGCATGAATTCCACAAGCCGCTCGTCCTCGAAGATGTCCCCGAGCCGGATGTGAAAGCCGACGAGATTCTCGTCAAAGTCACCGCCGCCGGGATGTGCCGCACCGATGTGCAGCTGCTCGATGGCTATTTCAGCAACTACGCCCACGCCACCTTCCCGCTCACTCCGGGCCATGAAATCGCCGGACTCGTCCAAAAGGTCGGCACTCTCGTCCCCGAGTCCTCAGGCTTCCAAGAGGGCGATCAAGTCGTCGTGGTCGGCGGCTGGGGAGATGGCACCTGCCGCCATTGCCAGGAAGGAAACACCCAGATCTGCAGCCACGGCCGCTGGCCGGGCTTCGGTCCCTACGGAGGCTACTCGGAGTATGTCCCCGTTCCCTACCGCTACCTCATCAAGGTCGACAAAAGCCTGAAGGCAGAGGAACTCGCCCCCCTCACCGATGCCGGCCTCACCCCCTACCGCGGGATCAAGAAACTGCGCGATGCCGGTGCCCTCGGGCCGGATCGCGTGCTCGGCGTCTTTGGTGTCGGCGGACTCGGTGCCTATGGTGTCCAATACGCCAAGCTCTTGGGAGGCGGAGCCACCGTCGTCGCCTTCGCCCGCCATCCCGATAAAATCGCGATCGCAAAGGAATACGGTGCCGACCACGTGATCAGCACCAAGGGCAAGTCCACCGCCGATCTTCGCAAGGAGCTCAACAGCGCCGTCGGCAAGGGCGAACTCGATGCCGTGATCGATTGCGCCGGAGCCCCGGAGATGATCCGCACCGGTTTCGAACTACTGGCCGTCGGTGCCCACTACTCATCGGTGGGCCTTGTCGGAGATCAGATCAATATCCCGCTCTTCCCCTTTGTCGCACGGGAATACACGTACCATGGATCCTTCTGGGGAAACTACAACGACCTCACCGAGATCCTCGCCCTCGCCGCCGCAGGCAAGATCCGCCACACGGTGAAGCCCATCACCCTCCAGGACGTGAATGAGAACCTCGATCTTCTCAGGGCCGGCGATGTCATCGGCCGCGCCGTGATCCGCTTCTAAACCTCTCTCAAAAGATCGCCATGCACTCCCATGCGAAGCACCTCACCGCTGCTGCCATCATCGCGGCAGGATCCCCCCTCATGAGCCACGCCGAAACCAGCAACAACACGGAAGCCAACAAACGGTCGGTCCAAGCCGCCTTCGATCGCTGGCGCGCCGGCACAGGAAACCCCTTCGAACTCCTCGCCGATGATGCCACCTGGACCATCACCGGAAACTCCGCCGCCTCGAAAACATACGAGACGAAGGAAGCCTTCATGGAGGCCGTCATCCGCCCCTTCGCCGCCCGTGTGAGCAAGCCGCTGGTCCCGACCATGCGCAACCTCTACGCCGATGGCGACACCGTCATCGCGCTCTTCGACGCCGAGACCATGGCGAAGGACGGCAAGCCTTACCGCAATACCTACGCATGGTTCATGCAGATGCGGGATGGCAAGATGATCAAGGTCACCGCCTTCTACGATTCCCTCGCCTTCGACGATCTGTGGAAGCGGGTGCCCGTGACAAAGTAACACCCTAGGGGAGCTGGCGGAAACGCTAGCTCCCCTCCATCTCCTGGAAGAGCCATGCACGCGAGAAATTCCAGTAGTTCTTCACCGTCGAAACGGACACCGCCAGCAAGTCCGCGATCTCTTCATGGGTCATCCCGACGAAGAAGCGCAACTTAACCACTTCAGCCTGAATCGGATACTCCCGCGCAAAGAGATCCAGCGCCTCGTTCACATCCAGCAATTGCTGGTCGGAGATCGGCGAGATCAGCTCATAGTCCTCCAGCACCACCCTCTCCAATCCCCCGCCGTGCTTCTCCGTCATCTTTCGGCGCGCGCGGTCGATCAGGATATGCCTCATCGCTTCAGCCGATGCCGCGAAGAAATGCGCTCGATTCTCAAAACTCGTCGTCTCCGATCCCACCAGCTTCATCCATGCCTCATGAACCAGCGCCGTCGGCTGCAAGGTCTGTCCCGGCGGCTGCTGTGACATCTTGAAGGCTGCCAGCCGCCTCAGCTCTTCATAGACCAGCTTGAGCAATTCCTCCGCCGCTTTCGGTTGTCCCTCATGGACGGCAGTCAGCATTACGGTAAATTCGCTCATGGGGGACTGTTAGAATCGGAATCTTCGGTTGCTTGGAAGCATGCTGGCCAGCTCTTATTCCCGACCTGCCTCGGCAAGAGCACGGGCTTCAGAGAGCAGTTCCCGCGCGATGATCCAGTCTCGCCAGTCCTGCCCCAGGTCTGCGCTCGCAAGTTTCGGAAGCTTGGCTTCGAATAGCGCGTCGCCCTCCGCGAGATAGGCGCGGGCCCTTGCTCCTTCGTTCTGGCGAAATGCGGCCATTGCCTGAATCGCCAACGCCGCCACTTTTGCATGCGGATTCGAATGATCCACTTTTCCGGCTAGGGCGGCCGCCTCGGCGAACTTCATCTGACGCCAATCGGAAAGGGCCTTCAAAACTTGGAACAAGGGCCATTGGTCGTAGCCCTCACCCTGCCTGAATACCGCATCCGCAAAGAGTGCCACTCGCTCCAAGTCCGGTAAGGCATCGGGCCGGATGAGGCAATCCTTCGCCATCCGGTCCGCGATGAAAATATCCGTCGGCTCATGACAGCGGCGGATGATCTCCGCGCAGAGCTTCCGATAATCCTCGTTTCTCCCCTCCGCCACCAAAAGTGGTGCCAAGGTATGGTAGTACTCATGCTCCTCCGGTTGAAACTCGATCAGCTTCGCCGCATCCGCAGCCGCCTCACGCCAACGCCCGGCCCTCGCTAGAAACTCCGTGCGCATCTTGAGAACCGGCACGCACCTGGGCGAGCTGCAATAGGCCGGAGTAAGTATCCCCGAGAAAACTGCATCCGCCTCTTCAAGTTTTCCCCACTGCTTCAAATTCGACGTCAGCCGCTCGATCGCCTTGAGCACGGGCACGTAGTCATCGGGATCTTTCCTCCCGCTCGCGATCACCTCCCGATAAAGCGCCTCGGCTTCTGCGCGATCCCCCGTGGACACATTCATGTCCCCCAGCCTGACAATCGCATCGGCTCGATGGGGATGGGACGGCTCCAGATACTTGCGCCGGAGTTCCACCACCCGGGAGAGATAGCTCTTCGCCTCGGCAGTCTTCCCGCTTGCGATCGAAACCGTGAAGAGATTCCAAATCGGGCCCGAGAGTTCGGGATGATCGGGACCATACTTCACCTCGCTCTCCGTGAGCACTTGGTGGAAGAGCGGATCCGCTTCAGCATACCGCTTTCCCGCATACAAGATGCTCGCCAGATTTCCCATCGCGGTGATGCTATCCTGATGCGTGGCGCCCAAGTGCTCGCGGCGCCACGTGTGAACCCGCCGCATGAGATCCTCGGCCTCGCCAAGCTGACCCTGACGCCAACGAAGCATGGCCAGGGCCTCCAGCGACTTGGAAACCTCCTGCTCCTCCTTGTCGGGCCAGCTCCGCCAAAGTTCCTGGAGGAAGAGCACCTCAGGCTCCGCCTCCACGATCTTCCCCTGATTGAGCTGAAGGAATACGAGCCGGTTCAGCACCGTGCCCAGCTCCCGGTCCAAATGCGGGGAAACTTTCCGGTAGAGCTCCGCAGAACGCTTCAGCATCCGCTCCGCAGACTCGACATCGCCGATCTCACGATAGCCCATTCCTAGCGCAAAGCGCAATTCCGCCTCGGACTCCGGATGTTGGTCCAGCGTCCCCGTGATGCGCGTGTCCGTCTTGTCCAGCAGCTCGCGGAGAATCGTCGTGTCGCGGCCCATCGCCACGCCGGGCGAGACGCTGACCAGCATGTCCATGAGCACTTTGGTCACCCGCTTGCTCTTCATGGCCATCGTCAGGGCAGTGCGCTTCTCGGCATCCGCCCTACGGCGGGCCTCCTGTTCCTTGGCAAACAGGGTGGCCATCACCGCAAGGCTGCTCACCAGAAGAACCGCGATCACCCCGAGGCTTCCGGCCAGCACCTTGTTGCGCGCCACCAGCTTGCCCAGTTGATAGGCCGCACTCGGAGGCCTTGCGTTCACCGGCTCGTTTGCCAAGTGGTGCAGCACATCCATGGCCAGCGCGTTGGCCGTCGGATAACGTCGCGAGCGATCTTTCTCGAGCGCCTTCATCACGATCCAATCGAGATCGCCTCGAACACTCTTGGACAGTCGTGCCGGATCCAATTGCCGCCGCTCGGCCACCTTCTCCAAATCCCCGGTCGACAGGCTCTTCAATCGTGACGAGGGACGGAGAGGCTGCTTCTCCAGGATATCGCGGCGCACCTCGTCCAGCCCGGCATTAAAGAGCTCCCGGACCTCGAAAGGCACCGCTCCCGTCAGCATCTGGTAAAGCAGCACCCCGAGACTGTAGATGTCCGTACGGGTATCGAGATCCACGCTCTTCAACGCAGCCTGCTCCGGACTCATGTAAGTCGGGGTCCCGATCAGCATCTCGAAGGCAGTGAAGAAGGTCTTGTCCGTCAGTTGCTGTCCCGCCGTCGCCTTCGCGATTCCGAAATCGATCACCTTTGGGAAAGGCATCCCCTCCCCCGTCGTCGACACCAGGATGTTAGACGGCTTGATATCGCGATGAATGATCCCCTTCTGGTGCGCATGCTGGACGGCGTGGCAAACCTGCACGAAGAGCTCCAAGCGGCCGCGCAACGTCAGCGAGTGCTCATCACAATAGTCCGTGATTTTCTTCCCGCGCACCAACTCCATCACGAAGTAGGGCCTGCCCGCATCCGTCGCGCCCGCATCCAGCACCTGCGCGATGTGTGGATGCCCCATCATCGCCAGCGCCTGCCGCTCGGATTCGAATTGCGCGATCACGCTCCGGGTATCCATCCCCGGCTTCACAACCTTCAGGGCCACCTGCCTGTGCACGGGCTCCTGCTGCTCTGCCAAGAAGACAACGCCGCATCCCCCCTCCCCGATCTGCTCGATCAACTTGTATCTGCCGACTAGGTCTCCGGCACTCTCACCGATCGGGGCAACCCGCGCATCCCCGCCTCGGAGCAAGAGCACAGGCTCATCCAGAAACCCCTCTGAACCTTCATGGGATCGCAGGAGATCGAGCAACCGCTGGAGCAAGACCGCATCGCCACCGCATGCTCCTTCCAAAAAAGCAGCACGTTCCGAAGACGCCAATCCCAGCGCCTCGTTGAAAATCTCAATGATCGGATCGGGAGAAGGATCCATCGCACTTCACCTTCTCTCTGAAATTTCCGATCGGATCACAAACCGAATCCCTTCCTCTCCCCTGACTTCATTTTTCAGAAAGACCGCCAGATCCGCCGCTCTGGAATTGACCCGGCTGGCCGCGTGCCGTCGAGTGGCTGCCGATGGCGCGCGATCTGGATGACTTGCTTGTGGAAGCATTCCAAGCCCGGCAAAGTGAATTGCCGGAACTTGCCCAGAGGCTTTTCACCGAAGCCTTGGATCAACTGCCAGGAGACCCGGCGCTATTGATCGAAATTACCCGCTGCCTGGTCGATCGATGCCTTCGCGGCGAAGCACGGGATCGCTTGAAGAACATCCCCCCGATCGAAGAAGATCCGGAACTCCAATTGGAACTGGCGCGGACCTGGCGTTTGGCGGGCGATCCGTCCGAGGCATTGAAATGCTACCTCAGCATCGGCGGAGACAATGAGTTCCACCGCCAAGCAGCGCTGGAGGCCGCACTGATCCACGAAAGGCTCGGCCGCATCGAAGAAGCGCGCGACTGCCTGCCGGAAGAAGACCAATCGCCCGAAACAACCTTGGCCCTCGGCATCATCTCCGAACGGGAAAATAAGACTGAAGTCGCAGCTACCGCCTATCGGCAGGTGAGGATGCAGGCTGCGGCATCCCCCATGGGCACGGAGGCTGGCTATCGCTTGGCCCGTCTACACCTGGCGAATGGAAACAGTCACGAGGCATTCACCCTACTGGAAGAGATCAAGGCCAAGGAGATGCAGGAATTCCCCGCCGGGCGCGAAGCGATGATTCACCGGCAACGCGAAAGCGAGATGGCGATGCTCGACCGGATGATGGAGCTGCACCGGCTCCAAACCCGGGACGAGGAAAGCCCGGTATGGATGATCACGGGTCACGCCCGATCCGGAACCACCCTCCTCTCCCGGCTCATGGCCGCGCGGGGCATGTGCTGGATTGATGAAGCTCCGGCCTTCGGGGCCTTGGCCAGGGAGATGAGCGGGCACTGGAAAACCGTATCTTCGGAGGACCTGCCACGGATGCTCGCACAAATGCCGTCCGCCGAACGGGATAGCTTCTCGCGCGCCTATCGGGCCCGCCTTGCAGACTGGGGAACACCCCCTCCGGACAAACCCCTTCTCGACAAGAATCCAGGCCTCTGGACCCTGCTGCCTTCTGTCATCGCATTGCTCCCCGGCTGGCGGGGAATCATCCTGATGCGCGATCCCCGGGATGTGGCCTTGAGCTGTTATTTTCAACGCTTCGGCCCCACCTCACTCGGCATTTCTTGCAACACCCTCGCAGGGGCGGTGGAAGCCGTTAGCCATGCCTACCGGCACTGGCTGCGATTCAAGCCGATGATTCCGGAAGAACAATACCTGGAGCTTCGCTACGAAGACTTGGCTGCGGATCCGGACGCAGTGCTGGATTCCTCCGCCGTCCGTGCTTGGCTCCCACCTTCGTGCGGCGGCATGGAGCCTATGAGTGAGGCAAGGCCGCGACTCCTGGAAAATCCTTCCTATGCTCAGGCGGACGAAGCACCACATCTTCGATCGGTGCAGCGTTGGCAAAAGGTCCGAGGTCCCGCCCTGGCAACACTTCGGGATCTTGATTCTATCGCAAAACAAGCAGGCTACCGCTAAGCGGCAGCCTGCTTGGAAAACGTGCTTCGAATCGGTCCGGAGATCTCAGGAAGAACGGCGGCGACGAAGAAGTCCCAGCATGCCCAGCCCGGAAAGCAATGTCACCGCCGGCTCTGGAATCGGAGTGATGATCACACCCGCAATCGTGCCTCGGGTGAGGCCATTCCGCACTTGGGTATCGAGAAACAGCGTGTCGCTCGTCAGCCCCGTCAGGATGGAGCTGGCTCCGCCGATCTTCCCCGAACCTGTGGTCGAATTGGTAAGCTGCCCTAGCACCGTGCCGCCGGAGACCGTGAAAACATCGGTCGCCGTGAACCCGGTTCCATTGTCGGTCGATTGGATGATCTGCAGGGTATAGGTCGGCGCACCAAGACCCGACAGCCATGCGGACAAGCCGGTAAGGGTAATCGTCGGCGTGTTCGCCGCATTCGTGGAATCGTCGAGATAGCCGTAGTTGACCTCTTGGTCCCCCGGAGTCGAAGGCTGGTTCCAAGTCCAGTCATTCGGGGAAGTCCAGGAGATCGACACCCCGGACACCGAGGTGGACGAAGCTCCATCCGCACTATCCACGTTGGTCCACTGTTCCGCAGCCACACCATACGCGGTTGCGGTAACTGCCAGACCGAGCGCTTGGTAGCCATCGCCCATGAAGTTCACCGCGATACTGGCGGCGGACGAAACTTCGGAAGAAACAGCCGCAACTGCGGCAACGGCAGACGCCATCTTCAGGCGACGGAGGGTGGAACTTGAGTTCATGAGAGCTGAAACGACTCAACCAACCGATTTACACACAAACAAGGCAATAAATTGATTTTTGATTCAATTCGTCACCCGGAATTTATCATTTAAATCACTTTAACCCGCAATCAGTCTGACAAATTCTCAGATACTCGGGCTTTTATCACGAAAACGATCTCCGCGGATCACCTCCGCATCGACACCCCTGATGTCTTGTCTCCCGGCACGGATCACGCTTTCTAGTGAGGCGTGGTCCATGTCGTGAATCATCCCTTGGTGCAGGCCGAGTTGACCGGCTTGCGTTGCCGTAATTGCCCGGGCCCGGAATTCCGCCAACGCCTCCGGCGGATCGCGTCACTCATGGTGCCAGCGGTGACCGCGGATCTCCCCACCCGGGTGGTGAGCTGTGAGACACCTCTGGAACTCACCAGCGGCGTCGAGTTGGCGCGCCGGATCGTGCTCACTCCTGTTTTACGCGCCGGCCTCGGGTTCCTTGATGGTTTCTTCGACCTGCTGCCTGAGGCGGCCGTGGCCCACATCGGTCTCGCCCGAAATGAGGAGACGCTTTTGCCGGAGCCCTACTACATTAAAACCCCGCCGATCCTCGCCGAAAGCGAGGTGATCGTCCTCGACCCCATGCTCGCCACCGGCGGTTCGGCGGTCGAAGCGGTGCGACGCTTGGTCGAACTCGGAGCCATTCACCTGCGCGTGGCCTGCCTCGTAGCCGCGCCGGAGGGTATTGCCACCTTTGAAGCCGCTTGGCCGGAAATCCCGATCTTCACCGCCGCTATCGACCGCGCCCTCAATGACCGCGGCTACATCCTTCCCGGCCTCGGCGACGCCGGGGACCGTCTCTTCGGAACGGCGTGACCAACCGATTTATCCTGCTTGGCAGTAGAACGGCTCGCACGACTAACCTATGCCCTTTCTCCGATTGGAGAATTCTCGTGCACCGACCACCAACCGATCTTCCCGACTCCTGCCTCGCTGGAATTCCCCCTTCGCCAGCCTGTTATTTTCCCTGTTTTATCAGGCATAACAGGCGGGCTGTTCAGAACGGATCGCCTCGTTTTGGATCAGAGGCTACAGTCATCCCTCCAGCCTCCCCAAGTATGCCGGATCCAGTGCCATCCCATTTGCACGCAGGCATTTCCGTTTCTTGCCACGCTGCATTCAGAACCCGGAGTTCATCCCCGGAAGTTCGGCCTCTGCTCAAAAACCCGATTTTCCCATTGCCATCGGCGTCCCGCACCCCTAAAAGCCCCGCCCCGCGTAGCAACCTACATCGATTTTCCCATGTCCAAGCACAACAGTCTCAAGGCCAAAGGCGGCGCCGAAGGCAAGCGTTCCGTGATGAAGCGTTTCGAGCGCGTCAAGGTGATGAAGGAGCGCGGCGTCTGGAAGGAAGGCCGCAGCCCGATTGGTCTCCCGAAGACCAAGGGCGAGGGCTGAAGCCCCGCTTTTCCGGATTTTCTCCGCAGGCGCGCAGGTCCCGCAAGGGTCTGCGCCTTTTGCGTTTCTATTCCCACTGATCCCATTCCATGCCCGAAGGCACCCGACTCAACAAATTCCTCGCCTCCTGCGGCGTCGGCTCCCGCCGCGCCTGCGATGCCTTGGTGCAAGAAGGCCATGTGGAGATCAATGGCAAGGTCTGCCTGAATCCCGCCCAGCGCGTGGAGCCGGCCGACTTCGTGCGCGTGGATGGCAAGCGCGTGCAAACCAAGGAGACGAAGACCGTGATGTTCTACAAGCCGCGCGGTTACGTCTGCTCCCGCGAGGACGAACTCGGCCGGGATACCATCTACACCATCCTTCCGCCGCTCCTGAAGCACCTCCACCACGTTGGACGCTTGGACCGCGATTCGGAAGGCTTGCTGATCCTTACCAATGACGGGGATCTTTCGCAGACCCTCATGCACCCTTCCAAGCTGGTGGAGAAGGAGTACATCGTCACCTCCAACCAGCCGGTGCTGAATGAGCACCTCGATCTCTTCATCTCCGGCATCTACATCGAGAAGAACCGCATGCGCGCTAAATCCGTGCAGCGTCTCTCTTCGCGCCGCTATCGCATCGTGCTGGAGACCGGCCTGAAGCGCCAGATCCGCATGATGTTCCAAGCACTCGGCTATCAGGTCCAGAAGCTGGTCCGCATCCGCATCGGCACCTTGGAACTCGCCGACCTGCCGGAGGGAGCGTGGTTCCCGCTTGAGGAAGATGGCATCCGCCGTCTGCAGGTGAATCCGAAGCCGAAGGGACCTCGTCGTCCGGCGGCAAAAAAAGTGGCAAAAAAGGCCGCGAAGAAATCCGGAAAACCTGCCGCCTCCGGCGAGCGCCCGAAGCCGGCAGCCCGTCCCGCAAGGAAATCCGCCGGTTTTGCCCGCCCGAGCTCTTCCCGCCATCCCTCAAAAAAGACGGCGAAGAGGGTTCCAAAACGCAAGTTTTGAGTCGCGCCCTGCGAAATGGGCTTTGTAGCTTCCCGCACGTCCGGCAACCCGACCTGCGGCCGGCTAAATCCAAGGCACCATGAGCAACAAGATCGAAAGCCATCTCGTCGAAGATCGCGTCTTCAAGCCATCGAAGGAATTCTCCGCGAAGGCCCGCATTTCCAGCCTCTCGCAGTACAAGAAGCTTTGGCAGGAGTCGGTCGATAAGCCGAACGTCTTCTGGGCCCGCGAAGCAAAGGAACTCTCCTGGCGCCAGACTTGGACGAAGGTCCTCGATTGGAAAGCACCGGACGCGAAGTGGTTCGTCGGCGGCAAGCTCAACGTCTGCGAAAACTGTGTGGACCGCCACGCCGCAGGACCACGTCGCAACAAGGCCGCCATCATTTTCGAAGGTGAACCGGGCGACAAGCGGGTCATCACCTACGGCCAGCTCCAGCGCGAGGTGAGCCAGTTTGCCAATGTCCTCCTCGCGAAGGGCGTGAAGGCAAAGGACCGCGTGCTCGTTTACATGCCGATGATCCCGGAAGCCGCAGTGGCGATGCTTGCCTGCGCACGTATCGGCGCGGTCCATTCCGTCGTCTTCGGCGGCTTCTCTTCGGACTCGATCGTCGATCGTCTCGAAGACTCCGGCGCGACCCACGTGGTGACCGCCGACGGCGGCTGGCGCCGCGGCAAGATCGTCCCGCTGAAGGACAATGTCGATGAGGCGCTGGAACGCTACAAGGGCATCAAGTCCGTCGTCGTCTTCAAGCGCACCGGCCAGGACATCCAGATGAAGTCCGGCCGCGACACCTGGTGGCATGATGACATCTCGAAGGTCAGCGCCAAGCACGAGGCCAAGGCCTTCGACTCGGAGCACCCTCTCTTCATTCTCTACACCTCTGGCTCCACCGGTAAGCCGAAGGGCATTCTTCATACCAGCGGCGGCTACCTCACCGGTGCCTACACCACCTGCAAGTACGTCTTCGACATGCGCGATGAGGACGTCTACTGGTGCACTGCCGACGTCGGCTGGATCACTGGCCATAGCTACATCGTCTACGGCCCGCTCGCGATGGGCGTGACCCAGGTGATGTATGAAGGCGCGCCGAACCAGCCGGACTTCGGCCGCTTCTGGCAGATGGTGGAGGAATATGGCGTGACCATCTTCTACACCGCACCGACCGCGATCCGCGCCTTCATCAAGGCAGGGGATCATTTCCCGGCGAAGCATGACCTCTCTTCCCTGCGCCTGCTCGGGTCCGTGGGCGAGCCGATCAACCCGGAAGCATGGATGTGGTATCACGAGAAGATCGGCGGCGGACGCTGCCCGATCGTCGATACCTGGTGGCAGACAGAGACGGGCGCGATCATGATTACCCCCCTGCCCGGCTGCACCCCGCTGAAGCCCGGCACCGCCACCCTGCCCTTCTTCGGCGTCGACGCCGCGATCCTCGATGAGGAAGGCCACGAGTGTAAGCCGAACGAAGGCGGACGCCTGGTGATCCGCAAGCCTTGGCCCTCGATGACCCGCACGATCTACGGCGACAAGGGCCGGTATAAGAAAACCTACTGGTCCGACTACAAGGGCATGTACACCGCCGGTGACGGTGCCCGCCGCGACAAGCAGGGCAACTTCTGGATCGTCGGCCGCCTTGATGACGTGCTGAACGTTTCCGGCCACCGCCTTGGCACCGCCGAGGTGGAAAGCGCTCTGGTCGGCCATCCGGCAGTCGCGGAATCCGCGGTCGTCGGCCGCCCGGACGATCTCAAGGGCCAGGCGGTTGTCGCTTTCGTCACCCTGAAAGAAGGGATCGAGGGCACTCCGGCCCTGCAAAAGGAACTCCGGGAGCACGTCGGCAAGGTCATCGGTGCGATCGCCAAGCCGGATGACTTGCATTTTGCGCCCGCCTTGCCCAAGACCCGCTCTGGAAAAATCATGCGGCGCTTGTTAAAGGAACTCGTGGCGACCGGAAACGTGACCGGAAACACCACAACGCTTGAAGATTTCAACGTGATCGCCACCCTCCAGAAAAATCTCGGAAGCGGAAAGTAAGAATGACCCCCACCCGCTACTTCCTCGCCCGTTTTGCCCAAGCCTTTGGCGTTAATCGTCGCCAAAGGCGCATGGCTGAAGCTGCCGCCGAAATGCACCTGCTGCGCGAAGCGGAGCAGGTTCTCGGACAATCTGTCTGGGAACGCGTCGAGGAAGTGGAAGAGCTGGGTGTGGAGTACTGGAACCTCCGCAAGCTGATGAAGGAGCGGGATGAGATCCGGGAAAAACTCGACGAGTGCGAGGCGATCCTGGCCGACGCCCACGAACAGCGTTCGACCCTGTTGGGAGCAAAATCCGACTCCCAGCAGGATCTCGAGACCGAACGCGTCACCCTCTTGGCAGAGCTGGAAAAGCTTTCCCGGGAACGTGATTCCGTCATCCAGCAGGCCCGCGAGATCCGCCGGATCTACGACGGTCTCAAAATGAAGCTGGAGGTCCTTGAACGCGACGCATCCGGCGACGCGGTCGAGAAGACCAAGGCCCGCATGGTGGAGCTGAAAATCCGCTTCACCGAGCTCAAGCAGGCTCGCGATACCATCGCGACCTCGATTGCCGAAGGTGATGCCAAGGTGGATGCCCTCGACACTGTGCTCACCGAGGAGAAACAGAAGCATCGCGCCGAGGCTTCCGTAGCCTTCCAGCAAATCGGCCAGGCCAACCGGGACATCTCCTCGCACAAGGCCCAGCTCGGCCTGATCGACACCCAGATGCGCCAGCTTTTCAGCGAAATCGGCCGCCACGTCAGCCGGAATGCTTTCGTGAGCGAGCAGTGTCGCAGTGCGGCCAAGGGACACATCCCGATGATCGATGTCATGCGTGCCCTGCGCCGCTCCGTGGCGATGAATCATCGCCTCGCAGGCATGTGATGCCGCTCATCCCTCGCCCTTGATCACCGATCCGAAGCGGTTCTTCAGCCAATAGCCGAAGAGCAAGAGCGCGACGGATGCGCCAACAAGGATGTAGATCCATTTCGGATCGAAGTTCATGACCGCGCTGCCTGCGCCGACCGGGATGATGCAGAAGGCGACATAGATCGGCGCGCCCACCCAGAAGTAGATGCGCAACGGAATGTCCGTAAGTGCTAGCAGGTAGAGCTTCGCGATATAGGGAGGCCCGTGCAGCGCCGCGAAGAGTGCCGTGAACCAAACCCGGTGCTCGGGCTTGATCGAGGGAATGTTGTGCCCTGCTCTCCGCAAGCGGTTCCGCACCCGGCTGCGAAAGAGGCCGTGTGCCAACCGGAACGCCGCGAAGTTGTGAAACAGCACCGCGATGCCGGATACCAGCATCCCCCCCTGAAGCCCGAACCTTACGCCGGCGAGGAACAGGAAGATACTCACCGGAAAGCCAACGAGCGGCAGGACGAGGAAGGCGAGGATGAAAGTGACTGCATGAAGTCCCTGCCCGTAGGCGACAAGCGTCTCGCGGTTCAACTCGCCCTTGTGGGCGTAGAGAAACCACGCAATCAGTGCCACGGCTCCGAGAGCGATGACCAGCTTCCCGCGATGTCTCCGCCATCGCCTACTTGTCGCAACCGTTTGCATGAAGGGTGAGTTCCACGCAGAGCGGCAGATGATCCGAAGCGATCACGGCCGTGGGCGTATCGGGACGTTCGATCGCCTCCACCGAGAAATGGCGGCTCACGAACACATGATCGATTCTCAGCAGCGGCTTCACCGAAGAGAAAGTGGCGCATGGCTTGTGCCCCTCCACCGCGAGCTGCGCATCCCGCAAACGTGAGCGCAACCGCGCAAACACCGGGGACCGCGGGCCGGTGTTGAAATCCCCGCAGAGAATCACAGGCTCGTCGTCGGACAGTCCGCCAAGCCATGCGTTACCTAACAATTCCTCCGCCTGCTGCCGGCGTTCGTTACGGCCCAGACCGAAGTGCGTATTTATGAAATGAAAAGGCGCCCCTCCTTCCGGCTCGATCTTCAGCCAGATCGCCCCGCGGGCTTCGCGAAAAATTTTCCGGTCCGCCGGAGTCAAATGCGCGGCCTTCAGTATCTTGAACGGAAAGCGTGCGAAGACCGCGATGCCATAGCGCTCTTTCTCTTCCTCTAGCATCGTCTGGAAGACATGGGTCATCCTCAGGTGATCGGCAATGAGCTGCGCCTGATCATGTCCCCGCGATCGGGACCGGTGCGCATCCACCTCTTGGACAGCCACGATATCGGGATCGAAATGGTTGATCACCCTCGCCACTCGCTCTGGACGGATCTTCCCATCGATCCCCACGCAACTGTGGATGTTGTAGGTCATCACCCGCAAAGGCAGATCCTTCCTGCGAACCGATTGTTCCGGCACACGCTCTTCCCGCACGCCATCGCGCCCGAGGAAATGAAGCGCGATCTTCCGCAAGTCTTCTCCTCGCACCCTGTCCGCCGTTCTCGCGAGATGCGAGAGGTGCCAGCGCCGGATGCGATCGGGCACCAGCAGGAAGCCCCGGGTTTCTTCAGAGCCCGGTCCGCAATGCGCGCCATTCTCCATCGGAAAGGTCAGCGGCTTGCCACGCGGGTCCCAGCCGCTGATCACAAAATCGCCTGCATGGCGATGACGGCAGAGTTGCGCCAGATCCTCCGACGTTTCATCGAGGAAGGGGTGCTTCTCGCCAAGAACTTCGGCGCGATCCCCCGCCAAGGCCCACAGACCGCGGGAGTTCATCGCGGCGATCTCTCCATCCGGCTTCCGCCACATCACCAAGGGAATGCCTGCCTCCACGATCATCGCCCGGGCATAGTCCACCATCTCCGCGTCCACCGGCTTCTTCGGCAAATAAATGTGCCCTATCGGCCCCATCGCCGTGACGATGATCTCTTTCGCGGGATCGGGGGTTCCGTCACTGCATTGGTTCTTCGGCTTCAGCCCCATGAGGTTCCGGCACCGGTCCAGGGTATTGCCTACCAACTCAGGCATCTTCCGCATCCACACCGGCGCGCCATCAAGGGGTCCGCGCGCAAAGACTCCAGCCAATGCCGTGTCGAGACCGCGCCCGAATCTGCGTTCGTAGGGCTCCGTCGCCTCTTGGCCGTGATCGGAATAGATCATCAGCTCGTAGTCGCGATAGGTGGAATGATTCGCAGCCCGGTAAATGTCACGGATCGCCCGATCAATGCCCTTCAGGGTCCAGTGGGCAAAATCCGACGAGGGCCCGCGACGGTGGGACTGCTCATCATACCCGAGGAAGTTCGCATGAATGGTCTGCACACCGCGTTCGATATCGAGCAGCACGCGAAAGCGGATCATCTCCCGCAGTGCGATGCAGACCACCACCCTCGCGGGTACGAAGGCCATCTCCGTCAGGAAATCCTCGCGCTCATACAGTCCCTTCACGGCATCCACCAGCCCGAGGACCGCTTCCAGGATCGCCAGCCCGATCATCCGCAGGATGCGCGGTGCATAGGCGATCGAAAGCAGAACCGTTTTCAGCGGGTGCAGTTGCCGGAGCAGTTCGTCCGGTGCCAGATCCTGCGAGCAGTAGCGCGAGCGGACCGATCCCGCACGGTAGATGTTCGAGTAGGAGTGCCCTCCCTTGAGCAAGGGCTCACTGCACTCCTTGAGCATCTCCTGCTCGATCTCCGCCGCAGCCTCCGCCTCATACATGCGGAGGATCTTCGCTTGGTCACGGCAGAGAAACTGGAAGCTCGGAACAGCGGCACGCACGCCGTAGAAGATCTCGCCTTGGACAGCCGGCGTGGTCGAGGGAACCCCGGAGTAGAAATTCTCCAGCGTGAAATGCTTCCTCCGGATCAGGCGCGCCAGAAATGGCATGTTCCCCTCCTGCACGGCCTTCTCCAACTGCGCTCGGGAAAGCCCGTCGATCTGGACCATGATCAATCCGGGTTCATCCGCCTCCCCCTCCGGAGTTCGAATACCGAACATGCGGGCGGCCCAATGCGTGCGGCTGATTTTTCGCCGCAGCCACCTGACCCGGACTGCGATGCGACTAATCAAGGCTGGCCTCCGTTGCTGGGGTTTCGATCACCGCGGCAGCCGCTGCGGACACCTTCGCCGACAGAAGATCCCACTCGACCTCGACGCTTGCCATCAATCGATCCCAAGGCATCGGATCATCATCGAAGATGCGATCATGGCTTTCGATGAGTTCCTCATAGCAGCGGATCATCTGACGCGCGCAATGATCGGTGGTATAGATCTCGGCGGACTCACGTGCCCTTTCCGAACAGGCACCCGAGAAGACCTCATCAGCCATCAACATCTCCAATGCGGAGGCGAATTCCTCCGCAGGAGCATCCGCTCTAAGCAGGATGCCATTCGCCCCGTCTTCCACGATCTCGCGGACTCCCGGACCATCCAACGCCACCACCGGCTTGCCCGCCGCCATCGCCTCGGCCAGCACGATCCCCTGTGTCTCGGTCTGCGAGGCGAAGACAAACCAGTCCATCGCGGCGTAAGCATCCGCAAGCTCCTGCCCGCTCTTCTTTCCTGCAAAGTGGACCTGCTTCCCGCATCCTGCCTTTTCGAAGATGCCAACCATCTCTTCCCGCGCATCGCCATCTCCAACAACAAGGAACAGCGACTGCGGATCTCCCTTCAAACGAAGCGCCACGGCTTCGCAGAGGAAAATCAGGTTCTTCTCCCTCGCCAGGCGTCCCACATGACCGATGACTCTCGCTTCCAAGGGAATTCCAGCAGATTGCCGAAAGCGCGGTCCATCTCCCGCAGCAAAGTTCTCCGTATCGATCCCCGTGGGAATCGAGCGGATGGGCGTGATCACCATGCGATCATGAAGCAGTTTGGCGATGCTATCGCTGGGGGCGATCACCTGATCGCAGAGATTGCAGTACTCCGTGGCCAATTGAATCGCCATCCGTTTCAAGGCCAGGGAATCAAGCGGCACATAGTGGGTGTAACGCTCGTACAGCGTGTGATGCGTAAAGAGAATCGGCACCTGCATCTTCCACGATTCCCGCAAGGCCGCGTCCCCCAAGAGGAACGGATGGTGGCTATGGATCACATCCGGCCCGAAGTCTTCGATGAAGTCGCGGATCACATTGGGCATGGGCAGACGCACACAAAAGTCGCTGCCATTGAATTTCTGGATCGCTGGCACCCGGAGAACGTCCTCGGAAACCTCCGCACCATCGAACTCGGGAGCAACGACCTTCACTTCGTGACCAAAGCGCCGGCACGCATCCTCAAGGGTCTTCACCGACCTCGCGACCCCTCCCACGTGAGGCAGGTAGGTATTGGTGAACATCGCGATTCTCATGATTTCTCAAGCGGATAGGAATAAATGCCTGCCTTCGTCTCCACGGGTACGTAGCCGGGAATCTGGATGAGAACGCGGGGAGCTTGCCCGCGCCATGCGCTCTCAAGATGAATGTGATCTCTTTCAATACGGACCGAAACCGGTCCCCAAGCGGTGAAGGTCGGGCCGAAGCCCACCTTTCTCCCACCCTCCAACCATTCCGGCAGGATACCCGAACCGATCACGAGATGATCCTCCTCTTCACGCACGAAACAATTCCTCAGCATCATGATCCATTCCGCCGCAGCCCAGCCGTGCTGGCCGTCCCCCATGCAGCCGCCGAGTGTGAGAGGATGAATCGCTTCGGGCCATTGCCCGGTGGGCGAAGCGAGATCTGCCACCCGCCGGATGAGCGCTGCGAAGCGTGGATCCTCCGCACGAAGCAAAGTCTGCGCAATGTCCAGCGTAAGGTACGCATTGATCCCCGAGTGGATCATCTCTTGGAAGAAGCCGCCGCCGTGAAAGCAACGCTCCATCAGGAAATCTGCCGTCTTTGCCAAGCGAGCCTCACCCGGCGGATAAAGCTGCAAGGGATAGTCCGCCACCATCGAACCGATCGCTCCGGCGTCCATCCTCCGGCCCGGAGCCGCGGGAATTGCACCCAACGAGCACTTCGGCGGGATACCCCCGATGCTCTCTTCGATGCTTCTCGCATACTCCCCAGCCAAGGTTTCGGCCTCCTTGGCCGCCTCCGCATCCCCGGTCAAACGCCAGTACTTCGCGACCTCCTTCAATCCACCCCAAGCCCAGTAGTCGTCCCAGTAGTAGTAATCGTTCGGGCCAAGGTGCTCCGCACTGAATCCAGCTGGCAACAGCCCCTTCGTTCCCTTGGGCTCGTCGCCCGTCAGTCGCTTGCGAGCCAGCCATTGCATGCCCTTCTTCAAGGCTTGGTTCATCTCCGGACTCAGCGTGGCACCCGTCATCTCGGCATGTCGCGCCACGATCCAGAGAACCTGCCCATTCGAGTCCCATTCTCCCTCTTGCGAGAGGAAGTAGCCCGCTGCCGTCTGTCGTGACGGAAATTCCGCGATGACCCGCTGTGCCCGATCCAGCATCCCGATCGCGATGAGAGGATGAAGCATCAGGCAGGCGTCCCGGAACCAGAAGCGCCGGTAAGTATACGGCCCCGGAACCAGATCATTCGCCGAGAGCAGCAGCACCGTGCGCACCGCCGCGTCATAGAGGAACTGCATCCGCTCATCCGGAACCTGGAGCTTGGCCATCCCCCCCAAGGCATGAGACCAGGAAAGCTTCACATCCTTCGCCCGCGCAGGCAGTTCCTTCAGATCGCGCTCCAAGGTCACCGAAATACCCAGCTCTCGCGCTTGTCCGGCATGGATCCGGAATAGCGCCGCCCCGGTCGCCATGCCCACATCGCATTTGACCTCGCGTTGCTCGGCATCTCCCGGCAGGTCGAGATAGACATCGCCCTCCGCATAGTGCGCAAGCCGCAAAGAATCGGGGCGATCATTGAGTTTTACCGTGGCCTCGTCGTTCACGCGGAACGATGAAGAAGCCGGATCATATTCCAGCTTGTTGATAAACTGGACGCCTTCTGGATTATAAGGGCGCACCGCGACCACCAGCCAACCGTCCTCATCAGAGAGAGCCTTCACCTCTGTGCACAACTCCGGCGCGCCATCATCCCTCACGATCATCCGCGTGGACAGGTCGAGAAACAGCCCGTCTTTCTCGATTCGGGTCGCCACCATGAGAGTCGGCTCGAGGAGCAAGCGCTGCGTCACGGAACGATCGTCCAGCTTGCTCGGCAGCAGGCGCCGGCGCCGCTCCGTCACCATCCAGAAATCCAACGACCATCCATCGTGCAAGGGAGTAACCAGCCCGCGAGGATCGACGATGGGATACGCCCCTACTCCTGGCAGCCCCACGGCTGTCCAATTCCGGTGCGTTAAATTGATGTGACTGAAGGAGAAGGCACGCGGGACGAAGGAGCTGTCGTTCGGATTGAATTGCCGCTCTACCCAGTAGGGCCATACCCAGTCGAGATTATGCTGGATTGCCTTCGCGTTCACGAGACCTCGGGCGTGGAAGACAATTCCCGCACGGAGCAATTCCAGCGGCTCTGCAACTTCCGAGGGCTGGGCGAATCGGCGCATCTTCGCGAGCAACATCGCCGGATCCAGCACTCCGTAGCGGCGTGCCGCATGCTTCACGAAGAACTTCCAAGGCAGAAGACGGAACATGGATCGAAATGGTGTGCTAAGGCCACAATAACAGCGGCTCTCTCCCTGTTGTCATCGCAGGTCTCGTTCCACTGCGAACGAGGCTGGAGTCCCCGTTCTTATCGCATCGGATAGGAAAGCTCCGATCCCCTCCATTTGCAAATTGCAAAGGGCCATCGCCCTTGGCGGTGCAAATCCGAGCCAACGCAAAATCGGCGCTAGGCAACGTTAGGTTCAACTCGCTGAAACATCAGGAGAAGCCGTCCACCCGAAACTGGCATGTCATGCGCTAAAAGGCGCGCCATGAATCTCCGTCGCCATCTCGCCCTCGCGCTTCTTGGAATGCTCCAACCTCGCAACGTCCGCCCCCGCCCCTTCCGCCGCCTACGCATGTTCAATCCGTGACCGTGGGAAACCATGGAAAACGCTTTCGAACACTACCTCAACGATCATCTCGCAGGAGCCACCGGCGCTATCTTGTTGATCGGAGATCTGGCCAAGCGCCAGGAGGATGATACCGAACGTCTCTTCTTCCAGAACCTTCAGGAGGAGGTTTCGGGCGACCGGGACCTTCTGACAGCACTGATCCGGAGAGCCGGCATGGAGGAGAAAATCATCGCCAAAGTGACTGGCGACGTCGGTGCCCGCGCAGGCAAGCTGAAGCTGATGTGGGACGGCCTCGAACCGGGAAAGCTCGGATATTTCGAAGCGCTGGAAATCCTCGCGCTTGGCATTCAAGGCAAGCGCCTCCTCTGGACCGTCCTCGGTGAAGTGGCCTCCCTTTATCCCGAGTGGACCGGCGTCGACTTCGAGGCCTTGGCCAAATCCGCCAAGCGACAGCGTGATGAGGTAGAGCAACGGCGTCTCAATTCAGGCCGCGCGACGCTGCCTTCACCCGAGCGGTTGCCGGTCGGCTCGTGATGCCTACTCCCCGCCGGCTCGCGTAGACTTGGGTAAACTCCGCGCCGAATAGCAAGATCATGGACGAGTAATGGAGCCACATGAGCACCAGCACCAGGGCGGCAGCGGATCCATAGCTTGATTCGGTCGCGGCGTGACTGAGATACCACGCAATCCCTACCTTCCCCACAACAAAGAGGCCCGAGGTAAAGATCGCCCCCGCCCAGACATCATTCCACTCGATCTTCACATTGGGGAGGACTTTGAAGATCGCAGCAAAAAGCAAGGCGATCACCGCGAACGACAGTATGCCCGCGGCCGCGTTCCAAACTGCCGGAGGCATCTCCGCGATTCTTCCCACGCGGTCCGTCACTACCTGCAAACAGGTGGTGAGCAGCATCGACACCAGCAGGAGGAAACCCGTTCCAAGAACCATGGCAAAGGAGAGGAAGCGATCACGAATGAAACCTTTGACTCCATGGGAGGGAGGCGTTTCGACATTCCACATCCGGTCCAGCGAAGCCTGCAATTCTCCGAAGACACCGGAGGCACCGAAAAGAAGGAGCCCGATTCCGACCATCGACATCACGAGGTTATCCGACGGCTTCCGGGCATGCGCCACCATGTCCTGGATCACAAAGGCTCCCGTCGGGCCCATTCCCGAACTAAGCTCGTCCTCCAACACTCCCCGCACCGCATCATCTCCGGCGACGGCTCCAGCGAGAGAGATCGCCACAAGCAGAAGTGGCGCAATCGAGAAAGCCGCATAGAAGGCCAGCGAAGCACTCAAGCGGAGACCATTGTCCTGCATGAATCCCCGGAGGGTCTCCACGAGGATGTGGGGCCGCTTAGCCGTTGATGATTTCTCCTCCATTGGGATGCAAGACTTGGCCTGTCATGTAATTTGCGGAATCGCTGGCGAGAAAGACGTAGCACTCCGCGCATTCCCAAGGCTCGCCAGCTCGGCCGAGTGGACTGTCCGAGCCAAAGGTGGCCACTTCTTCCGCAGGAAAGGTCGCAGGAATGAGCGGTGTCCAGATCGGACCCGGAGCCACCGCATTCACCCGGATCCCTTCTTCTGCCAACTGCGCTGCCAAGGAACGGGTAAAGCTGACGATCGCGCCTTTCGTGGAAGAATAGTCGAGCAGCTTTGGGCTACCACGATAGGCCGTGACCGAACTGGTATTGATGATTGCACCGGCTCCGGATTCACGAATGAGCGGAAGCGCGGCTGCGCTTAGATGGAACATGGAAAAGATATTCGTTTGAAAGGTCCGAAGAAGCTGCTCCTCGCTGATATCCGCGAGCGACTCCTGAGGATGCTGCTCCGCCGCATTGTTCACCACGATATCGAGGTGGCCGAACGTGTGCGCTACCTTGGCGATGGCTTCCTCACACTCACTCTTGTTCCCCACATCGCAGCGGATGCTCAAGCAGCGACAACCCTTGCCCTCCACCAGCCTTACCGTCTCCTTTGCATCTTCCTCTTCCTCGAGGTAGAGGATGGTAACGTTAGCTCCCTCCCGGGCGAATGCCACCGCCACGGCACGTCCGATCCCTGAGTCGCCACCACTAATTACGGCGGACCTTCCCTGGAGACGGCCGCTACCCCTGATGGCAGGATTCTCCGTGAGAGGCTGAGGCCTCATCGGCTCCTGGCGGCCCGGCTGCCGGCCTTGGGTTTGCTCCGGACGTTGCGCCTCTTCTTCGTCCTTCTTAGACTTGTTCGGCATGGGGATTTACTCCGCAAGTCTCGGGCCAAGCCATTGCTCCCGGAGAGCCGGGAGAAGATCAGCACTGCTTGGGTGACGGAGATTGCACTTCGCCTAGCCTCCGTGCCAATCGCATCCCTTTTACGGGTTTAGGTCTCCCTCGATCCCGAGCTCCAGCCGCTTTCCGGTCACGGCACCAACGAGCATCTTACCCATTGCCACGAGCTTGCCGTCCTTCGTATCCCAGTAGTGAACCTTCTCAGGATGGACCGCGATCAAGGTGAGATTGGGATCGTCCTTTCCTTGGGGAAACCACGTCTTCACGGCGGGAGTCCACAGCTCATCCACCTTGTGGATCTCGGTCGTAATCTCTGCCCGACCGTGGATGGCCAGATACTCGTGCTTGCCGCCGTTGCAGAACATCAGCTGGACACGTGGATCGAGGCCGATATGCGCGTTGTGAACGCTATCGGCTCCACTGAAGAGCCAAAGGGTTCCGTCATTCTCCACATCTTGTACCTGCATGGGGCAGAGATGGAATGGAATGGAACTCAAATTCGTGGCAAACAGGCAGGTGGCAGCAGCGGCATCAATCATGTCCCGCATCTTTTCCACAGCCTCCGAGGCGGCAAGATCCTGGATCGCACTCATACACGGAACCCATCCGCCGGTTCCAAGTCTTCGTCAAATGCTTGATAGCATTTAGAGAGGTTCGACCAACCGGTAGCCGATCCCCGGCTCGTTCCGGACAAGCAGGGTATTGCCCAACTTCTTGCGGAGAAAATTCGCGTAGACCCGGAGGTAGTGTGTTTGGTCCTCTGCCTGAGGCCCCCAGACCTCGCGCAGGAGTTGACGCTGGGTGACGATCTTGCCCGTGTGCCGGGCGAGAGCCCGGAGAAAGGCGAACTCGGTCGGAGTCAGTTTCAGCTCCTCCCCTTCGAGGATCGCTTCATGTCGGTCCAGCCGCAACAACAGCGGGCCGAAGACGATCTCCGGCGCATCGTTGCCATGCCGGCGACGCTGGATCGCTGCGAGACGCGCCAGCAGCTCTCCGGTTGCAAAAGGCTTCGTGACGTAGTCGTCGGCACCGCATTCCAGGGCGGTGATCTTTCCAGCCTCCTCGTCCCTGACGGACAAGATCAGCACCGGAGTGTCACTCCACTCCCGCAGGCGCTTCAAGACCTCCAAACCATCCATGTCCGGCAAGCCGAGATCCAGCAGCACCACATCCGGGCGATGGACCGCGCAGGCCTGCAGCCCGAGCTGCCCGTTCTCGGCTTCGCGCACCTCATAGCCTTTCGACTCCAGCGCGAGCCGCAGCAAGCGGCGGATCTGGATCTCGTCGTCAATGATCAGCGCGGTCACGGGTCTAGGGGGGTGGGATCGCAGCGGAAGCTTCCATCGTCTCGACGGGTAGCCGGACGGCGAATTCGGCGCCGCCCGATGGATGATTGCGGGCAATAACCTCGCCGCCAAGCGCGCGGAGAAAGCCTTTCACAATGGAGAGGCCGAGGCCACTACCACCAGCCGGAGACCCTGGAGAGCGGTAGAACTTCCCGAAGATCTTCTTTTCTTCGCCCTCAGCCATTCCCCCGCCGTGATCGCGGACGATGATCTCGATCCCTTTGACACGACGCAGAACCGCCAGCTCCACCAATGTCCCATCAGGCGTGTGCACCGCGGCATTGTGGAGCAGATTGGTCAGACACTGCTCCAGCAACTGGTGATCGGTCTTCACCAAGGGAAAATCAGATGGGATCTCGACCTTCAGTTCACGACCTTTGAAAAGGTCGCGCGTGGTTTCCAAGGATCCTGAAATGATGTCGTTCACATCGCACCACTCCGACTTCGGTTCGATCACCGAGGATTCCAAGCGGGTCATCTGCAGGAGACTCTCGACAATGCGTTGCAGACGGCGCGAGGCCGTGTCGATCTCCACGATGCAAGGATCGGCGGGAGTCCCCCCTTTTGTTTCCACCGCTGCCCGGATCACGGCGATAGGGGTCTTCAGCTCATGGGAAATACTGTCGAAAAGCGCGCGACGCAGCTTCTCCCCTTCCTCAAGCCGTTCGGCGAGTTGCACCGCCTGGATGAAGTGTTCCTTCTCCAGAACCAATGCAAGCTGGAGGGCAAAGGCTTCCATTGCCTGTCGTTCGGTGAAGGAGAGCGCCGACGACTCACGCATGAGCCCCATCACTCCCATGGCGGAGGTCGCGGTTTGCAGCGGAAACCAGATCGCCTGCGCGGACGGCAACGTTTCAGTGAAGCGCCCGGCAGGTTGGTGGTTCGCAAAGGCCCATGACGCCACGGCAAATTCCGAATCGTCAGGCTGGAACGCGCTCGCAGCATGAGCGGTGTGACCAAGCGAGTGATCGTCCTGCCGCACGAGCAGCGATATCTTTCCACCGAGGATCGACTCAATCACCCGCAGCGCCGCTTCAAAGCCCTTTCCGGTCTCCGGGCTCAAGGCCGCCTGCTGGGTCACACGAAGCAAGGCATCGGTATGGCGCTGACGCTGGCGCTCGGCTTTCTCCCGCATGCGGAGCCGCGTGGTCAGATGCCCCATGGCCAAGGCGATCACGAAGAACATCGAAAGCATCGCCATGTCCTCGGCCCGGTCCACGTGAAGGGTGAAACGCGGCGGAATGAAAAGATAGTCCCACGAGACGGCTGACACGGCTGCCATCAACAATGTGGCACCCCGCTGCCATCGCAGTGATGCCAGCACGATCGCCAGAAGGTAAATGAAAGCCGGCACCGTGTAGCCGCTCACGGGCACCGCAAGCCATCCCACCACGGTCATCAGTGCGGTCAGGCCAAGAGCGCTCAGATAGTCATTCCATTTTCCTGGTTCGGTGGGGATCTCGGCGGACTTTCGCGAGCGCTTTCCCGCAAAGGGCCGGACCACGCAGACATCGATGTCGCCGCTGCCCGCAATCACCCGGTCGGTCAAAGATCGCCTCCAAGGATATTTCGTGTCGGACTTCCCGACGACGATCTGGCTGACATTCCGCTCCCGGGCGACTTCCAACAGGGCGTTCGCAACGTTGTCGCCCGTAACATGGACGACCTCACCGCCAAGATTCCGGACCAAGGCGAGACCCCGGGCCAGCATCTCCTCTTCATCCGGGCGAAGCTTGCGCACCCCTTCCACCCACACTCCGATCCACGGGCAGCCAATGCGTGCCGCGGCTCGCCGGGTCCAACGAACCAAGCTTTCCGAATAGGGCGTGGGAGCCACGCCGACGAGGAGACGCGCGTTCGTCTTCCAAGGACTGGAATCGCGTCGCGCCCGACGGAAATCCTCAAGGTCGCGGTCCACGCGTTCGGCCGTGAAACGCAGGGCCATCTCTCGCAAGGCGGTGAGGTTCCCCTCCCGGAAGAATCCCTCCGCGGCAGCATTGGCACGCTCGCCCAGATAAACTTTCCCCTCCGCCAGCCGCTGCAAGAGCTTCTCCACCCCGAGATCCACGAGTTGGATCTCATGGGCGCGATCCAAGATCGAATCGGGAACTGTCTCCTGCACCGCGATGCCGGTGATCTGGCGCACGATATCCACCTGGCTCTCGATGTGCTGGACATTAACCGTGGTGCAAACATCGATACCCGCGTCGAGCAACTCCAGCACGTCCTGATAGCGCTTCTGGTGACGGCTACCGGGAGCATTGGTATGAGCCAGCTCGTCGACTAGCAGGAGATCGGGACGGCGGGCCAGCGCGGTATCGAGATCGAACTCATCCAGAAGATGGCCGCCGTGCTCGATCTGCTTTCTTGGCAGAACCTCAAGTCCGTCCAGCAAGGCCGCAGTCTCAGCGCGTCCATGGGTTTCCACCACTCCTGCGAGGACACGGATGCCATCGTTTCGCCGCTGCCTGCCCATCTGGAGCATGGCGTAGGTCTTCCCCACGCCCGGGCACATCCCGAGGAAGATGAAGAGCCGGCCCGCATGCCTCCCCCGCTCCGCGCGCTGCACCTGCGCGAGGAGGATATCGGGATCCGGTCGATAGTCGTCAGACATCAAGGACGATGAAGGGAGTTCAGCAGATTTCCGGCGCCGCGCCTAGCCCGGGGATCAACCCTATTTGGCGGCATCCAAGGCGAGGTTGAGGCGGGCCAAGTTTATCCGCTCTCCCCCCACAGCCCTTGAGGGATGAGGTTCGGAAGCTTCATCCACCAGCCTATCGATCCGCCGCTTCATCGCGTCGTCTCCCTTCCGCTCCGCGACAATCCGATCGATCTGCGCCCGAGCCACCACGGCATCGATCCAGACGACACCGTCACTATCAGGATCGGGTGCGGAGTCTCCGGATTGGAAATAGGCCGGTCCTGTTTGGGACTCCACCAAGCGTTCGATCGCTATCTTCTTTTCATCTGGAAGTGACTGCGCGTCCTCGCGGCTGAACCACCATGCGGCCCCCAGCCCGCCGAGAGCCAAGGCGACAAGGAACGCGCGAACCGGAGCATTCATGGGGCAAGCGCATCGAGCGCAAGGTTGAGCTTGAGGACATTGACCCCGGCATCCCCGAAGATTCCGAAGTCAGGCTTGTCGGTGTTATTCTCGATCAGATCGCGGACTTTTTCCACCGGGAGATTGCGCGCCCGGGCAACCCGGGATGCCTGGAGAACGGCATTCGGCAGACTGATGTGCGGATCGAGACCACTGCCGGAAGCCGTTACGGCATCGGCGGGGACTTCCTGATTCACCTCAAGGCCATTGGTGGCGCGATAGGCCGCGACGCGCTCCTTGATTTGGTCCGCCAGCTTCCGGGAAGTGGGCCCCAAGTTACTGCCGCTGGAGTTGGCCGCATCATAGCCATCCCCCCCCGCAGCGGAAGGACGCGGGTGGAAGTATCTCTCCCCGGTAAAGTTCTGTCCCAAGAGGACTGAGCCACGGACTTCTCCGGAAGCATCCTTGACCAGGCTCCCGTCCGCCTTGTCGTGGAAGACCGTGCGGGTAATGCCAGTGACAACGAGAGGATACACGCCACAACATACAACGGCGAGGACAGCGGTGGATCCCACCGCACTGCGGATTTCAGTCGCAAAAGAGTTCATGATTCAGACGAGGTGAAGATTCGAGACAATCAGGTCCACTGCTTTGATTCCGACAAAGGGAACCAAAAGCCCCCCGGCCCCATAAACCAGGAGGTTGCGGCGAAGAACCGCCATCGCGCCGAGCGGCCTGTAAGCCACCCCCTTCAAGGCAAGCGGGATCAGCGCGATGATGATGAGCGCATTGAAAATCACCGCACTCAGGATGGCGCTCTGCGGTGAGGCCAGCTTCATGACATTCAAGGGCGCGATCGCCGGGAAGGTCACCATCAGCATCGCCGGGATGATGGCGAAGTACTTCGCGACGTCGTTTGCAATCGAGAAGGTGGTGAGGGACCCACGGGTCATGAGCAGTTGCTTCCCGATCTCCACGATCTCGATTAGCTTGGTCGGATTGCTGTCCAGGTCCACCATGTTCCCGGCCTCGCGGGCCGCTTGGGTGCCGGTATTCATCGCCACGCCCACATCGGCCTGGGCCAGGGCGGGAGCATCGTTGGTGCCATCGCCGGTCATCGCGACCAGATGGCCGGCAGCTTGCTCAGCGCGGATCCGCTTCAGCTTGTCCTCCGGCGTGGCTTGGGCCATGAAGTCATCCACCCCGGCTTCCGCGGCGATAGCGGCCGCAGTCATCGGATTATCCCCGGTGATCATCACGGTTCGGATGCCCATCTTGCGAAGATGGGAGAAGCGCTCCTTGATCCCGCCTTTCACGACGTCCTTCAGTTCAACGACGCCCATCACCTTCCTGCCATCCGCCACAACCAGCGGGGTGCGGCCTTCGCGGGCAGCGGCTTCTACAGCGTGGGAAACTTCCTGCGGGAAATGCCCGCCTTGCTCTTCCACCCAGCACTGGACCGACTCCGCCGCACCCTTGCGAATGCTGCGATCATCCAAATCCACACCACTCATGCGGGTCTGCGCGGTGAAGGGCACGAAGGCTGCATGGGGATGCTGAAGCTCCCTGCCGCGGATATTGAAGCGTTCTTTCGCCAGCACCACGATGCTGCGACCTTCCGGTGTTTCATCGGCCAGCGAGGCGAGCTGTGCGGCATCCGCAAGTTCGTTCTCGGTCACGCCGGGCGCAGGCAGAAACGCGGAAGCCATACGGTTGCCGATGGTGATGGTGCCGGTCTTGTCGAGCAGCAGGACATCGATGTCACCTGCCGCTTCCACCGCGCGACCGCTCGTCGCGATCACATTGCGACGAATCAAGCGATCGATCCCGCTGATGCCGATGGCACTCAGCAAACCTCCGATCGTCGTGGGGATCAGGCAGACCAGCAGGGCAACGAGCACCGGAATGGTGAACTCCATGCCCGCATAGGTCCCGAAGGGACGCAGCGTGATGCAGACCAGCAGGAAGATCAGCGTCATCGCGGAAAGCAAGATCGTCAGGGCGATCTCGTTCGGAGTCTTCTGCCGCGTCGCGCCTTCCACCATCGAGATCATGCGATCCAGGAAGGTATTCCCCTTCTCCGAAGTGACGCGGATCACGATGCGGTCGCTAATCACTCGGGTGCCACCGGTCACGGCGCTTCGATCCCCACCGCTTTCACGAATGACCGGAGCGGATTCACCGGTGATCGCGGCTTCATCGACACTGGCGATTCCCTCGATCACCTCGCCATCGGCCGGGATGACATCGCCAGTTTCGCAGATCACAAGATCATCCTTCTCCAGCAAGGTCGCCGCCACCTGCTCCTCGCTGCGATCCTTCCGGAGACGGCGGGCGATGGTGTCCTTCCGGGCTTTCCTCAGGCTGTCGGCTTGGGCCTTGCCGCGGCCCTCGGCGACCGCCTCCGCGAAATTCGCAAAGAGGACGGTAAACCAGAGCCAGATGGCAAGCTGGACGATGAAACCGTGATCCACCTTGGCGGTAAAGATTGCGACGGTGGTAAGGACGGCACCCACTTCAGTGACGAACATCACCGGGTTCTTCACCATCAGGCGCGGGTCGAGCTTCTTGAAGGCATCCCCGATCGCGGGAACCAGGATCGCGCGATCGAAGAGAGATTGAGCTTTCGTTGACATGGTCGGAAGCGTTGGAGATTCGGTTGGTTAGAAGAGATTTCCGCCAAGCATGAGGAAGTGCTCGACGATCGGGCCTAAGGCGAGAGCCGGGAGGAAGTTCAATGCGCCGATGAGCAGCACCGTGCCGATGAGCAGCACCGTGAAGGTGCTGCCGGAAACCGGAAAGGTACCCGGGCCGGGAGGAGCGAACTTCTTCTTCGCCAGGGATCCGGCCATCGCAAGAATCGGCACGATCATCAGGAAACGACCGATGAGCATCGCGGCACCAAGCGTCACATTGTAGTGCGGATCGCCACTGCCCGGGTTCGCGGTAAGACCGCCGAAGGCACTACCATTGTTCGCCGTCGCGGAGCTGTAGGCGTAGAGCATCTCGCTGAAGCCGTGCGGACCGGCATTGTTCAAGCCAGCCAAACTCCAATTGCTCACAGCAGCCCAGGCAGTGAACCCGAGGATCGTCATGGTCAGCACCAGCAGGGAAAGCATGGCCATCTTCACCTCGAAGGCATTGATCTTCTTGCCAAGGTATTCCGGGGTGCGGCCTACCATCAGACCCGCGATAAAGACCGCGAGAACCACGAAGACCAGCATGCCATAGAGACCTGCCCCGACACCACCAATCACCACTTCACCCAGCTCCATCATGAAGAGCGGAATCAGTCCACCGATCGCGGTGAAGGAGTCATGCATCGAATTCACCGCACCGCAGGAAGCCGCAGTGGTGACAACCGCGAAAAGTGAGGAATTGAAGATTCCGAAACGGACTTCCTTGCCCTCGAGATTACCATCTGCCGCCGCAAGTCCCAGCGCATGGTGGATCGGGTTCCCCCTCGCTTCCGCCCACCAGCAGGCGAGCGTGCCTGCAATGAAGAGGATCATCATGGCGGACCAGACCGACCAGCCGTGACCTTGGTTTCCGGTCGATTTTCCAAGATACCAGGTCAGACCGCTGCCGATCGCGAAGATCGAAAGCATCTGCACGAAATTCGAAAGCGGGGTCGGATTCTCGTAAGGATGGGCCGCGTTGGCGTTCGCGAAGCCCCCGCCATTCGTTCCCAGCATCTTGATCGCCACCTGCGAGGCCATCGGCCCCTGCGCAATGACTTGCTGGTCGACGGTGCTCGATTCGGTCACCGTTTCTCCGGAATCATTGGTGGACTCCACCTGGATCACCTGGCGTTCAACAACCTTCGCGGTGTCGTATGCCTTGAAGTTCTGGATCACCCCCTGCGAGACGAGGAAGATCGCAATGGCGGTACAGAGGGGAAGAAGCAGGTAGTACGTGACGCGCACCAGATCCACCCAGAAGTTCCCGAGCAGACTCGTGGTGTGCCGGGAGATCCCGCGGACCAAGGCGGCGGCGATCCCGATACCGGTGGCGGCGGATGTGAAGTTATGCAGGGTCAGCCCGACCATCTGCGAGAGGTAGGACATGGTGGATTCCCCGCCGTAGCTCTGCCAGTTCGTGTTCGTGGTGAAGCTGACCGCGGTATTGAAGGCGAGTGCCGGACTCAAGGCGCCCAAGCCCTGAGGGTTCAGCGGCAGCAGGTGCTGAAGGCGGAGGATTGCATAGGTGAAAACGAAGCCCACCAGGCTGAAGAGCAGCATGGCGAAGGTGTAGCGCTTCCAGTCCTGCTCCTGGGCGGGATCAACACCCATGATCTTGTAGGTGAGCCGTTCGAGGGGACGCAGGATGGGATCCAGCCACGTACGGCCTTGCGGGTCGAGGATGCGGGTGAGGTAGATGCCGAGCGGTCTGGTGATCGCGGCGAGGACGCCCACAAAGAGGGCGAGTTGGAGCCAATCGTTGGCGTGCATGGGGATGATCAGTTAAAACTTCTCCGGCCGGACCATGGCCGTGAACAAATAGGCGAGCAGGGCGAGGGCGATGAGCCCGGTGACGATGGTTTCCATGGCAGTTCAGAGGTTGCCGCAGAAGCGGGAGTAGCCGAGCGCAAGGGCGAAGAAGCCAGCCGTGGCAGTGAGGTAAATGAGATCGTTCATGAGCGCATTGGATTCACTTCCATGCTCCCACGGATCTTCCGGAGGCGGAGTCAAAGGCTACGCCGCACGCGTTAAAAAGGCGTAAAAACGCCCTCCCAAACGGGGGGGGGGGGGCGGAGGGCAAGCCGAGGCTTATTTTCAGTGGTCCCCTGCCGAGGACCGCCGTCCGGGCCACTGCCTGTTCCGCCTGATAAAAAGAGAACTCCAAACAGGCGTCCCATTGGCACAATGGCGCGCAAGCGCTTTGCCCGAGGTTTTAACAACCCGGGAGCGCCTCAGGAATACCGCCCTGTGGTCCCCGCCTCCTAACGCTCCGTCTTCAAGTGGAGCTTCAGAATCCGCTTCACTTCCTCGATTCCCTCGGGGTTCTGATGGGCGCTGTGGCCGGAAGGCACGATCTTCTCCGAGGCCGCGTGATCGAGATGAGAGCTCCAGTAAGCCACCACACCATCACTGGAATTCGGAGTGTCGCCCTTCCCACGGTCGCCGATAATGGAGTGATAGGTCACACCGGGATCGATGGGCAGCTTGTTCATCGAGATCACGAAGCGGTTGTTGGGAGCAAGGGTATCAATGCTATTCGGAGCTCGGTCGAGTTGCATGGACGCCGTATCTACGGTGACCAGCGACGCCACGGCATTCCTTGTATCCGCCAGAAAGCTCGGGATGCGCACGAGCCTTGAACCAAGACGGCCGATCCAATTCGAGGCAAAGATCGAGCCCTTGTGAGGAGTGGCAATAAAGATCGCCCGGCGGATCTCTTTCCGATGCTCGAAAACCAGCGACTCCTCCAGAAGATGGCGGCTTGCCCCGCTAACCTTGGTTTCCGCTGGCGACTTGCCGAAGAGATCTTTCCAAATCCGGTCCCCGGCATTCGTGACCATCAGGCGGCTGATAATACCGCCCATACTGTGCCCCACGATCACGATGTCCTTGTGGCCGGGGAAGGCTTTGTTCACCCCGTCGAGTTCCTTTCTCAGGAGCGATGCCGAGTAGGGAAATGGATAGCCGCTGGGATAACTGAAGACCCAGAATTGATAGCGATCACGCAGCACCGGATCATTGAGCAACTGCTGGTACATCGGCACCCAAGTGGCCGGGGTATCCTGCAAGCCGTGAACAAAGAGCACGGGAATACGATTCTTATCGTACTTTTGAGTGCGGATCAGACGCGCGGTGTCGGAATATTTCTGAGGATTGAGCAGGCGGATCAGCCCCAGCTTGTCCGGGCGGGCAACCGCGATGTACATCGAGATGGGTGCCGTGAAATCCGCCGCTAGCGTGGGATTCCGGCCCGCGATGGAAATCTTTTCCTCTTCCAGCGGCTCGTGGAGTTCGAGGGTTGCGGAGCGATGGCCCTCAAAGCGCAGGATCGCGGTCATCGCCGCGTGAACCCGTGGAGGATCAAAGGTGCGGCGATATTCGCGATTCTCCGGACCAATAACCACCAGAGGAGCACCCACTCCCGGCCGGATCGCGCGATGTCCCGACCACTTGCCGTGGAAGGTCATGCTGTCCACGGGCACATACTCGCGTTCATAGCTGGGGGCATTCGGTTCCAGCTTGCCGGCCAGCGTGTAAGCGGAATCGCCCGTTCCCACGGTGATCCTCCGGCCCCATGGCAAATTCTTCTCTTTCGACAGCGTCTCAACCAGCCTTCCAACGGCGTGGTTGTAAAGGGCGAGCGCACCGGTTTCTCCTGCCAAGGCCTTGGTTCCGGCAAGACGCGCGCTTTCCACGAAATGGCCGCAGGCGACCGTAGGATCCTTCGATTTTTTCCCCGCATCCAGTTCCTGCAATGCCTCGGCCAAAGGCGAAACGTGATAGTCACCGGCAGGGACCACCGAAGCACCCTGCTTGAAGGAAATGGGCGCCGAGCAGGATACCAGCAGAACGGTGGTGAACAGTGTAAGGAGACGCATGGATTTCCGGGACGGTTAGATAATCGTTTTGAAGATCTTCATGAGGATCTCGCCGAGAGGGACTTCGATAGCAGCGAGAACGAGCATGGGCAGGGCTACAGGAATCGCGACGGTGATGAGGCTCTTCTTGGAAAAGGGCACGGTGCGCATCTCGCGCACAGCCTCGAAGATCGCATTCACATCCGTGGTCGGACCGAGTTCCGGAGCCTCCAGAAGCGCTCGATCCTCCACAGGCTCCCCTTCGATCCACTTGCGATGAACCTGCCGGTTCTGCTGGGCGACCAAGGCTCCGTATTGGTTCATGGCCACGCGCTTGCTGCTCTTGAGCACCGGGATGAATACCAGCAAGGGAGCGACACAAAAGAGGAAGGCGACAACCGCGAAGATCGCGAGAGGAATCTGGAACTGCTTCATGTGCGCACCGTGCCACGCCATCTCGTGCGCGAACTGCCCGCAGATCACGCAAGACATGGCAAAGGCGAGCGGCACAAACGCGCGGGGAAGCTTTTCAATGAAGCCGAGGCTACCAAGATTATCCGGATGGGAGGCGATGGGATTCAACCCGAGCTTCACAAAGCGCTGGAACAAAAGCGTCACAAGCAGGATCCGCCAGACCCAGCCAAGCATGAAGATCTGAAAGATCGGGCGAGACACGCAGAGATACCACCAACCACCAAAGCCCAAGTGATCCCGCTCACGGGACCAGCTCAGCTCCTGAAGACGCCTGCCCGTTTCCGGCACCAGCAAGACCACCACGATAAGCCCGGCTACTCCGACCCAAGGGAAGGACGAGTTCTTCAGCCGGATTACGTCCTGAACGATCTGCCGGAAAGCCGGGATCTTTTCCTCCGTCACCAAGCCCGTGGCAACGAAGCTGGGTAGCATGTCGCGCATGACAGAACGCGCGACGCGCTCCCCAAAGATGAGAGCGGGCAGGGCAATGAGGAAGCGGGCGTGGAGGGCGAAATGGCGGAGCAACGGCTCGCTATCGGTGCTTTCGAAAACGCGCCCGGTGACCAGGGCCCAGATCACAAGAGGGAGCCAGGCAAGGAGGGTGAAAATCACCGTCCTGCGCAGGACGCCATCCCGGCCGTCCCGAGGGATGAGATGCAACGCCTGCTGGGCACGGAACCACAGATCATCCCGGACCAAGGGAAGATCCAGCCCCTGCAGATTAACCGGCGATACAGGACTGACTCCAGCCATGCTATCCCCCTTCTACCCTGACCGGAGACCGCTGCCTATCCTTTTCGCGTGACGGTAAGTTAGATAAATGAAAATGGATTTTAAAGACTCCCGTCCCGTGGAAAGAGCTGTTCCCTCAACTCTCCGGGCCGACCTTTCCCCTCTTCCAATTCGCAGCTGCCGTTCTCGAGAGTTTGGAGACCCCGTTTCAGGGACCGACGGATCGCATGCACGGGAACAGATCCCGGTGCTCCGGGGCATGTCGGCGCGATGAAGTGAAAGGCAAGGCATCCGCGCCCAACCCTTGCATCGTCAACGAATCGCGATCGCAGGAATCGGCCTGGCCCTCCAGCCGTCCCCCAGCCGGAAACACCGCTGCCGATCTGTTAGACAGGAGCTCGGATGCCGGCTCGCCGCCACGCCCTGCTTACGGCTACCCTATTCCTCCGCGGGCTTCAGCCAATAGAGGACGGCCATTCGCACGGCGATGCCGTTCTCGACCTGACGATTGATGAGACTCCGGGAATAATCCATCGCGCCATCGCAGAGCTCCACGCCGCGGTTCACGGGGCCGGGGTGCATGAGGTAGAGTCCCTCGCCATCAATCTGCTTCAGCCGCTCCTCGGTGACCCCGTAGACCTTATGATATTCTCGGAGGCTCGGGAAATACTGCACGTCCTGACGCTCCATCTGGACGCGGAGGAGATAGACGACATCCGGCTTCCACTTCATCGCTTCCGCATAGTCGGTAAAGCGGACGGTATTCTCCGGGCCACACTTCGGCACCAGCGAACCGGGGCCAAGGTAAGCGACCTGCACGCCAAGGCGCTTCAGGATCGTGCTGGTGGAGCGGGCAACGCGGCTATGCAGAATGTCACCGATGATCAGGACCTTTTTTCCGGTCAGGTCAGGAAAGACCTCCTTCAAGGTGAAGGCATCCAGCAAGGCCTGGGTCGGATGCGCGTGGGCACCATCGCCCGCATTGATCACGCTCGCCTTCGTCATCCCGGCGATCATGCCGGGCAAGCCGCTGCGGCCATGGCGCACCACGATGAAATCGGTACGCATCGCCTGAAGGGTCTCGATGGTTTCGCGAACCGATTCGCCTTTCACCACGGAGGAATGCGGGACGTCGAAATTGGTGACGTCGGCGGAAAGGCGTTTCGCCGCGACCTCGAAAGAGGAATGGGTCCGGGTGCTCGGCTCGTAGAAGAGCATCAGCACGGACTTTCCCTTCAGTGTGGGAACCTTTTTGACGGAGCGGGTGAAGAGCTCTTTGAAGGGAACGGCTTGATCCAGGAGGAGATCGATCTCCTCCCGGTCCAGTGAACTGATATCGAGAAGGTCCTTACGGGCCATGGGTCGGTGAAAACTTGGAAAGGATGGCGAAGACGACGGTGAAAACGGAAATGATCGTGATGAAGCCGGCGTGATGGCGGGAACGCGGTTTCTTCCATGCAAACCACCCGGCGAGCACGAGGCCTAGAACGGAGAGAAGCACCAGCGCGACCAGTCCGGCGGTGCCCAGCCACGGCTTTCGCGAGAGATCTGCCATCCACATCGCCGGGAAGTCCGGCTCCATGATGGTAGGAGTCCACACGGAAAGCCAGCCAAGCAGTGCGCCACCGAGCGGCAGCAGGTAGCCCACAGCGACCAGCGGCCAAGCCACCGTCAGATTCTTGATGTAGGCGATCGACTGATCCGGCGGAGCCGCTTGGGTACGGCGCAGTTCCATCAGCTCGCGATCGGAGTGGCGATGGGCAGGCAGGACCACGGTGCCCGTGCGAGGTAACGTGGAAGTGGTCACCGGCCCCTGCTCGGACTTGCGAAGGGAACGGACGCTTTTGTTGATAGGGCGACGGGCCTCCTCCGGCTCGGAAGGAGCGGGGGTCCTGGTCTCGCTTCGAGCGGCGGGAACCGTGGCCGCGGGCTTAGTCTCCGCCGCCGGAGTCTGTGGCGTCTCCTCGGGCAGCGGAGCCTGGAACGGGACTTCTGCTTGCGGCGCCGGGACTTCCTCAGGATCTCCAGGGGCCGCACCGGGAACACCCATGGCCTCGCGAAGCTTCGCGATTTCCTCTGCGGATTTCCGGCGTTCGGGGAGCATGGATCAGCCAGGGTTTCGTTCGACGACCTCGATCTTGTCTTCTCCGTCGCAAGCTTCCAAGGAAACATGCACGTGATCGTGTCTTGAAGTTTCCAGCAGAATGCCGGTGTAGTCCGGCTGGATCGGCATTTCGCGGTGACCCCGGTCGATCAGGGTGGCCAGCTCGACCTTCGCCGGGCGACCGTAGTCGGAGAGCGCGTCCAGCGCGGCGCGAATGGTCCGGCCGGTGAAGAGCACGTCATCCACCAGGATGACGTGGGCATCATCGACGGAGAAAGGAATGTCGCTCTCCTGCAGCTTGGGATTTTCCCGCAGGTGCTCGTAGTCGTCCCGGTACAGGGAGATATCCAGGATCCCAAGGGCCAGCTCGCGGTCCTCTTCGGCCAGGATGGTGCAGAGGCGCTCTGCCACTTCATCCCCGCGGCTGCGAATGCCGACCAAGGCGATCGGAGCGCCCGCCGTGCGTTCACGGATGGCGGAGGCAAGGGTTTGGATGCCCTGCTCGATTTCGTCGGGTCCGAGAATGCGGCTCATCAGTCAGTCGTTGAAGTGCATGATCCCGATGTCGCCGCGGCGCTGGGCACCATCGAAGGACACCTGGTCGGCCGCGGCGTGCGCGGCGGCGACGGCATCCTGACGGCTGGCCCCGCCGGAGACCACTGCCAAAACGCGGCCGCCGTTGGTTTCCCACTCTCCCGTGGCATTGCGGCGCGTGCCGGCGTGATAGACACGAGCACTGCCCACATCATCCAGCCCGCGGATCACATCACCGCTGCGCGAGCTCTCCGGGTAGCCGGCAGAGGCCAGCACCACGCAGACGCTCCAACCTTCGTCGAAGGAAATCAGATTGGCATCCAGCTCCCCCTTCGCCCCGGCCAGGCAGAAGCTCGCGAGATCCCCCTTCACCAGCGGCATCACCGCCTGGCATTCGGGATCACCGAAGCGGCAATTGTACTCGATGACCTTCGGGCCGTCCGGCGTGAGCATGAGACCGAAATAGAGGAAGCCGCGGTAGGGCAGCCCGTCGTTGCGGAGGCCGTTCACCGTAGGAGCCACGATGGTCGACTCGATCTCCGCGAGAAGATTGGACGGGATCAGTTTGCGGCTGGCGACGGCACCCATGCCGCCGGTATTCGCCCCGGCATCCCCTTCCCCGATCCGCTTGTAGTCGCGGGCCGGGGTAAAGATCAGGTAGCGGTCATCCACGATCGCCGCGAAGATGGAAACCTCCGGACCGGTGAGGAATTCCTCCACCAGCACACGACCAGCGCCGAAACGCTGCTGCACGAAAACCTCATCGAGGAAATCCTCCGCTTCCTTTTCCGTCAGGCAAACCGCGACACCCTTGCCCGCCGCAAGGCCATCAAACTTCAAAACCGTCGGGTAAGTCGCGTCGATGGCGGCGCGGGCTTCCGTGAGATTCGAGCAGGCGATCGCCTTGCCCGTCGGGATTTCGTGGCGGAGCAGGAACTGCTTCGCGAATTCCTTGCTGGCCTCAAGCTGGGCGGACTGGAAATGCGGCCCCCAACAAGGGATTCCGGCCTGCTCGCAAAGGTTCGCGAGACCCTCGCCGGTCACCAAGTAGCTCTCCTCCCCAGCCACGCAGAGATCGACCTGATTTGCCTGCATCCAGATTACAAGCGACTCCAAGCCGTTGGCAGCCACCGGCTTGGCGAGCTGGAAAATCGCATCGCTGCCGGGAAAGCAGTAGATCTCCGGATTGCCGGGAGATTCCGACAATGCCCTCACCAGCGCGTGTTCGCGCCCGCCCTTGCCCACGACTACGATCTTCATTTCCGGGGCGGTTTGTGGGGCACGGAGGCGGCGGACTCAACCCCCGAATTCTCCCCCCGTCATGGCGTAATGGTTAGGATCACCGAATCATGGGAAGCTGATGCCATGAAATCGGTCGCCCCTTCCCGCATCGTTTCTCGCCTTCTGCTCGCCCTCACCCTCTCCGGAGTCTTCCACGCATGGCTGCCGACGGACCGGCCGAAGCGCAAGATGCGCATGGCCGACGCGGCTTCGGAACTCGGCAAGTCCGTGGCCGAGGCACAAACCCAGGTCCAAGTCCGAGCTCAGATCCCGCTGACGCCCCGGACCCTCTGATGCGACGCCAGCCTGCTTGCCAGGCCGCCGCCGACTTGATAGATTTCCTCCCGCCCCCCCCCCGGCTTTTCGCCGGAATCCCCCCACCAAACCCCCACCCTCCCCCGGAGCAAGGCCCTCCCCTTTTGCCTCCGGATTTCCTCCCATGAAGCTGCCCCCTCCCTTGTGGACGGCCTTCGCCGTCCCCGCACTCTACGCCTTTCTCGCGGTCTTCTTCCTGAACGACGATCGCCGGGATCCCAAACGGGAACCCTTGGTCGCCGCAGAACGCCCGCTGACAGGTCCAGCCACCACGACTCCGGCCACAGGCGCCGGGATTCCCGGTGGCACCTCGCCAGCGCCCGTTGTGAACCGTCGATAGAAGATCCAGCGGCTCAGGCTGGCACCGCCATCTTGCTGACCTTCTCCCAATCCTTCGGGTCGAGGCAGCACGGATCTGCGGCTACCCAGTGCCCGGGCCCGATCTCGCGCAGGGACAAGTCGGCACCAATCGTTTCCTCGTATCGCGAGTGATGGATCCGATGCCCGAAGGCGCTGCCCTTCGGAGGATCGATCGGCGAAGGCACGTCGCCTTCCAGGAGGATGCGCTTCTTCTCCAGTGTCGGGTCCGGCTCGGGGATCGAGGAAAGGAGAGCCTTCGTGTAAGCGTGCTTCGGATCCTGATAGATCGCTTCGGCATCCGCCATCTCCACGATCTTCCCGAGATACATCACGGCCACGCGATCGGAGATGTGCTTCACCACCGCGAGGTCGTGGGCGATGAAGAGATAGGAAAGCTTGAGATCCTTCTGGAGATCCAGCAGCAGGTTCAACACCTGCGATTGCACCGAGACGTCCAGCGCGGACACCGGCTCATCGCAGACGATGAGCTTCGGATTCAGCGCGATGGCGCGCGCGATGCCAATGCGCTGACGCTGGCCACCGGAGAACTCGAAGGGATAGCGATCCGCCGCCGAACTCTGCAAGCCCACGCGCTCTAGCAATTCATCCACACGCCTCCGCCTTTCATAAGACGAGCCGCGCCCATGGATGATGAGAGGTTCTTCAAGGATTTCGCGAACGCTGTGCCGGGCATTCAGCGACTCGACCGGATCTTGGAAGATCATCTGGATATCCTCGCGCAGCGGACGCATCGCGCCGCGCCGGAGCCGGGTAATATCGCGGCCATCAAACTGGATGCTGCCGTGATTCGAATCCGTAAGCCGGACAATCGCTTTCCCGAGCGTCGATTTGCCGCAGCCGGATTCCCCTACCAGGCCGAGCGTCTCGCCGGGAGCGATGTCAAAGGACACGCCATCCACCGCGCGGACGGAGCCGATCTGTCGCATGAGGAGCCCCCCTGAAACCGGGAAGTGCACCTTGAGATCGCGGACGGAAAGGATGGGCGTCATACTTCAGTCGAGGCGTAGCAAATGGGACAGGCTTCCACCCAATGACCGGGGGTTGCCTCAATGAACGGCGGGCGCTCCCGCAGGGTCAGGCCCTGGCGATCCATGCGCTGGCAGAAGCGGCAGCCCGGCACGAAATCCCGTAGCGAGGCCACCATGCCGGGAATGACCGGCAGCTTCGACTTCCGCTCGGTTTCCAAGCGGGGAATCGAAGCCAGCAAGCCGCGGGTGTAGGCGTGCAGCGGCTTGGCGAAAAGCTCCTTCACCGGAGCACGCTCCACGACGCGGCCGCCATACATCACGACGACGTCATCACAGGTCTCTGCAATCACCCCGAGATCATGGGTGATGAGGATCACTGACATCCCCATCTCCGCCTGGAGGCGCTTCATCAGATCCAGGATCTGGGCCTGCACCGTCACATCGAGTGCCGTCGTCGGCTCATCCGCAATGACCAGATCGGGACGGCAAGCCAGGGCCATGGCAATCACCACGCGCTGCCGCATGCCGCCGGAAAGCTGGTGAGGATAATCCCCCGCCCTCAGCTCGGGAGCGGGAATCTTCACCAGGCGCAGCATCTCAATGGCGGCTTCCCATGCCTGCTTCCGGCTCATTTTCTTGTGGAGCAGGAAGCACTCGGAAAGCTGTTTTCCGATGCGCTGCACCGGATTGAGCGCGGTCATCGGCTCCTGGAAAATCACGCCGATCTCATTGCCGCGGACCTTGCGGATCTCGTCCGGCTTCAGCCGCGTGAGATCCCGGCCTTTGAAATTCACCTCGCCTTGCAGGATCTTGCCGCTCGGCTGGGGGAGCAGGCGGACCAGCGACATCGCGGTCACGCTCTTCCCGCAGCCGGACTCACCGACGATCCCGAGCGTCTGGCCCCGCCTGACCTCGAAGGAAACCGCATCGACAGCCCGGATCAGTCCGCCGTCGGTATCGAAGGCGGTGATGAGATCACGGACTTGGAGCAAAGGTTCGGACATTGGTTATTTCTCGGTGTTCGCCGCGGGCTTTTTCCGATGCTGGTCGAAGACGACGTTCTTCTCCGGGAAGGACCGGTGATCCTTCATGGCATCCAAGGTCTCCTCCTTGATGTCCTGATCGACCCAGTGGACGTGATTCATCTCGGGCTCATTGCCGAGGCGGACATTGAAATTGTCCGGCCAGCGGATCCAACGCCAGTAGCCGACGCGATAGAAGGGCCGGCGGTAGGCCGGGATCCACACCGCCCGCTCGTTCATGATTTCCTCCAGCTTGTAGCTGGTATCACGGATCTCCTCCATGCTGCGGGCGTTTCGGTTCGCCTCCAGAATCTTGTCCACCTCCGGATCCGCAAAGACGCTGATGTTGTTCGTCATCGCGCGCGGCTTCTTGGTGCCGGGCTCATAGGCATCCTTCGAATGAAATTGCTGGTAGTAGTCCGGCACCGGCAGCTGGTTCTGCCAACCGTTGAAGGAGATCTCATGCTCCTTGCGAGCCACCTTCTGGAAGGACGCGGTCGGGTCCATCGCTTCCAGCTTGTATTCCACCCCGGCTTTCAGGGCCTCCTCCTTCAGCCGCAGCATGAAGGGGATGATGTCGGAAATGCGCGGAAAATTGATCGTGAAGGAAAGCCGTTGGCCCTGCGCATTCCGCAAGACACCATCGGACCCCTGCTCCGTGAATCCTGCACGGGCGAAGGCCTCGCGTGCCAGCTTCACCGAATAAGGCCGGGTCTGCAGCGTGGGATGCGAAAGATCCCCGTAACCTTCATTCAGCAAGTTCAGCCGCTGTCCGTCACCGCGCAGATCGAGCTCGATGACCTTCTCCCAATTGGTGGCATGCTGGAGGCCGATGCGGACGTCCTGATTGTCCAGCATCGGCATGCTGAGGTTCATGTAAAGGCCACGCGATACCGCGGGGTATTCGTTGTAGAAGGTGGCCTTCTCGATGTAGCCATTGAAGACGTTGGGCACCTCGGATTTCTCATACCACTTCTTGGCATCACCCATCAGGTAGATGTCGATGTCCCCGCGGAGGAAAAGCTGGAAGACTTTTTCCTCATCCCGCACCTGGATGTATTCGATGCGGTCCGGATTGAAGCGGTATTTGAAGTATTTCCGGTCCTTCGCCCACCAATCCTTGACCCGGGTCACCGAGATCGAGCGGCCCTTGAGAATATCCTCTTTCTCGATTTTGTAGGCACCTGTGGTCGGCCGCGGCCGCCACGCATAGCGGGACTCGAAGTCGGGACCGAACTCGCGGTAGAAGTCCTCTTGGAACGGAGCAATGAAGCCCGCAAAGCCAGCCGTGAGCGGCTTCGGAAACGCAAGGCGGATGCAAAGGTAATCCTTCCCGTAGCTCGCCACGCCCCAATATTGCTCGCCGTAGTAGGCCCGGTAGAAGGGTTCCGTGAGGTAGGGCGAAAGATAGACGTAGAAGGTCATCATCCAATCGCCGGAGGTGACCTCCCTGCCATCGGACCACTTGGCATCGTCATCGATGTGGAAATAGACAGTCTGGCCATCCTCCGCCACCGCCCAGCGATCCGCGAGGTAGGGAACCACATTTCCCGTCTCCGGGTGGAAGTTGGTGAGGGAAAGCTCGATGTCGTCCCAGTGGTAGTTACGGAAGGAATTGTTCGCTTCCCGCCCGCAGGCCCGGATTGTCGGGGGAAAGGCACCGCCCGGGATGTAGCTGTGCACCGTGCCTCCCTTCTTGGCTTCGGGCGAACCAAGCTCCGGCTCGTCCCAATTGGTGGTCCACTGGAGATCCTGGGGAAGGTCGGCTTCGGTAAGAGTTTCGAAGTAAGCCGGCCGCTGCTGGCGGCGCAGCAAGTCATCGAGTTCGTGCTGCTTTTCCTTGCGATCGGTTTCATCAAGGGTGCCGCCAAGCGCGGTTTCCAACTCGGACCGACGCTTGGTCATCGTTTCGACGACCCCGTCATTGTAGCGCTTGTAGAAGGCTTCCCGCTCCGCCGTGTTGTCGTAGGGAGTAAACTCCGGCGGCTTCTTGCAGGATGGCAGGACGACCCAGATCACGGCCGCGATGACTGGCAGGACGAAACGGGTCATTGGTAGGTAGTGAATTTCTTCGGATCGAAGGCTTCACGGATCGCCTCTCCGATGAAGGTGATCAGGAGCAGCACGCCGACCATGGTCGCGAATACGGAACTGACGATCCATGGCGAGTTCAGGTTCGAAGTGCCGTCATCCAACAAGCGTCCCCAACTCGGATATCTTTCTGGAAGACCGAACCCGAGGAAATCGAGGGCCGTCAGCGAGGTCGCAAGACCGGCAATGCTGAAGGGCAGCAAGGTGACCAGCGTGGAAATCGCGTTCGGCAGGATATGCCGGAAAATGATCCGCGTGGTGCTGGCACCCTGCACCCGCGCAGCCGCCACGTAATCCCGCGCCTTTTCCTTGAATGTCGAGGTGCGGAGGTAGGTCGCCACGTAGACCCAGGAGAAGAGACAGAAGATGAGCAGGACCGTGGAGAGCGTGACATTGGCCAGACCCATGTTCGCCGTAATGATCATCACCAACAGGAGGAAGGGCACATTGCTGAGGATCTCGGAAATCCGCTGGCTGGTGATATCGAACCATCCGCCAAAGTAGCCCTGCATGCACCCGATGACGATGCCGATCCCGTAGGTCAGGATAACGTAAATGGCCGCCGCCTTGAACATGACCTGAAGGCCGCCGAACATCTGGGCGGCGATATCCCAGCCCTTCGAATCCGTGCCCAGGAGATGGCTGGTTTCCCATGAAGCGAAGGTGGGCGGAGCGGGCGGATAAATCAGCTCCTGCCACGATCCCGCGGGAAGGCTGCCCGCATTTCCTTCCACATTCGATTGCTCGAGCTTGTCGTCCTTCCAAATCTCGCGGCCCGCGAATTCGCCCTTCTCATCGAACACGGAGGTAATGCCGCTCCGCAGGCCCTTGCGGAATAGCGCAGTTCTCACCGGCACCTCCGGATCGTCCTCGCGGAACTGGGTGGCCTGACCGTTGTAAGGCTCCCGCTCGCCCGAGCGATGAAGCTTGCCCTCGACCAAAACCAAGGTGCGTCGGACGATCTGGTCCGAGTCGAAGGTCGGGTCCCACGGGATCGGCGCAAGGATCACCTTGTTCCCTGATTTCGCCTTGGCGAAATCCGTGCGGAGCTGCCGGTAGTTCGGCTCCTGCTCGCTGTCTCCGCCGAAATCCGTTTCCCTCATCGCGGCTTCCTTGAAAGCCGGGAAAGACCATCTGCCGTCATACTTCACTGCCAGCGCCCGCTTGCCCACCAAAGCTTGGTCGAGCATGGCCAGCAGCATCAGCAAGATGATCAGCTGGAAGGAAAGCCAGCCGCGGCCGATCGAGCGGAAGCGCGCGAAGCGGCGCAAGGTGAGCGGGTTCCACTGGAACTTCCCGCCGAACGCGAGCAACCCGAGGCCGATGAAACCCAGAACCCCGCAGAGGGCACGGCCCGCAAACTCGGCCTGATTCTGCCGGAGGTAGGGCCAGTCGATCGTAAAAGAGAAGAACCGGGTCCCACCAAGTCCCACGACATGCTCCTTTACCTCGGCATCCAGGATCTGCTCCGGGGTAGCGGCGAAAGAATAAAACCAGCGGAGCGTGGGAAGGCTCAGCTCGTGGTAGCGGGCGACCGCCGCAGCGGCGGCCACGAGCAGGAGAAGCAGTCCGACTTTGCGGGGAAAGGTCATGTTACTTGTAGCTCACCCGGGGATCAACCAGCGCCACACAGAGGTCGGACAGCACATTGCCCAATAGCATGAGAAAGGCGGAGAAGAAGGTGACCCCCATGATCACCGGCTCGTCGTATTCGACGATCGAGTTGAACTGGAGGAGGCCGAAGCCATTGATGTCGAAGACCCGCTCGATGAGGATCGAGCCGGTCACCAGAAGAGTGATGTTGCTACCGAAGGTCGTGGCGATCGGAATGATCGAGTTGCGGAAGGCATGTTTGAAGACCGCACGCGGGAACGACACCCCTTTGGCGGCAGCAGTCCGGACGTAGTCGGCGGCCAGGTTGTCCATCAGGTTGTTCTTCATGAGCATCGTCATGAAGGCGAAGCTGCCGACGAGGTAGCAGAGCAAGGGAAGAACCGTGTGACTGACGATGTCCTTGATCTTGTCCGCGGTGGAGAGCGTCTCGAAGTCATCCCCGATGAAGCCGCGCATCGGAAACCATCCGAGCCCCGCACCGAAGGAAACCAGAAGAATCGCGCCCAGCGCGTAGCCCGGGATCGCATAGCCGGCGAAGACCGCCACCGAGCTCACGTTGTCCAACCAAGTACGATGCTTGATCGCCTTGAGAATCCCAAGAGGCAAGCACACCCCGTAGGTCACCAGCATGCTCACGACGCCGAAGTAGATCGATACCGGCATGCGCTCCAGGATCATGGACCACACGCCATCCTGATACTTGGAGGAACTGCCGAGGCTCCCCTGCAGCAAGCCATCGAACCCGGGCTTGTAGAGGACGGCACGATATTCGGGAGCCTGGGGCAGATCGACCCCCTTGACCCAGTGGGCCCAGCGTTCGGACTGCTCCTTGGGAGTCCGGAGCCTCACTTCCCAGCCTTCCACCTTTTTCCGGTCCGCCTCGGCCACCCAGACATTTTCGGCGTCATCCCGCTCCACGGTCACTTCATGCACCGTGCCAGGCACCGGGATCAGAACCTTCTTCTCTCCCTTCGGAAATTCGCGGCCAACCTTCTTGTTCTCCAAGTCCCGCGGCAGAACCCCGAGCCACTCGGCATAGGAACGGAGCGGGTGCTTGTCCCGGTTGAATTTCTCCTCGATCTCCAACACTTGGGCCGCGGTCAGGGAAAGACCGGACTCGGCACGAGTCCGCTTCGCCTTGCCATCCCCGCCCATCAGCGAGGCGAGGCTCCGTTCGACCGGACCGCCCGGTGCCGCCCGGATCGCCGCAAAGACTAGCACCGTGATCCCCAGCAGCGTCAGCGGGATCAGAAGAAGGCGGCGCAGGAAGTAGGCTTTCAAATGGCGAACTTTGGAAAACGATCTTCGGCGGTTCTAGCGATCCTCCCCTTCCTTGCAAGTTCCCACGGGAGAAAGTGGTCGCTTTGACAGAAATGCCCGGGAAATCCGCAAATCCTGCCAAAGGTCGGCGAAGATGTAAATTTTCCCTGCAATCCCGGCGCGGGACGCGCTAGTGCTGCGCAACGTCATGACACACCGCGCCCTTTTCCTCCTACCCGCCCTCCTCTGCCTGACCGGCTGCCAGCGGGAAACCCAGGTGGAAGTGGCGAACCGGGAGAAGATCCTGCTGGTGGGTAACTCTTCGGATCCCAAATCGTTAGACCCGCACTTGGTGACCGGCGTGATCGAGAGCAACGTGATCCGCGCCCTGTTGGAGGGACTGGTTGCGGATGATCCGGAGAAGGACAACGCCTATCCGCCCGGTGCAGCGACCCACTGGGAGCACAATGAAAATTACACCGAGTGGACCTTCCACCTGCGCCCGGATGGCAAATGGTCGGACGGAGCCCCGCTGACCGCCCACGATTTCATCTTCGCCTATCACCGACTGCTCCATCCGGAGTTGGGCGGCCCGTATGCTGAGATGCTCTACTTCATCAAGAACGCCGCGGAGTATAACCGGGGCGAGATCACGGATTTCGAGCAGGTTGGTGTTTCCGCGCCGGATGACCTCACCCTGAAACTTTCGCTCAAGGAGCCCGTGCCCTTCCTGCCGGATATCACCCGGCACTATACTTGGTTCCCGGTCCCGCGCCATGTGGTCCTCAAGTTCGGCAAGATGACCGACCGCTTCACGAAGTGGAGTGACGCCGGCAACTACGTGGGCAACGGCCCTTTCATGCTCAAGGACTGGCGCTTCAACGACCGCGTCGAGACGGTGAAGAACCCTAACTACTGGAACGCCGCGAACGTAAAGCTGAACGGGGTGCGGTTCATTCCCGTGGAAAACTTCTTCACCGAGTCCCGCGGCTTCCTAGCCGGCCAGCTCCACACCACCTATCAGCTGCCACCTTCCTTGGTCGACAAGGTCCGCGCGACCACTCCCCAGTTCCTCCGCCAGGAGCCCTACGTCGCCACCGATTTCATCCGGGTGAACACCACCCGTCCCGTCCTGGACAATCCCAAGGTGCGCATGGCGCTCTCCCTCGCCATCGACCGGAAACTGCTCTGCGATAACATCATGCAGGGTAATACCCCTGCAGGCACGATCACTCCTACGATGGGCGATTATAAGCCCGACTCGGTGGTGAGCTTCGATCCCGAGCGTGCCAAGGCACTCTTGGCCGAGGCAGGCTATCCGGATGGCAAAGGCTTCCCCCGCTACAAGATCCTTATCAGCAGCTCGGGAAGCCGGGCGGCCGTGGAAGCGCTCCAAGCAATGTGGCGTCAGACGCTCGGTGTGATGTTCGATATCACTTCGAAGGACTGGGGCTCCTATGTGAGTTCCCAGCAGAGCCTCGATTTCGATATCTCGCTCGCCGCATGGTCCGGTGACTATCTGGATCCCACCACCTTCCTCCTGATGTGGACCAAGGGGAACGGAAACAACAACACCGGCTGGCATAGCGATGAGTATGAGAGACTCCTCTCGGAAGCCGCGGTGCAGGTGGAGCCCGCCCATCGGCTCGAAGTCTTCAAGCAGGCCGAGCGGCTCTTCGCCGAGGCACAGCCCATCCTTCCCATCTCCTACCGCAGCCGGAACTACCTCTTGAGACCGGAGGTGAAGGGCTGGCACCCGCTGCTGCTCGACAATCACAACTGGGGCGCCATCTCCCTCGAACCCTGATTCCCGGACCCCATGTTCAAAGTCCTTCTCAGCCGTTTCCTGCAGAGCGTCATCGTGCTCTTCGTCCTCTACACGATCACCTTCTTCCTCTGCAAGGCGATGCCCGGTGATCCGCTTTCCAGCGAGAAAGCGATGCCTCCCCACATCAAGAAAGTGGTCGAGGAATATTACGATCTGAACAAGCCGGTGACCGTCCAATATGCCAATCGCCTGGGCAAACTCCTCCAAGGCGATCCCGGTCCATCCATCCGTCTCGAAGGCCGTCCGGTCGCGGAGATCATCGGGCAAGCATTCCCCATATCCTTCCAGCTCGGCGTCATCGCCATGTTCGTCGCCATCACCATCGGCATCCCCGCGGGATGCATCGCAGCGGCCCGCAGGAACGGCCTGCTGGACACGCTCTCGATGTCCGTGGCGATGATCGGCATCTGCCTGCCCTCCTTCGTGATCGGACCGCTGCTCGCAGAGTACTTCGGGAGAAAGCTGGAGGCACTGCCGGCCTACGGATGGTCCTCTTCAAACCCGGCCACCTGGGTGCTCCCCGCCGTAACCCTGGGCCTCGCCTATGCCGCCTATCTTTCCCGTCTCACTCGTGCGGGGATGCTGGAGACGCTCTCACAGGATTTCGTCCGTACCGCCCGGGCAAAGGGCGTCCCCGGCTGGAAGATCCTCGTCCGTCACTGCCTGCGCGGCGGCCTGATCCCGGCGGTAGCCTACATCGGCCCTGCCTTCGCGGGAATTGTTTCCGGATCACTCGTCATCGAGACCGTCTTCCAGATCCCCGGTCTCGGCAGACACTTCATCAAGTCGATCGAAACGCGCGATACCTCGGTGATCCTCGGCGTGACCATGCTCTACGGCATGCTGGTGATCCTCGCCAATTTCCTGACCGACGTGGCGGGAATCTGGCTGAACCCCCGCCTGCGGAAATCCGCCTGAGTCCCGCACCCCACCCTGTCTCCCTTCTTTCCCTTTCTACGACCGCATGACGACCGAAGAAAAAGGTTCCTCCCTCTGGTACGACGCCTGGCTACGGCTGAAGCACAATCGCGCGGCGATGATCGGCCTCTTCATGATCATCATCATCGGCATCACCTGCGTGGTCTTGCCTTCGATCGGCGACTTCCTGAAGGATCCGAACAAGACCGATCCGATCAACCGGAATCTGCCGCCCGGCGCGATGAACTGGTTTGGCACCGATCATCTGGGCCGCGATCTCTTCTCACGCGTGATCTTCGGCGGGCGCATCTCGATTGCCGTCGGTCTCATCACCACCTTCGTGGCCGTGACCATCGGAATCGCATGGGGTGCCGTCGCGGGCTACGCCGGCGGACGCATCGATGCCTTCCTGATGCGTTTGGTGGATATCCTCTACGCCCTGCCCTTCCTGGTCATCATCATCCTGCTGAGCAAGATCTTGGAACCCCTCACCGACGACCTCACCGAATGGGCGGTCCATCTGGTAGCGGGCAAGACCGCGACACAGAAAGCCCTCAGCAATACCCGCAACTGGGTCGAACCGCTCACCACCCTTGTCCCGGTCTTCGTGGCAATCGGCGCGCTCTCCTGGCTCACCATTTCACGCATCGTCCGGGCACAGGTCCAGAGCGTGGCAAGCTTGGACTTCGTCGAGGCGGCGCGTTCCCTCGGCCTCGGCCACATCCGGATTCTCTTCCGCCACATCCTCCCGAACACCTTGGGACCGATCATTGTTTACACCACGCTCACCATCCCGGGCGTGATGATGTTCGAGGCCACCTTGTCCTTCCTCGGACTCGGCGTGAAGGCACCTAACAGCTCATGGGGAGTCCTCATCCAGGAGGGTGCCAACTTCATGCTGACGAACCCGATGCAGCTCTTCTTCCCCGCCCTCTTCTTCTCGGTCACCTTGTTCTCCCTGAACTTCCTCGGTGACGGCCTGCGCGACGCGCTGGATCCGAAGGCGGCGAAGGATTAGCCCAAGAATTTTCCTCGCCAAGCCTCCGGCGATAAGTGTTCATCCGATCATGTCGGATCGCATCACGGATTTGCCGCTGGATGAGCGGCCACGGGAGAAGCTGGCAAAGTTCGGGGCCGGAGCCCTCGACAATGCCGAGCTGCTCGCCCTTTTCCTGCGGACTGGCGTCGTCGGCCGCAGCGCGATCCAAATCGGTCGGGACCTCCTTGAGCACTACGGGTCCATCGGTTCCCTTGGCAGCGCGGGAGTGGAAGAACTCGCGAAACAACCGGGGCTCGGCTTGGCAAAGGCCTGCCAGTTGGTCGCGGCATTCGAGCTCGGCGCCCGGGCTGCCCGCGAGCAACTTGCCCAAACTCCACTCGACGCCCCGGAGCTGATCTACCGCACCTTCGCGCCACAGCTGGCGTGGCTCCGGCACGAGCGGTTGCTCGTCGCACTTCTCGACACCCGCTTGCGCCATGCCGGCACCGTGGAAGTCAGCGTCGGCAGCCTTACGGAAACGGTCGCGCATCCGCGCGAAATCCTCCGTCCCGTGATCACCCGCGGCGCCTATGGCTTCGTGCTGATTCACAATCACCCCTCCGGGGATCCCACGCCGAGCCGAGCGGACGAGCACTTCACCCGCCGCATGGTGGAGGCGGCCGATTTACTCCAGCTGAAGTTCCTCGATCACGTCATCGTTGGCCGGCCGGACCACGGTCGTCCCCCCTACTTCTCCTTCCGGGAGGCGGGCGTGATCGCCTGAGCCGCGCCCCTCACAAGGCAGCCCGGCTGCGCGCCACCAGCGGGCTATCCGGTTCGCCGGATCCCTTCAGCCAGTGCACGCTGGCAGCCAAGAAACGGTTCCGGAACTGCGGTGAAAGCGAGCGGTAATCTTCGATCACCGCGCTGCTGAACTTGTAGTCATGGGAGTCGGTTCCCTTCAGGTAGATCATCCGTTGGGCGAAATCCGTAAAAGCCCTCGGGTGGCCACCAGCCTCGAGGTAGGCCAGCGTCTTTCGCGCGGCATCCAAACGGTCGGACGCCAGGCCCGCAAAGATCTGATCGACTGCCTCCGCGCCGCCGAAGTCGCCGGTCGACGGCTCGAAGGTGTCGATCCCGATTCCTTCACCCGCTCCGGCGTCATCGCGGAACAGGGTAAGGAACGAAGCGTTCTGGAGCAGCAGGAAACGCCGCGTCTCATCATTCGAGGCGTGGCGGAAAGCGTAGTGAAGCGCGTTGGTCGTGGTGCTGGCGTGCAGCGAGATGATCCCCGGCTTGCGCATCAGCATCTCCGCCGCGTGCTGGAACATCGCATCCCAGATCGGCTGCGGGCCGCTGCCCGCATTGATAAGTGCGACCACCTTTGCCGAGGCATCATCCCAAGTTCCGCCGCGCAGCGTGGAAAGCATCTCGACCGTGGTAGCCGGCTGGTTCTCGCCGCCATTCCAAGTCGCACGCAACTCGCGGACGCGCTCCTGGTTCTTGCGGCCCGGTCGGTCTGCCAGCGCATCCCCTTCCGTCGGGCACTGCCCGTCGTAGGCGAGCAAGGCATAGGAAAGTGAACGCAGCACCGGCTCGGCATGCTGCCAACCGATCGTCTGCAGCAGCCGCCAGCTGTTGGCGACGTAGATCGCCTTGTGCCCGATGTCGCGATAATCGCGCGCGCCGTAGCGACAAAAAAGGTCAAAGGCCTGCTGTGTGCCATCCCCGCGCGCGAGGCTCGCTGCGGCAGTATCCGCACAGGCCACATCCCACGCGTCCATGCCCTGCATGAAGGCCTCCGCCGCGCGATCGACCTTGGGCACCGCCGCTTCATAGACCTCCTCCATGGTCCAATCGCCGGCCTTCTTGTCCTTTTCCTGGGAGGACTTGAATTGATCCAGCGCCCAGAAAATCGGCAGCCAGCGGTCACCATCGGGAGAATTCTGGCTCGCGAGGTGCGCGGAATTCACCACCAGTACCGCGTGGAATTTGAAGCCTACCGGCCGTGGCTGGATATTGCGGATCCCCGCAAGCAGCACCGCGGTAAGAACTTCGCGGTAAGTGGTGCCCTTCTTGATCCGGCTCCCCACCTCCTCCAGCAGCCTCTCCCGCGGGGTATCCTCCAAAAGGCGCACCAAGGGCTCGATCTCCGGCAGGAAGCGCACCATCGAGTGATCCAACTTCGTCTCCGCCGCAGATACCGCAGGCACCCGGGACAAAAACTCCAGTCCTGCCGTTCCCAGTAGAGCCCCCTTCGTGGCGGAGCTCATGAAATCCCGCCGTGACCAATTGAAATTCATCGCAGTTGCACTGGTGTCCGCCCGATTCGGAAGATGAGCGGGCTTTCCTGTCAGCGCAAGATGTGGCCGTGTGATTCCCAATAAATTCTCACAGGAACACGCCGCGTCATCCCTTCCCCAGCTTCGCCTTCCACTCGTCCTCCTTGAAACCGACCAGCACCACGCCCTCCCCGATCACGAAAGGCCGCTTCACGAGGTTCCCGTTCTCCGAAAGCAAGCTCACCGCGTCCGCCACCGACATCCCCGGCAGCTTGTCCTTCAGGCCGAGGTCCCGGTAGTCGCCGCCCGAGGTATTGAACAAGGGACGCAAGTCGCCCCCATGGCTCTCCACCGCCACCATCAGCTCCTGCGCGGTCGGAGGGGTCTCGCGGATCGCCTTCACCTCACGGGGCACGCCGTTTTCCTTCAGCCACTTCAGTGCCTTCCGGCAGGTATCGCAGTTCTTGTAGGCGTAGACGGAAATCATGCCGCGATCTTGCCTCGGCGGTTCCTTCGCGCAAGGCTTCCGCTCCACCCGATGAAGGAACGCCTGCTCGATCTCATCCGCGCCGAACTCCGCTCGCGCTTCGACCGCCTGAGCCGCGCCGCGAAGGAAGCTCATGCCGCCGCCACCGACCCCGGCAGCAAGGCCGAGGGCAAATACGACACCCGCAGCCTGGAAGCTTCCTACCTCGCCACCGGACAGGCACGCCAAGTCGAAGAACTCGCACAAGACGTCGCCGCCTTTGAAGCGGCCACGCTCCGCGACTTCGGCCCCGATGATGAAATCGAAGCCGGCGCCCTCGTCGAAGTCGACCTGGACGGAGAAAGCTCGTGGTTCCTCCTCGCCCCCGCCGCCGGCGGCCTCGAGTTGGAGTGGGAAGGCCGGGACATTACCCTGCTCGCCCCCTCTAGCGCGCTCTATGGGCGTCTGCTGGGGATGAAGATGGGGGACAGCGCGGAGAATCCGGCGCTGTTTGTGAGTGAGGTGATGTAGGAAGTTCGAAGGTCTTTAACTCGGCGTTGGAGGACCTCTTCCTGCTCTGGAGACAGTGGAACATCCCGGATGGAAGGGCCGGCCTCACCGGAGCCGACATACGGATCTACATTGAAGGTCACCAACAAAGCCTCGCCAAGGTTGCCGCTAAATTCGGCAACAAGACCCGCTAAAGCGACCTCCGAAGGATCATTCTGACGAACGGGTAGCATAGCCCCCAGCGGCCAGGTCGGCAAAGTCCCTCACCCCATTTACCAGGCGATCCTGAAGCGCCGGTGAGGAACGCTTCCAGAATGTCCCGCACTGCCGGCGCACGTAGTCCACACGAGCGCCTCAGCAAGGCAGTTGAAGAGAAACAGAGATCCGGATATCTTTCTCACGAACCATCAAGACAACGATCATGCTCTTCCTTCTTGCCCGGAAGAAAACTACCGGCTATATCCATTAGTTAATTGTTCAAAGGACCCCGGCGCTAGGCCGGTTGGACGCCAGCGTTTCATTCCCCCCCATGAAAGCCAGCCCTCACAAAGAAACACTATTTTCCCGTAGGCACCTCTTTGCCAGCGGAAAGGCCACCACGAATCAGGTCATTATGGGCCTGGCCATTGTCATCCTCGCAGGCTTCGTCGTGTGGCGTCTCTTCCCGAGACCTGACGACGGCAGGGCTGAATCGTGCATCGTCGCGCCTCAATTGGAGACAAAGATTGCCAATGATGAGGCCGTGAAGCTCATCACGAAATTTGAGCAGCAGGTGATCAACGGGAGTGGCGACGCAAGCCGGAACTTCCAAACAGTGACCGCGGAGACTTTCCAGAAGCTGGACAACAAGACGGCGGCATTTCTGATCGGGATGAGAGCCGCCGACTGCTTCCTGAAACATCGCACCGCGGCTGGTGATCAGGCGGCCGTCGAAACCACCAGGAGCATGCGGGATTTTCTTCTGGAGGAGCTTCGCTCGGAGCAAGGCATGCAGGGTGCAGGCACAGAGTTGATGCCTGGCGAAACCGCCATCTTGAAACAATCCGATCTCGGGAAAACGGCGTTGGATGAATTCACAGCCCTCGACGCAAAACTGAAGTGAGATGCATACCCCCGGGAACGCCGTCGCCGCCCTCTTTTTGCTGCCGCTCCTGCTAACAAGCCTTCCTGCCACGGGCGAGCCTATCCCGCCCGCAGGGACCGCCAAAGCCTGGATCATCAGTCCCAGCACTTACCGCCGGAATGCGCGACCTGACGCTCCGGCGGATGAAAGACTCAATCAGCTCTTTTTCGATACCGGGAAGTCGGTGGCGCTGCATCTGGAAGGGGTCGTGGGTGCAGGAAATGTCGAGCACTGGCATGGTGCGAAGGCATCCGCGGACAACGTCCGCAATCTTCTCGCCAACGTCATCCCACAACTGCCTCAAAACTCCCTCGTCATCGTGTATTTCTGCGGACACGGCTTCCGTGGGAAAGGAATGGCTGCGACCCGGCTCACCTCATTGGCCCTGGATGGCTGCGACCCGTGCGGCGAGGACCCCAAGTCATACAATCTGAGCATTCCGACCAGTGATCTCGCGAATGCCTTCTACAACAACTCTACCGCCAGCTTCATGATTTTCCTGGACTGCTGCCACTCTGGGCAGGACGTCCCCCAACTCAGGATGAATGACGACCGGGACGTCGGGACCAGAGGATTTATCCTGGCATCCTCCGTCGGCGGAGATCTATCAAAAGGATGTCACTTCACACAGGCACTGCTGGAAATCTGGCAGGGCTTAGGCAAGACGGATGCGCCCCTCGCCGAGCTAGCCCGCTCCGAAGTGCGTGATCTTGCAGACCTGCAGCGTTCCATAACCGGCAAGCTGCTCCTCAAGAGAAAACAGGGAGTCGGATACCCGGGACAGAAAGCTGAGATCGTCCTCGGAAATCCGGATCTCCCTCTCGGCATGCTGCGCCGGACGGACTGCGTGGTCCTGCTCGACGTAGGGCGCCCGAATCCAGCCGGATATGTGGTGCAGCTGGACGGGGAAGTAATCGCTCAACTTCCTGAAGGACGGCAACTATTCCTCTTCACGGTTCCCCGCGGGGTCCACGAGATCTGCGTGGGCAATATCGAGCTATGGAAAAATCAGTACGACTTCACGGGACTGCCCTACAAGATCATTCAAGTGGATCCGTCCGCGACCACGCCCGTCAAGCTGAGCTCGATCACGCCGAAAGATCTGCAGGAAAAGGCAATGGAATCCTTGGCAGCCGTCAGGACCCAAGCCGCAGCCCACGGCTTGCCGACCGGCGCGATCGCGCTCGACGCTACCAGGCTCCTCGTCAACACCAACCCCACCCTAGATCGCACGGCGTTGGCTAACGCAATTCTGGAGGACTTCCCGGAAGGCAACGAGACCCGGCAGGCGCTCGCGCTGGTTGCAAGAAACCAAGCGATCCCCGCCGACGTTCAAGGCCGACTTTTCAGTAGTACGCTCGCGGCTAACAATCTCGCCATGGATTCACAGTTAGCGTCCTTTTATTTGAACTGCGTGAAGGACATCTCCGCGAACCGCGAGCTTGCCGTCGTGAACTACGGCTTCGACTCCGAGAGCGATGCCACCGATCATTTGGATGCCTATTTCCGCTGGGGCGCCAAGTACTGGACCCTCTCGACTACGCCCGGAGACATCGGGGCGACACCGGCGGAATTGCTCGGACAAGTGAAGGCAGGACCGACGGTCTGGTCCGCGAGGGATTATAAGCATGCGGCCGGGATCGTCGCGACCTCCTCAAAAATCGCGACCGAGGTGCCGGATTCGGTGGTAGATAACTCCGGCAATATCGATAGGGCGCGGTTCTTTCGTGCCATGTCAGTCCGGAAGGCCGTGAACAACTCCAAATACTTCATGGATACCGGAACAGACCCGGCCCCTAGCGCAGCCCAGATCGAATCCGCCATTCGCCAATGGCAACATCAACTGGAGAAGGAGCATCGAAACGCTGTGCCGCCGGCAGGCGATTGAGAGGATCTGCCGACCGATCGACCGCTAGCCATCACGGAACCACACGAGTCCGGGAGAGCGCGAGGGATTCCTGAGGTCCAAGACTTACGATTCATGCTCTGCCGACCTCTTGAGGCAGCAGGATTTGCTCCTAGTTCACGGACAAACGGGGGCGCTTGTCCCTACCCTCTTGCGAACATGCTTTCCGATTGGCTCCCGGCGGGCCGGGCCGGCTTCGCTACCGTCGCCGTTACTTCTTCACCAGCAGCGTGTGCCCGGTCATCTCCTTCGGCTGCTCGAGACCGAGCATGTCGAGAAGCGTCGGAGCCACGTCGGCGAGGATACCATCTTTCACCTCGTACTTGTCGGCATCTGCCGCCACGTAGATCAAGTGCACCAGGTTCGTGGTGTGCGCGGTGTGCGGCGAGCCATCGGGATTGATCATGTACTCGCAGTTCCCGTGGTCAGCCGTGATGAGCAGCTTGCCGCCGAGACGCAACGTCTCATCCACCACGGCTTTCACGTCGGCATCGATGGTTTCGCAGGCCTTGATCGCGGCTTCCACCACGCCGGTGTGACCGACCATGTCAGGGTTCGCGAAGTTAAGGATCACCAAGTCGTAATTTTTCAGGCCGTTGACGACAGTATCCGTCACCTGCTGGGCGCTCATCTCCGGCTTCAGGTCGTAGGTCGCCACGTCCTTCGGCGAAGGAACGATCGCGCGGTCCTCGCCCTTGTTCGGCTTCTCGATGCCGCCGTTGAAGAAATAGGTCACGTGCGGATACTTCTCCGTCTCCGCGATGCGCATCTGCGTCTTGCCCGCCTTCGCCACGGTTTCGCCCAAGCCCATCTTCAGCTTGTCGGGACCGAAAATCACGTCGCACTTATAGTTCGCGTCGTACTGCGTCAGGGTCACGTAGCTGATCTTCGGACGGCGGCCGGCCTTGAAAGCCTTGAAGGTCCCTTCGGTGAGGAAGGCTTCGGAGAGCTGGCGCACGCGGTCGGCGCGGAAGTTGAAGAAGATCACCACGTCGCCGTCGCGCATCAGCTTCTTGCCCGGCGTCTCGAAAACCATCGGCAGCAGGAACTCGTCGGTCTTGTCCTGCGCGTATTTCTCGGCGATGGCCTCGGAGGCCAGCACGTTCATCGGCTCGCCGATGCCGTGGACGATCGCGTCCCAAGCCAGCTTGGTGCGTTCCCAGCGCTTGTCGCGGTCCATCGCGTAGTAGCGGCCGGTCACGGTGGCGATGCGGGCGCCGTATTTGGCGATCTCGTCCTCCACCTTCGAAACGTAGGCAGCCCCGCCGGTCGGGGAGGTATCGCGACCATCGGTGATGGCGTGGACCATGATGTCATCCACACCGGCTTCCTTCGCGAAGCGGACCATCGCGCAGAGGTGATCCTGGTGGGAGTGCACGCCGCCATCGGAAAGCAGGCCGATGAAGTGCAGGCGCTTGCCCTTCGCCGCGGCGAGGGCCTTCTTGAAGATCTTGTTCTTGGCCAGGGTTCCGTCCTCGATCGCCTTGTTGATGCGGGTGAGGTCCTGATACACGATCCGCCCCGCGCCCAGGTTCAGGTGACCCACTTCGGAGTTCCCCATCTGGCCGGCTGGCAGCCCCACATCGAGGCCGGAGGCGCTGAGAAAGCCCTTCGGATACTGCTCCAGCATCACGTCGTGAAAAGGAGTCTTGGCGAGCAAGGTCGCGTTTCCGTCCTTTTTCGCCGTCTTCTTTCCCCCGGGATTCACACCCCAGCCGTCGCGAATGATGAGCACCACCGGTTTCTTGGCCATGACGCGCCGCGTTTAACGACCTGTGCCGCCTGCGTCCAGCGGGGATTCGCTGGATGTCACTGACGTTCGCGTCACCCGCCTTGCAACGTTTGAATCGCCAGGCCCCGCAGTTGCGGTTCTAGCGGGATTTCAAGCTTTTTCGGCGCTTCCCCGGCCGGGCTTTTCGCTGGCCAGCCGGTCCGGAGAGTGCTTGGAAAGCGGCGCGGACGATCCGTTCCGCGATCATGAACAATTCTTCCGACGGCCATTCCGGCCGCCAACCAAAACTCGCAGCCGCCACCCTCGCGGCCCTCGGAATTGTTTTCGGCGATATCGGCACCAGCCCGCTTTACTCGTTCCGCGAGTGCTTCGCGCCCCACGGCATCGACCCGACGCCCCTGACAGCCACGAATCTGGTCGGCGCGGCCTCCCTCATCGTCTGGGCACTGATCCTGGTTGTTTCGGTCAAATATGTCCTGATCATCCTCAGGCTGGATAACAAGGGCGAGGGCGGCATCCTCGCCCTTTCTGCACTCATCCGCTCCGGAGCCCGCCGCCTCGGCGGCCGCGATCCGAAATCCGTCCTCCTTCTCGGCCTGGCCGGCTCCTCGCTGATCTACGCGGACGGGATGATCACCCCCTCCATCTCCGTGCTCTCCGCGGTGGAGGGCCTTTCCGTCGTCTCCCCGAATCTCAGCCAATACGTTGTTCCGATCGCGATCCTGATCCTGATCGGCATGTTTGCCATCCAGCGGCATGGCACGGGCAAAGTCGGCATCCTTTTCGGCCCGATCGTTCTCCTGTGGTTCACGACCTTGGGCCTCCTCGGCATCCGTTCGATCATCGCCCACCCGGAGGTCCTCACCGCCCTCTCCCCTACCGCGGGCATCACTTTCCTGGTCCGTGAATGGCACCACGCCTTCCCGCTGCTGGCGGCCGTCTTCCTCGCCGTCACCGGGGGTGAGGCGCTCTACGCGGACCTCGGCCACTTCGGCACCCGGCCGATCCGGGTCGGCTGGTTCACCGTCGCCCTGCCGGGCCTGGTGCTGAACTACCTCGGCCAGGCCGCACTTCTCAGCTACGATCCCAGCGCGCTCCGCGCGCCTTTCTTCCTGCTCGCGCCGGACATGATGCGCGTGCCGCTCACCATTCTCGCCACGGCCTCCGCGGCCATCGCCAGCCAGGCCCTCATTTCCGGCGCCTTCTCCCTCACCACCCAGGCGGTCCAGCTCGGCTGCCTCCCGCGCGTCCGCATCCGCCACACCTCGGAGCATTCCGTCGGTCAGGTCTACGTCCCTTCGATCAACCGCTTCCTGATGGTGGCCTGTATCGTCCTGGTCGCCACCTTCAAGAGCTCTGCCGCATTGGCTGGCGCCTACGGCATCGCCATCGTGCTGACCATGGTCATCACCTCCTTCCTCTTCTACTCCGCCGCACGCACGGCTTGGGGTTGGTCCGGGAAGAAAGCCGGCGTGGTCACGGGTCTCTTCCTGATCCTCGAACTCCCGTTCCTCGCCGCGAATTCGCTGAAGATCATCCACGGCGGCTGGCTGCCGCTCGTCGTCGCCGGCATCGCCATGTCCATCATGGTCACGTGGCTCTGGGGCCGCGCCCGCCTCTACGCCCGCCTTTCCCGCGAGGCCCTGCCGGTCGACGCCCTGCTGAGCGACCTGAAACGCGGCAGCATCCACCGAGTCTCCGGCACCGCCGTCTACATGAGCGGCCGCGGCGACACCGTGCCGACCGCCCTGCTCCACAACCTGAAGCACAACCAGGTGCTCCACGAAAAAGTGGTGCTCCTCCACGTCGCCACCCTCGACCAACCCTACGTCGAGGAAGACGCCTGCGCGAAGCACGTCGATCTCGGCCAAGGCGTCCATCGCGTGGATCTGAACTTCGGTTTCGCGGACACCCCCGATGTTCCCGAGGCCTTGAAGAAGCGCCTCCCCGAAGCAGTCCGCTTCCACCCCGGAAAGGCCACCTTCTTCCTCGGTCGAGAAACCTACGGTGTCGGTAAAAACGCCAGCGCCCTCGACCGCATCCGCCTCGCCTTGTTCGCAATCATGGCGCGCAACGCATCTCCGGCGACGGCCTATTTCCGTCTCCCCCCCGGGCGCGTGGTGGAACTGGGCGCGCAGATCACCTTGTAGCGGCACCTTGATCGAAATCGCCGCCCCAGCCTGTAGAGGAAAACTTCAGGCCAAGTGGCATTGCGCTCATGAATCCCCTTCTCCCCCTTGCTGCCTTGATACTTCCGTTCGCCTGCATGGCTGGCGAGCCAGGGGACTATCAAACCGAGCCCAAGGTCCTTCTCAAGATTGTCTCCGCTCTGGAGAACTCCGGGATCGACCGATTGACCTCTCGAAAACCGCAGGGAGAAAATAACACCTACCATCTGGGCTCGGCAAAGTTTCTCGGGACGGTCACCCGCGCGGGCAAAAACTACACCATCGCCTACGCCCTCTTTCTGAGGTCCAGCCCGCCGGACCAACTCACACCACCGGCACGGGGCCACCATTTCATCGTGGTGTTGGATTCCGATTGGCGGGTTTCGGGCTTCGGCAACGTGGAGATGGGAGAATACCAGATGTCCGGGGCCAAGCTCTTTGTTCGCGACGGTTGGGATGCGGATGCCCGGATACTCGCAGACTTCGCTTCGACGGAGCCTGCCATCCGCCATGCCGGTTATCCCCTGTTGAACATGGACTACCCTTTTCTCGACCGGATTTCCCGGAAGGACGGAGAAACGGAAGCTCACGAGGGGGCGAAGTGACAGAAGTCCGGAGGGGACCACTGGGAAAGGTTCAGAAATCGCCACGATTCCGGCAGACTTTGGTCATGCCCTCATTCTTCTCTTCCCCGCTCCCATGCCTTCGTTCACCTCCGCAGTTCCCGCCGGATCGCCTGTTATTTTCCCTGTTTTAACAGGCGGAACAGGCGCCCTCTCCAGCCCGCTCCGCGAGGAATTTCTCCGCTTCCCACACCCTCGTCTCCATTGGAAATGAGGGGTGCCTCCACATTTCTTCCCTTTCAAACACTCTGTGCGTCGGAGTTGATTTGAAATCTTCCCGGGGCTGTCCTATTGTTAGGTGGATCGAAAAGATCCGTTCACCGGAACCAGAAAGGACCCTCGCCCATGCTTGGCAAAATCCTGCGATTCTTCCGCGCCGACCCTCGTCCCGAGCGACGGGAAAGGCCGCTTGATGACGCTCCTTTGCCGAAGCTCGGGTTAGCCCTCTCTTCCGGCGGCGCACGTGGCCTCGCCCACGTTGGAGTGCTGCAGGTCCTCGAGGAAAATGGCATTGAGATCCACTCCATCGCCGGCTCCAGCATGGGTGCTTACATCGGCGCGCTGTGGGCTGCCGGGTTCTCCGGGAAGGACTTGGAAAACCTCGCCGCAGAGATGCATGACCGCAGGCAATTGTGGCGCTTGGCCGATCCCATGATCCCGCCCATGAAAGGCCTTTTCCGCGGACTGAAGGCGCGGGCTCACCTCGAACGCTCCTTGGGCGACATCAAGTTCGAAGACCTCGAACGCCGTGTCCTCGTGGTAGCTGTCGATATCGATTCGAAGGAGCGCATGGTTTTCCGCCACGGCAGGATCGCCGATGCGGTCCATGCTTCCTGTGCGATGCCCGGCATCATCGCGCCGGTGCTGATCAATGGCCACCGTTGTGTCGATGGTGGCGTCATAGATCCGGTTCCGGTCGGTGCCTTGCACAAGTTCACGGATGTCGATCGGGTGATCGCGGTTTCGGTGGTGCCCACCTTTGCCGATGTCGATGAAGGACGCTGCCTGACGGAGGAGGACATCCCCCCGAGTTGGTACCGGCGCCTCGGCACCGCGATCAATGGCAACCTGAACCTGCTCGCCCGCGGAAACATGATCGACACCTTCCGTCAGAGCATCCGCGCCGCGCAGATCCGCTTGGCCCACGAATCTTGCAAGAAGGCGGATGTTTGCCTGCGACCGGAACATTTCTTCGCCCCGTGGCATGACTACTCCGGCTTCCGCCGGTTCATCGATGCGGGGCGCAAGGTGGCAACCGAGCAACTGGACGAAATCCGCGCCCTGCTCGAACCCAATTCCAAGACCCATGAAATCGCGCCCTTCAAACCCATGGTGGGCCACGACGTCGCGTGACGAACTCCACCACCGCCAGGATGTGCTGCTGAGGCACTTCCTGAAGGATCGCGTGGTGCCTTTCACCGCTTACTACTCGAAGCTCTTCAAGGAGCTCGGCATGGAAGCGGGCGACATCCGTGGCACGGACGATCTGGCAAAGCTGCCCTTCACCTCGAAGCGCTTGATCGAAAACCCGCGGGACTTCGTGATCATCCCGGATGAGCACGTCCTGAAGCACCAGTGGTCCACGCTCCGCTATGCGCTGACCCATGGCCCCTCCGCCACCAAGACGATGCTGGAGGAAGAATTGCGCCCCATCCTTCTCACCAGCACCACCGGCCGCTCCGCCGCACCCGTCCCCTTCCTCTATTCGAAACACGACATTGTGAATCTTGAGGAAGGCGGCCGCCGCATGATGGAGCTCTGCAAATCCGATCCCTCCTGGCGGCACATCAATGCCTTCCCTTTCGCCCCGCACCTCGCCTTCTGGTTGGCCCACCACGCGGGCACCGGCTTCAATACCTTCATGCTTTCCACCGGCGGTGGAAAGACCATGGGCACTGATGGCAACCTGCGCCTGATCGGGAAGATCCAGCCGGACGCGATCATCGCGATGCCGACCTTCCTCTATCACCTCCTCCAACAGGCGGCGGCGGAGAAGCAACAGTGGACCAATCTCAAGCGCATCGTACTCGGCGGCGAGAAAGTGCCGAACGGGATGCGCCGGAAACTGCGCGCCCTCTGCGAGGAAATCGGATCTCCCGGCGTATCCATCATGTCCACCTATGGTTTCACCGAAGCCAAGGTCGCGTGGACCGAATGCATGCCGCCGGATGGTGAAGAACCCTCCGGATTTCATGTTTATCCGGACATGACTTTCCTCGAAATCATCAATCCCGAAACGGGCGAAAGGGTGCCGGACGGGCAGCCCGGCGAGATCGTCTGCACCCCGCTGGATGCACGCGGCACCGTGGTGATGCGCTACCGCACCGGCGACCTCATCGATGGAGGGATCACCTATGAGGCCTGTCCTCATTGCGGGCGCACCTGCCCGCGTTTGTTAGGAAAGATCTCCCGCGTCTCCGACATGCGCCGCCTGAACATCGGCAAGCTCAAGGGCACCCTGGTCGACTTCAATGCGCTGGAAAACCTGCTGGATGACACCGAGGGACTCGGTGCCTGGCAGATCGAGCTACGGAAACGTAACGATGACCCGCTGGAAAGCGACGTCGTCCTCGTTCACGCGACGCCGATCAACGGCGGCAACCCGGAAGATCTCAAACAAAAGATTTCCTCCCGCTTCGGGAATGCGGTGGAGTTTGCACCGAATGAGATCCTCTTCCACACGTGGGACGAGATCCGCCGCATGCAAGGCGTGGGAAAAGAATTAAAGGAACAAAAGGTGGTCGATCACCGGCCATCCACCGATAACTAACACATGGCAGATCTTCATATCATCGCCGGCCTCCGGACACCCTTCACCCGGATGGGCACCGATTTCGACGAGCTCGGCGCAGACGACCTCGGACGCCACGCCTGCAGCGCCTTGCTGCTGCGCACCGGCATTGATCCGGGCCTCATCGACGAGGTCATCATCGGCTGCGTGGCCCAACCGGCGGAAGCCGCGAACATCGCCCGCGTGATCGCCCTTCGTTCCGGCGTTCCGGAGAAAGTGCCCGCCGTGACCGTGCATCGGAACTGCGCTTCCGGGATGGAAGCCATCACCGCTGCCCATCAGCGCATGATGGCCGGGCAAGGTGACCTCTTCCTTGTGGGCGGGGCTGAGAGCATGTCCCAAGTGCCATTGTTTTATTCTCACACGGCTTCCAACAAATTCGGTGCCCTTTCCCGCGCCAAGGAGTTCGGCCAGAAGGTCGGAGCTGTCGCAACACTTCGTCCGGCGGATCTCAAGCCACGCGTCGGACTGCAACTTGGCCTGACCGATCCTTACAGCGGGCTCATCATGGGCGACACCGCGGAGCTTCTTGCCCGGGAATTCCACATCACCCGCGAGCAGCAGGACGCCTTCGCCGCAGCCTCACATCGCAAGGCGCTCGCCGCCACCGATCGCCGTGCGGAGGAAATCGCCCCCGTACATCAGTCGGGCAAGTCCGTGGATCTCGACAATGGCGTGCGTCAGGACTCCACACCGGAGAAGCTGGGGAAGCTCCGCCCGATCTTCGACACCCATGGTGGCAGCGTTACCGCAGGCAATAGCTCCCAAATCACCGACGGAGCCGTGGCGCTTCTCGTCGGCAGCGAGGACGCGGCGAAGCGCCTCGGCATCGAACCGCTCGGCCGGCTCACCGGCTATGCTTACACTGGCTGCGATCCGAAACGCATGGGACTCGGTCCCGTGCATGCCATCGCAAAGGCACGCCAGATCACCGGCCTTACCCCGGATGACGCGGACTTGATCGAGATCAACGAGGCTTTCGCAGCCCAAGTGCTTGCCGTGCTCGCCGCGTTGAAAGACCCCTCGATCTGCGGACAGGAACTCCAAGCCACCGAGATCCCGCATGAGAAACTGAACCGCCTCGGCGGTGCCATCGCCCTGGGCCATCCGGTCGGGGCCACAGGCGCCCGTCTGGTTCTTACCGCACTCCATCAACTCCGCGAAACCGGCGGCAAGCGCGCTCTCGCCTCCCTCTGCGTCGGCGGTGGCCAAGGTGCGGCACTTTGGCTCGAACGCTAACCCCGATGACTCCTTCCATTTCGCCCCTCCAGTCCCGACCGGCCATGAATCACCTTCAACTCCAGACCCACGGCAACTACGCGATCCTCACCTTCGACCGCGAAGGTTCTTCGGCGAATATCTTCGACAGGCCCGCGCTCGTGGAGCTTTCCGAAAAGCTGGATGCCCTTGCCGCGCATCCGGAACTGAAGGGTTTGGTGATCCGCTCTGCCAAGCCAACGATCTTCGTCGCGGGCGCCGACCTCAAGGTGCTGTCCTCGGTCGAAGGAGCCGAACTCCGCGATCTGATCGAACTTGGCCAGGCAACCTTCGAGAAGCTGGCCCACCTCCCCTATGCCACGATTGCCGCAATCAACGGCGCTTGTGTCGGCGGTGGTTTCGAACTCGCCTTGGCCTGCGATTGGCGTGTGGCCAGTGATGCCCCGGCAACGAAGATCGGCCTGCCGGAGACCAGCTTGGGCATCCTCCCCGCATGGGGCGGCACGACCCGACTGCCGCGTCTGATCGGCCTGCCAGCCGCCCTGCCGCTGATCCTTGGAGGCAAGATCATGAATGCCCGCGCCGCAAAGGCGAAAGGCCTGGTGGACGAGGTCGTCGCACCGGAAAATCTCGATCAAGTCGCTCTCACCTACCTCACCAAAGGCAAGCGTCGGGTGAAGAGCCATCGGCTTTCCAACAGTGCCCTCACTGCGCCCTTGATCGAGGCGAAGGCGAAGCATGACCTGATGGCGAAAACCCGCGGGCTTTATCCTGCGCAGCTTGCCGCGCTGGAGGTGGCATCGAATGCCGCCCATGGCCTTGTTTCCGACGGCCTTCACCACGAGCGCGAGGCAATTCTACGGCTCGCGGGACGCCCGGAGACCCATCAGCTGATGAGACTCTTCTTCCTGCAAGAGCGCGCGAAGAAGCATCGCGTGGTGGAAGCGGAGCCGAAGACCATCGGTCGCTGCGCCGTGATCGGTGCGGGGGTGATGGGCTCGGGCATCGCCTACTGGCTCAGCACCCGCGGCCACGAGGTGGTGCTTCGTGAAGTGAACGAAGAAGCACTGGCCCGCGGCATGAAGGTCATCTCGAAGAACTATGCCGATGCCCGCAAGCATCACGTGCTCACCGAGCATCAGGTGAATCGGGGAATGGACCGCCTCTTCCCGACCTCCCAGCCGGTGCCCTTGGACCGCTGCGATCTGGTGATCGAGGCTGCTGTGGAGAAACTGGAGATCAAGAAGAAGATCTTCGCCGATCTCGCCACCCGGACCCGCCCCGACACGATCCTTGCGACAAACACTTCGGCTCTCCCGATCCGGGAACTTGCGGAATCCATCCCCAATCCGGAGCGCTTGGTCGGCTTGCACTTCTTCAATCCCGTGCACCGCATGCCACTCGTCGAAGTGGTGCGCTCCTCCCACACCTCCGACACCGTGCTGGCTACCGCCGTCGCCTTCGTCCGCTCGATCGGCAAGCTGCCGGTGGTGGTGAAGGATTCCCCGGGATTCCTGGTGAACCGCATCCTGATGCCTTACCTGGTGGAAGCAGCGCAACTCTTCGAACGCGGTGGCGATCCCCAGCAGATTGATGATGCGATGCTCGACTTCGGCATGCCGATGGGCCCCTTGCGCCTGCTCGACGAGGTCGGACTTGATGTCGCGGGCGATGTGGCAAAAACCCTCGCCGATGCCTTTCCCGACCGCATGAAGATCCCTGAAGTCCTTGGACTGCTTGTTTCTGCGGGACACACCGGCCGCAAGTCCGGGTCCGGATTTTTCAATTACGATGGACACCGTACTTCGACGAATCCGATCGCGCTCGCGCTGCGCACCGGCAAGGAAGCCGCCCCGGCGGACATCGCCTCGCATCTTGCGATGGCCATGAGCCGCGAGGCACGCATGTGCCTGGATGAAGGCATCGCCGGGACCGCTGATGACATCGACCTCGCGATGGTTCTGGGCACCGGTTACGCGCCATTCCGCGGCGGTCCGATGCAATACGCTCTCGATGTGGCAAGCCGCCCCAGGGGCGGAACCAACCCCAACAATCCGAAATCCCATGAAAGCAGCACCCGAAGCCCCACCCTCGTCACCTAAGGCTGGACCGGACCGCGGTGTTCCCGACAAGCGTCCCGAACCCGCAAGCGACTCAATCATCGACACGACAAAGATGTCGGCTGGCCAGCGGGCGGCGCTGGAGCTGGCGGAGTCATCCCGGGATAGCCGAGAATTGAGCGGTTTCGCCGCTTCGCTCTTCGATGGCTCACCGGATTTCAGGGCGATCTTTCCCTTCCCCATGCAAGACCCTGCGGCCAAGGCCGAGGGCGATGCCTTCCTCGAGAAGCTCGGCGCCTTTCTCCGCGACAAGACCGACCCCGATGCCATCGACCGCGAGGGCGAGATTCCGGATGAGGTGATTGGCGGCCTCGCCACCTTGGGCGCCTTCGGGATCAAGATCCCGAAGGAACTCGGCGGCCTCGGGCTTTCGCAGACCAATTACTCCCGCGCCGCGATGCTTCTCGGCGGCCACTGCGGGAACCTCACGGCACTGCTTTCCGCCCACCAATCGATCGGAATTCCGCAGCCGCTGATCGCCTTCGGCACCGACGAGCAGAAAAAGAAATATCTGCCGCGCTGCGCCAGCGGTGACATCTCGGCCTTCGCCCTCACGGAGACGGAGGTCGGCTCCGACCCCGCGCGGATGAAGACCTCTGCCAAGCTCTCCGAGGATGGCAGCCACTGGGTACTCGATGGCGAGAAGCTGTGGTGCACCAACGGCCTCAAGGCGAAGCACCTGATCGTGATGGCCCGCACCCCGTTGCCGGACAAGCCGAATGCGATCACCGCTTTCATCGTCGAGACCTCGTGGCCGGGCGTGGAGATCGTGACGCGTTGCCACTTCATGGGCCTGAAGGCGCTCTACAACGGCGTGATCCGCTTCAGCGGCGTGAAAATCCCGCGCGAGAACGTCGTCGCGGGCGAGGGCAAGGGCCTCAAGGTTGCTCTGACCACGCTCAATACCGGGCGCCTCACCTTGCCAGCTGCTTGCGTGGGCCTGATCGATCGCTGCTTGGAAATCGCCCTCGATTGGTCGCGGAATCGCGAGCAGTGGGGCCAAGCGATCGGCAAGCATGAGGCAATCGCCGGCAAGCTCGCCGACCTCGCGGCGGATGCCTTCGCCACCGAAGCCATGGTCCGCTACACCTCGGCCTTGGTCGATGTCGACAAGCACGCCGACATCCGCCTCGAAGCCGCGATGGCCAAGCTGTGGGGCACCGAGGCCGGCTGGCGTGCTGCGGACAGCACCATGCAGATCAAGGGTGGCCGCGGCTATGAAACTGCGGATTCCCTCCGCGCCCGCGGCGACAAACCCGACCCCATCGAACGCCTGCTGCGCGACAGCCGCATCAACACGATTTTCGAAGGCTCCACGGAGATCATGCATCTCTTCATCGCCCGTGAAGCGCTGGATCCACACTTGCGCCGGGGTGCCGCCGCACTCGATAGCCGCAAGGCCACCGGTGATCGCCTCAACGCGGCCGTGAAGGCAGGACTCTTCTACGCGAAGTGGTATCCCGTCCGCTGGCTCCCTGCATCATCTCACCTACCTCACGACCTCGACTCCGGTCTTGCGAAGGGAATGCGCGATGTCGCGAAACTCAGCCGCAAGCTTGCGCGAACGCTCTTCCATTCAATGGCGAAGAACGGCCCGAAGCTTGAACGCCGCCAGCTTTTGCTGGGTCGTCTCGTGGACATCGGCTCCGAGTTGCTCGCCATGAGCGCCGCCGCGGCTTATGCCCATGCCCTCGGCGACGAAAGATCGATCCAAACGGCCCGCTTTGTCTGCCGTCGCGGCAAGCAACGCATCGAGGCCCTCTTCACCGAAGCATCCAAAGCACCGGACTCCGACGCCTACCGTCTCGCGAAGAAGCTGCTCGGGAAGGACTGATACCGGCAACGATCCCTTACTTCTCCGTGTCCGCCAAGGTGCCGCGAACTTCGATCGTGCGGTCCAAGTCGAAGCTGACATAGGACACGCGTTCCGGCTGCCGCGAGTTGAAGGGTGTTACGGTGAGAACTTCAATGGTATAGGTCCCATCCCCACCCAAGTCGCTTGCCTCGATATTCAGGGGCACCACCGCGTTCTGCGGCGCATAGGTATTGAAGGAGATCACCGTGGATCCTAGGATCTTACCTGAGCGGCCCAGCAAGGGACTACCCTTGTAGATCTGCGCATAGGCCACGCTATCCGGATAGAGATCCTTGAAGACCACACGCGCCTCCGGTGGCACCCCGAGGTAGCGCTTCCCCTGTTCGATGCCTTCCACCTTTGCTTCACACATCGGCCAGATCTGGATCGCGGCGGAAGCAATGTTCACCTGTCGTCCCTTGTTATCCAGCGGCACCTTCGCCACATAGCTTTCCTCGCCGATCATCTTGGTGGGCCGCTCGAATGGCAGCGCCCCGTAGATGACGGAATCGGTAAAGTCGCCGTTCTTGCTGAACTCGTAGGCGTCGCTGTAGGTCCCCTGCCCCGTACCATTCGGGAAAGGCACGTGCAAATCGGGGTGGTAGACCTTGAAGTCACGCTGCATCACCGTCTTTGTGACGCCACCGCGGGGATCAGCGGGATCTGCAAGATTCCGCACCGCAAAGGTCATCGAATAGGGACGATCCGCCCGCGTGCGCGGAGGGAAATAGGGGTCCTCGGAGCGCAAGATGATCGTCCCCTGCGGCAGGTGGGTGCCTACCGTGGTTTCGTCGATCAACTTCGGCATGGGTGGCTGATCGCCACCACCTCCCAAGGTGATGTCGAGATGAATCCCCAGGACATCCAGGTCGACGAGGTGCGAATCGAGCGAGACATTGACGTGCGCCAGATTACCCGCATTCAGATCGAGCAGGCTCCACGGGCTATAGGTCTCATCCTCGTAGGCGTATAACTGGAAGACGGCACCTTCGCTCTCCAAGCGTTTCGACATCACGTCGCCGGTAGTGCCGGAGATCGGAATATCATAGACCACCGCCTGATTCTCGATCAGTTGGATTTGTCGGATGAAATCGACCGCTCTAACGGACGAACCGGAACATGCCGCGATGGCGACGAAGAGAGCGGGGAGTCGGGTTTTCATGGCTTCGACGGAGTTGTGGAAGGCTTGATCAGAACCGTCACCGGGTTGTTTCGCAGGGTGGCGACTACCATCTTTCCTCCCGCCTTGAAGGAGGCCCGGTCACTTTCCGAAATCGGAGCTTCGCCTTTCACCTGGGCCAAACTGACTTCGTGGGTAGCAAGCCAACTGCGATTCGCGGTGAGGAAATCCGGCCAGCTCAGCATCGTCTTGCTCGCACCGCTGATCAGGCGGATCGAATGAGCATCGGGGTAATATAGAACCGATCCTTTGGGCAGGATCGTTCCGGTTTCCCCAAAACTTAGGAACTGGGAGAACTCGGCCAGTCCGTAACCCTTCTCTTTGCGAGGAACAATCTTCGGACTCACCGTTCCGCCCGCTTCCCGGCGAGCCGCCAGCGCTTCGTCATTCGGCAGGTCAGCGGTAGGCGCAAGAGCGCCCGGAGGTAGAACCTCGGGACCGATGCCGCCTTTGCGGGCATCCTCGGCTTCGGAAGCTTGAAGGAACGCCAGCCAGGCGAAGACAAAGATGAAGCAGGGTCTCATGGCAGAAGTTGAACCTTGAGCCAGCCGTTTCCTTGCGTGCCGCTGAGGTCAATGGCCACGGAAAGGAGATCCGGCGTCTGTATCTGGGGCAGATTGATCGGCCCGTTGTTGACTGTCGGGCCGCTCGGCGGGGTGCCGATGACCGTGAGGTTGATGTCCCCGAGATCGAGCCCGATGAAAGGCGGACGGAATACCGGCGGGAGTTCGACGCGGTCGATGCGATAGGATAGCGGCACGGCACTTCCATAAATTACCGAATTCGTCGCCACCGAGATGTCCCCGGTCATGACCGGAGGCGCCGGATGATATTCGCCGAGGACGTAAAAGTGCCCGCTCGGATTCAGATTGTAGTAAGAAGGACTCAGCAGCCCCGGCAGGAGAGCAGTGAGAAGATTCGAACCAACCATATGGAAGGAGAGGTTCACGTTCACCGGATTCCGCGGATCGCATAGGGTCCAGCGTGTGCCGTACTTGAGCAGAGGTCCCACCGCCGCGCCCGGAGTGGAACTGGTGACCGAAAGCTTCTCCGGATAAAGCTGCGTGAGGCCGGTCTGAAGCTGGACGAAAGCAGTCGAATCGACCACCGCACCTGTCGGGATCACACCGAGCAGCTTCTGGTGGAATTTCCCGCCGGATATCAGCGTGTTGACCGCCTTGTCACCAAGCACGAGACGACCGGCCACGCCGTAGACCTCATAGCGGTAAGGCTTCCCGAGCGAGACGGAGCCGGAGCGATTGTTTTCAGAAAGAGTCACCGAGCCCGTCATCCCTGGAGCCCAGCAAGTCACCTGCCCCTCCGCCAAAGGCACGAGGGTCCAGAGTGCGATGCACGTAACAATCGCACGGAAAAAATTCCGCGGTTCCATGGCTGGTTGTAAGGGTGGGGCCGTCCGCCGCGAGGGAACGCGAGCAAACAGCTGGGGGTGACGGCAGGTGGGACTGCCAGGATGAGTGCCGGATGCCAACCCGCCCGGTGCCTCACGGTCGCCGCAGGGGTAATTGCATCATCAGAGTTATAACTCCGATTGCCCGCATCCAACAACGGACAGCTGGGACCATTTTCTTATCCCAAGGCTAAAGCTTTATTTTACAGCCCTTTGTAATATCGACCCAACAGTTAGCCGACACCCCAAAATCAGCCATTTAAGCGAGATCCCCCACCAAGCCTTGTATCATCGCCTCGTCCAGCAAGATCCGCGTGGGACGATTGAGATCAAATGTCAGAGCCTCCGCCGCGCTCACCCAACGGTATTCTTGCGCCTCGTCATTGAGAGTCACCTCCGCGGGCGAGACACGCGCAACGTAGTTGAGCAGGAGAAAATGCTCGGGACGGAGAAACTCCTCTGAGTCGATGCTGTCCTGCACCATGACGAAACGTGGCTCCGCAATCTCGAGGCCGGTCTCTTCCCTGACCTCACGACGCAGGGCATCCAAGGAACTTTCGCCGCGGCGGATCTTCCCCCCTGGAATCCCCCAGCGATGCCCCCACTTGTGGGTCTTCACCATCAGAAGTTTCCCACCATCATCGTGAAGCAGCGCACCGACGGTGGCGATGGGCCGTGATCTCCAGCCCGGCCGATCGAACAGGCGGCGCAGGACCTCCAGGTCCGGCACCGTGAGATCCGGCTTTGCTTGGGCCAGTGCCCCGGCGTGGGTATAGCCGGTGAGCACTGCAATGGAGGTCATCTTGCCATGCCGCGCGGTATCAATGTCGTGGGTCATATCTCCCACAAAGGCGCTCTCCGCCGGGTCGAGGCGGTGGGCTTCCAGAATCCCGAGAATCTTTTCGCGCTTGTCGAGGACCCCCGAATAGGTCGCCTCGAAGAAATCCGCCAAACCAAGATCAACGAGCTGCTTGGCAAAGGCCTCGCTATCCATGCTGGTCAGCACGAAGCAGCGGATCCCGTGGTCCCGGCACCACTCAAGCTTTTCTCTGGCATGTGGCAGAATGGTGACCGGAGCCGTGGACGCGGCAAAAGCCTGACGAAAATGGACCTCCAGTTCCTCCAAGGCCACCCCGGGCAGGATCTCTTCATAAAAGTCCCGGTAAGGCAGCCGGAAGCGGAGCCGGAAAGCCTCACGATCCAACGGCGCCACACCGTAGATGGAAAAGACATGATTGGTCGCCTCCAGCACCGGCGGCAAGTCATCCACCAAGGTCCCGGACCAGTCGAAAATCAGATTGCGAAACATGAGGGGAAATTCGTCATCCGGCTCTCTCAGCCCACGGCAAAGCGGATCGACTTCACCACGTCCGCACCGGCGGCCTTCTGCATGTTCTTAAGAAGCTGCCCTTTCATCTGCTCCAAATGAAAGCGCATGGCGGGCTGAAGGACATGGAGTGTCACACAGCCGCCCTTGAGGGAAACGGGAGTGGCATGCCGGGCCACGAAGTCACCCGCGACTTCTTTCCACATCTCGCGCAAGCGCTCTTCGTCGATGCCCTCCGTGGCGCCCGCTTGACGCAGGATCGCCGCAAGGAAGTCTTTCGGAAGGTGAAGGCGCTCGTCGAGATGGGTCGGCTCATCTCCTCCCCGCCAATCCCGGAGCACCGCGCGTCGAATCGCATCGAGCCGGGATTCCTTGGCCATCGGAGGAAAGCGTTCAATCCTCGCCGTCGTCTCCGATCGCCTCGACCGGACAACCTTCCATGGCCTCGCGGCACATGGCCTTCTCCTCTTCGTTCTCCGGCTGCTTGTACACGTAGGAGTATCCTTCGTCGTCGGAGCGGGTGAAATTGTTCGGCGCGGTTTCGCGGCAAAGATCACAATCGATGCACTGGCTATCGACGTAGAATTTGCCAGTTACGTTTTCCCGGTTCTTGTCTTCGCGGTCGGCCATCGGAGAGGTAATGCTGCTCCCGTCTGCATCGCCCCCCTGCGCCCCGCATGCAACCCTTTTTCCCATCTGGTGCAGGCAAGGATTCCACTGGCCAAGGAGGGGCGCGGTTCCTAAACCGGTGCGCGCCTTCGCCCATGTCCGTCGATCCTCCAAGCCCATCCGGTTCCCCGGAACGTGATCGCCCCGTCTCGCCGGATGCTTCCCCGGAAGTTCCCGATGCTGACTTGTGGAACCTCGATGAGGATCTGCCAGCCAAACCGACAGCGGCCCCGACCCCTAGAGCGGCATCCAAAAAGCCGCCGGTGGAAGAAATCGGCCAGGAATCGGGCGGCAATCCCGAAAAAACCCTCCAACGGGCAAAAACACGCACTCGAGCGGCCGAAAAGCCGAAGGAGGACCTTTTCTCATCCGCACCAGCCGTGCGTAGCTCGCCGGATGAAATCGGGGAACTTGACCACGATGAGTTCGCAGACGAGCCGGAGGAAACCGCCACGCTCAAGGTAATTCCCGAGAGCGAGATCTCCCCGGCTGACCCCGCCCCAGCCCCCACTCCTAATCCGGTCCCCGCCCCCGCCACCACCCCGGCAGTGGTCAAGGCCAAGGCGGATCCTGCGCCGGCTCCTGTCCCGGTCGTGGAGAACGCGGCTCCGGCGACCCTTGAGACATCCCCGAAATCATCCAACGAGCCACGCCACAACCGGCCCCCAACTGCGGCAAAAACCCAAGACACTCCGTGGACCCGCCCCAGCCGGCGGGACATCATGAGCTTGGGAGCTTTCTCCTTCGTCCTGCTCCTCGTCGCGATCTGGGTGATTTCCCGTTTCTTCACGCAGCTTCACTTCCAGAGCAAGCTGGTGGACATGCCGGACTTCCCGGTAAGCGGCCAGCACGCCAGCGTGGCCACCGCCGAAACCTACTGGCGGGAGCCAGTCCGGGAGGGCCCGTCCCGCGATGTTGCCAAGCGCGAGGTAGTCATGATCCCCGTGCTCGATCTCAGCCTCGACCCTGGCAAGTCTCCCCAAGGGGCCCTGCGTATCATTTTCCGGAACCACGAAGGCATGCCCATCGGCGACCCCATCACCCGCTCCTTCAATGGCGGCCGCTTCGATGCCTCCGGTAGCGAAAAGATATCCTTCCCCTCAACCAATGGCTTCACGGACAAGGGAGTCTTCAACGGCTACCGCACCCGTACCGGCCGCCCTTGGATGGCGGATGTGATGGAAGGCCCCTCGGTCGACGCTCCTGCCGGGAGCTTCAAGCTGCTCGTCCAGATTCCCGTTTTACCTCAGCCCCGCTGATCATGTCTGAATCCACGATTTCTCCCTTGGTGCCACGCGAAGGCTGGCACGTGATGCACCTCTTCTATCAGATCGATCACTCCCAATGGTCGATCCTCGGCGATGACGAGAAACGCGCGGCCAAAACACGCCTGACCGAGCTGGTGCAGGAGATTCGTGCCACCAAGGATACCCACCTCCTCACCTTCTCGATCGCCACGCCGAAGGCTGATATCGGCTTCATGCTCCTGACTCCCGATCTCCAGGTGGCAAACGCTTTCGAGAAGCAGCTCACGCTTTCACTGGGACCCGAGATCCTCAGCCCGGCCTACTCCTATCTCTCGCAGACCGAGCGCTCCGAATACACCACCAGCTCCGAGCAGTATGCCAAGGAGACCCTGATCGGCGAAAAGGGCCTCACCGAAGGCAGCCCTGAGTTCGAGCAGGCCTTGAAGGAGTTCGATGAACGCATGGAGCACTACCTCAAACACCGGCTCTATCCGGTGCTCCCGGACTGGCCGGTCGTTTGCTTCTACCCGATGTCGAAGCGCCGCTCCGGAGCGGACAACTGGTACTCGCTCGATTTCGAAGCACGCCGCGAGTTCATGTCAGGCCACGCCCGCGTGGGTCGCCACTACTCCGGTCGGATCCTTCAGCTCATCACCGGCTCCACCGGCCTCGATGAACATGAATGGGGCGTGACCCTTCTCGCCAAGGACACCATCGACATCAAGGCGATCGTGTACGAAATGCGCTTTGATGAAGTCTCGGCCCGCTTCGCGGAATTCGGAGACTTCTACATCGGCATGCAGCTCCCGCTGGATCAATTGTTCCGGCGGGTCTGCCTGTAAGCTTCTTCAAAGCGGAAGACCTTAAAAGAAAAAGCCCGGCACAAAGTGCCGGGCTTTTTCTTTTAAAGATCGTCCTACTCCTCGATGCCTTCCATCTCAGCGCGCATCTTCTCCATCAGTCGGCCCATGTCTTCCAGGTTGCGGCGGAGGCGGTCGGCAGCACCGGGCTCGATCGGCACGGCGCGCGGTGCCCGCTGGGAACGCGGCAGCGCATCGTCAATCGCAGCCTGCATTTGCTCTTCTTCCTCTTCGGCCATCGCCTGAGCCTCTTCCGGAGTGACAGGTGCCTTCGCCAGCAATTCCGTGAGGTGAGCCGCAGGAACAATGAAGCTGCGCGTGCGGTCGGCGCGGGCGATGGCAATCCCGACCACATTTCCATCCAAGTCCACCACCGGTCCACCACAACGCTTGCGGTCCAGCTGCATGTCGGTCTGGATCACCGAGGGGAAACCGGTCCGGACAAGGCTCAACTCCGTGCCCATGCGCTCCATGACCCGCAGGCGGGCATTCGGAAATTCGAAATTCGCCGCTTTCTGGCCCGCTTTCAGTTCCACCTGAACAGAAGCTTCGGCTCCCTTCCGGAGATAATGCACATCAAGCTTCTCCCCGGGGCCGCGGCCACTCAGGGCATTCTTCATTTCGAAGAGACTGTTCACCTCGCGGTTGCCAATTGAAGAAATGATATCGCCAACCTTCAGGCCAGCATCGGCAGCACCACCTTCAGGCACCACTTCTTGAATCATCACACCTTTCCCCTTGTGTCGGGGATCCATTTTGATGCCCAGAAAGGCCTGGTCCTGCTCCCGCAGTGAACGGGCTTCCACCGCCACCACACCCACGCTGGCAGGCGTATCATCGGGAGAGGCTGCCACCAGGAAGCGTCCGAGCTTGGGCGCCTCGCCGGCCTTCAGCGTCACCGGGCGGAAATGCGGACCTTCCAGTTGCAGGAGGGCAAGGTCATCATCCTGATAGACGCCTACGACCTTGGCCTTCGCCGTCATGCCGTCTCCGCCCACCACCTGGACTGCTCCTTTCGCCATGGCGATCTCGCTCCACTTGGTGAGCACTTTGGTACCGTCATCGATCACCGTGCCAAAGGACACGGGCTTGCTTCCGCGCCCGGTATTCGCCCAGACCCACACGGTAGACTCTACCGCGGCCCGCGACGCGGGACGGATTGCATCGAAAAGCTGGATCGTCTGATCCTGCACCGCGCGCACCTCTTCCGGACGCACCAGGGAATCCGGGTCGATGTCACCGGAGCGTTGCTGGGTCCGCTGGGCGCTCGCTCCCGCAAGGAGCGCAGCATTCGCGAGAATCAAAAGGGAATTGGTTTTCATCTGCCGATGGAAAGCGATTATTGATCGAGTTGCTTCTGGGTCATCAGCGTGACCTCGTATTCGTGCGGCGAGCCGTCGCGGATGATACCCACTTTGACTTTGTCGCCCGCCTGTTTCTTCACCAGAAGACGCATCAGACTGGCACCATTCCCGACCTTCTCGCCGTTAATGGTGGTCACGATGTCGCCCGGCCTGACACCCGCTTGGCCGGCATTCTTCTTTACGGAAGCCACCATGACACCGCCTCCGCGAACCGGAGCCCCGAGACCGATCCCCAAGAAAGGGCGCTCGGGATTGAGGAAGGGATTCATTTGCAGTTCTCCCCACACCTCGCCCGCCAGCAGGCGATCCCAGTCTTCCTTGAAGCCATCCACACCGGCGTGGTTGTTGTTCTTCAGGGATTGGCCGATGGAGGAATTGATCCCCACCACCTTGCCATCCAGATCATAGAGCGGGCCACCCGAGTCACCGCCGATAAGCGTGCAATCCGTGGTCAGGAAATTTCCCGGACCATCGGAAACCACGCGACCAAATCGAATGGGCGGCGTGCGGGCCGCGTCAAAGCCCGCGGAATGTCCCATAGCGATCACCCAGTCCCCCGCTTCAAGCGGCTTGGAGGTGCCTCGTTCCATGAAGGGCCAAGGGCCCTTTTCCTCGATTTGCACCATCCCGATATCTTTCGAGAGGTTCGCGCCGAGAACCTTGCCGGTGACTTGCTTCCCGTCGGGAAAAACCACCAGCACCTTCTCCGCGCCTTCGATCACGTGGGCGGCCGTCAGAATCAGGCCGTCCGGCGTCGTGATGACCCCGGAACCGGAGGCTCCGGAATCTTCCGAAATCAGAGCCACGGTGGCAGGCATCGCCTTTTTCGCCACGGCAGCTATTTTCTCTTCGAGCTTGCGCACGTCCTCGATCGAGCCCACGGCGTCGCGAGCCCACAACGGGCAAAGCGAGGCGGCTGCGAGTATCGCTCCAGTCACTCCTTGGAAAAATCTCCTGTGCTTCATCGCTTTCTCACACGTCGAAGCGACACCATCCCGCGTCCTTGTCTGTGGCGCGATATGGCATTCGCTTCTCCGGATCATCCGCGTTAAATTCTCCAAGTCCATGCCGAAACCATCCCCGAAGGACTCCAGCAGCCCCACTGGCAAGCTTTCCGATTCCCGCTCGAACAATCGCAAGAAAGCCCCTACGTCGAAACCCGTAGGCCTCGGTTCGGTAGTCCTTTTCTGGCCGTTTCACATTTTCCACCTCTTCCTGAAGCCCTTGCCCGCCTTTTTGCGGATGCCGCTCCGGATCGGCGGAGACCTCGCCATTTCCGGTGCCTACGTGGGGCTGATCATGGCGGTTTTTTACTACATCCGCGCGAAGCCCTACGACATGGCGAAGGTGGCCGAGATGCCGCAGCGCACCATCGTCTACGACCGCCGCGGCGAAGAATTGGGCCGCATTCACGGGGAAAAGCGCGACGTCATCGATATTTCCCAGGTTTCCCCGGACTTCCTGGCGGCAATTCTCTCGCGGGAAGACGAGCGCTTCTACAATCACGGCGGGGTGGACTGGATCGGCGTCGGCCGTGCGGTGGTGGAGAACTTCAAGCGCGGCGGGATCGAGCAGGGCGCTTCAACCCTGACGATGCAGCTCGCCCGGAATAGCTTCCCGCTGAAGTCGAAGTGGCTCGATTTCTCCGGCAAGATCCAGGAACTGGACCGCAAGTTCCTGGAGGTGGCGGTGTCCTACCGGATCGAGAGCCACTACACGAAGCAGGAGATTCTCCAGCACTACGTGAACCGCATTTTCTGGGGGCACTCGATTCGCGGCATCGAAGAAGCTTCCCGCACCTACTTCGAAAAGCATGCGAAGGAGCTGACACTTTCCGAATCGGCGCTGCTTGCGGGTATTGTCCGCGGTCCGAATGCCTTCTCCCCTTTCAATGACATCGAGAAAGCGGTTCGCGAACGCAACGGAACCTTGGACCGCATGGTGGTGGCCGGGACCCTGACTCCCGACAAGGCGGAAGAAGCGAAGAAAGATCCCATCACGGTGCGCCCGGAATGGCGTCGCATTTTCCACGATAGCTACGCGATGGATGCGATCCGCCGCGAACTCGAGCGCATCCTGGAAGAAGAAAACATCGAGCTCGGGGGGCTGGAGATCACAACCACGATTGACAATCTGATCCAAAAGAAGGCGGAGGAAGCTCTCGACGCGAAGCTGCGCCAGATCGAGCGCTCACCCGGCTATCCGCACCAGACCCGAGCCCAGTGGAAGGAGCTGCCGGAAGGTCAGAAAACCCGCCCGGAATACATCCAAGGCAGCGTCGTTGCAGTTGAGAACATGTCCGGTGCGGTGCTCGCCATCGTCGGCGGACGGAATGCAGACGAATCGAAATTCAATCGCGCCTTGCAGGGTCGCCGCCAGATCGGCTCGGTCTTCAAGCCCTTCGTGTATCTCTCCGCCTTCGACCAAGGCGTGCGGCCTGATACGCTGGTGAGCGACGGCCCGATCTACAAAGGGGAAATCAAGGGCGCGGGCAACTGGCGGCCCCAGAATTCGGACGGAAAGTTCGGCGGCATGCTCCCCGCTGCAACCGGCCTGATCCGCTCCCGAAACACGATGTCGGTTCGACTGGGCAACCGCGCTGGTATCGACAAAGTCGCGGATACCGCGCTTTCCGTGGGTTTTGAAACCCCGATGCCGAAGCTGCCGACCTCCTATCTCGGAGCTTGGGAAGCCACGACTTATGAGGTCGCCTCGGCCTACACGATCTTCCCGAACGGAGGTCGCCGCTATCCGCAGCGGATCATCGACGAGATCCGGGACCGCAAGGGCAACGTCCTCTACAAGAACGACAAGATTTCTTACGAGGCGACCCGCTCGGGTTCCGCCTGGACGGTCTCGAATATCCTCCGCGAGGTCACCGAGCGAGGCACTGCGGCATCGATCAAAAGCCTCGGCTTTAACAAGCCTTGCGGTGGCAAGACCGGCACGACCAACGACTACAAGGACGCTTGGTTCGCCGGCTACACCTCCAGCATCACTTGCGCGGTATGGGTAGGTCTGGACACCCCGAAAAAGACCATCGATCGCGGCTATGGTTCGACCCTCGCCCTGCCCGTGTGGGCGGATATCATGAAGACCGCTGACAAGCTCGGGTATAAGGCGGAAGGCCTGAAATCGCAGCTTTCCTTCGTGGAGTGCCGACTCTGCCGGGAATCCGGCAAGCGTGCCACCGCAGGATGCGAAAACGCGAGCGAGGCTTACACCGACAACGTCCCGGCCGACTTGGCCCCGGCGGACAATGATCTCTGCCCGATTCATCCCGCCAAGGCGCTCGCCGTCGACGAGAGCACCGCTCATCATGATGACGAGCCATTGCGGGCCCAAGCGGTATCCGAAGACGAGGTGATCATGGAGGAGGAGGAAGCTCCCCTGAAGGCGATCCCCGTGGAAGAGTAGCCTTGGGCAATGGGTATTGACGAAGGCTTCGGGCCTTCAATTTCCAATATTCAATCGTCGGGAATCAGTCTCCAATCCGTCCGTGTCCACTTGGCGCCCTATTCGCAGAACCCCGGCTTGGCTGGCCTGGATGCCCGGCTGGCTGCGCACGGGAATACGCTGGGCCTTCTGGATGACACTGGCCATGGCACTGGTGGGCCTGATGATTTGCAGCTACTACTTTTATCAGGCGACCCGTTTTGATCTGGCGGAAGTAGGAAAGATGCCCGCCCGGACCGTCTTTCTTGACCGGAATGGCAAGGAATTGGGTGGCGGCACCGGGGCTAGCAACCGGCGGCTCGTCACTCGCCAAGACATCCCGGATTTCATGGTGAAGGCGCTCCGCGCCCGCGAGGATGCCCGCTTCTTCGAACATAGCGGGGTAGATTTCCGCGGTCTGGCCCGCGCCACCGTGCGCAACGTGAAGGACGGGGATTTCACCCAAGGTGCCTCCACGCTGAGCATGCAGCTCGCTCGAAACACCTTCGAGATCCGGGAAAAATCCATCAATCGCAAGCTGCTGGAGATCGCGCTAACCCTGCGCCTGGAATCCCGCTACACGAAGGACGAGATCCTAGCGAATTACCTGAACCGGATTTACTTCGGCTCCGGCTGCCACGGGATCGAGCAAGCGTCGCGCAGCTACTTCGGCAAGCCGACTTCCAAGCTCAATGAGGCTGAGTGCGCGATGCTGATCGGCATCATCCGCGGCCCGCACATTTTCTCCCCCTTCCGCAATCTGGAAGCAGCGAAGGAGCAGCAATCGCAGGTTCTGGCTCGGATGAAGGCCATGGACTTCGTCGATGACAAGGAGATCGACCGGATCAAGAAGATCCCCATGGTGCTGGTCCCTCAGGAGCAGAGAACCTCGGAGCGCTCCTATGCGCTCGAAGCCATCCAAAAGGAGCTCCAGCAGATCCTGGATGACGAGGACATCCGCGATGGAGGATTGACCGTCCGCACCACCCTTGATGGCGGTTGGCAATTGCGCCTTGAGACCGATCTTTCCGAGTCCCTGCGGAAAATCGAACAGTCGAAGGACTGGAAGTACCCGGTCCACGCCGATCATCAGGCCGGCAACGAGCCCGCGTATCTGCAGTGCTCCGCAGTCACCCTCGAAACGAAGACCGGGGGCATCCTCGCCCTCGTCGGCGGGCGGGATTACCTGGATTCCCGCTATGATCGCAGCAGCGGCGCACGCCGCGATCTGGGTGCCGCTTTCGAGCCATGGATCGCAGCCGCTGCTGCCGAGCGCGGGCGGTTGGTTCTCCCCGGGAAGCCCATTCAAACCGGCCGCCAGATCGGACCGAAGGAAACCATCCGCATCGCCAAGCGCTGCGGCATCACCGGACCCTTCGTGGAAACGGAGGATCTTTTCCGGGGTAGTGCCGCCTCCACTCCGCTGGAACTGGCGACCGGACTTGCCACGCTCGGCAACGAGGGCAAACGCCCCAAGCCCTTCCTGATCCAATCAATCGCCGCCCCGGATGGAAAATCCCTCTATCAGTCGAAGGTCTCGCTGACCCCCGCGATTGGGCGACAAGCGGCACGCGAAGCCGCCTCCCTGCTGGAAAACACCTCGGGCACCCGCGTGCATGGCGGCGCCACCGGGTCCGGCCGCGATGCGTGGCTCGCAAGGCTCGGCCCGAAGGGTTCGACCGCCATCTGGGTAGGCTTTGACCAGCCGCAACGGATCAGCTCCGCCGCAAAGCTGGATGAAGTGCTGGCAGACTTGGCAGGTCGCCTGGGCAACTGAAGCGGCGTAACCCTTTCCAACGTAGTTCCACGTAACGCCGCGGATCTAACGGTTATTCCGCTGCCCGCTAACAGCTTTGACTCCTGAAAAAGGTACAGGCATTTTTCCCGCGATGAAGGCCCTGCAGTTCGAGCAAGCCGTCGAAAACGTCCTCAAGCGGGACAAGCGCTACGATCCCCTCGCCTACCTTTTTCTGAAGGAAGCTCTCGATTTCACGCTCAAGCGTGCGGCCGAAGGGAACGGCGGTGAACCGCGCCATGTTTCCGGAGTCGAGCTGTGCCACGGCTTCCGCGACCTCGCGATCCAGGAGTTCGGCCCAATGGCCTCTACACTGATGCGGGAATGGGGATTGCGCGAAAGCAGCGATATCGGCGAGATGGTGTTCCATCTCATCGAGGAGCAGATGTTCGGCAAGCAGGACAGCGACACGAAGGAAGACTTCGCCAGCGCCTTCGATTTCGATGATGCCTTCATCCTTCCTTTCCAGCCGAAGCAGCGACGCGCGAATCTCCAAGGCTCGCTGACGGCGAACTGAGCGAGACTTAGTCGTTCACTTCGCCTCTCGGCTTAGTCCGTTCTTTTTGGAGCTGGGTCAGCTCACGATCGAGCTTACCCAGTTCCGCCTTCGCCTCCTTGATCAGGCGGTTGGTGCTTTGAACCGCATTGGCATCCGGCCGGCGTTGGCGGCGGAGGGATTTGAGATTCGCCTGCGCCCGGTTGAGTGCATGCGTCACCTGGGTCGTCCGTCGTTCCAGATACTTGATGCGCTCGAGCTTTACCTTGTCCTCCACGCCGGCATCGATGCTCTCCTCCATCTGTCCGAGCCGGAGACGCTCCCGTTCCAGATAGGCTTCCATCTCCGACTCCTCGAACTGGAATCTCGTGCGAAGCTCTTCCGGCAATTCATTGGCGGGAACGCGGGCGATCCCTTCATCGTATGTCACGTGAATCCCGGCAGGGGTGACTTGGGAAATGACCGCGTTTTCGATCAGCTTGCCGGCCACCACGATCTTGGGAAGAACTTCACCGGTCGCCGCCGTCCGAACCTGATCGCGATAGCTGCTGACATAATCCCTGACTTCCGCATCGATCTTTGCAGATGCTATCCGCACTCGCTCGCGAAGTCGGGCCAGCTTTTCCAGCTTCGCCTTCTTGTCCTCGTTTTTCTCAAGCAAGGCCTCGAGTTCGCTTTGGCGCCCCTTCAGCTCCAAGTGTTTCAGATAACTCTGCTTCGCGTCCGACCTCTCCGCCTCCAGCAAGGTGATCTCGCGGGATTGGGCGGCGAGCATGCTATCGACCGATTGCAAGGCCCCGCCGTATTGGGGATCGAAGGCGAACATCGAAAGGAAGATAAATCCTCCCAGCACGAAAACACCCATCACAGTACCGATCACGCCGGCACCGCGATAACTGGTCAGCAGGTCATCGAAGATTGCCATCGGATGCTTTGTTCACTTGTTTCCCAGCACGTATAGCCTCCGGTATTCCTCGAATTTGGACAGCGCCAACTTCTGGCCGGCCAGATCCTTCTTAAGGTTATCCTGCTCCGATGAAATCTTGCGATCGAGCTCGGCGGCTTCGGCCCGGGCGACATCGATCTCCCTGGTCACGTCTGGCACCGGCTCCTGAAGTTCCCGGCGGATCGCGGTGATCTCCGAATCAAGGGCAAAGATCTGACGGGATTGCTGGCTGGCCTGAGCTTGCTTCGCCGCATCGTCCCGGCACCCCGCTAGTATGGGAAAGCATATCACCGAGATCAGCGAAAGCGGGATCGAGGGATTCCTCATACGCATGAAATCATGACTCGCCCGCGCACAAGCGGTCAAGACCTCTCCCCCTCTCAAGGGCCAAAGAGATGGACGCCCGCCGTCGCCAATCCTATGGACAGGGCGTGCCTGATGCCCGCCACGCCGCCTGCAACCTCGCCCGCCGTCTGAAGAAGGCCGGGCACACCGCCTATTTCGCCGGCGGCTGCGTACGGGACGGCTTGCTGGGCAAGATCCCGAAGGACTACGACATCGCCACCTCCGCCACCCCCGCGCAGGTCACCGCGCTTTTTCCCGGCTCAAACGAAGTCGGGGCCCACTTCGGAGTGGTGATTGCAAAGGAGCAAGGTCATCACGTGGAGATCGCCACCTTCCGGACCGATGGTTCCTATCGCGATGGACGCCGTCCGGACGATGTGACTTTTTCGACTCCGGAGGAAGATTCGAAGCGCCGGGACTTCACGATCAACGGTCTTTTCGAGGATCCGGAGAGTGGCGAGGTAATCGACTTCGTCGGCGGCCGGAAAGACCTCGCGGCAGGCGTGCTCCGCGCGATCGGCAATCCCGCCGATCGCTTCAATGAGGACGCGCTGCGCCTGATGCGGGCGATCCGTTTCGCCACCACGCTCGGCTTTGAAATCGAGCCCGACACCTGGGCTGCGATCCAAGCGAACGCCGATGGCCTCCTGCGCATCTCGCCGGAGCGGATCCGCGACGAATTCTCACGCCTGATCGTGCAACCGGCGCGGGCGCGCGGGCTCGACCTGTTGGTGGACTCGGGATTGATCCAACATTTCCTGCCAGAAGTATTGCCGTTGATCGGTTGCGAACAACCGCCCGAGTGGCACCCGGAGGGGGATGTCTACGTTCACACGCGGATCATGCTGGAGATGCTGGGCCCGGAGGCTCCGCTGGAGCTTTGCCTCGCGGTGCTGCTTCACGACATCGCGAAGCCCCCGACACAAACTTTCGATGAACAGGCCGGCCGCATCCGTTTCAACGGCCACGATGCCATGGGCGCCTTGATGGCGGAGGAGATCCTGCGCCGCTTGCGCTATCCCAATCACGTGATCGAGGATGTAGCCTTCATCGTCTCGCGGCACATGCAGTTCATGAATGTGCAGCAAATGCGGACTGCGAAGCTGAAGCGCTTCATGTCCGCACCCACCTTCCCGCTGGAACTGGATCTCCACCGGGTGGACTGCGGCTCTTCGAATGGCTTCACCGACAACCTTGAATTCCTCATCGCCAAGCAAGAGGAGTTTGCAGCCCAGCCTCTGATCCCGGCGCCCTTGGTAACCGGCCACGACCTGATCCGCCTGGGCCTTGCTCCAGGTCCTCGCTTCAGCGAGATCCTCGATGCGGTGCAGACGGAACAACTGGAAGGACGCCTGGCCGACCGCGAGTCCGCGGTGGCTTGGGTGAAGGGCCTGATCTAACAGGCAATTCCGGCATTCCAATATCGGCTCCAGTTCATACTTTGATTGGGAAATCTTTTCCCTTAACTCTGGGTCCATCGTGTCCGGGAAGTCGCCATTGGTTAGAATCTGCGAGATCGTCCAAAGCGGGGCCATTGCGGGTCTCGCGGCGGTACCGATTGTCGCGGATCTGGGCGGCTTCAAAGGATCGCCGCGTCTCGTGGTGGCAGCATCGGTGCTGGCGCCTTTGGGATTGGTATCCTCGCTCTGGATCCGCCGCGCGGGTTTCTCGGAGCGTGGCTTCTGGGGAGCCATCCTCGCCATCGCCCTCTACCTCTGGGCCCTGAGCATTCCCGTGCTTTCTTGAAGTCCGTGCCTCCAAAGAAGGGGACCATTCGAATAGATTCCAAGAAGCCCGTTCCTTCGATAAAAGTCCCCCATGCCGGACTTTTCCCATCTGCTTCCCGTCCCCTTCGATGGTGCGGACTGTGACGGATCGCCTGTTATTTTTCCTGTTTTATCAGGCGGAACAGGCCGGATTTAGGAGCGGGTCCTCGCTACTTGGCGAGCCTTGAAAGAAAGCCAAAGGATTGAAGCCCAGTCTCCGCAGGCGCGATAATCGGACGAATTTCCCGCAAATTCCGCGTGGCCGGACCGTATTTCGCCACCTAGCTTTCCACCCATGCAAACCGTCCCCGTCGAGCACAGCGATCCCATCAACGCCAAAATCCTCGCGATTTCCGAGGATCTGATCGCCGGCTTCCAGCGCCAGCCCTTCCACTTGATCGCCGAGAAGAGCGGGGTGCCACTGGAGACGGTGCTGGAGCGGATCAAGGCCATGCTTGAGGCGGGGATTATCCGTCGCGTCCGCCAGACCCTGCTTTCCACCAAACTCGCTCACGGTGCGCTGGTTGCATGGCGCGTTCCGGAAGAGAAGCTGAATGCAGCCTTCGACTTCATGTCGAAGGAAGACCCCTTCTCAGGCCACGTCGTCATTCGCTCCACGGACACCGAGGTCTCCGGCTCCGGCTATCGCCTCTGGACCACTCTCAAGGTGCCGGTGGGTGAGTCCCTCGATGAGCATGCCACCGCCCTGCTCCGCCTGACCGGGGCCGAGGAATACCTGCTGATGCCTGCCAACGGCGTCTTCGCTCTCGGAGTCGGCCACGTCCGCCGCCGCACCCTGGAACCGGGTGACAAGGCCGACGAACGTGCCGAGATGATGACCACTGTGCCGGTGGAACTGACTCCGGAGGAGTGGGATACCCTCCTCATCCTCAAGGAGGAGCTCACCCCGGACGAAATCATCGCGAATCCGTGGGAGGCCCGCGCAGCCAAGCTCGGCCTGACCGTTGATCGTTTCTGCGAAATCGCGGAGACCCTGAACTCCAAGAAAGTCATCGGTCGCTTCTCCACGTTCTTGGAACACGTCAAGCCATCGTCCTCGGGCGAGCGCGTGACCCGCTTCAACGGCCTCTTCCACTGGGCAGTGCCGAAAGGCCGCGAAATCGAAGCGGGCGGCGAAGTCGGCCGTCATTTCTGCATGACCCATTGTTACTGGCGCGAAGGCGGTCCGCAGTTCGGAAACGTCAACATCATGGGCGTGGTCCACGGCACCGAGAAAGCCCGCGTGATGGAGCATAAAGCCGCCATCGATCGCCATCTGGAGGCCATCGGCATCCCCGTTTCCTACACGAACGTCTTTTGGGGCGGCCGTTCCGAGATCAAGCCTTCAGAGATCTCCCCCTTGGTCTACAAGGAATGGCACCAGAAGCACAAATGACTGAAGACTAAGCATTCATTTAAAACCGGATGCCGGGAAACGATTCACTTTTAGGCCGGGCTGGGCAACGGAAGTTGAGCTTTTTCGATCTTCCAAGGTGACTCGAATGAAAATGAGTGCTTAGTAGTGAGCGATTTGTGAATCTGTCGATTTTGTCACAAGCCCTCCGTTCCCGGCATCGGAGGGTACCCCTAAAGCTCAGCCCGCATGCAGAAAATCCTGATCGTCGAGGATGAAAGGGACATCGCGGACCTCGTGGGCTTCAATTTGGAGCGCGCGGGTTACGAGGTGCTCAAGGCGCATGACGGCATCACCGGTGCCGACATCGCCATCCATGAACGTCCCGATCTCGTCATCCTTGACCTGATGCTCCCGGGTAAAGACGGCTACGGCGTCTTCAAGGAGCTCCGCCGTGATTCCCGCAGCCGGGACATCCCTGTCATCATGCTCACCGCGCGTGCGCAAACCGAGGACCGGATCCAAGGCTTGGAAGCTGGCGCGGACGACTACCTGACCAAGCCTTTCTCCCCGAAGGAACTGATGCTCCGCGTGCAAGCGGTGCTGAAGCGCGCCGACGGCCCGCCCGGCTCGGTCGAGGTGAGCTACGGACCCTTCCGTTTCGACAAGAACTCGCTGAAGTTCTACCTCGAAGGCCACCCGGTGGAGTTGACCTCCACCGAATTCAAGTTGCTCCTTTTCCTGACCGAACGCGCCGGGAAAGCTCAGGACCGCAACGACCTGCTCCGCACCGTGTGGGGCTATAGCGACGAGGTCCATAGCCGGACCCTCGATACCCACATGAAGCGCCTGCGCCAGAAATTGGGCGAACACGCGGCGATGGTTGAAACCGTGCGTGGCATTGGATACTGCGTGTCGTCCCTCTGAGGATGACCGACCCACTTGTCATTGGACTGATTCTTGCAGCGCTCTGTGCATTCACCGCCTTGGCCGTCACGGCCATACGACTGCGCAGGGCACGAAAGGATTTCACTGAGGAAGTAGCAGCATGGAAGCTGAAGCTGGATCTCGACATGAGGAACGCCCGCAAGGAGCGCGACCAGTTGCTCGACGCACTGGGCGACGCCTTCATGCTGGTGGATGCGGATGCGCGCGTGCTGTTCGCCAACAAGGCGGCGCGCACGCTTTTCCGCGGCCGGGATCTCACCGGTCGCACCGTTCACGAAGCCTTCCTCGATCAACGTCTGGCGGCGGCACTGATGCGCTGCCTGGACACCGGCGAGCCGACCGTGACGCGGGCGGTCCTCGGCCAGCAATCCTCACCCCTCGGCGACCAAGAGCGCCGGGGAATGAATGCATGGGTCATCGATGCCGCCCGTCTCTCGGACAGCCCGGCCGACGACCCAACCACCCGAGTCGTGATTCGTGACGTGACCAGCGAGTACCAGACCGAGCAGATCCGGAAGGACTTCGTGGCAAATGCCTCCCACGAACTGCGCACCCCTCTGGCCATCATCAATGGCTACTTGGAGAACCTCATCGATGACGACCTCGTCGATGACAAGGATCTCACGCGCCGCTTCCTCAAGGTGATGCGCAAGCACACCGAGCGTATCTCCCGCATCGTGGAAGACATGCTGGTGATCTCCCGTCTGGAGTCCGGGGAAGCCGCAGCGTTGAAGGTGAAACCTTTCCGCATCCGCTCCTGCGTGAGCGATGTCCTCGAACGTCTGGAGTCCGTGATCCAAGGTCAGCAGGCGGTCATCAAGATCGACATGCCGGATGTGGATCTGACCTTGGCGGGCGACCGCTTCTATTGGACGCAGGTTCTTTTCAATCTGATCGAGAACGCGCTGAAGCAGAATCCGCGGAAAGGCCTCACGGTTTCCATCGGCTGCCATCGCGACGAACAGCTCACGCGAATTTGGGTCGCCGATGACGGGGTGGGGATTCCAAGCGCGGACCTCCCACATATTTTCCGACGCTTCTACCGCGTGGAGAAACACCACTCGCAGGAAGAGATCAAGGGAACCGGCCTGGGACTATCCATCGTGAAGCGCGCCATCGAGGCGCACGGCGGAACGATCAACGTGAGTTCGATCCCCGGCCAAGAAACCCGCTTCACCATCGAGGTTCCGAGGGACGCCGAGGCGAAGCTACAAGCCGAAGCGGACGCCAATGCTCTGCCCGAGCTGAGCAAGATGGATTGAACTTTGCGTCGCGGCCGAGGAGCATTGATGGGAAGCGCGCCTTTAGTCCTCGAAGTCTGCGACATAGACATCGAACCACAGGTCTACGCCAAGATCTGCAAGCGCCTTCATCTGCTTCGGACTAATCGTCGGGCCTCCGTGGCCGTGACGGGAATCCCAGCGCACACAGACATCCACCAGATAGCCCCGGCGATGGAGTTCCATGAACTCCTGCTCCTTTCCCGGGACTTTCTCCAGAATCCAATCGAGATGATGCCGGGCGTCTTTGCTTCCCAGTAATCCTTCGGTCCCAATCCACCAACCGCCGCGCGAATAGGTCTTACCCGGGTGACCTTCGACGGGATTACCCCGACGCTGGGTCGAGGTTGGAGAGACTCCCACGATCGCGGTCACTTCGTCCGGGTCGACATCTTCACCCATTACCCGCAGCCATGCGTGCGTGTAGGAACAAGTCGGATAGCTCTCATCGTAGGCGCTCGCTCGAGGCATCCAGCCACATGTATCGCTCCGCGTTCATCTGGACAACCCAAAGGCGGGGATCCCACACGGGCGACCCAAACGCAGGTCGGGGACCTTTGGTTGAATGGAGGGACATCACGTGCTGTTGCCTAGAGGACGTGGCGAAATCAGATCGCAAAAAAGGCGGCTCCCTTCCGGGAGCCGCCTTTGTGATTTGTTACGCGGGGATCAGACTCCTGCGTTGTCCGGCTCGGCCTTGGACTCGACTGGTTCGAAAACCAGCTCTTCCTTGCCTTCCGGGCAGACGACCTTGGCGGTATCTCCGGGCTTCACGTCGCCGCGGAGCAGGGCTTCGGCCAGCGGGTCTTCGAGGTAGCGTTCCACCGCGCGGCGCATCGGACGTGCACCGTAGGCAGGATCGTAACCCTTCTTGACCAGCAGGTCGCGGGCGCTCGACTCGAGTTGGAGCGTGATTTCCTTCTCGCGAAGGCGCTTGAGCAGCTTGTCGATCTCGAGATCCACGATCTGGTCGAGGTCCTTCTTCTCAAGCATGTGGAAGACGACGAGGTCATCGAGGCGGTTGAGGAACTCCGGTTTGAAGTAGCGCTTCGATTCTTCGAGGATCTTCTCCTTCATGCCTTCGAAGTCGGCTTCGTCGGCGGACATCGCACCGAATCCGAGCGAGGTTTGGCGCTTGATCGTCGAGGCACCCACGTTCGAGGTGAGGATGATGATCGTGTTCCGGAAGTCGATCTTGCGGCCGAGCGAGTCGGTCACCATGCCTTCCTCCAGGATCTGGAGCAGCAGGTTCATCACGTCCGGGTGAGCCTTCTCGATTTCGTCGAAGAGGACCACGGAGTAAGGCCGGCGGCGAACAGCTTCGGAAAGCTGGCCACCCTCCTCGTAGCCGACGTATCCCGGAGGCGATCCGATGAGACGGCTGGAGGTGAACTTCTCCATGTACTCCGACATGTCGATCTGGATGAGCGCGTCCGCATCACCGAACATGAATTCGGCGAGATTGCGGGCGAGGTAGGTCTTACCGACACCGGTGGGGCCGAGGAAGAGGAAGGAACCGATCGGACGGCGAGGATCCTTCAGGTCGGCACGCGAGCGGCGCAGCGCCTTCGAGATCGCCTTCACGGCCTCGTCCTGACCGATGACGCGGCCTTCCAGCTCGCTCTCCATCTTCAGGAGCTTCTCGGCTTCCTTCTCCTCCATGCGGCGGAGCGGGACGCCGGTCCACTTCGAGACCACGGCCATGATGTCTTCTTCGCCCACGTCCACGACGGTTTCTTCCGAGCGGGCACGCCAGCTCTTCAGAGTCTCATCGAGGCTCTTCTTGATCTGCTTCTCCTTATCACGGAGTGCGGCAGCCTTCTCGAAGTCCTGCTCTCCGATCGCGGAGATCTTCTCGCGGTTCACCTGTTCGATGTCCGCTTCGAGCTGCTTGATTTCCGGAGGGCGGGTCATGGTGCCGATGCGCGCACGGGCACCCGCTTCATCGAGCACGTCGATCGCCTTGTCCGGCAGATAGCGGCCCGTGAGGTAGCGCGAGGTCAGCTTCACCGAAGCCTCGACGGCTGCCGGGGTGAAGTGGGCCTTGTGGTGCGTCTCGTACTTGTCCTGCAAGCCGCGCATGATCTTGATGGCGTCTTCCACGGAGGGTTCGTCCACCTTGACCTGCTGGAAGCGACGCTCGAGAGCGGCGTCCTTTTCGATATACTTGCGGTACTCGTTCAGCGTGGTCGCGCCCACTACCTGCAGCTCGGAGCGCGAGAGCGCCGGCTTGATGATATTGGAAGCGTCCATCGCGCCTTCCGCCGAACCGGCACCCACGATGGTGTGCAGCTCGTCGATGAAAAGGATCACGTTCTTCACCTTCCGGATTTCGTCCATGACGGCCTTGATCCGCTCCTCGAACTGACCACGGTACTTCGTGCCCGCCACCATCAGTGCGAGGTCCAAGGTGATGACCTTCTTGTCCCGGAGGATTTCGGGAACGTTACCCGAAGCGATTTCCTGGGCGAGCCCTTCGACGATCGCTGTCTTGCCAACACCGGCTTCCCCGATGAGCACCGGGTTGTTCTTGGTGCGGCGGCACAGGATCTGGATCACGCGCTCGATCTCCGACTCGCGGCCGATGACCGGATCAAGATCGTTATCGCGGGCGAGCTTCGTCAGATCGCGTCCGAAGGCACGGAGGGCAGGCGTCTTGGTCTTGCCTTCCGCTTCGGTTTCTTCGCCTTCGTTGCTTTCGTCTTCGAAGTTTTCGTCCTCTTCGTCGTCGTGATCGTCTTCGTCGTCATCCGGCGTGAAGTTCGGGTCGATCTCCGCGAGGATTTCGTTCCGGGTGCGCTGGATGTCCACGTCCATGCGGCGGAGGACGCGGGCAGCGACCCCCTCGCCTTCGCGGAGCAGTCCAAGCAAAATGTGCTCGGTGCCCACGTAGGAGTGGTTCAGCGCCTTGGCTTCCTTGTTGGCAAGGGCCAAGACTTTCTTCACGCGGGGAGTGTAAGGGATGCTACCGGAGATCTTTTGACCGGTGCCGGTACCAACTTCCTTTTCGACCTCCATCCGGACACTTTCCAAGTCCAGACCCATCCGCTCCAGAACGTTGACCGCCACTCCCTGCCCCAGTTTGATGAGACCGAGAAGCAAATGCTCGGTACCCACGTAGCTGTGGTTGAAGCGGTCGGCCTCCTTCCGGGCGAGGGCCAGCACCTGTTGGGCTCTGGGTGTGAAATTGTTCATAGAATCTCGGGATCTGGGTCGTTTCCGTTCTTCTTCCTTGTAGAACGAATATCAGGGGCTTCAAGGGATTGCAACCGGGAGCGAACGATTTCCGCTCGAATGGAGTCACGTTCTTCCGGCGACAATTTCCTGCCACTGTGTAGCTGGAGGTGTGCCGGTTGAATATCCATCAACAGACCATCGCAGGTTTTCACGGTATCAGCAGGCAGGAAACCGAGGTCTCCCCCCAGCCTCAACAAAGACAAATGATTCAGAGCTTCCTTGGAATCAATGATCCATGCATGCCGTAGAACCCCGTAGGCACGACCGATCTTATCGCTCACCATTTCAGGGTCATCCTCCAGCAGCTTGTCGCGCGCGTTGCGCTCATGTGTCGCAACTTGGGAAATAACGCGCTCCAGCCTGCGTAAAATTGTCTCTTCGCTCTCCCCTAACGTGGACTGGTTGGAGATCTGGAAAAGATTGCCCAGAGACTCCGTTCCTTCCCCGTAGAGCCCGCGGACCGCCAGGCCGATCTTGTTCACGGCCTGCAGCACCTGGCCGATCTGATCGCTGAGGACCAGAGCTGGCAAATGAAGCATCGCGGAGGCACGCAGCCCCGTTCCCAGATTCGTGGGGCAAGTGGTAAGATAGCCTAACTCGTGGTCGAAGGCAATTTCCAGCGACTGCTCAAGCTCCTCATCCACCGCTGCCAGCGCATCGAAAGCGGCACGCAGGGACATGCCAGGACGAATCGACTGCATGCGCAGGTGATCCTCTTCATTCAGCATGAGGGCAATCGACTGACGGCGCTCGATGACAGCCGCGCTCCCCTCCCCGCGGGCAGCATGCTCACGGCTGATGAGATGGCGCTCCACCATCACCTGCTTCTGCACGGAGGTCAGGTCATCGAGTTCCTGCGAAAAGGCATCCTTCATGCAGGGCAGCGATTCCGCAGCCGGGCGCAGCAGACCAAGGATATGCTGGCGCTGCTCCTTCTTCGCCCAGCCGGGGAATGGCTCACCCTTCAGATTGCGGGCGAGACGAATGCGGGACGTTAGCACGATGGCATTATCCGCGCCTTCGCCGGTCATCCAGTCGGCGGGATTCTTGATCAGTGTGGAAAAGCGCATCATGGCGTTTCAGTCGTTCGGGAAGCGGCGGCACGGAGTTCAATCTGGCGGATCTCATCGCGGAGACCGGCGGCTTCCTCGTAGTTTTCCGAGGTGATCGCTTGGTCGAGTTTGCCGCGGAGTTCTTCCAACCGCTGCGTGCGCTCATGGAGTTCCATCAAGCCTGCGGGCATCTTGCCGCAGTGCTTGTTCCCCTTGTGCATGCCGCGCAGCATCTGGTTCACCTCTTCCTTGAAAGTCGTGTAGCAAGTCGCACATCCGAAGCGACGGATCCGCCGGAGGTCATCCAGCGTGAATCCGCATTGCGGGCAACGACGTCCGACACCTCCTCCGACTGGTGGAGCCACAGGTGCGACGGCCTTTCCGGGCTGCTTTCCAAGCAGCATCTCCGCCAGAGCGAAGCCGGTCGGATCCGTAACCCCCTTCTCTTTGGCGCAGTCGTCGCAAAGGGCGATTTTCTTGATTTGCCCGCCCACCAGTTGGGTGAGGTGCACCTTTGCCTTCTTGCCGCAGATGTCGCAGTCCATTGCCAAGCCAAGCTAAGAGCGCCCGTGCAGAATGCGAAAGGAAATCTCGGGCAGAAATGGTGTTTTCTGCGGTAGCTTTTGAAGCGTCCCGGCTTCTGCGGGGAAAGGCGGGGAAGATGGCCGGATCGGGACCCGTTTTGCGGGAGATCGACCAGAAAAAAGAATCCCCTTCCCCGGCCGCGCAAGCGGCCTGTTGTCCCCTGATAAAACAAGAAATTTAACAGGCTGGATCTGATCGAATAGGGGAGCCAAAAGGCTCCTTGGGGCATTGCGATGCGAAATGTTCCACGGATAAATCCTAGGACAGCCGTGAGCTGCAATCTACTGCCAGAGGTCGTGACGTTAGACGGGGACCACTGAACCCGGCGCTCTATCGCAGGGTCTTGCCCAAAAAAGGAAAAGGGCAAGCGTCGCCGCTTGCCCTCGGAGATTCGGTGGTATCGACAGGCCTAAGGCTCAGTCGATCGGAGTGCCGGTGGAGTTGGCGAGCTCGGTGAAGGCGTCGATGAAACGGCGGGTCACCGGACCCGGCTTGCCATCACCGATCTTCCGGCGGTCCAGCTCGACCACAGGGATCACCTCGGCGGCGGTGCCGGTGAGAAAGCACTCGTCAGCCACGAAGATATCGTAGCGGGTGAGCTGACGTTCCACGATCGGCACGCCAAGTTTTTCGGCGAGTTCGAAGATCACGTGGCGGGTGATGCCATCAAGCGCACCGTCATTGACCTGTGGAGTGTGCACCTTGCCATCGCGGATGATGAAGATGTTATCGCCCGTGCACTCTGCCACGTAGCCCTGCTCGTTCAGCATGATGGCTTCGAGGGCACCCGATTGGATTGCCTCCACCTTTGCCATGATGTTGTTCAAGTAATTCAGCGACTTCACCTGCGGCATGAGCGCAGCCGGAGCCGGGCGCCGGGTGGCACAGGTGATCACGGACAAGCCGTTCTCATAGTGTTCCTTCGGATAGAGGCTGATGGTCGCGGCGATGATGAACATGCTCGCGCGCTTGCAGAGATAGGGATTCAGGCCGAGGCCGCCTGCACCACGGGTCACCACCAGGCGGATGTAGCCGTTGTCGAGGCCGTTGGCGGCCACGGTTTCCACCACGTAACGGCAGACCTCTTCCTGAGTCCACGGGATGTCGAGGACGATGGCCCGGGCGGAATCGAAAAGACGGCGGATGTGCTCCTCAAGGCGGAAGACCCGCCGGCTGTAGACGCGAATGCCCTCGAAGACGCCGTCTCCATAGAGCAAGCCGTGATCGAACACGGACACCTTCGCTTCGGATTCATCCACCAATTCGCCGTCCAACCAGATTTTCATGACAAAAGAGGCGGTAGCCTAAGGCTCCACCGCCGACTGGCAAGCCCCTCGTGTGAGCGTGCGGGATACCCGGTTGCCCCGGGCTCTCAGGGCACGCCGCCCTCCCCCTCGCCAGCGCCTTTCTTGGGAGCCGCGGACTTGGAGTCGGTAACCGCATTCCAGTTCACGTTCGCGCCATCAAGGCGCTGGACTTCGGCAGCGTAGACGGCGTCGTCATTCTTCGGGTCCATTTCGGCCGAGATCTCGATGAAAATCCGGGCAAGTAGCGTGTTCTCCGCTCCTCCCTGCTTTTTCAACAACTCACTGCGGGTAAACAGGAGACGAGCCAGAACATCCGGCTTGTAATCGCCAGGCAGGACCTCCGGCAGAACGCCGCGAGAGAGCTGGAAATTCAACACCAGCGCCTTGCGATTCCGCGGCGAGAGATGCAGCGAAAGCGCCACGAGCCGGCGAGCATCGGTGAGAGAGGCCGGGCTGGCCTTCGCCTCCGCGACGCGATTCGAGGCATAACCCGCAAGGCTATTGGCATACTCCTCCCGTTCGCGGTCGAGCATCCCCAGCTCGTCACTGAACAGACCCGCACCAACCTTTGGTTCCTTCCAATCGAATTTCCCTCCGGCTTCCTGTCCGGAAACGGAAAACGGAAGAAGCAGGGCGACGAGGACAGCTTGCCAGCGCGGGATCACGACCGGTAGATTCCGGGTCCAAAGCCGCCATTGCAAGTGACAAGTCCCCGCAACGAGTCCAAGTCCGAGCTTCGCCGGGTGCTACGTGCAAATCGCCCCGGGATAGAGGCTCAGATTTCACAATCCGGAGAGATCCGCAGTCACTTGCGGGACTGGCTGGCAAGCCACCCGGCGCGAGTGATTGCAGCCTTTTCGTCGATCCCGGGCGAGGCGATGCTGCTGCCACTGATTGCTGATTTCCCGGATCGCCAGTGGGTGCTCCCACGGATCGAGGGGGAGGCGCTCATTTTCCACTTCGTCACGGCGGAGGAACTTCCGGGGATCGCATCCGGCAGCTTCGGGATTGGCGAGCCCGCGGCGAATTCTCCAGTCTGCCCGACGGAGCAGATCAACCTCTTCCTCTGTCCCGGCATGGCCTTCACGAAGTGCGGCAAGAGACTCGGCCGGGGAAAGGGCTTCTATGATCGCGCGCTCTCGGCCGCGGACAGCGAGTCGGAGCGGGTCGGCGTGTGTTTCCGGGAACAAGTGATCCCGGAACTGCCGATCGAAGTTCACGATCTACCGATGCACTTCTTGGCGACGCCCGATGGGGTAACGCCGACCAACCAAGCAGCCCTGCCGCCGTAGCGGTAGCACAGAAACAAAACGATCATCCCCCCCCGCCCAGAAGTAACCGATCGTAACGGCGAGGTGTCTTTCACCCGGAAGATCGGTGATGACCTTTCCACTGCGCGAGCAGCAGAGCAACGGAACTTCCTCTCCCACGCCAAAGCTCTCCGGGATACGCGCTCCGGAGAACTCGGCCATCGCGCCATCGGAGTTCTCATAACGATCGCAGCAAAACATCTGCCACCGTCTTCAGGCCAGACCCGGATAACCATGCCAGTCACATGGATCCAGGACCCATGACGGCTGCGCACGCATCCCTGAAACCGAGCCGTCAGAAAAACACCCCAATGGCCAATCCCAAGGCAATCGCCTAGTCCGAACTCATTTCGCCGGACTCTGGGGATCCACTTTCATGGCGAGGAGCCAGAACATCACGGCCCACGCTCCACCAAGGGCCCAGCCTGCGACCACATCGGTAGGCCAATGAACGCCGAGATAGACGCGGCTGACTCCTACCAGAATCGTGATGAGGATGGAGATCACCACGATGAAGGCTCGCACGCGCTTTCGCGGCTGGGTCCGCGCCAGCAAGATGCCAAGCGTCAGATAGACCATGGCTGCCATCATCGAGTGACCGCTGGGGAAACTCGCATTGTGCACCACGGTGTGATGCTCGACGAGATTCGGCCGCGGGCGATCAAAGCCATGCTTCAAGAGATTCATCACGAGCGTGCCGCCGAGCACGGAGGCCACCCCGAGAAGTGCCAGGCGCCACCGATCCGCGAAGAGGGCGACACCTGTCGCGACCAAGGTCACGCCGGTCAGCAGCGTGAGACCGCCCAAGGCCGTGAGATCCCGCGCCATTTCCTCGATACGATCCGAACCGATGGGATCCGAGGGATTCCCCGGTTCACGCATCATCAGCAACAGGGATTCATCGAGACGCCGCGTTTCATTTTCGCGGACTTCCAGTGCGATCTCGATGAAAAGCCCGATGCCGCCAAGCACCAGCAGCACGAGAAGAGGGACCAGGGCCCGATCCAGCCATGGGAAAGACCGCGGCATCGATCAAGGGCAGATCAGGCCCAGCCCGGGACCTTCAATTGGAATTCCGGGATGCGGGTGAACACCCAGTCCCCATCCTCCGTTTCGCCAAAGAAGGCACCCTCCGCGACGCTATCGCCGCGGGTCACGTGATAGCTATTGTAGGAGAAATGTTCACCTGGCGCGATGACCGGACTCTGCCCGACCACACCATCGCCCTCGACCACGATCACCTCGCCATCGTCCTCGCGCACGATCCACTTGCGGCCGCGGATCGTCACCTTCTCGTCGGACTCGTTCTTGATCGAGATGAAGTACACGAAGGGGTGCGGACGCTCCTGCGGGGCATCCAAGCTGGGCATATAAATGACGTCGTCCACCCGGACCGTCAGCCCCTCGAGCTTCCTCAAGAGCGGAGTCATGTCCGGATACATTGAACCCCGGCTTCCCCCTCTGCCAAGTGCCAAGGAGGTATTTTTCGCGGAGGCGAGGCGGCAGGGATAGCGCGTTTGAAATCGCATCTACAGGCCTCCGCCGTGGATATCCGCAGCCCGGAGATACGGAGGATTTTCCCTTCCCGGCAGGATCCGGGGAGGCGGCGCAGTACTTGCCACCCGCTGCGGAGCGTCCTAAGTTGCGCGCCCCGTGACTCCGGAAGAACAGCTCCAGACCCTCATCGCCGGCACCGCCAAGGTCCTCTCCGAGAAAGAACTTCTCGAGAAGCTCCGCCTCGGCCGTCCCCTCCGGATCAAACTCGGGCTCGACCCGACATCTCCCGACATCCACCTCGGGCATACCGTGGTCTTCGAGAAGATGCGCCAGTTCCAGGTGCTGGGACACCAGATCGTGATCATCATCGGGGACTTCACCGCAACGATCGGCGACCCTTCAGGCCGCTCCGCAACCCGACCTCCCCTCACCCGGGACGAAGTGCTGGTGAATGCGAAGACCTACACCGACCAGCTTTTCAAACTGCTGGACCGCGACAAGACGGAGATCGTCTACAACGGCGATTGGTTCCGCAAGATGACCTTCGAGGACGTGCTGCGCCTCAACGGCCGCGTGACCATGCAGCAGATGCTGCAGCGGGAAGATTTCAAGAACCGGATCGAGAAGGGCCAAGAAGTGCGCCTGCACGAGATCCAATACCCCATCGTCCAAGGCTGGGATTCGGTGGAAGTCCGCGCCGATGTGGAGCTGGGTGGCACCGACCAACTTTTCAACCTGCTGGTCGGCCGCGATCTCCAGAAGGAAGAGGGCATGCCCCAGCAGGTGGTCATGACCATGCCGCTGCTCGAAGGACTCGACGGAGTGAAGAAGATGTCGAAGTCCTACGGCAACTACGTGGGCGTGAGCGACGAGCCGAACGACATGTTTGGCAAGCTGATGAGCGTCTCCGACGATCTGATGGTGCGCTACTACCAGCTGTTGCTCGGTGAGACGCTTGCCGCGGACATTCATCCGATGGACGCGAAGAAGTCCCTCGCGGAAAAGATCACCACCCGTTACCACGGCGTGGAGGCCGGATCGGCTGCGCGTGCAGACTGGGATACCCGTTTCTCGAAGAAGGATCTCGCTTCGGCAGAGCTGCCCGAGCTTGCGATCGCAGAGCTTCCGGCTGACTTGAACGTGCTCTCGCTGACGGCGCATGGCTTCAAGGCCGCTTTCGGTCTGGAGAAATCGAATGGCGAGCTGCGCAAGCAGTTCATCACGACCGGCTCGGTCCAGCTCAATGGCGAGAAGCTGACTGACCCGAACGCGGCGATTTCGGTGAAAGAGGGCGATGTCTTGAAGCTTTCCAAGAAGCACGCGGTGCGCTTCGCGTGAAGTGAGGCCATTGGCGATGAATCCCCGATCCCGCAAGTTGCTCCTCTGGCTGCAGGGCGGGATCATCTTCTTCGCCACCTTGCTTTTCGGCGCCACGCTCTGGGGTTGGCAGCTTCACAAGAAGATTGAAGCCAACATCGCCGCGGGCCCCACCGCGGCGGATTTTGATGCCAAGTTCGCCACCAGACTGGGCAAGCCCTATACCAAGGAGGACCATCGCAAGCTCGTCGATATTATTGCCCTGAATGATAGCGCGCTCGAGGACCTGGGTTCAGCGATGGGCAAATTGCCGGGGGCCGTTTTCAGGCTGTCCGGCGTCATGGTTTTCCTATCCCTCTTCTCCGTCTTCCTGATTCTCCGGAGCACTTCGCCTGCTGCGGGTCTTCCCAATCGCGACGACTAGGCAATCGCCGCTTCTTCCGCGATTCTTCATGCTATAGACATCGCTATCCGCAGATGAACCGTTACAGTGCTGTTTGCCGTGAAAGCCACTCTCTTCGTGCTGCCTTGGCTCTGTTCTTCCATCCTAGCGAACCCAGAACTGCACCCTTGGGGTGATGGTCCGGCGCCCGCGCCCGAGACGGCCTTGGCCACGCTCAAGGCCGCGGAAATGCCGCCCGCAGCTGCTACGGTCCGCACGCGTGAAGGAGCCCTCGTGTTTCACGGGAATCTCCTGAAGGACGGCAAGCGCCGGGCTCTCATCGCCACGGATCGTGCGACACTGGCCAGCATGGAAGCGGGACAATGGATTCTCAGCCAAACCTTGGAGATCGCACCAGCCTGGATTCCGGAAGGGAAAACATCCTGGGAGGCGGGCTACTATGGCATCAATCCTCCGGCAACCCCCTTCACACTCCGGGATCTCGATGGGGACGGGAACTTGGACCTGCTCATCGCCTTTGATCATGGAGGCGAATCGCTTGGCTATCGCATCGCGATGAATCGCGGTGGCCGCTTCGAACTGCTCGATCTCATCTCGGACCAATGGCCGCCGGAATTCAGATCCGGGCTGCTACGCGTTTATTCCAGCAATTCACGCGGTCTGGCACTTTGGACGATTGAGCACTATTACACGTGGAGACAAGGCAAGCAGGAGCCCGTCTTCGCCTTGCTGGAGGATGCACGGATCATGGAGAAACCGCGCTGGATCCTGGCCCGGTATCGCGAGGGCAAGCTTTCCGACATGGCTTTTGAAATCGCGGCACCATGCGGCGAAGACTTGGCATGGAGGATTCGCCAAGGGAAATGGAACGAAGGAACCGAACTGGCCGCACCCAAAGATTTCGCGCGTCTCCGCTTCAAGCAACCGGATGAAGGCGGGCAAAAGAACGGAGCCTACTTTGGTCAGTTCGGCTATGTTTTCCGAAAGCTGTCGGGAGCCAGCGATGCATCGCTGTTTGTCACCCATCCAGCGAACCTGCAGGAATTCCACCGGTCGAAACTTCGCGACGCGCCTGTGGTGGAAGGGATCCCTGAAGCGCTCAAAATGTTCGGTCCGGACTTGGAGTAAGATTGGACGGCCACGCCTCTTTGGCCGAAGCTCCTCCCCACATGTCCAATCTACCCATTCTCTACATCAAGCCCGGCTGTCCCTGGTGCGATGACGTCGTCGATTTCCTCAAGAAGAAGAAGGTTTCGGTGAAGCACGTGGTCGTTTCCGGGAATCCGGCTGCGATGAAGGAGATGGTGGATCTTTCCGGCCAGACGAAGGCCCCGACGATGGACTGGCATGGTGAGGTGCTGGCGGACTTCGGCGTCGAGGAACTGGTGCCTTTCCTTGAAGAGCGGAATGTGATCTGAAGGAGGCTCTTCTCCATGAGCCTCCCTACCCTCTTTCACTGCGCGGCTTCCGGCCTCCTGCTTTCCCTGGCGACTTCCTGCCAGCCTACCAATGGCCTGGATCCGCTGGATCATGGCGGTCCGCCTGCGGTCACTATCGCCAAGGTCCCGAGCCTCAATCCCCAAGATGAGGATCGCCTCCTTCACGAGCATACGGTCCAGCGTGCCCATGAATCGCCGCATGGAACCGCGATGGGAAGCCAAGCCGGCACCACAGTGACAGCCGAGTGGTAAGGTCTCCTCAGCTTGGCGTGATGCGGCATTTCAAAAGATTGCGGTATTTGTTCGTGATGGCCGCCATCACGGGTCCGCTGCTGTTTTTCACCGGTTTCCTTTTGTTGGCCACCGGCCACGATCCTTGGGCACCGCTGCCGGTCGTGCTTGGCGGTGTGCTGGCACTCTGCTTTCCCATTCTCGAGATCATCGGTGCCAAACCACCAAAGTCGGAACGAGGAGTTCGACTCTGGGGCAGGATACTCGCCTTCGGCCTGACAAGCTTCTGGATCCTTCAGATCCCGGAAGCGGGAGCCTTGATCGACCGCGTGTTAGGAGGAGCGCTCTGGGATTGGAAAATCATTACTGCCGCCAGCCTGTGGACACTTCTGGCGATTCACTCGAATCTTCATGCGGTCTCACGGATGACCGACGAAATGATCTATCGTCATCTGGCGAAGGGGCAGGCGCCTGATCAAGAATAGGCGGACCGAGGCCCTCAATCTCCCTTGTCCAGGACATAGGCGCACATGACGCCCGCCAGGATGGCCAGACCGCAGAAGAGCGGCGCACCGAAGAGAAAGGCGGAAACGCCGGCTTGTCCGGAGACGAGGGCGCAGAAGGAGCCGGCCACATAGACCAGCAGGGGCATTCCCATGCCCCAGAAAATCGGATTCCGGCCAGAGATCAGGGACCCTAGCAGGCACACGGCGGCAGCCATCAACATCGTGCCTCCGGAGATCGTCAGGAGCTGCCCGACCCAGCCGTGTTCACTGGGGCCGAACCAATTGCCCGCAGCACCGCCGAAGATCAGAGACGCGGCGATGGCGATGATCGTGGCCACGATCCCGTCCCGGCTGCCAGTCCAGACTCC